>NZ_CP186327.1:0-634187 GCF_049332655.1 Sinomonas sp. P47F7 | reverse complement strand
CTCCCTCTTCGAGGAGCTCGCGCTCGAGGAGCCGGGCGACGAGCAGCAATGGCTCGTCATCGCCGGAGGCCAGACGTTGCGGGCACCCGGCCTCGACGCCGTGGACCGCCGGGTGGTCCGCGCGCCCGAGGCTTCGGTCGTCGTCGACCCCTTCGGCCACCGGTACCGCCCGCGCATGGTGCGCCGGGGCGGGCTCGCGCGGCGGCTGCGGGGCCGGCCTGTCTACGTCGAGATTGCGGGCTAGCCAGCCTCTTGGCCCGCTCGGCCTTGCGCCCAGGCGTCCACCGCCGATAGGTGTTGACCATGCACAGCGATGAGACGCGGCCGGCGTCGGAGTTCTGGGACGAGCTGTACGGCGAGCGCGAGCAGGTGTGGAGCGGCAAACCGAACCCTGCCCTCGTGAGCGAAATCGAGACGGTCGCGCCCGGGCGAGCGCTCGACCTCGGATGCGGCGAGGGCGCCGACGCCCTGTGGCTCGCGCAGCGGGGCTGGACGGTCACGGGCGTGGACATCTCCGGTGTCGCCCTCGAGCGGGCCGCGCGCCACGCGCAGGAGGCGGGCCTCGAGGATCGGACCGTGTGGCTTCACCGCGACCTCGCGGAGTGGCAGCCGGACGCCGAGTACGATCTCGTGTCCGCGCAATTCCTGCACTCGCCGCTCGAGTTCCCGCGCGAGCGCGTGCTCCTGACGGCCGCGCGGGCCGTGGCGCCCGGCGGGCTGCTGCTCGTGGTGGGGCACGCGGACTTCCCGCCGTGGGCGCAACACGCGCATGAAGGCGAGCGCGCGCAGCCGCCCACGGCCAACGAGCTCGCGCTGGCGCTCGGCCTCCCCGAAGACCAGTGGACGGTCGAGGCCCGCACGTCCGAGGGCCGCGAGGCCACGGGCCCGGACGGCCAGAAGGCGATCCTGACCGACGCCATCCTGAAGGCCCGCCGAACCGCCTAACCCCGCCCCGAGGCCGTCTCGGGTACAGCTACCCGAGACCCGAAGCGGGTGGCTGACACTCTTTGGTGACACTTTGACCTAAAATGTGGGCATGCCCCGCATTCAGGCCGAGTCGAACGCCGCCCAACGTGCCCTCACGCAACGCCGCATCCTCGACGCGTTCGGCGAGCTCCTGTTCACCCGCGGCCTTCCCGGGCTCACGATGACCGACGTCGCGCGTCAGGCGGGAATCGGGCGCACAGCCGTCTACAACTACTACGCCGACCTCGAGGAGCTCCTCATCGGCTACGCACTCGACGAGACGGGCCGCTTCCTCATCGAGCTCAAGGAGGAGCTCGCCGCGCTCACCAACCCCGTGGACCGGCTGGCCGTCTACGTGCGCGCTCAGGTCGAGGACCTCTCCCGCCGCCACCTCCCGCCGGGACCGGCGATGCGCGCGGTGCTCTCGCCGTCGTCGTTCGCGAAGCTCGGCGACCATGTCGGCGAGCTCAACGCGGTGCTGCGCGACATCCTCAGGACCTGCATGGACGAGGGGTACATCCCACGCGCCGACCTCGAGGAGCTCGCCCAGCTCGTCCTGGGCTCGCTCGCCGCGAGCGCCGACCGCGGCCGCAAGGAGGGCGCCCAGGACTCCGACCCGGCCACGCCGGCCGATCACACCGAGGCGACCGTGCGCTTCATTCAGCGCGGGGTCGGTGCGCGCTTCGACGAGATCGGGCGTCCGGTCCGGAGCTGACGCGGGGCGGCGGCGCTACTGCGGCGGGGTCACCGGCACGAGCGGACTCGGTGTCGCGCCCTCGCAGAGGAGAGTGCCCGGAGTCTGGTCGATGACCCCCGGATCCTTGAGCTCCTTGAACGAGGGCAGAAGGATGAGGTCCACGGTCGTGTCGCCGCGGCCGTCGAGCCGGAAGACGCTCCCGGGGACGTGGCGCTGGACCGTGAAGGCCGCGCTCTCCCCGGCGGGTCCGGCGACGATGACCGCCGTGGGCGATCCCGCCGCCTTCTCGTTGTCAACGGTGCCGACGGCGAACTTCCGCTGCGCGAGCTGGTCGCCGATGGTCTTCGCGAGACCCTCCTTGCCGGCCGCGTTGAAGACGTTGACGTGCACGGACTCGGGCGGCGAATAGTCGAACGTCGCAGACGGGCAGCCGAGCGTCTGAGCCGCGGAGGCCTGGGGCTGCGGAATCACGAGCCGGCCGGTCAGGACGGCCCACGCCCCGCCCGCTCCGAGCACGACGATCGCCACGAGGAGAGTCAGCATGACGCCGTGCAGGATCCGCCGGCGCAAGTGGCCACGGTGCCCGGTCTCATCCGGGTCCGGCTCGAACTGCGAGCGCAGCTGCTCCCCGTTGACAATGCGGTGCCCGTGGTAGACGTCCAGATCCTTGTGCTTATGGCTCACTGTTGCGGCCTCGGATCAAGCGTCAAGGTCCAGGACGCGGGCGTGGATGGCCGTGCGCTGGTGGAGCGCCGTCCGGAGCGCCCGGTGGAGGCCGTCCTCGAGATACAGGACGCCCTTGTACTGCACGACGTGCGGGAACAGGTCGCCGAAGAACGTCGAGTCCTCGGCCAGGAGGGCCTCGAGGTCGAGCGTGCGCTTCGTGGTGACGAGCTCGTCGAGCCGCACGGCCCGCGGAGGAAGCGCGGCCCAATCCTTGGGCGTGTTGTACCCATGGTCCGGGTAGGGGCGCCCATCCCCCACTGCTTTGAAGATCACACGACTAGAGTAAACAAGCCCGCGCCTACCACCATGCGGACATTCGACGCAGGGCAGATTGTGGCCGAACGGTTACGCGGCACCCTCGCGGGAGTCCCCTACGGGACCCGGCGGCGCCCCGCGGCTGACAGAATGGGCACATGGAGACCCACCCCCCGTACGCACTGCTCCTTGACGTCGACGGCCCGATCGCGAGCCCCGTGAGCCGCACGGTCCGCCCCGAAATCATCGGCCTCCTGCTCGAGCTCGGCTCGTCCGGGATCCCGGTTGTGTTCAATACGGGGCGTTCGGACACGTTCATCGCGAGGCAGGTCATGGACCCGATGCTCGCCGCCGGGATGCCGGACGGACTCAGGGTCCATGCGATCTGCGAGAAGGGTGCCACGTGGTTCTCCTACACGTCGGCGGGCGCGGGGCCGGTCCACGTTGACCACGAGCTCGCAGTCCCGGGCGAGTTCGCCGCCGATATGCGGGACCTCGTGAGCACGGGCTACTCCGACTACATGTTCTTCGACGAGACGAAGCGGGCCATGGTCTCGGTCGAGCAGCGCCTCGAGATCGCCAACGTGACCTACCGGGAGGTCCAGGAGCGGTTCGACATGGACGCCATGTCCGCGATGTCGCGCCGGGGCCTCGGCGCCGTGCGCCTCGACCACCATGTACCGGGCGACGACGACTCGCTCGATTTCCGCATTGACCCCACGATCATCTCGACCGACATCGAGTCGGTGCGGCTCGGCAAGGACCTCGGTGCGAGCCGTGCCTGCGAGCTCCTGCGGCGCGACGGCATCGTTCCGCAGGCCTGGTTCACCATGGGTGATTCCCGCACGGACTACGCCATGGCCGATTGGCTGCACCACAACGACCACGAGGTCCGGCACGTGGACGTGCGCCCCGAGGACGGCGTCCCCGACAAGCCCTACGAAATCCTCACCGCGGGCTACCTGGGGCTCGGCCCCGAGGTTATTCACGACGACGCCGGGCTGGCCTTCCTGCGCGAGTGGCGGGACGCCCTGCTCGGCGCGCGCTAGCTCGCCCGAGCGCTCCGCCCGCCGCCAACGTGGGCCCAGCGCTGCTTGGCGGTGTTGAGCCCGTGCCCGACCGGCACGTGGGTGGTCGCCTTCGCGAGGCCGAAGAGCGGCATCCCGCTGTAGACGGTCTCGACGCCGGACGCCGGGACGGAGTAGGTCTCGTGCCACACGCCGACGTTGCCGGTCTCCGCAACCGTCTTCATGAAATCCCGCCACGGACCGAGGTGCGGCGCGTCGCGGTTCGCGGCGAAACGCATGAGGTGCTCGGGGCTGCGCCAATAGCTCACGAGGACCGTGGTCCGGCCGAGCCACTGGTGGTAGCCGAGCAGTCCGGCCTCGGGTGTGGTCGCGAGGTATCGAAGCATGCGCGGCATCGCCGCGGCCACACGCATGACCGTCCCGATCTTCCACCAACGGTTCGCTCGCATGCCGATGAGGAACACCGTCACGTCACCCTCCGGCCCGGCCGTGAACCGCCCGGGGAAAGCTTCCTGAGCCATGGCTTTTCCTTTCCAGAGTTTCAAAACATTGTTACGTAACGACGTTACGATATGCTGGGGCGCATGGCAAGACCCGTTGTGCACGACGATGCCGTCCGAACCCGACTCCTCGACGTCGCCGCCGAGCTCGTGGACCGCGAAGGCCCGGCCCGCGTGACGCTCCGCGAGGTCGCGGCGGGCGCGGAAACCTCGACGACCGCGGTCTATTCGCTCTTCGGCGGCAAGGCCGAACTCCTCAAGGCGGTGGTGGACGGCGGCTTCACGTCCTTCGGGCAGTCCCAGCGGGCAGCGGCCGGCGGCGGCCTCCAGGCTTTGGGGGTCGCCTACCGCGAGTGGGCACTCGCCCATCCGGCGCTGTACCGGCTCATGTTCGGCTCGGCCGGGCGGCCCGGCGAGCGCAGCGCCGTCGCTCCGACTCCCGAGATCGCGGACGCGTCGATGGCGCCCCTCCGGGAAGCCATCGCGGCGGGGCAACGATCGGGCGCCCTGCGCGACGCCCCGCTCGACACGGCGGTGTTCGTCATCTGGGGCCAGGTGCACGGCCTCGTCAGTCTTGAGCTCGCGAGCATGGAGCCGGGCGCCGACTGGGGCGCGATCTACGCAGAGGCGATCGACGCCGTCGCCCGCGCCTGGGCTAGAGCGAGGCGCTGACCGGGAGCGCCTGCTCGATCGCGTCGCGAAGTTCGGGCGCGTCCGGGGTCACCGTCGAACGGAAGCGCCCCACGATCTCGCCCGCAGGGCTCACGAGGAACTTCTCGAAGTTCCACCTGACCTTGTCGCCGTGCTCGTCGCCCGCGGGGAAACGCGTGAGCTCCGCGTAGAGAGGATGCTGCCGGGCCCCGAGGACGTCGGCCTTCGCCGTGAGCGGGAACGAGACGCCGTACGTGAGGCGGCAGAACTCCTCGATCTCGGTATCAGTCCCCGGTTCCTGGCCCGCGAACTGATTGCACGGGACGCCGAGGATCACGAGGCCACGCTCGCGGAGCTCCTCGTACAGCGCCTCGAGCCCCTCGTACTGAGGCGTGAAGCCGCACTTAGACGCGACGTTGACCACGAGGACGGCCTGCCCTGCGTACTGGCCGAACGCCGTCTCGGTGCCGTCGTTGAGGGTCAAGGGAATGTCATACAGGCTCACTCGCCCAGTCTAGTGGGCCGTGTTCGTGGGGCTCGGGGTCGGCGTTGGGCTCGGCGACGCGGTGGGCGCCACCGCGGGCTTCACGGTGGGCGAGGCGGTCGGCGACGCCGTTGCCGAGGGCGTCGGCGTCGGCGAGGCCGTTGCCGCCGGCGCGGGCGACGACGTCGAGGTTGCCGTGGCCGTCGGGGTCGGCGTTGCGGTGGGGGTCGGCGTCGCCGTCGGGGACGGCGTGGGCGTAGCGGTGGGAGTCGGCGTCGCCGTCGGGGACGGCGTGGGCTTGCTCGTCGACGTGCTCGACGACGACGGGGCCGGCGTTGGGCTCGGCGGCGTGGTGCTCGGGGTTGCCGTCGGCGCGGGTGCCGCCGGGGCGGGCGACGGAGCCGGGGCTCGCGTAACGGTCTCGCCGGCTGCGGGGGCGTCGGCCTGGCCGGGGACGTCCCAGTTCTGCGTGGCCGGCGTCTGCCCGTTGGTGGGCGAGTAGTCCGCGAGCGTGAGCGTTCCGACGGCGTCCGTCTGCTTGATCGGAATGAACTGCCACAGCGTCGGATCCTTGTAGACCTTGTTCAGATGCGTCTCGAAGTGCAGGTGAGGCCCGGTCGCTGAGCCGGTCTGGCCGACGAGGCCCACCACTTGGCTCACGGAGACGGAATCACCCGTCTTCACGGCGATGGCCTGCATGTGGTTGTACGTCGTGACAAGGCCGTTGCCGTGGTCGATCTCGACCCGGTTCCCCCCGCCCCACGGATGCCAACCCGCGGCCCGGACCACGCCGGCGTCGGCCGAGTAGACGCGCGTGCCGGCCGCGCCCGCGAAGTCCTGACCCCAGTGGAACTCGCCCGGCTGGCCGGTCAGGGGGTTGATCCGGTAGCCGAACGCGGAGGTCGGGACGAGCGTCTCGAGCGGAGCGTACAGCATGCCCTCAGTGGGCCGCGGGAGATCCGACGACGCGACGACGACAGCTCCTGAGTGGTTGCCCGCGGGGATCGAGCTGACGTCCGCACGTTCGAAGGAGAGGACCGCGTTGGGGTCCGCGCGCACGGTGTCCGCTGAGGGCGGGTCGGCAAAGGCCGGCGCGGCTGCGACCGCGAACACGGCCGTACCGAATCCTGCCGCCATCCCTATGATGAGCCGGCGCCGGTCAAGCCAGTCTTCGGAATTTGTCGAACGCTCCACGTCCGGTCCCCAATCAATTCGTGTGCGGTTTTTCTCGCCCGCAGGCTACCATTCTTCGCCGCCACGGATCCGTGCCGCTAGGCCGAACGTCCTAGGTATCGCAGGTTCGCAGGAATCTCACAGGTGATCGCCGAAAGGTTCGCCCGGAAATCACGTTCGCGAAGACAGCAATTCACTTTTCGTGGGTATTTGAGCACTGGCGAGTTACCTTCTCGCCGAAAAAACAGAACACCCCCGGTCCGAGGACCGGGGGTGTTACCGATGTCGCGACTCATCCGTCAAGGATGTCCCGCTTCATCACACACGCGGAGGATGGGGGATTTGAACCCCCGAGGGCGTTAACCCAACACGCGTTCCAGGCGTGCGCCATAGGCCGCTAGGCGAATCCTCCATTGCCCGCTTCACGCCGACCCAGAGGGGCCAGGCTCGTGCAAAGCAGACTCTAGGATACCCGAGGTTCGGGCGTGCACCGAATCGCGAGCGGCCGGTCCGCGCAGAGCGGCGGCCCTGGCAGAGCTACCGCCCGGGCAGGGCGGCGGCCCGGGCAGGGCGATCGACCGCGAGCCCCGGAGCCTAGCCGCGAGCCCCCGAACCCGCCTCCCCCGCGACGGGGAGCCTGAGCGAGAAGCACGCGCCGCCCTCGGGTGCACGCCCCGCCGTCAACGCGGCGCCGAGTCGGCCGGCGAGACGGTGGGCGATCGAGAGGCCGAGCCCGGTGCCCACGGGCCGCTCCCCCGCGTATCGGGCACGCAGCGCGCCCCGCACGAACGCGTGGGCGAGGTCGTCGTCGCTGAGCCCGGGACCGCCGTCGCGCACTTCGATGACCACGGCGCCCGGCTCGCTCCGCCCCGCAACAACCACGGGCGCCCCGGTCGGCGCGACCCGCAGCGCATTCTCGACGAGTCCGTCGAGCAGCTGTCGCAGGCGCCGTGCGTCCGTCACGACGACGAGCGGCCCCATGACGTCGGCGCGGGCCGCGACACCCGCGGGCTCCCACACGCCCCGCCACGCCGTCACGACCGCGGTCAGGATCTCGGCGGCGTCGACGCTCTGGAAGTCAAGCCGGAAATCGTCCGCCTCGAGCCGCGCGAGCTCGAGCAGGTCCCGGACGAAGTGGTCGAGCCGCTCCGTCTCGGCGCCGAGCGTCTTGCCGACGCGGCGCACGTCCTCGGCGGGGATCACGCCGTCGGCCAGGGCCTCCGCGTAGCCGCGCAAGGCCGTGAGCGGCGTCCGCATCTCGTGCGAGACGGACAGCAGGAACTCCCGCTGGCGGCCCTCGCTCGCGGCGAGCGAGGCGTCGAGCGCCTCGAGTGCGCGGGAGACCTGCGTGACCTCGGTGGGGCCGCCGCCGTCGACCGCGACGCCGCGCTCGCCGCCCGCGAGCCGCCGCGCCGCCGCCGCGACCCGAACCAGCGGCTTCGCTACCCATCTCGCCACGAGCGCGCCTCCGATCACCGCGCACGCGAAGCCGAGCGCAAGCGCCCACAGAAGGCGCGTGACGAGCGGCCCAGCGGCCTGATTGACGGCAGACACCGGCTCGACGAGCACGAGCCCGCCGCCCGAGGCTAGGGGCCGCGCCTCGACCACGACCGGCGTCCCGCTCACGGTCTCGGTCTCAGAGAACGACTGCTTCGCGAGGACCTTGTTGACGGCGGCCTGGCTCACGAAGCGCCGGCCGGCGCCGGTAACGCTCCCGTCGGCCTGCACGAGCGCGATCCGGCCCGATTCGCCCACGGCGAGCTCGCGGAGGGATGCGAGGTCCGTCACCGAGCCGGACGCGCTGAGCGCCTGGGCCTGGCGCGCGAGGCTCACGCGCGCCTGGTCGACGGCCGCGGACCGGATGAGCTGCGCGCCCACGAGGCCCGCGACGAGCGTCGCGACCGCGGCCACGGCCGCCGTCACGAGCGTGACCCGGGCGTAGAGGGAGCGCAGCCAGTGCTTCATAGCGCTCACGCCCCTCCCTGTCCCGCCCTGCCACCCGAAGACGCGCTGTAGCCGACGCCGCGCGTCGTGCGAAGCGGGCTAGCGTCCCCGAGCTTCGCGCGGAGCTGCGCGACGTGGACGTCGACCGTGCGCCCGCCCGCGTAGTCGGCCTGCCCCCACACCGCGGAGAGCAGCTGCTCGCGGCTGAAGACCCGGCCGGGCTGCGACATGAGGTGCGCGAGGAGATCGAACTCCATCGCGGTGAGCTGCACGGGCTGGCCATCCGCCTCGGCCGAGCGGCGTCCGAGGTCGAGCCGCACCCGCCCCACGCTCAGCACCCGCGGACCCTGCGGCCCTGCCGCGCGGCGCAGCACGCTCCGGACGCGGGCCACGAGCTCGCGGGGCGAGAACGGCTTGGTGAGGTAGTCGTCCGCCCCGAGCTCGAGGCCCAGGACCCTGTCCACCTCATCGTCGCGGGCCGTGACGAAGAGGACCGGGGTCCAATCGTCCTCCTCGCGGAGGCGACGGCAGATCTCGACGCCGTCGAGGCCCGGCAGCCCGACGTCGAGCACGATCGCGACCGGCCGGAGCTGCCGGATCCGCGCGAGGGCCATCGTCCCGTCGCGCTCCACGTGCACGCCGAAGCCCGCCCGCGCCAAGTACAGGCGCTCGAGGTCGGCGATCGCGTGCTCGTCCTCGACCACGAGCACCAGTCCGCGCCCCTCGCCCGAGTTCTCCACGTCACCATTCAAACGCACGACGGCGGCGCCCACCCCGTGCGCGGGCCCCGCGGCTGAGGACTTTACATTCCTCGAACATGGGCCGAACACGGCCCTTGCGAGCCGTTGCGAGCATCAAGCCATGAGCCGGCGGCGGGCCGGACAACCAGGGGCACGTCCCCGCAGTGAAAGGACCAGCCATGGACCACACCACGACCCAGACCCCGTGGGCCGCTCCCCCGCGGAAGCGCACGGGACGTCGGATCGCAGTCGGAGCCGCCTCGGCGCTCGCCGCGGCCCTCCTCGCGGGCGGGGGCATCGCCGTCGCCCTCGAGTCGCAGGGCACGCAGGCGCCCGCGAGCGCTGCGGCGGACACGGCCGGGAGCGACGAATCGCTTGCGAGCCTGACCTCGCTCGACGAGCTCAGCGCGGACGTCGCCGCGGCCGAAGGCAACCCGGCCCAGGCCGACGTCGCCCAGCCAGCCGCGTTCGTGGTGCCGGCCGCGGCGGCGACTCCCTCGCCGTCGTCGTCCGCGTCCACCGCCGCGAAGCACCCGGCGCGAACCGCGCTCCGGCGCGCGCTCGCGGTCATGATCCGCCAGGACGGGCAGGGCACGTACGGCGAGCACGCGCAGACCGCGGCCCGGGCGCTCATCAACCGCTACCCGGGCGCGTTCCGCAAGCTGCCGGAGAAGCTGCGCCAGGACCTCTGGACGCTCGCGGGTGCACCCTCGGCGCAAGAGGCCGCCGACGCCCGCGCGATCAAGGACCGCGCGCTCGACGGGACGTACGGCGCCGGAATCCAGAAGCTCGCGGAGGCCATCCAGAAGGCGCCCGTGAAGCCGAAGTCCACCACGCCGGCTCCGAGCCCGAGCACCACGCCGAGCCCGAGCGCGACCTCCGGGAGCTGACCTCCCGGTTCGAGCCATCCAACGAACTCCGCTAAGATGGAATCCAGCCCCTCATGTGGCGTCATCCTGCTGAACTCCCCCAGGACCGGAAGGTAGCAAGGGTAGGTGGGCTCTGGCGGGTGCATGAGGGGCCTTTTCATACCTGTGGATAACCCGCATTGGGTGTCGGTCCGGATTGGTAGGGTTTCTCTGTGAGTTCTCCGACTGCCCTCTATCGCCGGTATCGGCCGGACACGTTCCAGGACGTGATCGGGCAGGAGCATGTCACCGAGCCGCTCATGACCGCGCTCCGGAAGGACCGCGTCAACCACGCCTACCTCTTCTCCGGGCCGCGCGGCTGCGGCAAAACGACGTCCGCCCGCATCCTCGCGCGCTGCCTCAACTGTGAAAAGGGCCCGACGCCCGAACCGTGCGGTGTGTGCCCCAGCTGTGTTGAGCTCGCGCGCGGCGGCGCCGGCTCGCTTGACGTCATCGAAATCGACGCCGCGAGCCACGGCGGCGTGGACGACGCGCGGGACCTCCGCGAGCGCGCGACGTTCGCCCCCGTGCGCGACCGCTACAAGATCTTCATCATCGACGAGGCCCACATGGTCACGTCGGCGGGCTTCAACGCGCTCCTCAAGATCGTCGAGGAGCCGCCGGAGCACATCAAGTTCATCTTCGCGACGACCGAGCCGGACAAGGTCATCGGTACGATCCGTTCGCGCACCCACCACTACCCGTTCCGTCTCGTGCCGCCCGAGCCGCTCATGGCGTATCTCGAGCAGCTGTGCGCGGCGGAGCATGTGCCGGTCGAGCCCGGCGTCCTCTCGCTCGTGGTGCGCGCCGGCGGCGGATCCGTGCGCGACTCGCTCTCGGTGCTGGACCAGCTCATGGCCGGCGCGGGGACCGGAGGGATCGACTACGAGCTCGCCGTCGCGCTGCTCGGCTACACGCACGCGGCGCTCCTCGACGACGTCGTGGACGCCGTGGCCGCGGGCGATTCGGCCACGGTGTTCCGGGCCGTGGACCGCGTCATCCAGACGGGGCACGATCCGCGGCGCTTCGTCGAGGACCTCCTCGAGCGATTTCGGGACCTCATCATCGTGCGCTCGCTGCCCGACGCGGCCGAGTCGATCCTGCGCGGCGTGCCCGCCGACCAGCTCGCCCGCATGCGCACCCAGGCGCAGTCGATCGGCGCGTTCGAGCTCTCGCGCGCCGCCGACGTCACGAACGCCGCGTTCAACGAGATGACCGGCGCGACGTCGCCCCGGCTCCACCTCGAGCTCCTGTGCGCGCGCCTCATGCTTCCCGCGGCCGACGGCGACCAGGGCCTCGCTGCGCGCCTCGACCGGCTCGAGCGGCGCCTCGCGTTCGGCGAGACTGGCGGGGCGGGCGCCACGGGCACCCTCGCTCCCGCTTCCGCGCCGGCCGAGCCCTCGACGCCGGAGGCCACTCGGGCGACTGAGGGCTCACGGGCGACGGGGGCCGCCGAGGCTCCTGCGGCTCCTGCCGCCGCAGAGCCGAAGTCTCCTCAGGCGGCGCCGAGATCCGAGCCTCCGGCCGCGGAGCACGCTCCCGCCCCAGTGGCCCCGGCCGAGCCGGTTCCCGGACATCCGGGCTCGCCAGACCAGGTGCCGGCCGACCAGGTTCCGGCCGCGGCCCCGGCCCCGGCCCCGGCTCCGGCCCCCGACGCGCCGGCACCCGCGCCGCCTGCACCCGCCAGCGGAAGCTCCGGCGGGGCCGGGAGCGTCGAGATGTTCCGCCGGGCGTGGCCCGAGATCCTCGAGGCCCTCACGAGCATCAAGCGCCTCACGTGGATCCTCGTGAGCCAGAACGCGAACGTCGCAGGCTTCGACGGCCGGACCCTCACGCTCGCGTTCGCGAACTCGGGCTCGGCGGGCTCGTTCTCGCGCGGCGACCACTCGGACAACGTCCGGCGGGCGATCCAGCAGGTACTTGGCACCGACGTGCAGATCGACTCGACGATGGGCGGCAACGGCCCCTCACCGGCCGCGGCGAGGGGGGCTGAGGCCAGCCCAAAAGCGCCGGCTGACCCGCCCCAGCGTCCTTCCGCGCCCGAAAACAGGGCTGCCCAGCCCCCAACGTCCGCGCCAGCCGACTCGGAGCCGGTAGCCAGCCCGGTGCCCCTAGCCAGCCCGGAGCCCCTAGCCAGCCCGGAGCCCCTAGCCAGCCCTACCCCGGAGCCGCAGCAAGAGGCTCCTGCGCCATCCGCGGCGGACATCGCGTGGGGGCTCGCCTCCGCACCCGCACCGTCCGAGCCGGAGCAGTCAACACGGCAGCAACCCGCGCCGACCCCGTCGACATCGAAACACCACACGCTTGCGGGACCCAAGCCAGCGCCGGCGGAACCCAAGCCAGTGCCCGCGGCCCCGGAGCAAGCGCCCGCGGAATCCAATCCCCCGACTCCCTCGACACAGCCCACGGCGCCAGAGGCGGCGCGCGCGGAACCCAGGCCGGCCACTCCCGCGACAGTGCCCACGGCGCCGGAGCCGGACCGGGCCGCATCCGTCAGCATGGGACCCTCGGACCCGTATGGCGATATCCCCTTCGCCGACGACGAGCCGCCCGCCGACTGGGACGAACCGCTCCCCGAGGACGAGGGCTGGCGCGGTAAGTCCGGCCCCGATAAGCCCGCCTCCGACAAGCCCGCCTCGGGCAAGTCCCCCTCCGACAAGTCCGCCTCGGGCAAGCCGTCCAACGATCCGTGGACTTACGCCCGCGAATCCGCGCCCGGCGTCTGGTCGGTCGGCTCGGAGCCGAACACCTCGGGGCCCGAACAACCCTCGCCCCGCCCAGAGGCGACCCAGGCGCCGGAGCCGCCGTCGCCGTCGTACGCGCCCGCCACAGCCCAGGCGCCCGCGCAACGGCCAGCACAGGCCCCCGCCCAGCCCGCGCCCGAGCGCGAGCCGGGCCCCGCGGCCGGCGGTGGCAAGCCGCTCAGCATGTACCAGCGGCTCTCGCAGCGCGCCGCCCAGGATCGCGGGCCCGCGATCCGGCGGGCTAGCACCCCGGAACCCGCACAGGCGCGCCCTGTGGTCGAGGACATCCCGAGCGCGGACGACGAGACGGTCGAGGCGTCGGGGCTGTTCGGCCGAGCCGCGGTCGAACGCATCCTCGGTGGCAAGCTCGTCGAGGAACGCAGCCACGACGGCACGGTCATCCCGCCCCGCTGACGGCGCTGTGCCACGTCAGAACGCCCCGCAGGCGGTAGCGTGGTGGGGTGTATGAAGGCGCAGTCCAAGACCTGATCGACGAGCTCGGAAGACTCCCCGGCATCGGACCGAAGTCGGCTCAGCGGCTCGCATTCCACATCCTCGAGGCGGACGCGGACGATATGAAGCGACTCGTCGCCGCGATCACCGCCGTCAAGGAGCGCGTCAAGTTCTGCCAGATCTGCGGCAACGTCACGGAGCAGGAGACCTGCTCGATCTGCCGCGACACGCGGCGCGACCCGAGCGTGATCTGCGTGGTCGAGGAGTCGAAGGACGTCCTCGCGGTCGAGCGCACGCGCGCTTACCGCGGCCGGTACCACGTGCTCGGCGGGGCCATCAACCCCATCGCGGGGATCGGCCCGGACCAGCTGCGCATCCGCGAGCTCCTGGGCCGGCTCAACGACGACGCCGTCACCGAGGTCATCATCGCGACCAACCCGAACCTCGAGGGCGAGGCCACGTCGACATATCTCGCGCGGATGCTGCAGAGCATCGGCATCAAGGTCACGCGCCTTGCGTCAGGCCTGCCGGTGGGCGGCGACCTCGAATACGCGGACGAGATCACGCTGGGCCGCGCGTTCGAGGGCCGCCGCAGCGCGATCGGCTGACGTTGTGACGGAACGTTACGCTCCGGCGCGCAGCCGGAGCATGCTGGAGGTATGAGCACACCACGCACATCGGTCCCCGTCCTGGACCTCGCCACCGCGAGGGACAGCGCAGGCAAGTTCACCCCCGAGTTCCTCGACGCCCTGCGCGACGCCGCCCACAACGTCGGCTTCTTCCAGGTGGTCGGCTACGGCGGCCGGCCGGGGCAGGACCAGGAGCTCCTCGACACCGTCGCTGAGTTCTTCCGCCTCCCGCTCGAGGACCGTCTGGCCCTCGACAACCGCACCTCCGCCCAGTTCCGCGGCTATACGCGGCTCGGCAAGGAGGTCACGCAGGGCCGCGCCGACTCGCGCGAGCAGATCGACTACGGGCCCGACCGCGAACCGCTCGACACCGTCCCGGCAGGCCAGCCCTACCTCGGCCTCCAAGGCCACAACCAGTGGCCGGCGGCCTTCCCGGAGCTCGAGAAGGCTGCGATGGACTGGGCCGAGCTCATGTCCCTCGTCGGGGCGGAGCTCCTCTCCGCGATCTCCGTGGCGATCGGGCTCCCCGAGAACCACTTCGACCACGCGTTCGCCGGCACGCCGGCGTGGATGGGGAAGCTCGTGCACTACGTGGGCGGCGGGGTGGTCCCCGAGGCCGGCAAGCAGGGCGTGGGCTCCCACGCGGACTACGGCTTCGTGACGCTCCTCCTCCAGGACTCCGTGGGCGGCCTCGAGGTCAAGCCGTACGGCCAGACCGAGTGGATCGACGTCCCGCCGACTCCTGGAGCGCTCGTGGTGAACCTCGGCGAGATGCTCGAGGTCGCCACCGACGGCTACCTCATGGCGACCATCCACCGCGTCACGGCCCCGCCCGCCGGCGTGGACCGCTATTCGGTGCCGTTCTTCTGGTCGCCGCGGCTCGACGCCGTGATCGACAAGGTCCAGCTCCCGGCCGAGCTCGCCGCCGAGGCCCGGGGCGTCTCCGACGACCCGAGCAACCCCATGCTCGCCTCCTACGGTGCCAACGTGCTCAAGGGTTGGCTCCGCGCCCACCCGGAGACCGCGCGTCGCCACTACCCGCAGCTCGTGAGCTGACGACGGCGGGGCCCGGGTCAGGCGACCCGGGTCCCCTTCGCGAGGCGGCGGGCGGGCGTGACGAGCGCCCGCCGCGCGCCCCACAGGAGCGCGCCCGCGAGGACGATCTGGAGGCCGAGGCCAAGGGGCCACAGAGGCGCTCGCTGGCTGAGGTAGGTGGGCCTCGGCTGGCCGTTCGCGCACGCGGTGGTCGACTCGGGCCCCGCGACGGCGGCCCGTGCCGCTTGGCTCCCCGCCTCGATCGCGCCCTGCGCATACGGGACCGTGGTCTGTGATCGATCGGGGTACGGAATCGCGTCGGCGACGACGAGGAACGGGTTCATCGACAGGATCCACGCGACGCGTTCGGTGCGGAGGGCCGGCTGATCGTGGAGGCTGCCGATGCACGTGTACGTGGGCCCACCAACAGCCGACGGCGCGGGCGTCACCTTGAGATTGCTCGAGTACCCGGGCGACGGCGCAAGGGAAGGGCCCGTCGCCGTCGACGCGGAGGGATCGGGCGTCTGCAGGCGCGCTGCCGGGACCTGATAGGACGGCGTGTTGGCCTGCACCGTTCCGCGCGAGAGCACCGAGCCGAAGGCGAACGCGATCACCGTCCCGACGCACAGCATCGCGACCACGAGATACGTCACGACGATCGAGAAGACGGGCCGGCCAGCGAGCGCCGAGAGGGCCGTGCCAATGGCACTCACGACAGCGAGCTCGGTGGCCAGCATGAGGAGCGAGACCGCGACATAACCGGGCGAGAGCCCGCCCGCCACGACGCCGATGATGAGGAACGGCGAGGCCGCGACGAGGAAGGCCAGCGCCGCGAGCCACGCCGCCACGAGCTTCCCGGCGAGGATCTGCCCGGGCGTCAGAAGGGTGGTCTGGAGAACGGCCAACGTGCCCTGCGCGCGATCGCCGTTGACCGCGTTGGCCGAGAGCGCCGGCGAGACGACGAGCGCGAGGAAGAGGACGAACGCGAGCACGACCTCGAAGATCATGACCCCCGGCCCGGCCTGGACCGTGCCGTAGCCCGTGGAGCTGGCGTAGCCTCTCGTCGCCGCGTGCTGGGCCTCCCACGCCGCCCACGTCAACGCCGTCACGATCGCGATGAGCGCGAACCAGATCGCGAGCATGATGTACCAGCCACGAGCGCGGAGCCGCTGCTTCGCCTCGAGGACCACGACGTCCCAGGCGCCGCGCACCCAGGCGAGCGCCGCCGTCGTGCGTTCCCGGGCCGACCGCGGCCGGAGAACCGGCCTCGGGCCCGGCACGGCGAGTTCCTCATGACTGCTCACGGTCCGCCAACCCCCAGATCCACGTAGGCTTCCTCAATCGCCCCGCCAGCCGGGGCAAACGCCGTGACCGCGACGCCCGAGGTGACGAGGTCGCGCAGGAGGCGCGCGGCGTCGTCCTCGGAGGCCACCACGACGCTCAGGCGAGGCCGCCTTCCCGCCTCCTCGGCGCACGCGACGCCGATCTCGCCGAGCCGGGCGCGGGCCGCGCCGAGATCGAGGGCCTCGAGCGCGTAGCGGCGCCCTCCAGGCGGCCCATCGACGAGTTGGGAACGGACAGTGCGGCCGCCGCTCACGAACACGACCGCGTCAGCGATCTCGTCGAGCTCGCTCAGCACGTGCGAGGAGACGACGACCGTGGAGCCCTCCGCAGCGAACTCGCGCACGAGCCGCCGCAGCTCGATCCGCGACGAGGGGTCAAGGCCCGCCGCCGGCTCGTCGAGGAGGAGCGTCGTGGGGCGGTGGATGAGGGAGCGGGCCAGGCTGAGCCGCTGCTGCTGCCCGCGCGAGAGCACGCGCGCCGGCTGGTCGGCGAGGTTCTCGAGCCGGACAAGCGCGAGGAGCTCATCCGCCCGTGCGGCCGCGTCCCGGCCGGTCAGGCGGTAGAAGCGTCCCATCTGGGTGAGGATCTCCCGCGCCGTGAGCGACTCCCACACGCCGAGCGTGTCCGGCATCCACCCGACCCGCCGCCGCACCTCGTCGCGCTCAGTGGCGGGATCGAAGCCGTCGATCCGGATCTGGCCCGCATGCGGGGCGAGCAACGACGCGAGCATGAGCATGAGCGTGGTCTTGCCGGCGCCGTTCGGCCCGACGAGCGCCGTCACCTGGCCCGGCTGCGCCGCGAAGTCCATGCCGGCCACGGCGTTGACCGAGCCAAAGCTTCGCACGAGACCCGTCGCTTGGATCCCCCGAACATCCCCCATGAGTCCACTCCCAGACGTGAACGGCGCGGGCCCCCCGCCCAGCGCACGATGTGCTCAGGCTAGCCGTCACACTGTGAAGCTCCAACAGGGCGTGCCGATAGAATGTTGCGCGAATCTCCGCGATCCCTACGTCCAGTGAGTGTGCCCGTATGTCGCTTCCTCCCGTGCTGCCCGCCAAGCAACTCGTCGTCCAGAAGTTCGGCGGTTCGTCCGTCGCGGACGCCGCGGGCGTCAAGCGGGTTGCGCAGCGCGTTGTGGACTACCACGAGGCCGGCCACGAGGTCGTCGTCGTGGTCTCCGCGATGGGCGACACGACCGACGAGCTCCTGGACCTCGCGGCGCAGATCACCGACAACGCCCCGGCCCGCGAGATGGACATGCTCCTCTCGGCGGGCGAGCGCATGTCCATGGCCCTCCTCGCGATGGCCATCGACGAGCTCGGCCACAAGGCGCAGTCGTTCACGGGCTCGCAGGCCGGCATGATCACCGACGGGACGCACGGCAAGGCCCGTATCATCGAGGTCGATCCGCACCGCATCCGCACGTCGCTCGACAAGGGCAACATCGCGATCGTCGCGGGCTTCCAGGGCGTGAGCCACGAGAGCCACGACATCACGACGCTGGGCCGCGGCGGCTCGGACACGACGGCGGTCGCGCTCGCCGCGGCGCTCGACGCGGACGTGTGCGAGATCTACACGGATGTGGACGGCGTCTACACGGCCGATCCCCGCGTGGTTCCGTCGGCGCGGAAGATCGAGACGATCTCGAGCGAGGAGATGCTCGAGCTCGCGGCGTCCGGCGCGAAGATCCTCCACCTGCGCTGCGTCGAGTACGCGCGCCGCTTCGGGGTGCCGCTGCACGTGCGGTCCTCGTTCAGCCACCACGAGGGGACGTGGGTCCTGCCCGCCCCGGAAGACAAGATCACGATCAACGAGGGAGTCGCCTTGGAACAGCCCATCATCTCCGGCGTCGCGCACGACCGCTCCGAGGCCAAGGTCACCGTGGTCGGCGTCCCCGACATCCCGGGCAAGGCGGCCGCGATCTTCCAGGTCATCGCGAAGGCGAACTCGAACATCGACATGATCGTCCAGAACGTCTCGACGTTCGGCCGCGGCAAGACGGACATCTCCTTCACGCTCCCGATCGTCGAGGGCGCCGCCGCGCTGAACGCGCTCAAGGCCGCGCAGGCGGAGATCGGCTTCGAGGACATCGAGTACAACGCCGAGATCGGCAAGCTCTCGCTCATCGGCGCGGGCATGCGCTCCCACCCGGGCGTCTCGGCCACGTTCTTCAAAGCGCTCTCCGACGCGGGCATCAACATCGACATGATCTCGACGTCGGAGATCCGCATCTCCGTGGTGACCCGCGCCGACCTCCTCGACGCGGCCGTCCGCGCGATCCACACGGCGTTCAACCTCGACGCGGAGGTCGAGGCCACGGTGTACGGCGGCACCGGCCGCTGACCCCTGTCCGCGCGGCCCGGGCGCGCCCGGGCGCGCCGCGCAAAACGGACGACGGCGGGTGCGCACCCGCCGTCGTCCGTCTGACGTCGCTGTGGTGAGCTAACGGCGCTTGGTGCTGGGCCCGCGGCCGCGCTCGGGACCCGAGGCCTCGTCCTTCCGGACCGCGTAGTGGTGGCCCTCCGAGTCGGTCACGACCTCGAAGGTGCTCAGTTCGTCCTCGGACGCCTGCTCGAAGGCGTCGTGCTTGTGGACCACGGGCGCCTCGGTGTCGCCATGGGACGCGGGTCCCCAGATCGCCGCCGCGTGCTCGGCCGCGTGCATGAACTTGCCGAGCAGCCGGTGTTCGTCCCGGCCCTCGGTCTCCTTCGGATCCTGAGGCTGCTTCTGCGAATCGGGCATGTCATCACCCCCTCCCGCTTGCGCCATTTTACGCCGGGTGTGACGCAGGCCTCAGGCCGGACGCGGGCCTTTTCGGCTCTGCGGCTCAGCGCAGGGAGCGGTCGGTGGGGTCCTTCGGGACCACGTAGGTGCTGCCGTCAGGCCGCGTCACGGTCTCCCATTGCTGCGCCTCGGCCTCGCGCTGGGCGAGGAGGGCCTTGTTCTCGGGCGTCATCTCGCCGTCGGTGGTGCCACGGTGGGCGGGACCGAAGACGGCGCGAAGGCGGCCGGTGGTGCGCATGAACCGTTGGGCGAAGTTCTCCTGAGCCATGCCCTTGTCCTCTCCTGATTGGGGGCGACCGCAGCGGGTACTGACCTCATAGTACCCTCATTGTTAGTGCACTAATTAATGGAGTCTGCATGAAGACCAGCGAGACCGACACCACCACCGACGATCTGCTCCTCGAGCGGCAGCTGTGCTTCGCCCTCAGCGTCGCGAGCAGGAGCGTCGTCGCGGCGTACCGGCCCGTGCTCGAGCCCATGGGCCTGACGCACCCGCAGTACCTCGTGATGCTCGCCCTGTGGGAGCGGAGCCCGCGCACGGTTCGCGACATCAGCGACGCGCTCCTGCTCGAGCCCGCGACCGTCACGCCGGTGCTCAAGCGGCTCGAGGAGGGCGGGCTCGTGACCCGCTCCCGGCAGGCGGGGAACGAGCGGGCGCTTGACGTCGCGCTGACCCCGGCCGGGCGCGAGCTGCGGAACCGGGCCCTCGCCGTGCCCGTGACCATGATGGAGCGGCTCAACATCTCGCGCGAGGACGCCCAGGAGCTGCATCGATCCATGATGACGCTCATCGCCGCAGCGCAGGCCAGCCGGACGGTCGACGCGCTGTGACTGTACGGCGTGGGGCGCAGGTCGTGGGGCCTAGGGCGCAGGGCTCAGGCTCCGGCCGCAAGCCCGTCGCGCCGACCCATCCGCGCCGACGCCGGGACCCGCCCCACGTTCAGGTGCTGGATTCGCTCGCCGAACACCGCGCGGTCGCTCGGCTCGATGACGGTCACTCGCGAGCCCCCGGACCTGAGCCCCGCGGCGCTGCGTTCAAGCTCCCCGAGCCGGTGATCCGGCGCGATGATCAGGACCTCGTCATAACCCGAGGCGAAGTCGGCGCTCGTCGTGTCCAAGGTCCCCGGGTCGAAGTATTCGCGCCCACCGATCTCGATGGCGCCGACGATCCCCGGGATCGCCGTGCTTGCCGCGACGGCCCGCGATAGCGGCGCACCGTTGGCCGATTCGAAAGCGTGCCTCATCCCCGTCAGACCATCGATGGCGACGATCCTCAAATGCCCGGCCGGCCACTCGTCGTCGGGCGCGAGCCGGCCCGCCCAGTAGGCCTCGAAATGCGGAACGGCTTCCGCACGCTGACCGACGACGGCGGCGGCAAGCTGACGCAGCTCAGCCGAGGAAAGCGACTCCCCGCGGACGAATCGGTAGAGGGCCGCCGCCGCAGTCTCGAGACTCGGAAGCCCGCCGCGGCGGGCCGCAACCGCAAGCCGACGCGCTGCCGCGCCGAGCGTCCAGACCGTGGCCGCGATGCGTCCACCTGGCCCCGGGATGGCAAGCAGCGCGGCAAGGCTGTTCTGGAAGCCCGCCGAGACGGCCGCGCGTTCGGTGGGGACATCGAGCGCGGCCAGCTCCCTGTAGGTTTCCTCGATGCGCCCGGCCAGGAGCCGCGCTCCGACGTAGGCACCAGCGGACGAGCCGAGGACGAGATCCCACGACGCGATGTCCTCGCCTTCGGCAGCAAGCCCCGACAGCACCCCGGTCTCCCATGCCAGACCGGTGTAGCCACCCGATCCGAGCACGAGTGCGCGCCTCATGCGGCAATGGTAGGTCCCGCGGCGGGCGGCGACGACGGACGGAGGTCCTGTCTCCTCTGGACGACGCACAGCGCGGAAGCCATCATGAAATGAGGCGCGACGAGCCAGGCCCCGGAGCCAAGCTGGGCGCGGATTCGCGTGCCGGAGGCGCAAGGGCATGCCACGTGACACCGTGCCAACGGAGGGCTCGCGGGCGAGCGGCCCGCTGGAGAAGGACGACGCGTTCCTCGCCGACTACTACGAGCACGTGGCCGCCGAGGACCTCCACGACTACAGCGTTGCGACCCTCGAACTCAGGGCGCGTGAGCACCTCGATCTCGCGCGGGTGCGCCCGCCGGGGACCTCCCGGGTCGCCGTAGTCAACGAGCGGGACGCCGGATTGGTGCTCGTGGTCACCGATGACCTGCCCCACACGCTCCGCTCGGTCACCGCGGAGCTCACGCACGGGGGCGCTCCGATCCGACTGCTCGTCCACCCCACGTTCACGGTGCGGCGCGATCCGTCGACGCACGGGCTCCTCGAGGTCCGCCACGGTCCCCGGCGCTCGGGACTGGGCGCCGCCGCCGGGGGCACGGAGTCCGGCCCTGTGACGGGCTCCGGCGCCCGCACCGGCACCGGCTCGGCCGCCGACTCTGCTGCGGCCGCCGCGACGGAGATCTGGATCGCGGCGGAGACCAGTCGGCTGGCAGACGAGTCCGGTGCCCATCGGCTTGAGGCCCGACTGCAGAAGGTCCTCGCCGACGTCCGAGACGCCGCCGGGGACGAAGGCGCGCTGCACGCCCGAATGGCCGCGACCGTCAAGAACGTGAGCGCGTTCCCCGACGGGTGCGTCCCGCCTGCCGCGGAACTCGCGGAGTTGCTGCGGTGGCTCGAGGGCGGCAACTTCCTCGTGTTGGGCGCGTGCGACTACGAACGGACGACGGCGGAGGGCCGGGTAATTCTCACACGGCGCCCGGGCTCGGGGCTGGGCCTGCTCCGCCGCCATAGGCTGCCTGACGGCGCGACCCCGGCGCCGCGGTCCGAACGGGTCCTGACCTTCGTCACGTCCGGTCTCCGCTCCTCGGTGGAGCGGAACGCCTACCTGGAGGAAGTCCGGCTCAGCACCTTCAACGACGCGGGAACCGCGACAGGGGAGCGCTGCTTCGTGGGCTTGCTGACTCCCGGGGCCGCCGGACCGTCGCTACGGCGCATTCCGGTGATCCGGGACGAGGTGGCCGCGGTCCAGTCGCAGCTCGGTATCCCCCGGGCATCCCATGAGGCCACGGAGCTCGCGGCGGCCCTCGAATCGCTTCCGCTCAGCGAGCTGTTCCACCTTGAGATCGACGAACTCACGCGGCTCGCGGGAGAGATCGTCCGGCTCCAGGAGCGGCGGCAGACGCGACTGTTCCTGCGCCAAGACCCGCGGGGACATTTCCTCACCGCCCTCTTCTTCCTTCCCCGGCACCGCTACACCACGGCAGTGGGCCTGCGGATCGAGCGGGAGCTCAAGCAAGCGCTGCGGGCCACCTCGATCGAGTTCGACGTTCGCGTGAGCCAACCCATGGCCCGCGTTTCCTGCCGCGTGCTGCTTCCCCCCGACGCGTTCCTCGAAGCCCTCGACGCCACCGAACTCGAACGGCGCCTCCTCGAGACCACGAGGACGTGGACGGAGGGGCTTTCCGATGCCATCCGGAGTCGCTGGCCGTCGAGGGCCGCCCGGCTGACTGCCCTGTGGTCGGGCGCGTTCCCCGCGAGCTATCAGGCCGAGGTCAGCGTCGACGACGCGCTCGAGGACATCAGGCAGTTCGAGCGCTTCGACCTCGACGGCGCGGGCGGGCGCCCCTTGTCCGACCCTCTGCTGACCGTTTCGGCCGGCGCTGGCGCGGCCGCAGCGCCCCGCGAGGCGCGAGTCCGGCTCTATCTCACGGGACCGCGGACGCTGACCCAGATCCTGCCGGTCTTCCACAACCTGGGCCTCGAAGTGCTGAACGAACGCCCGTTCGACCTTGTGCGCGGCGCCGACCAGCCCTTGTTCCTGTACGAGCTGGACGTGAGGTATCCGACCGGCGTGGATCCGGTGGACACCAGCTCCCTCCTCTCGGACGCCTTCGGCGCAGCCATGCGTGGGGACTCGGAATCAGACCGTTTCGACGCACTGGTCCTCCGGGAAGGCGTGGGCTGGCGGCAGGTCGCGATCCTCCGGGCCTATGCGAAGTACCTGCTGCAGCTCGGCACCACGAACTCGTACGACTTCATCGCAGACGCGCTCCTGGCCAACGGCACCGCGACCCACGCGCTCCTCGGCCTGTTCCACGCGCGGTTCGACCCTGGGCTGCCCGCCGCCCACCGGCTCGGCGGCACCGCGGCCGCACGTGCCGCGACGATCGAGGCCATCGACGCGGTCGCGTCACTGGACGCGGATCGGCTGCTCCGGACGTTCCTCAACCTCATCGAGGCCACCACGCGAACCAACTTCTACCGCGGCCAGCCCTATCTGAGTTTCAAGCTCCAGCCCTCCCACCTCCGGAGTGCGCCCCAACCCCGGCCGCGGTTCGAGATCTGGGTCTATTCGCCGCGGGTGGAAGGAGTGCACTTGCGGTTCGGGCCTGTGGCGCGCGGCGGCCTGAGATGGTCGGATCGGAGGGAGGACTTCCGCACGGAGGTCCTGGGGCTCGCCAAGGCGCAGATCGTGAAGAACTCCGTGATCGTCCCGACCGGGGCGAAGGGCGGCTTCTTCCCCAAGCGGCTCCCCGACCCTGACGCTGACCGGGCGGCTTGGTTGGCCGAGGGCATCGAGGCCTACCGGGACTTCCTCCGCGGGCTGCTCGACCTCACGGACAACCTTGCCCTCCCGGACGATGTGACCCCTCCGGACGTGCGTTCCCGCGGCTCGGTGGGACGCGTCATCCCGCCGCCGGGTGTGGTGAGACATGACGACGACGACTATTACCTCGTCGTCGCGGCCGACAAGGGCACCGCGGCGCTCTCCGATGTAGCGAACGAGGTGGCGAACGAGTACGGCTTCTAGCTCGGCGACGCGTTCGCGTCCGGTGGCTCGGCTGGCTACGACCACAAGAAGCTGGGCATCACTGCCCGCGGCGCGTGGGAGTCCGTCAAGGAACACTTCCGCGATCTGGGCGTCGACTGCCAGCGCGAGGACTTCACGGTAGCGGGCATCGGCGATATGAGCGGGGACGTATTCGGCAACGGCATGCTCCTCTCCGAGCACATCCGGCTCGTCGCCGCGTTCGACCACCGGCACATCTTCCTCGACCCCAGCCCCGACCCGGCCTCCTCGCTCGCCGAGCGCCGCCGCCTCTTCGAGCTGCCCCGGTCCTCCTGGGCGGACTACAGCCCCGCGCTGCTCAGTCCGGGCGGCGGGGTCTATCCGCGCACCGCGAAGTCCGTTCCCGTGACCCCGCACGTCCGGAGGGCGCTCGCCCTTCCGCCGACGACGGCGGCGCTGACGCCGCCCGAGCTCATCCAGGCCATCCTGCGCGCCCCGGTGGATCTCATGTACAACGGCGGGATCGGCACGTACGTCAAGGCCTCGACGGAATCCAACCGGGAGGTCGGCGACAAAGCCGACGACTCGGTCCGGGTCAACGCCAACGAGCTTCGGGCCAGGATCGTCGTCGAAGGCGGCAACCTCGGGATGACGCAACGGGGCCGGGTCGAAGCCGCCCTCAACGGCGTCCTTCTCAACACCGACGCGATCGACAACTCCGCCGGGGTCGACTGCTCGGACCACGAGGTCAACATCAAGATCTTCATCGACCGCATGATCGCGACGGGACAGCTGCCCGCGAGCGAGCGCACCGAGTTCCTTCGCTCCCTCGGCGACGGCGTGGTCCGTCTGGTCCTCAAGAACAACCGGGATCAGAACGTCCTGCTCCGCAACGAGCGGACGCTCGTCCTGAACTGGAGCCCGGGCTTCGAACGGACCCTGGACTGGCTAGAGAACGCCACCGAACTCGATCGCTCTCTCGAGGCGCTGCCGACGACAGCCGAACTGCACTCCCGGCTCGCGGCGGGCAACGGGCTCACCGCGCCCGAGCTGTCTGTCCTGGCCGCGTACGCCAAGATCGAACTCGCCGAGGAGCTAAGCGAGAGCGACGTCGCGGACGACCCGTGGTTCGATCGGGTCCTCCAAAGCTACTTCCCGCCTCGCGTGGTCGAACGCTTCGGATCGGAGATCCGGGAGCACCCGCTGCGGCGGCAGATCATCTCCACGCTGCTCGCCAACGACATGATCAACCTCGGCGGAATCACGTTCGCCTTCCGTACCGTCGAGGAGACCACCGCAACGGCCGCAGCGATCGCCCGCGGCTTCGTGGCAATCCGAGAGGCCTATGACCTGCAGGGATTCGCGGACGGGATTGCCCAGCTCCCGCCCGAGTTCCCCAGCGAACACGCCGCCGAGCTCGCCGTCCACATGCGTCGGATCATCGACCGCGCAACCCGCTGGTACGTCACGCACGACCACCGTGACCAACCGCTCGGCCAGGCCCTCGGCAGGATCCTGCCCACCCTCGAGCTGCTGCGCACATCGACGGCGGATTATCTCCGCGGCGAAGACGCCGACCGAGTGCACGGACGCCTTGCGCACTGGGACAGCGTGGGGCTCCCGCGCGACCTGGGTCGCCGCGCGGCCGACATGCTCGAGAGCTTCGGGCTGCTGGACATCTCGCTCATCTCCGAGCAGGTCGACGAGCCGATCGAACGGATCGCGGACCTCTACTGGGCCGTCTTCTACAGGATCGACGCCGCCCGGCTTCTCCTCCGGGTCACCGATCTGCCGCGGCACAGCCGGTGGGAAGCGCTCGCCCGTGCGGCGCTGCGCAACGACGTGTACGCTGTGGTCGCTGACATCACCGTTGCGGTCCTGCAGACCACAGGGCTCAAGCAGGCCCCGCGCGGCGACCTGCTGTTCGCCGATCCGATCGAGCGGATCGTCGAGTGGGAACGCGGACACCACGAGCAGCTTGCCCGGATCAAGGACACGCTCGCCGAGGTGACGAAGCCCGGAGAGGTTGACATCGCGTCCCTGTCGGTAGTGAGCAAGCTTCTCCGGACGCTCATCCGCACGTGACCTGAGGCGCCGTAGGGTGGGTCCGTGGACGATTCCGCCTTCGTTGACCATGTGGCCGATCATCTCGCGGCGCTCCCGAACGTCGTTGCCGTGTCACTTGGCGGCTCGCGGGCGGCGGGCACGCACACCGCGGCGAGCGACTGGGACTTCGCCGTCTACTACCGCGGGAGCTTCGACCCCGACGCGTTGCGGGCCGTCGGGTGGCCAGGGACGGTCTCCGAGATCGGCGGCTGGGGCGGCGGGGTCTTCAACGGGGGCGCATGGCTCGAGATCGACGGCCGCCGGGCGGACGTCCACTACCGCGACGCTGACGCCGTCGAGCACGAGTTCGCGGAGGCGCGGACCGGGCGATTCCGCATCGAACCGCTCCTGTTCCATCTCGCAGGGATCCCGAGTTACCTCGTCGTCGCCGAGCTCGCGGTCAACCGCGTGCTGCGCGGCACCATGCCGCGTCCCGAGTACCCGCCGCGGCTTCGCGAGACGGCCCCGCCCGTGTGGCGCGAGCGAGCGGACCTGACGCTCACCTACGCGCGGAACGCCTACGTCGAGGGCGCGAAGCTCACCGAGCTTGCCGGCGCGCTGGCCACGTCCGCGGCCATGACGGCGCACGGCGTGCTTGCGGCGCGCGGCGAGTGGGTCACGAACGAGAAGCGGCTCCTCGAGCGGGCCGGGCTCCGGGGCCTCGATGCCATCGTGGCGAGCCTCCGAGCCGACCCGGCCGCCCTCGCGAACGCCCTCGACCGGGCGAGCGAGCTCTTCTCGGCCGCTCTCGATGACGCGCTTCCGACCAACCGTCCCTCGGGGGCATAACCGTCCCGTCTGCGACATGACCGTCCTGAAGAGGCATGACCGCTGCTGCTGCCGGACGGTTTTGCCTTCACCGGACGGTCAGCCTGCGCGAAGGGACGGTTGTGCGGAGCGAGGATAATGGACTGGTGCCCTTGCCCGCCCCGGTCGCTCCCGCCGTCGTCCTTCAACAGGACGAATGGCTCCCGCGCGCCCGGGCCCACGCCGAGCGGGCGGCGCGCTTCGCCGACCCGTTCGTCGCCCGGCGGAACGCGCGCAGGAAGCACCCGGTCGAGGACTTCCTCTTCACGTACTACACGCTCAAGCCGGGCCAGCTGGGCCGCTGGCACCCGGGCGCGGGCGTCGCGTTAACGGGCGACGGCGCGGCGGAGCGCCTGGGGTGGAAGCATTACCGCGCGCTCACGGAAGCCGAGCGGGAGGCCGCGGGCGTGCGGGAGGGGACAACCGCCGTCGTGCTCGACGCCGCGGGGTACCTCGCCGAGCGCGAGGAGACGGTGCGCTTCAGCGGCGTCATCCTGGGCGGGACGGCGCAGCGGCCAGCACAATTCGGCTGCTTCGGCCTGCACGAGTGGGCCATGGCGTACCACTCGGAGAAGTTCGGCATCCGGCACGAATACCTCCCGCTGCGGCTCGGCGCCGATGGCACGGATCGCGTCGTCGACGAACACCGGATCCGCTGCACGCACTTCGACGCGTTCCGCTTCTACACGCCGGACGCCGCGCCCCGCAACGAGCTCCAGCCCTCGCGCGAGACGCAGCGGCACCTCGAGCAGCCCGGCTGCCTCCACGCGAACATGGACCTCTACAAGTGGGCGTACAAGCTCGGGCCCGCGGTTCCGGGCGAGCTGCTCATGGACTGTTTCGAGCTCGCCCAGCGGATCCGCGAGATGGACATGCAGGCTTCGCCGTACGACCTCTCCGACTGGGGCTACTCCCCCATCCGCATCGAGACTGCGGCGGGGAAGGCCGAGTATGTGGAGCTCCAGCGCGGCTTCGCGGCGGAAGCGGCGTCGCTCCGCGACCACCTGAAGGACACGATCGCGCCCCTCGCGGCTGCGCTTCCCTAGCGGCTACTCGGCGTCGACGTAGAACCAACGCCCGCCCTCGCGCACAAAACGCGAGGTCTCGCGCAGGACTCCCAGCCCGCCGTCGTCCGTGTAGTGCGCAGCGAACTCGACGATCCCCGCCCCCTCGAACGGGCCGCCCGCCTCAGCGCGGACGACGTCGAGGCGTCGCCACTGCGTGCCGTCGTCGAGTTCGAGCGTGCCCGGCCGCGTGGACGGATGCCACGTCGCGAGGAGGTACTCCGCCATGCCCGGCTCCGGGGCGAGCGCAAAAGCGCTGTACCGCGAGCGCATGAGCGCGTCCGCGGTCGGAGCGGCCGCGCCCGCGTGGAAGCGGCCGCAGCAAGCGCCGTAGGTCTCGCCGGTGCCGCACGGGCAGAGGGTATCGGGATCGAAGGTCACGGGCACAGAGTAGCCGCTGTCACAGCGGCTTCCGGAGGCGCCGGGTAGAATCGGGGTGCAAGCCCGCGGAGTGCCCTGCCCTCTTGCGCCCGTCGTTGGTGGAGTCTTCTGTGGCTTGCTCACTCACCCTCAAGCACAGGAGCCTCCTCGATGCCCCGGATCGTTGTCGATGTCATGCCGAAACCCGAGATTCTCGACCCGCAGGGGAAGGCGATCGTGGGGGCCCTGCCGCGGCTCGGCTTCACGGCCTTCAGCGGCGTGCGCCAGGGCAAGCGCTTCGAGCTGACCGTGGACGGCGAGGTGACCGAGGAGATCCTCGAGCAGGCCCGCAACGCGGCCGCGACGATGCTCTCCAACCCCGTGATCGAAGACGTGGTGAACGTGGAAGTCCTCTCGGAGGAGACGGACGCGGCCGGCGCGGCCGAGGTGCGCTGACCATGAGCGAAACGCCCCTCATCGGCGGCACCGCGGTGGCCGAGAACGCGCCGCTCACGGACGCCCGCATCGGCGTCGTCACCTTCCCCGGCACGCTCGATGACCGCGACGCCGCGCGCGCCGTGCGCCTCGCGGGCGCGACCCCCGTCCCGCTCTGGCACGCCGACACAACGCTGGGCGACGTGGACGCGATCGTCATCCCGGGAGGCTTCTCGTACGGCGACTACCTGCGCGCGGGCGCGATCGCGCGGTTCGCGCCGCTCATGGCGAAGATCGTCGATGCCGCCAACTCGATCGACAAGCTCCCCGTGCTCGGGATCTGCAACGGTTTCCAGATCCTCACCGAGGCGCAC
Source organism: Sinomonas sp. P47F7 (assembly GCF_049332655.1). Lineage (GTDB taxonomy): Bacteria > Actinomycetota > Actinomycetes > Actinomycetales > Micrococcaceae > Sinomonas. Next base: position 605,180 of record NZ_CP186327.1, on the reverse strand, counting down.
CTCCTGCCGGGTTCGATGATCAAGAACGACCACCTCAAGTTCATCTGCCGCGACCAGACGCTCCGGGTCGAGAACAACCGCACCGCGTGGACCAACCAGTACGCGGCCGGCCAGGAGATCACGATCGTCCTCAAGAACCAGGACGGCCAGTACGTCGCGGACGAGAAGACGCTCGACGCGCTTGAGGCCGAGGGCCGCGTCGCATTCCGGTACGTCGGCTGGAACCCGAACGGCTCGCGCCGCGGGATCGCCGGCATCACGAACACGGCGGGCAACGTGGTGGGCCTCATGCCGCACCCCGAGCACGCCGTCGAGGCCGGCTTCGGCCCGCTCGGCGCCGACGGACACTACAGCACCGACGGCCTCGGCTTCTTCGCGTCCGTCCTCAGCCAGCTCGTGGAGGCGAAATGACCGCAGGGAATAGAACAGTGCCCAACGAAACCCAGACCGCGCCGAAGTTCAACATCGACACGGTCGAGCACGCCGCGGGGACCCCGGACGTCGAACTGCCCTGGGCCGAGCTGGGCCTCAAGAGAGGCGAGTTCGAGGAGATCGTCAAGCTCCTGGACCGCCGCCCCACCGCCGCCGAGCTCGCGATGTACTCGGTCATGTGGAGCGAGCACTGCTCCTACAAGTCCTCGAAGGTGCACCTCCGCCAGTTCGGCGAGAAGCTCACCGACGAGATGAAGAAGGACATGATGGTGGGCATCGGCGAGAACGCCGGTGTGACTGACCTCGGCGACGGTTGGGCCGTCACCTTCAAGGTCGAGTCCCACAACCACCCCTCGTTCGTCGAGCCCTACCAGGGCGCGGCGACGGGCATCGGCGGCATTGTGCGCGACATCATCTCGATGGGCGCCCGCCCCGTGGCCGTCATGGACCCGCTGCGCTTCGGCGCGATCGACCACCCGGACACGGCCCGCCTCGTGCACGGCATCGTCTCCGGGATCGGCGGCTACGGGAACTCGCTCGGGCTGCCGAACATCGGCGGCGAGGTCGTGTTCGACTCCGTCTACCAGGCCAACCCGCTCGTGAACGCGCTCGCCGTCGGCGTGCTGCGCCACGAGGATCTCCGCCTCGCCAACGCCTCGGGCGTGGGCAACCGCGTGGTGCTGTTCGGCGCCCGCACGGGCGGCGACGGGATCGGCGGGGCCTCGGTTCTGGCGTCAGAGTCCTTCGACGACTCGAAGCCCTCCAAGCGGCCCGCCGTCCAGGTCGGCGATCCGTTCGCGGAGAAGGTGCTCATCGAGTGCTGCCTCGAGCTCTTCAAGCACTCGCTCGTCGAGGGCATCCAGGACCTCGGCGCCGCCGGCATCTCCTGCGCGACGTCGGAGCTCGCCTCGAACGGCGAGGGCGGCATGCGCGTCGAGCTGACGAACGTCCTGCTCCGCGACCCCACCCTGACCCCGGGCGAGATCCTCATGTCCGAGTCGCAGGAACGCATGATGGCGGTCGTGACGCCGGACAACGTGGCCGAGTTCGAGAAGGTCATGGAGAAGTGGAACGTCGAGTTCTCGTGGCTCGGCGAGGTCACAGATTCGGGCCGGCTCGTGATCACGTGGGACGGCAAGACGATCGTCGACGTCGACCCCCGCACGGTGGCCCACGAGGGCCCGGTCTACAACCGGCCGTTCCACCGGCCCGAGTGGCTCGACGGCGTCCAGGCGGACACGTTCCGGGCGTCGCAGGCCAGGGCTGAGCTCCCGGAGAGCGGCGACGAGCTCAAGGCCGCCGTGCTTGAGCTCATGGCCTCGCCGAACATGTGCGACAAGTCGTGGGTCACGAAGCAGTACGACCACTACGTGGGCGGCAACACGGCCCTCGCCTCCCCCGACGACGCGGGCGTGATCCGCGTCGACGAGGAGACCGGCCTCGGCGTCGCGATCTCGACCGACGCGAACGGCCGCTACGCGTACCTCGACCCGTACACCGGTGCGCAGCTCGCCCTCGCGGAGTCGTACCGCAACGTCACGACGTCCGGCGCCGTGCCGATGGCCGTGACCGACTGCCTCAACTTCGGCTCCCCGGAGGACCCCGAGGTCATGTGGCAGTTCGCGGAGTCCGTGCGCGGCCTCGCCGACGCGTGCCAGACCCTCGGGATCCCGGTCACCGGCGGCAACGTCTCGCTCTACAACCAGACGGGCACGACGGCGATCCACCCCACCCCCGTGGTGGGCGTCCTCGGGAAGTTCGACGACGTCGACCGCCGCACGCCGTCGGGCTGGCAGCAGAACGCGGACGGCCAGGCGATCTATCTCCTCGGCACCACGCGCGATGAGCTCGACGGCTCGGAGTTCGCGAACCTGCGCGGGCACCTCGGCGGGCTTCCGCCGAGGCTCGACCTCGAGGCGGAGAAGACGCTGGGCGCGATCCTCATCAATGCCTCGCGCGACGGCATGATCGACTCGGCGCACGATCTCTCCGAGGGCGGCCTCGCCGCGGCCCTGTCCGAGATGGTGCTGCGCTTCGGCGTCGGCGCGCGCGTGGCGCTCGACGATCTCTGCGCGCGCGACGGCGTGGACGCGTTCACGGCCCTGTTCTCGGAGTCGCAGGCTCGCGCCGTCGTAGCCGTCCCGCGCTCCGAGGAGGTGCGCTTCAACGACATGGCCACCGCGCGCCAGTTCCCGGTGGTGCGCCTCGGCGTTGTCGACGTCCTCGCAACCGCGCTCGAGGTGCAGGGCCTGTTCGATCTGCCGATCGCCGAGCTCCGCACGGCCCACGAGGGAACGCTGCCGAAGCATTTCGGCTGACGCCCTCACCCGCATCGACTGTCCCCATCGGCTCCCCGGGCTCGTTCCTCGCCCGGGGGCCCTCGCCGATGTGGGCCCTCCGTAACCGTCGTTTTGAGCCATGAAAACGACGGTTACGGAGCAGTCGTTTTACTGTCGGGACGCCAACCCGCCGCGACCAGCGCCGTTCGGACCTTCGCGACCGCTGCCTTCGCGTTGTGGAGCATGTGCCTTTTCGAAATCCGTACCTCGGTCCAGAGCGCGTCGGCATAGCTTTCCGACCTGGTGATGTCGCGTACCACCTGCTGGACCTCCCCGTGATGCTCGCCCTCGTACTCGACTCCTACGCGATAGTCCACAAATGCGATATCGGGCTTAGGCCCACGGCGTCCGTCTGGGCCTACAATCTGGACGTTGAGCCGCGGCTCAGGCAGGCCGGCACGAACGAGTTCGAGCCGAAGTTGGGTTTCCTGGGGAGAATCCGAGCCGACACGGATCAGTTCGAGGGCGATCCTCGCCTTCCTGATGCCCCGTTTGCCCTTGTGGCGGTCCACGATCCGGCGAAGGTCCGCGATGGTGCAATGGGAATCGGTGCGCCCCTCGAGGTCTGGATATGGGATGCGGACGCACGCATCTCCGACCGCCACGAGCTCATCGATGCTCACCGTCTCGGCTAGGTCGAGCCACGTCCGTGCGGGCGTCGTCACGGGAAGGCCCTGCGCGAAACTCACCTCATCTTCAAAGAGCTTTGCCCGATGCACCGTCACGTGCGGACGGTTGAGGTGCGCTGCCCCCTCGGGTCGGATCACGTGGTAGACCTCGGGGTCGCTGGCGCGCCGGCGGCGATGCGGCAGACCGTGGAGCTCGGCAGCGGTCACGTGCGACGCCGCGCATAACTCGTTGACCTCGAGGAACGGGCGAACCCGCGCGACCAAGGGGACCTTCGCCGTCGTCCTCGGCGCGCGGATTCCGCGCCCGACCGACCGCAGGGACCCATGTCTCAGGCGGCGCTCCGAAACCCCGGCCGCATCGGCCTCGGCGACCGTGAAGGGTCGGAACGGCAGCTCTCCGGGAAGCGGTCGAGGGGTCTTCATGGCACTATCTGACCAGATCGGCCGTGCCCGGCCTGAAGTTATCCACAGGCCCCGATCGACTGCTCCGTAACTGTCGTTTTGAGGGCTCAAAACGACACTTACGGAGCAGTCGATTGGCCTTGGGGAGGATTAGTCGTCGCTGCAGAGTTCGCGGCGGCGCGCGCTGAGAAGGTCAAGTTCGGGGCGGCCGGCCACGAAACGTTCGACGGCGTCGAGCACCTCGACCGCATGGGTCCGGTCCGCGGTCACCAGCACCGCGCCGAGCTCGGCCCGGCGGTAGAGCTCCTGCGCGCCGACCTCTGCCGCCGAGACCTCAAACCGCCGTCTCAGCTCGGCGACGAGAGGACGCACGATCGCCCGCTTCTCCTTAAGCGAGTGCACGTCCCCGAGCAGGATGTCGAACTCGATCCACGCGATCCACATGAGCCCATTCTCGCCGCCGCCCCTCCGTCTCGGATGCAGAGCGGGCGAGTTGTCGGGCCGGGCTACAGCACGCCGAGGCGGGCGAGCCGGCGGCGGGCCGCCTCCTCGCTGGGACCCGGGCTGCCGAGGGCAAGGCCGACGACGGCGAGCGTCACCTGAGCGCCCTGCCGCGCCGGAAGCAGCCCGTGCCTGACCGCCTGCCGGTTGAGCCCGAGCAGCTCGATATGACGATCGGACATCGAATCGATCGCGGCCGCGAACAGGGTCCTGTACCCCGGCACCAGCAGAGGGTCGAGCGGGAGGCGCCGCAGGAAGCCAACCACCTCGTCGAGGCGGGGGCTGTGCGCGAGGCGCGCGCCGTCGTCATATGCGGTGAGCTGTTCGCGCAGCTCGGCGAGGGAGCGCGGCGGCTCGGCGACCCCCATGAGCTCGCCCGCGGTGGCCCATTCGCGGACGTACTGGTCGGCGAGGCCGGGGGCGAGCGGGCCGCGCACATACTCGTACGCGCCGAGGAAGGCATCCGTGAAGGCGAGGTGAACCCACGCGAGCAGCTCCGGATCGTTCGCCGAATACTCGCGGGCCTCGCCGAGGCCGTCGGTGTACTGCCCGACGACGGCGTCGTGCCGCCGCCGCACGTGCTCGCACGCGCGGTGGGCGGCGGCCGTATCGCCGTACGTGACCGTGAAGACCCAGCGGATGGTGCGGGCCAGCCGCGCGAGGGGATCCTCGCGGTAGTACGAGTGGTCGACCACGCCCGCGAGGACCCCCGGATTGAGCGCCTGGGTGAGGAGGGCGCGGATGCCGCCCACGATCGGCGTCATCCCGCCGTGGACCCGCCATGTGACGGAATCGGGCGGGAAGTAGCCCGCGTCGTCGCCCTTCTCGAGGGCGAGCTCCCACTCGGGGACGCCCTCGGACTGCCCCGCGAACGTGCGGCTCAGCCGGCGGCGCAAGGGGGCGAGAACACCGTTGCTCACCCCTCCAGCGTCGCGCGCGGAGGAGCTCCCGGCAATCCCGCCGTCAGCCGCGCCCCGCGCCGCGCCCACGCAGCCACCGCCGGACGGCGCCGTTGAACCCCGCCGGGTCCTCGATGAAGCTCATGTGCCCCACGCCTGGGAGCACCGCAAGCTCGGACCCCGGGATCTGACGTTGCAGGTCCTCGGCCACGGCGAGGGGCGAGCGGACGTCCTCGGCACCGTACAGCAGGAGCGTCGGCACGGTGATGGTCGGCAGAACGGGTCGGTAGTCGGCGCGCCCCGCGACCGCCAGGAGCGCGCGCATGCCCGAGGGGCGGAAGTCCTTGATGAGCCGCGAGACCCTTGCGCGCATCTCTCCGGTGGCGCGGGCGGTCAGGAGAGTGGGCAGCCAGGCCGGGATAATCTCCGACGGCGGCATGTCCAGTTCGGCGGTCGCCTGGAGAATGCGCCGCTCGACCTCCTCGGGCGGGAGGGATCCCGCCCAGCCTGCGTACGCGGAGGCGAGGACGAGCGAGGCGGGGATCTCGGGGTGGTGCTGCCACAGGTCCAGGGCCACGACGGAGCCGAACGAGAGGCCGAGCACGTGTGGCTTGCCGCCCCCGTCGACGAGGCCAAGCTCGGCGAGGAGCCCCGCGAGGATCTCGCCGAGCGAGCCGGCGCCGTCGGTGAGGTCGTCAGAGCCTCCGCAGCCCGGCGCGTCCCACGCGATGACGGTGAACTCGTCGGAGAGGTCGTCGAGCTGGTCCTGCCAGACCCGGCCGTCCTCGTACGCGCCGTGCAGGAGGACGAGCGGCGGCCCGCTGCCGGCCGTCCGGTAGGCGATGCGAAGCCCCGCGACGCTGACCGTTTCCATGCGATTCAGCGTCGGGCCGCGTCCCCCAGGCGGTCAAGGCTCCGTTCAGCAGAGTCGACGCGGGCTCAGCGACGGTCCGCGGCCGTCATCGCGCGGATCGTCTCGCCGAGGGCCTCGTCGGTCGGGGTGGGGGCGAGACGGAAGGCCCGCTGGGCGGCGGTGGAGTCGAGCACGAAGGGTCGGTCGAACTGGTACTGCATCTCGGGAAGCTCGCGAGCCCCCGGGCTGAAGAGCCCGGCGAGGCGGAGCACGCCGAGCGGCATGCGGCCAAGGCGCGCCGGGGCGGTCCCGGCCAAGGTCGCCGCGCGGGCCGCGAGGTCCCGAACGGAGACGGGGGGTGGTGTGACGGCGTGCCAGGCGCGGCCCCACGCCGACTCGTCGGCGCCGACGGCCATCATCGTGCGGGCCATGTCGCCGACGTAGGTCCAGCTGTGGGGGGCATCCAGATCGGCCGGGACCAAGGCGAGGCGCCCCTTGAGCACCGCGGGCAGGACCATGATCGTGAACGTGGTCTGCGCGCCCGCGCCGAGGTAGTCAGAGCCGCGCACCTCTGCCGTGCGGATCCGGCCCGCGGTGTGGGCTTCGAGCTGGGCCGCCCACATGCCGGCCCGGATCCGGCCCTTCGCCGAGTTCGGCCGCGCCGGGAGGTCCTCGGTCATGGGGCCCGCGACCTCGCCGTACGAATACAGGTTCCCGGCGCTGATCAGGACGGCCCCGGTCAGCTCGGCGGCACGGACGACGGCGGCGCTCAGGGGCGGGAATTCGGCTAGCCAGCGGTGGTAGGCAGGGGCCGCGCACTGGTACAGCACGGAGGCCCCGTCGGCGAGCCGAGCGAGCGCCTCGGGATCGGCGGCGCTGGCCGCGCGACGGTCGATGCCCGGGTACTCGGGGCCGCTCCCGCTGCGGGTGACGAGCCGGACCTGCTCGCCCCGCTCAGCCAGCAGGCGGGCGACGGCGGTGCCCACCGGTCCCGCTCCCACCACGACATGCAACGACATGAGAAGCCCCCTCGAGAACAGTGATCACCAACAAGAACAATGTACTCACGCCGTCCACCTTGATCAAGAACAGTGTTCTCGCTTCGTGGCACCGTTCCTTGGCTTGTGGGAGGGTAGGAGGCATGCCAGCACCATCACTGCGCGCGCGGATCCGCACCGAGCTCATGGAGGAGATCAAGGCGGCGGCTCGCCGGCGCCTTGCTACCGACGGCGCGAACCTGTCGCTCCGCGCCGTGGCCCGGGACCTGGGCATGGTCCCCTCCGCCCTCTACCGCTACTTCCCCAGCCGGGACGAGCTGCTGACCGCCCTGATCGTCGAGGGCTACGGGGCGATGGCCGAGGCCGCCCAGCGAGCAGAGGCCAAGGTCTCCCGGACCGACCTGCGGGGCCGCTGGCTGGCCACCGGGCACGCGGTGCGAGACTGGGCCCTCGCCCATCCGGCCGAGTATGGCCTGCTCTACGGAACCCCGGTTCCCGGGTATGCCGCTCCGCAGGACACCGTGGGACCGGCCTCGTCGGTGATCTTCATCCTCACGGGGATCGCCGCCTCGGCGACACCCGCCGAGGAGCCACCCGGAACGCCCCTGCCCGAGGGCGTGCGGGCCGATCTGCGCCGCCTCATCGACCAGCAGGGCGGCGGGATCGGCGAGGGCCTGCTGGAACGGGTCTTCGCCGGCTGGACTCATCTGTACGGACTCGTCAGCTTCGAGGTCTTCGGGCGCCTCGAGGGCACCATCCAGGCCCGCCGCGACTACTTCGAGCACCAGATGAACCTCATGGCGGACCTCGCGGGCCTCCCAGCCTGATCCGCGGTCCGGCTCAGAAGGGCCGCTCAGTAGAGCCGACCGAGCAGGCCGGAACCTTGCACGAGGCGAGCGGCGTCCTCCTCGCGGCGGGCGCGGAGCCGAGCGTCGACGTCGGCCGCTTGGCGCACCTCGTGGAGCAGCCAACCCCACGCGCGAACGACGGCGGCGCGAGCGTCCGCGAGGCCCGCGGACCGGGTATGTGAGCGCCTGGGCAGCGAGGCGGCGCGGGTGGTGGGGACGGTCGGGAGGGAGGGAGCGGGGCAAGCGTTGGTGGTCATGCACTGAAGTCTGCGCCGAGCCCCCGAGGCACGAAACGATTCGGCTCCGCCCAAATCCTCGACCGGAGAACCCCGGATTCCTAGGCTGGATCCATGTTCATCACGCTCACGAGCGAGGACCTCACGAGGGTCCGCTTCGAAGCCTCGCCCCTGTGGGAAACCGTCACGAGCCTCCGGGCGCTCCAGCAGGGCACGCCGCTGCACCGGCCGTGGATCGAGGAGGCGAAGAAGCGCCTCGCCGATGCGGCGGAACCGAAGGCCCGCGAGCATCTCCGCGTGCTCACGACGCTCGTTCCCCCTAAGGGCCCCATCCCCGACGCGCTCACGCCGACGCCGCTCCGGCAGGATTCGTTCAGCGAGACGCTCAAGGCGTTCGCCACGATCCCGGCCGAGCTGTGGCTCCGCGACCTCGGCTACCTCGACCACAGTGGCCTTCCCGACTACTCGCGCCGCATCATCGACGAGTTCCGCGCCGACATCGACGCGGCCGTGCCCCGCATCACCGCCGCCCTCGAGTGGTACTGGGCCACCGCCGTCGAGCCTTACTGGCCGCGCCTGCGCTCGGTGCTGCTCGCGGACATCGACTCGCGCCTCGAGGAGTTGGCCCACCACGGCATCCAAGAGGTCTTCAAGACCCTGCACCCGAGCGTCCGCCCCACGCCTGACGGCCTCGAGATCACACGCGGCTGCGAGGCGACCGACCTCCCCGAGCCGGGCCGCGGGCTCATCCTCGTGCCGAACGCGTTCGTGTGGCCGAACACGCTCGTGCTCAACACGGCTCCGTTCATCCCCACGATCACGTACGCGCCGCGCGGTGTGGGCCGCCTGTGGGAGAAGGGCCGCGACACGAAGGAGAGCCCTGTCTCGCGGCTCCTCGGGCGAACCCGGGCGCAGATCCTCGCCCAGCTCGACGTCCCGATGACGACGACGCAGCTCGCCTGCGCGCTCGACCTCGCCGCCGGGACGGTCAGCAGCCACCTCAAGATCCTCGCCGAATCGGGGCTCACCGAGCCGGTGCGGGCCGGGCGCGAAGTGTTCTACCAGCGGGGCCGCGTGGGCGAGGAGCTGCTCGCGCGGGCGTGAGGCGGCGGCAGAGACCCCACACCACCCCGCCAGTGACCCCGCAACGCTCCGGCCGAGACCCCGCAACGCGACCCGGTCCGCCGTCGTCTGTTCGCGACCGTGGTTGACGGCCTTCATCGGCGCGTCGGGCGCGACACACCGGTCAAGGGCCGGATCAGGCGGCCGATCCCGGTCGGAAACTCATCGCGACGCCCACGTCAACGCCGTGACGCCGTTGAGCGTCCCGACGAAGACCCGGCTGCCGGAGAGCGTCGGGGTCACGAAGTGGGCCACGGGCCCGAGCTGCGCCTGCTCCAGGACGTGGCCGGTTCCGGGGTCAAGGGCATAGAGCTCGCCGGTGCCGTAGTCGACGACCCACACCGCGCCCGCGCCCGTCACAGGCGAGCCCGCCGCGTGCAGGGGCAGCTTCCAGCCCGTTCGGATTGCGGCGGGTTCGGCGACCGTCACCTGCTGCAGCCCGTCCCGGCATGGTACGTAGAGGGTCATCCCCGTCACCGCCGCCGCCCCGAAGGCCCGGCACACGCTGGCCTGCGCGAGCGAACCACCGATCCCGCCGAGGTGGTTGGGGTCCAGGAGGTAAGCCGTGCCGCTCTTGCCGTCCATGAACACGTACGGTCCCACCCGGACGGGCGTCGTCGAGCCGAGGTCGGCGTCGCTCGCGTTCTCCTGGGCCCACGTGGTCGGCGCGAAGAAGTCGGTGCGGCGCAGCGAGGCGTCGAGGGAGAGCACCGAGTCGGAGCCGTCGTAGCTCGTGGTCGACTCACCATTGCCCACCCCGACCAACAGGCGTGAACCGTCGACGGCGGGGCCGCCCGGCGCCCAGATCCCGCCTTCGCGGGGCGTGGGCACCGCGTAGGAGTCGATCGGCCCGCCGCCCGACGTGGAGACGGAGAGGACGGTGCCCGTGTAGTCCGAGCAGTCGCCGTAGAGCCCGCCGTAGGCGACGTAGACGCGGCCCCCCAGGAGGGCGAGCGCGGCCCGCTGCTGGTACGCGAGGGGGTTGCCGCGGGGAGGCTCGACGTCGCGGCGCACCACGAGCGAGCCGTCCTCGGCATCGAGGCCGACGAGTTCGTGGTGGCCGCCGGAGAGCTCCGCGACCGCGAAGACCAGCCCGGTGTCCGGGTCGTAGACCGGTGTTCCCGTGATGCCCAGGGGGTCAATGTCGCCGCAGGGAAGCGCCGACCGAGGGACGGGCGAGCCGAGGTTGCGCTGCCACACGATCCGCCCGGTCGCGGCGTCGAGGGCGTAGACCGTGTCCGACTCCGTCGCCGCGATCACCCTGCCTCGGACCACGAGCGGCTCGCCGTAGACGGCGCCGTCGAGCTGTGTGGTCCACGCGGTGCGAAGCGGCCCCAGGGCAGGCAGCCCCGTCGCGGCCCCGGTGCGGGCCGCGTCTCGGTGATACGTCGGCCAGTCGTCCGGCAGGAGTGGTTGGGGGCTGCGCGCGCCGGGGGACGCCGTCAAGGGGACGCTGGCGGTCTGGATGGGCGGCGCCGTCGTCTGCGGCGACGTGCAGCCGGCCACGAGGACGAGAGCCAAGGTGGCCGCGGCCCGCAGAAGCCCACCAAGCGTCCCGCCCGCCGTCGTCCCCGCCATGCCTCTCGCGCCCATCGTGATCCCGCCTCCTCCAAGGCCGAGCACCGCTGCTTCCAAGGGTGGCACGGAAGGCGACCACGCGCCGCCCCGCAGGTGACAGGCGTTGCCCGTGGTGATAAAGCGTAAGGGGAACCATCAACGCACCAGAAGGAGCCAGCCGTGACCACCATGAGCCCCGCTGAACCCGGTTACCGCGTCCTGAACCCGGCGACGGGCGAGGTTGTCGAGACGTTCGCCACGGCGACCGACGCCGAGATCCAGGCCGCGATCGCGGCGGCCGCCGCTGCGTACCAGACGTGGAGAGACGTGCCCATCGCGGATCGGGCCCCGATCGTGGCCCGCGTCGGGGAGCTGTTCGCGGAGCGCGCCGACGAGCTCGCGAAGATCATCACCACAGAAATGGGCAAGCCGCTCTCGCAGTCGCGCGGCGAGGCCGAGTTCGCGGCGGACATCTTCCGCTACTTCGCTGCGCAGGGTCCCGCGCTCGCCGCGGACCAGGAGATCACGACGTTCTCAGGCGGCCGTGCGGTGGTCCAAAGGCTCCCGATCGGGCCGCTCCTGGGCATCATGCCGTGGAACTACCCGTACTACCAGGTGGCCCGCTTCGCCGCGCCGAACCTCATGCTCGGCAACACGATCCTGCTCAAGCACGCCGAGAACTGCCCGCGCTCGGCGCTCGCGATCCAGCAGATCATGGACGATGCCGGGGTCCCGGCCGGCGCCTACGTCAACGTCTTCGCGAGCCACGCGCAGGTCGCGGACATCATCGCGGACCCGCGCATCCAGGGCGTCTCGCTCACGGGTTCCGAGCGCGCGGGGGCGATCATCGGCGAGCTCGCGGGAAGGAACCTCAAGAAGGCCGTCCTCGAGCTCGGCGGCTCGGACCCGTACGTGGTGCTCGACGCCGCCGACGTGGCCGGCGCGGCCGCCACCGCGTGGGCCACGCGCATGGAGAACACGGGCCAGGCGTGCAATTCGAACAAGCGCATGATCGTCGCCGACGGCATCTTCGACGACTTCGTCGCAGAGCTCACGGCCCGCGCCCAGGGCCTCATGCCGGGCGACCCCGCGGCCGACGTCGAGGGCACGTTCGCCCCGCTCTCCTCCCGCGCAGCCGCGGAAGGCCTCGCCCTACAGGTGCAGGACGCCGTGGACAAGGGCGCGACGCTCCACGCTGGCGGCGTCCTCGAGGACGGCAATGCCGCGTACTTCTCCCCCGCCGTCCTCACGGGCGTCACCCCGGACATGCGCGCCTACCGGGAGGAGCTCTTCGGACCGGTCGCCGTGGTCTACAAGGTCGCGGACGACGACGAGGCCGTGCGCCTCGCGAACGACTCGCCTTACGGCCTGGGCGGCGCCGTGTTCTCCGACGACCCCGAGCGGGCCGCTCGGGTCGCCTCGCGGCTCGAAGTCGGGATGTCCAATGTGAACATCCCCGCGGCGGAGGGGGCGGAGATGCCGTTCGGCGGCGTCAAGCGCTCGGGCTTCGGGCGCGAGCTCGGCCCGCTCGGCATGGAGGAATTCGTGAACAAGCGCCTCTTCTTCATCGCGGACTGATTCAGGCGCCCGCCGAGCGGCACGCGGTGATCCCCCTCCGCGCCCAGTCGACCTGATCGGGCGTGCCGACGCGGACCGCCCATTGCTCGGAGAGCTGGAACTCCACGAGCGCACGGTGCGCCTCGCCGGCGTCGAGCAGGTGCCACCCGAGGTTGCCGTGCAGCCCCACGCACCAACGCTGGACGCGCGGCGAGTGGGCGCCTGCGGCGTACTCGACGCCGGCACGCGTCCACGATTCGGCGTGGCCGTCGTCGGCGAGGGCGAGCATGTGCAGCGCGTCCGCCGCGAGGAACTCCTCGCCGAGATGCTCCCCGAGCTCCGCCGCCTGCTCGAAGAGCGGGACGGCCATCGCCGCGTGCCCCGCGGAGTTGAGCACTCGGCCCCGCTCGAGGAGGACGCGGACCGCGATCGTGGGGTCCTGCTCGGCGTCGACCGCGTCGAGGATCGCATCGGCTTCCTCGAAGCGGCCCTGCAGGCCGATGGCCCGCCCAAGCTGCGTGGTCAGCTCGGCCAGCTCGACGCCGTCGTACTCAGGATCGTCGAGTGCTCGTCGGAAGGCCTCCTCCGAGGCCGCAGGGTTGTGGAAGTCCCACAGGTGGTCGAGGGTGGCTTGCTCGAGTGTCATCGGGCCAACCCCGACCATCCGAGCGATTCCCGCTGGCCCTTCGGGAGCGACGCGACCACGAGGTCGTACGAATCCTCGACCATGTCCCGCACGGCACCCACGGACAGCTCTCCGTCGAGGCGCACGCCGTTCCAGTGCTTCTTGTTCATGTGGTAAGCGCCCGTGATCTCCGCATGGGCCGCGCGCAGCTGCACGGCGAGCGCCGGATCGCATTTGAGCGAGAGCGACAGCGGCCGCTGCTCCGGGCGGATCGCCGCGAACATCTTGCCTTCGACGGCGGAGCCCGCCGAGGCGAGCGGGCGGACTTTGTAGACGGCAACTTCGGGCCCAAACGGGTAATCCTCGTAGGCCCCTGGGAAGGACAGGCAGAGCTCTCTCACCGCATCGGCATCCATGGCCTCAGCCTAACCGCGCTTGCCTCCCCTCGCAGGGGAGGCAAGCGCCGCGTCAGGCCTGCCGGTGTTCGACGTCGACGGGCGAGCCCCGCAGGCGAACGCGCTACTCGGCCCCGATGAACCGCTCGAGGTTCAGCACGGTGAGGCCCGCCGCGAGCTGGGCCGCACGGAACGCCTCGAGGTCGGCCGCGAACTCCTCCCGGAAGTGCATGAGCACCACGTCGCCGGGCCGCAGCCCGTTGCCGTATTGGTAGTCCATGTGGCTGGCGTTGACCTTCGTCTCCCAGTCCACGAGCGCCTTGATGCCGGCGTCGGCGCAGGCCTTGCGCATGACGTTCGAGTACGCGCCGCCGGGCGGGCGGAAGAGCGTGGGGCGACGCCCGAACGTCGCCTGGGCGTAGTCCTGCATGCCCTTGATCTCCGCGAGCTGGTAGGCGTAGGCCTTCGTGGACATCTGCACGTCGTGGCTGACTGTGTGGTTCTCCACGAAGTCGCCCTCACGCATGAATTGGCGGAAGTAGTCCGGGCTGTCCTGCACGAAGTTCTTCGTGAGGAACATCGAGATCGGGTAGTTGTACTTGCGCAGGAGGTCGATCGCCTCGGGCTTCTTCGTGATGCCGTCGTCGATCGTCAGAAAGACGACGGGCTGCTTCGTGGTCACGCGCGTGATGACGGGAGCCAGGCCGTTCTGGATCGGCGGGAGCTTGAAGTCGGACTCGAAATGCGGCGGCGCGGGCGGGGCGGACGCCGGTGCCTGATCTGAGGAGTCGGCCGCCATCTGGACGCCGGTGTCCCGGGGGATGTCCGCGACGGGCGTCGCGTGCGGCGGCTGCAGCTCACCGCTTGCGCTCAGCGCCCCGCCCACGGCGGCAGCGCCGAGGATCGCCAGCGCGGCGCGACGGGTCGGATGGAAGCGGGCAGGATCAGGCATGGAATCCCCTGGGAGGGCGAACGGGTCAGTGCTTAGCGTACGGCAAGCACATTAACGTCCGGATAACAAGTCAAATGCCAGGACTCTTGGCTCGGCGCCATGCTTCCTGCGCCGGGCACGAGTTCATGACGACGTCGAGGCCGGCCTTCTTGGCCCGCTCCGCGGCGGCCTCGTCGATCACTCCAAGCTGCAGCCACACGGCCTTCGCACCCACCGCGATCGCCTCGTCCACCACCTCACCGACACGCTGTGAGTTCACAAAGCAATCGACGACGTCGATCGGGTGCAATTCGGGCGGGATGTCCGCGAGGTGCTTGTAGCCGGTCTCGCCGTGGACGTCCTCGCCGCGGGGGTTGATCGGGATGATGCGCTGGCCCAGCTCGTCACGGACGAACTCGGACACTGAATAGGCGGAGCGCCACTGGTTCTGGCTCAGTCCCACGATGGCCCACCGGCCAGACGTGTTCATGAGCCGTTCGATGACCTCGGGATCGTTGACATGTCCCATAACCTCACTCTACGCCGCGCGTTCCGGAATCTGGCGGAAGAGCCGCGGGGCCGGTTCCGCTGTAAGGGAACCGGCCCCGCAGGCCTTTGTCGCGACAGCGAGAAGGCAATTACGCCTTCGCGCCCTCGACGGCGGTCTCCTCGCGGTCCACGTAGCCGTAGAGCTCGGGGAGGATGAACCTCGCGGCGAGGAAGCCGATGAGGGACAGGACCGAGACGGCCAAGGTCGCCCCGACCTTGCCCCACGAGGCGGTGATGATCGGGAAGATGAACGCGCCGAAGAACGAGGCGGCCTTGACGAACACGTACCCGAAGCCCGAGGCCGTGGCCCGGAACCGGGACGGGGCGACCATCGAGGTGATCGTCATGCCGTTCGAGGCGTCCCAGTAGTGGCCCCACATGAGCACGCACGCGCCGATCACGATGAGCCACTTGATGTCCGCCCCGAGCGCGAACGCGCCGATGAGCAGGCCCACGAACGCGAGCCCGAAGCCCCACATCGACACGCCGCGGTGGCCGATCCTGGTGATCATGATCGGGGCCACGAAGCCCGAGATCGTGGCCAGGACGTAGATCCCCGCGGTGACCAGGTTCGTGCCGGTGATGTTCGTGTTCGCGGCCGTGCCGACCACCCCGACCCCCGCGCTGACCAGGATCACGGGCAGGTAGAAGCCGAACGCGGTGAACTCCGCGCCCTGGCACGCGTTGGAGATCCAGCCGAAGATCGTGGCCCGGCGGCGGGTCCTGTCGGCCCAGATGACCTTGAGGAAGTCGCCGACCTTGGGCTTCTCGATCTCCACGTCCTCATTCGGGAGCATGTCCAGCGAATCGTTGAAGAGCTTCTGCGACACTTCCTTGGCCTTGACGAACTGCCCGCGCTGGATGAGCGACATGGGCGTCTCCGGCAGGTTCAGCCGGGCCAGCAGCAGGATCAGCGCCGGGACGGCACCGATGGCGAGGGCCACGCGCCACAGGATGGCGTGGTCCATGCCCGCGGCGTACATGATCGTGATGACGACGATCGAGAAGACCTCGCCGAGGCCGAACATGAACTGCCAGCGGCTGCCCATGACCTCGCGGGCGCCCTTGGACATCGACTCCATGATGTAGGCGTAGCCGTTGGAGATGTCGGAGCCGAGCGGGATGCCGATGAGGAACCGGATGATGATCAGGTCCCACACGCCCACTGAGAACCCTTGGACGATGGCGAGCACGATGAACAGGACCATCGTGAGGATGAACACGCGCTTGCGGCCCAGCCTGTCGGCCACGTAGCCGCCGATCAGCGCACCGAGCAGGGCGCCGCCCTGAACGCCCGCCGTCACGAGGCCCAGTTCCACGGCCGTGGGGTGGTACTCCGCCGAGATAAACACGAGCACGAACGAGATCGCATAGAGATCCCACGCCTCGATCAGGATCGTCGCGATCATCATCCAGCCGCCGCGGCGACTGGAGGTCGTTCCATTCTTGTTCAGAAGGACGTCGGTCGCCTCATCGGACAACCGACGAATGGTGGTCTGGTCCATCATCGCCTTTCTCGCTGGGAACCGACATGCGTCGCACAGGCCAGCGAGGCGGTGTGGGATGACGCCATAGTCACTCCTAGATGGTGTTTTACATCTGATCTTCGTCTTCCAGATGCGGCTTAGATCATACCTAAAAGCGTGAGGGACGCAACAGCTATGATGTAGGGACCCCTTTTGGCCCGATCACCGACGATCCTCCTAGGAGTCCACATGGCGCACGCCGGCCCGCTTGCCACGCCCGGCCCCTCGGCTGCGACCGGCTTGCACGCCAAAGTGCTCGAAGAGGTGGGCTCCGCGATCGCGGGCGGCTCCCTCCCCGCGGGCCGCGTCATCCAGATCGAAGAACTCGAGGAGCGCTACGGCGTCTCACGTTCCGTGGTCCGCGAAGCCGTGCGAGTGCTCGCGTCCATGGGGCTCGTCGCGATGCGGCGCCGAGTCGGCGTCCAGATCCAGCCCGAGTCAGCATGGAACCTCTACGATCCCCAGGTGATCCGCTGGCGCCTCGCCTCGACGGGGCGGTACGCGCAGCTGAGGTCGCTCACGGAGCTGCGCGCCGCCGTCGAACCCGAGGCCGCCCGCCTCGCCGCCCTCAGGGCGCCGCAGACCGCGACGGCGGAGCTCATGACCCTCGCCGGCGAGCTGTGGGCGGCCGGGCACGAGACCGGCCTCGAACGGTTCCTCCGGCTCGACATCGAGTTCCACCGCCGCATCCTCGAGGCCTCGGGCAACGAGATGTTCTCGACGCTCCACCCGCTCGTGGCCGAGGTGCTGTCCGGGCGCACGCATCTGGGGCTCATGCCCGAGCGGCCGCACGCAAACGCCCTCCAGCTGCACCTGGACGTGGCCGTCGCGATCCAGCGCCAGCGCGCCGACGAGGCCCACGACGCCATGCGGGCGATCATGACGCGGACCATGTCCGAGGTCAGCGAGTTCTTCTCGCCGCTCGACCAGCCCCTCTGACGGCCAGACGGGTCAAGCGGCGGAGATCAGCGGGAGGACGGGTTAGAGGCCCACACCGAGGACTGACGGTGTCTTGAGGTGCCGGGGAGCACCCTGGATGGCAGCCGCCTGGGGAACCCCGAGGTCCTGCAGCTCAAGGTGCCGTGCGGACTGCTGATTCGACGCGGCGGCAGAGGCCTGCTGATCCTGGCTCTGCGCCGAGCTCGGCTGAGCCGCCCCGTTGCTGAACGACTGGCCGCTCGCGTTCCCACCCTGCGACTGCGCAGCGGAAGCCGACCCGCCGTCGTCGTTCATTGCGCCCGCCGAGTGCCGCCCCGCGGAGCCGCGGACCGCCTGGGCGATCATCGTCTCGGCGGCGGCGAGAGCGTTCCGCGCGTCGTCTTCGAGCTTCTGGGCGGCGTCCTCGACCCGGTGCCGCGGCGCCGCAGCGGCGGCCGTGGTGCCCGACTCGCCTGCGCCGGTCGCGGGCGCGCTCACCGGGGTGTCCCGGGAGGCCGGCACGGCGACAGCCGGAGCCCGGTCCGCGCTCGTCGTGTGGCCCGCCGAGGACTGCGCGGGAGGCTGGGCGGCCCGAACGGACGACGACGGGGCGTCGCCCGAGTAGTCCACCCCGCCCAGCGCGGCGACGCCCGAGGCGCTGAGGCCGACGCCGGCCACGACGGCCGCACTGATCATCGCGCCGCGGTGGCGCTTGCGCGGGGCGGCGCGCACGGCCGCGAGCTCGATCGGCACCGCGAGCTTCTCGAGCGCTGCGTCCGCGGCGCGGCTCCCGGCACGGCTCGGGGTCGGCGCGGCGAAGAGCGCCGTGGAGCCCCCGGCATTCGCGAAGAACTCGGCAAGCGCACCCGTCGGCTCGGGAGCCTCCGCCGGGCTCAGCGCGCGGAGGGATTCGAGCGCCCGGCCTAGCGCGGCGTCGTGCGCCAGACCCGCCTCGGCGAGGACGTCCGCCACCGGATCCCGCCTCGATTCGCTGCTCACTCAGCCATCACCCCTTCCGAAACCATCTCTCGCAAAGCCTTGAGGCCCCGCCGTTGAAGCTGTTTGACGGCGCCCGGGGTCTTCCCGAGGACCGTCGCCACATCGTCGATGCTCAGCTCGCCGACGATGCGGAGCATGAGCACATCGCGCTGCTCGGACTTGAGCGCGCCGATGAGCAAGTGTGCGTCGGTCTGGCCGGTGCGGGCCAGCGCCTCCGATTCCGCGGAAGGGACCTCGCGGAAATCCAGGAGCGGGTCGTAGTCGACGTTGAGCGGGCGGCGCTCGGTGCGCCGGTAATAGTCGACGGCGCGCGCATGCGCGACCGAGAAGACGAAGGTCCGAAGTCCGGCAACGCCGCCGGTGATTTCCCCGATCCGCGGGAGGACGCTCAGGAAGACGTCCTGCATGAGCGCCTCCGGATCGTCCACGCCCCGGGCCCCGAAATAGCCGATGACCGCCGGGGCCATCGCACGGTAGACGCGCGCAAAGAGATCCGGTTCGGGATGAACGCCAACCACGAGGTCTTGATCCGTGAGCACGTCCGGCACGTTTTCCCCGCTCCGTAGAGTCATCCCCAAACCGTCCCAGTGTATAGGTACGGCGGTCCGCGCGTGCACCTGATCCGAGACGTAGTAGAAGCCGGGCTGGAACATGATGGGGGACAGATTCCAACCCGGCTTCCACCTACGTGATCGCGCGAAGCGGCCCGAAGGTTACGCGCGAGTCAGATTTTTTTGGGAAGTTGTTTTTTCCACGTTTCCGGGCCTCATCGACCCACCGTGACGGCGCCGGCCCGCCTAGTCGATCAGGTCCCGGACCACAATGGTCTGGTCGCGGTCCGGACCCACGCCGATCGCCGAGAACCGCGTGCCGGAGAGCTTCTCGAGGGCCAGGACGTAGTCGCGGGCGTTGGCCGGGAGGTCATCGAGCGTCTTCGCGCCCGAGATGTCCTCGGTCCAGCCGTCGAAGTACTCGAAGAGCGGCTTCGCGTGGTGGAACTCGGTCTGCGTCATGGGCATCTCGTCGTGGCGCACGCCGTCGACGTCGTAGGCCACGCACACCGGGATGCGCTCAATGCCCGTGAGGACGTCGAGCTTCGTGAGGAAGTAGTCCGTGAAGCCGTTCACGCGGGAGGCGTGCCGGGCGAGCACCGAGTCGTACCAGCCGCAGCGGCGCGGGCGGCCCGTGTTGACACCGAACTCGCCGCCCGTCTTCTGGAGGTAGGTTCCCATCTCGTCGAACAGCTCGGTGGGGAACGGGCCCGCGCCGACCCGCGTCGTGTACGCCTTGATGATGCCGATCGCGCGGGAGATGCGTGTGGGGCCGATGCCGGAGCCCACGGACGAGCCGCCCGCCGTCGGGTTCGACGACGTCACGAACGGGTACGTGCCGTGGTCAACGTCGAGGAACGTCGCCTGGCCGCCCTCCATGAGCACGACCTTGCCGTCGTCGAGCGCCTGGTTGAGCACGTAGGTCGAGTCGACGACGAGCGGCCGCAGCCGCTCCGCGAAGCTCAGGAAGTAATCCACGGTCTCGTCGACGCCCACCGCGCGCCGGTTGTAGACCTTGACGAGGAGCTCATTCTTCTGGCGGAGCGAGCCCTCGACCTTCTGCCGCAGGATCGACTCGTCGAACACGTCCTGGACGCGGATGCCGAGCCGCGCCACCTTGTCCATGTACGCGGGGCCGATGCCGCGGCCGGTCGTGCCGATGGCGCGCTTGCCGAGGAAGCGCTCGGTGACCTTGTCGAGCGTCTGGTGGAAGGGCGCCACGAGGTGCGCGTTCGCCGAGACCCGCAGGCGCGACGCGTCGCCGCCGCGCGCCTCGAGGCCGTCGATCTCCTCGAAGAGCGCCTCGAGGTTCACCACGCAGCCGTTGCCGATGATCGGGATCGCGTTGGGGCTCAGGATGCCGGCCGGAAGGAGCTTGAGCTCGTACTTCTGGCCGCCGACCACGACGGTGTGCCCGGCGTTGTTCCCGCCGTTGGGCTTGACTACGTAGTCCACGCGGCCGCCGAGCAGATCGGTGGCCTTGCCTTTGCCCTCATCGCCCCATTGGGCTCCGACGATCACGATTGCGGGCATGGATTCCTCCCCGAGGGATACCGCCTCCGGCCCGGCTGGCCGAACGCATACGTGGAAAAACCCCGACTCTGGCGCGCGGCCGCCGTTCAATCCGTGCACGGAACGGCTGCGCGGCAAGAGTGCCGGGGCTCTTGCCACCCAAGTCTACCCAAGGGGTGCGTAGAACCGCCCACAGCGGGAAACAGACGTGCACGAACGCATCTGGGGAGGACACAGTGGACGGCACAGCTTCCTTTCGGCCCCCGCCGAATTCCCCAACGTCAGTTCCAATTTCCCCAATTTCAACGCTGCCGGCGCGGCGGATCCGCGGTCGACAACGGCGTGTCCCTCCGTCGTCTCCAGAAACCAGGGGAGGTCGGCGGAGAAGGTGGGGAACTCGGCGGCAGGCGGGCTCGCCCGGGCTAACTACAGCTGTGCGGGAGTTGGCACGCCCCCGTCAGGCGCCCAGGACCCTGTCCAGGTACGCGTTCCGGAACTTGCCCTCCGGGTCCCGCTTCGCCACGAGCTCGCGGAAGTCCCCGAACCGCGGGAACAGCCGCTCGAGCGAGTCGGTCGGGACCGTGAACAGCTTCCCCCAGTGCGGCCGGGCCGCGAACGGTGCGAGCGCGGCCTCGAGCTCGGGCAGGAACGCCTCGACCTCGGCCTGCAGCGGCCGCCACGTGAAGTGCAGCGCCACGCTGTCCTGCCGGTACGAGGGGCTGAGCCAGAACTCGTCCGCCGCGACGGTCCGCACCTCCGAGACGAACAGGAGCGGCGCGAGCCTCCCCGCGAGCCCGCGCACCGCGGCAAGCGCCCCGGCCGCCTGGGCGCGCGGCAGCAGGTACTCGGTCTGCAGCTCGTCGCCCGCGCTGGGCGTGAACTCGTGCCGGAAATGCGGGAGCCGCTCGAGCCACGGCCCCGGCACATCAAGCTGCTGCGTGCAGTTCAGGGCGTCCATGTCCGGCAGCGGGTGCCGGGCCACCGTGGCGGCCACCGCACCGTGGAAGCCAGAAGGAGAACCAGCGGCGCCACCTTCGCCACTGGCGTCCACCCGCACCTTCCGCCACACCTGGGGCACGGTGTCCCCGGCGTAGTCGGTGAACAGCGAGACGCTGTACCCGTCCCCGGCCACGGCGTCGTAGTCCGCGAGCACGGTCGCCCACGGAAGGTTCTCGAAGACCTGCTGCCGCACCAGGTACGTCGGCTCGACCGCGAGCTCGAGCGCGGTCACGATCCCCAGCGCGCCCAGGCCCACGACGCTGCCGAAGAACTCGTCGCCGTCGCCCTCCTCGACCCTCTCCACCTCCCCGGAGGCCCGGACGAACTCCACCGCCCTCACGGCCGAGGCCAGCGCGGGGCTCGCGATCCCGGACCCGTGGGTCCCGGTCTGCACCGCCCCCGCCACGGAGATGTGCGGGAGCGAGGCCATGTTGTGCAGCGCCCAGCCCTGGGCCTCGAGTGCGAGCCCGAGGTCCCCGTACGTGAGGCCGCCGGCCACGCGGGCCACCCGCCGCGCCGAGTCCACCTCGACCCCGCCCGGCAGCCGGTCCAGCACCACCTGCAGCCCGGCCGTGTCGGCCACGTCATTGAAGCAGTGCCGCGAGCCCAGCGCCTTCACGCGCTCGGCCGAGGCGACGAGCTCCGCGAGCTCCCCCACCGACTCCGGCCGGGCCACGGAGGCCGCCGAGTACTCAAGATTTCCAGCCCAGTTCTTCATGTATCAGCCTTCGAGATCAGTAGAGAGTCAGAGAGCGGCGGCGGGGACCCGGAAGCGCTCCACGAGCTCATCCATGAGCCGGTCGTAGCGCGGGTCGACTCGCCGGCGCGAGGGGTCCTCGTCGTGCCAGGCCACGATCTCCCGCGCGCCCTGCTCGAACGGGATCCGCGCCACGAAGTCTGGCACCACGCGGCGCAGCTTCGAATTGTCGAAGACCGCGGAATGGGTCTTGTCGCCGAGCAGCGAGGCGCCCCAGTCCGGGTCCGCCGCCGCGATGGCGTCCGAGGGCACGTGGACGATCCGGACCTCGGCGCCGGCGGCGCGGGCCAGGATGTGAGCGATCTGGTCCCACGTCAGAACGTCGTCGGAGGTGAGGTGGAAGGCCTCGCCAAGCGTGCGGGAATTCCCCAGCAGCGGGACGAAGCCGCGCGCGAAGTCCTCGTGGTGGGTCAGCGTCCACAGCGAGGTGCCGTCGCCGTGCACCACGATCTCCTTGCCCTGACGCATGCGCTCGACCGCCGTCCAGCCGCCGTTGAACGGGACGCTCGTGCGGTCGTAGGTATGCGAGGGCCGAATGATGGTCGCCGGGAAGCCCCTCTCCCGGTACGCCGAGACGAGCACGTCCTCGCACGCGATCTTGTCCTGGCTGTACCGCCAGACCGGATTCCGGAGGGGCGTCGATTCCAGGATCGGCAGCCGCGCCGGCGGGGTCTGATAGGCCGAGGCGGAGCTGATGAAGACGTACTGGCCCGTGCGCCCCTCGAACAGCTCGAGATCCGTGCGCACGTGTTCCGGCGTGAACGCGACCCAATCGACCACGGCATCGAACTCCCGCCCGCCGAGCGCCTCCCGGACGGAGCCCGGGTCGCGGACGTCGGCGACAAGCTGCTCAGCCTCGGCGGGAATCTCTCGCCGCCCGGTGCCGCGGTTGAGCAGAGTGAGCTCGATGCCCCGCTCGACCGCGAGGCGCGTGCTCGCCGAGCTGATGGTGCCGCTGCCCCCGATGAAGAGGACCTTGAGTGGACTCACGAGTGTGGCCTGCCTTTCGCCGATGCTTCACTCCGGTAGCGCTCGAGCACGCCCGGCGCCGCGGGGGCGGTGACGGTGGCTGTCCCCGCATTCTTCCACTCGGGGAACGCGCCCAAGAGGACGCCCGCGGCCTGGCGCGCGGCGCCGTCGGCCACGTACTCCCCCGGCTCGGGGACGAGCACGGGCAGCCCGAAGATCGCGGCCGCGGCCTGCTGGACCGCGGCGGAGCGCGCCCCGCCGCCCACGAGGATGATCCGCTCGGCCGCGACGCCCTTCGCCGTCAGGGCCGCGAGCCCGTCCGCGAGCGAGCACACGATGCCCTCGACCGCTGCGCGCGCGAGGTTCGCGGGGGTGTAGTTCCGCAGCGTGAGGCCGTGCAGGGAGCCGGTCGCGTCCGGGAGGTTCGGCGTCCGCTCACCCTCGAAATACGGCACGAGCGTGAGCCCCTCGGCGCCGACCGGCGCCGAGAGCGCGAGCTCCGTGAGCCCGGGCAGCGACACCCCGAGGAGGGCGGCCGTCGCGTCGAGCACGCGCGAGGCGTTGAGCGTGCACACGAGCGGGAGGTAGTGCCCGGTCGCGTCCGCGAAGCCCGCCACGAGCCCCGAAGCGTCCGACGTCGGCTGGCCGGCTACCGCGAACACCGTCCCCGAGGTGCCGATCGAGACGACGACGTCGCCCACCGACGCGCCGACCCCGAGGCCGGCTCCCGCGTTGTCCCCGGCGCCGGGGCCGATGAGCGCCCCGCCCGCCGCGGTCCCGGCCGCCTCGAGCGGCCCGAGGACGCGCGGCAGGACCGGGACGTGCCCGAGCGTCCGCACGAGGATCTCCGGCAGGTACTCGCCCGACGACGGCGACCAGTACCCCGTGCCCGATGCGTCCGAGCGGTCCGTCCGCAAGGCGTCCAGCCCATCGGTTCCAGGCCCGTGGCCCGCGAGCCGCCACGAGAGCCAGTCGTGCGGGAGGCAGACGGCCGCGGTCCGCGCCGCGTTCTCGGGCTCGTTCTCGGCGAGCCAGCGGAGCTTCGTCGCGGTGATCGAGGCCACTGGCACCGTGCCAGTCGCCTCGGCCCACCAGCGGGCGCCGGCGGCAGCGTCGCCGTCGCCCGCTTCTTTGACGAGTTCCTCGGCAGCCGCCGCCGAGCGCGTGTCGTTCCACAGGAGCGCGGGCCGCACCACGGCGCCGTCCTCGTCGAGGCACACCATGCCGTGCTGCTGGCCGCCCACGGAGATCGCCGCGACGTCGTCGATCCCGCCTGCGGCCGAGATCGCGGCCTGGAGCGCGTCCCACCACGCGTCGGGGTGCACCTCAGTGCCGGCAGGATGGGGCGCCGAGCCGGAACGCAAAAGCGCGCCGGTCTCGGCGTCGCGCACCACGACCTTGCAGGACTGCGTAGAGCTGTCGACTCCGGCTACGAGCGGCATGAACCTACCGTGCCCCGAGGAGGTGCTCGATGGCCAGCTGGTTGAGGCGGATGAACGCGTAGGAGCGCTCACCGGCCGCGTCGGCGTCGAACGCCTCGAACGCGGACGCGTCGGCGAGCAGCTCCGCCGTCGTCTCCCCCGGCGCGAGCGTGGGCTCGGACAGCTCGTACACGCCCGAGGTGCGCAGGGCCTCCTGGACCTCCGCGTCGGCGCGGAAGGACGCCGCGCGCTCCTTGAGGAGCAGGTACATGGACATGTTCGCGGCCGCGGACGCCCACACGCCGTCGTACCCGTCGGTGCGGGACGGCTTGTAGTCGAAGTGGCGCGGGCCGTTGTAGCGCGGGCCGCCGCCCGGGAAGCCGTTCTCGAGCAGGTCCACGGTGAAGAACGCGCTCGTGAGGTCTCCGTGGCCGAACACGAGGTCCTGGTCGTACTTGATGCCGCGCTGGCCATTGAGGTCGATGTGGAAGAGCTTGCCGGCCCACAGCGCCTGCGCGATGCCGTGGGTGAAGTTCAGGCCCGCCATCTGCTCGTGGCCCGTCTCGGGGTTGAGGCCCACGATGTCGCCGTGCTCGAGCTGGGCGATGAAGCCGAGGCCGTGGCCCACGGTCGGCAGGAGGATGTCGCCGCGCGGCTCGTTGGGCTTGGGCTCGAGCGCGATCCGCAGGCCGTAGCCCTTCTCCTTGATGTAGCCCGCGGCGGTGTCGACGCCCTCGCGGTAGCGGTCGAGCGCGGCGGCGAGGTCCTTCGAGCCGTCGTACTCCGAGCCCTCGCGGCCGCCCCACATGACGAACGTCTCGGCGCCGAGCTCGGCCGCCAGGTCGATATTGCGCAGCAGCTTCGCGAGCGCGAAGCGGCGCACCGAGCGGTCGTTGGACGTGAAGCCGCCGTCCTTGAAGACGGGGTGGCTGAACAGGTTGGTCGTGACCATGGGGACCTTGAGGCCGGTCTCCTCGAGCGCGGCGCGGAAGCGCTTGAGGATGAGCTCGCGCTCATCGGCGGACGCGCCGAACGGGACGAGGTCGTTGTCGTGGAACGTGAGGCCGTAGGCGCCGAGCTCCGCGAGCCTGTGCACGGCCTCGACGGGGTCGAGGGCCGCGCGGGTCGGGACGCCGAACGGGTCATTGCCGGTCCAGCCGACGGTCCAGAGGCCGAACGTGAACTTGTCCGCAGGACTGGGAGCTGTCGTGGGCTTAGGGGTCATATCAGGCACCTCATTGGGCTCGAAAGTGATTTAGTATGTGTTCTGAACTATATGGGTCATGGTGAACTTGGTCAATGGCCTTCCGGAGGAACCGGACGGCCGCCGAACTCATCGGGAAGGGGCGAGCGTGCGCGAGCACTTGGGCGGCACGGGAGGCAGCGCGGCCCCCGGGCGCGTGGCCGACGTGCGGCGGCGGAACTTGGCCCTCGTCCTCGGCAGCATCGGCCCCGACGCGCGCGCCACGCGGGCCGACATCGCCGCCGCGACCGGCCTCACGAAGGCCTCGGTCTCGAGCCTCGTCGCGGAGCTCCTCGAGACCGAGCTCGTCGAGGAAGTCGGCGTCACCCGGGCCGGCGAGCGCGGACGGCCGGGCGTGGGCCTCGTGCTCAACGGACAGCAGGGCGCGCTCGGAGCGGAGCTCAACGTCGACTACCTCGCGGTCGGGATCGTCGACCTCCAGGGCGCGCTCCGTTTCCACGAGGTCGCGGAGGCGGAGAACCGGGGGCGAAGGCCCGAAGACGTCGTTGCCGAGCTGACCGGCCTCGCGCGGCGCTGCGTCGCGGAGGCGGAGGCCGCCGGCATGAGGCTCGTGGGCGGCGGGCTCGCCGTCCCTGGTCTCGTGGTACCTGCCCGAGGCCGCATCGTCACCGCGCCGAACCTCGGCTGGCGGGACATCGACGTCTCCGCGGCGCTCGGCGAGCTCGTCCCCGGCGCCCCGTTCGGCGTGGTCCTCTCGAACGAGGCCAACAGCGCCGCCCTCGCCGAGCTCTGGTACGGGCACGGCGGCTCGTTCGGGACGTATCTGTTCGTCTCGGGCGAGGTCGGCGTGGGCGGCGGGCTCGTGATCGGCTCGGAGCTGTTCGCGGGCCCGGGCGGCTATGCGGGCGAGGTGGGGCACGTCGTCGTCGAGCCCGGCGGGCGGCGCTGCAGCTGCGGCGGGCGCGGGTGCCTCGAGACCGTGGCCGGCCAAGAGGCGATCCTCGCCGCGGCGGGCATCACCGACGGCGGGCGGACGACCGCGGCGCGCATGTCCGCTCTGCAGGCCGCCTTGGGGCGCGGGGACGCGGAGGCGATGAGCGCCGTCGAACGTGCCGGGCACTATCTCGGGATCGCGGTGGTCTCCGCCGCGCGCCTCGTGGATCTCTCCGCGGTAGTGCTCGGCGGGCATTTTGCGGTGCTTCGGCACTGGATCAGTCCCTCCCTCTCGAGCAGCCTCGACGGTTTCGCGCCGGGGCTCGTGGCGCCGGACGCGGTCGCGTTCTCGGAGCTCGGCACCACGGCGGCGCTGCGTGGGGCGGCCGGGGCCTCCCTGCGGCGGGCGCTCGCGGCGCCATACGAGCTGCTGGGCTGAGGACGCTCAGGCGTCCGTTCCTTCCTGCCCATCTAGAACCGCGACACGCCAGGGCCGCGGCGGCCAGCCTCGGCGTGTCCGGGGCCTTCGGGGCCCTAAGTGAGCAGGAAGGAACGCGTCAGCGCTACGAGCCGACCTCGGCGCGCGCGAGGTCCGCGAGCGGGACGGGGCTCGGCCGCGCGGCACGGCTCCGCACCTCGACGGCCTTCCCCGCGTGCGCGGAGTCGAGCAGGGATTCCATGACGTCGAGCACGTGGTAGGCGAGTTCGCCATTCGCTCGCGCCTCCCCGGCGGACCGACCGGCCGCGCCACCGCTAGCCTCCGCGACAGCCTCCTCGGCCAGCGCCCGCGCGATGTCCGCGATCCCGTAGCCCCGGCCCGAGTCCACATATCCGGCCGAGACGGGGAGCGCCTCCCACTCGCGCGACCCGAGTGGCACGAGCTGAACCTCCCCGTCGAAGTGGTTCGGATCGGGAACCGCGAGCGTCCCCAGCGAGCCATGCACCTCAATGTTCTCCGAGTGCGTCGCGACGGCGTCGAAGCTCATGACGAGCGTCGAAAGCGCGCCAGACTCGTGCACCAGAACGCCGGTCACGTGCGTGTCGGTCGTGACAGGGATCCGCTCCCCCGCGCGCGGCCCCGAGCCGATCACACGCTCTGAGCGGGTGTGGCTCGCCGCGCCGATCACCGAGACCACCGGACCGAGGAGTGTCACGAGAGCAGTGACGTAGTACGGCCCCATGTCCAGGAGCGGCCCGCCGCCGGGCACGTAGTAGAAGTCGGGGTTAGGGTGCCAGCGCTCATGCCCGGGCGTGACCATCGTGGCCGTCGCCGCGACGGGGACGCCGATCGCGCCGTCGTCAATGGCCTTGCGCGCGGTCTGGATGCCCGTGCCGAGCACGGTGTCCGGCGCGCAGCCCACGGCGACGCCCGCCTCCGCCGCGGCGTCGAGGACCTTCCGGGCGTCCGCGGCCGTGGCCGCGAGCGGCTTCTCGCCGTACACGTGCTTGCCGGCCGCGATCGCCTTGAGCGCGATCTCGGCGTGCGCGGCGGGGATGGTCAGGTTCAGCACGAGGTCCACGTCGGGTGCCCCCAGAAGCTCGTCGACCGGCACGGCGCGCACGTGCTGGCCGTACTCGGCAGCGACGGCCTGCGCACGCGCGGCGTCGAGGTCCGCGACGGCCACGAGCCGCACGTCCTCGAGCCGGCGGAAGCTCGCGAGGTACTGCGCGACGATGGCCCCGCAGCCGATGATGCCGACATTTAGCGGCTTGCCCACAGCAGGCCCCTTTCGATGATGGTGCGGACGTTGGCGTCCAGGAGGATCTCTACCCTGTGGCCTGGCGTGCACACGAAGATGCGGCCCTTGCCCCACTGCCGGGTCCAGATCGCGGGCGATGTCACCTCGCGGTGCCACGGGTCCCACTCCCGGACCTTCTGGGTGGTCGTCGCGAGGACGTCGATGTAGTCATCGGCAAGGACCCAGTACTGCTCGGTCACGAGGTCGAAGTCCCCGATGCCCTGCGTGATGGGGTGTTCGGCGGCAGCGGGGAGCATGTTCACGGTGTAGGGAACGTAGTTGTCCGACTGCTCGCCTGTGCGCTCGTCGGGGTGCTTGCCCGGGTGGCACGCGAACTGCCCGCCGATGAGGTGAAGGTAATCCGAGGTGTTGCGGTAGGAGTCGGCGATCCCGCCGTGCCACCCGGCGAGCCCGGACCCGTTCTCGACGGCCGTGCGGAGCCCCTCGAACTCGTCCTTCTCGATCGTGGACATCGTCATGCACTGCATCACGAGGTCCACGCTCGCCATGTACTCGGCGTCGGCGTAGATCTTGGGCGATTCCTCGACGCGCACATCGAAGCCGTTGGCCGCGAGGTGCGGGATGAACAGGTCGGTGGCTTCGATGGGCTGATGCCCGTCCCAGCCCCCGCGCACCACGAGCGCGTTCTTGGTGGTTGTCACTGCTGTCCTTTGGTTGGTTGCGGAATTCCGGTTGCGCCGTCACCTCTGCTGGGTGCGCACCCTGCGGAGGTGACGGCGCAACGTGGGGCGGGCACCGGAGGCGCAGACGACGGCGGTGCCGCGCCCCGGGTGCGAACCTCACCGGCTGCTGAAGGCGGCGTCGAACGCCGCGGCGGGAGGCGAGATCCGGGCCAGGCCTTTCACGAGCTCGAGCGCCTGCGGGGCCCCGACGAGCCGGTCCATGCCCGCGTCCTCCCACTCGATGCTCGTGGGCCCCTCGTACCCGATCGCGTTCAGGGTCCGGAAGATCGGCTCCCACTGCACGTGCCCGTGGCCAGCCGTGACGAAGTCCCAGCCCCGCCGCGGGTCCGCCCAAGCGAGGTGCGAGCCGAGCCGGCCGTTGCGCCCGTTGAGCTGGCGCACCGACTCCTTCACGTGCACATGGAAGACCTTCTCGGCGAAGTCCTGCAGGAACATGACGGGATCAAGGTCCTGCCAGATGAAGTGCGAGGGATCGAAGTTGAGCCCGAAGCACTCGCGGTCACCGATCGCCTCGAGCGTGCGCTTCGCGGTCCAGTAGTCGTAGGCGATCTCGGAGGGGTGGACCTCGAGCGCGAACCGGACCCCGACCTCGTCGAAGACGTCCAGAATCGGATTCCACCGGTCCGCAAAGTCTTGGTAGCCGGCCTCGATCATCCCGTCCGGCACCGGCGGGAACATCGCGACCGCCTTCCAGATCGAGGACCCTGTGAAGCCGGTGACCGTCTTGGCCCCGAGCCGAGCCGCGGCCCGCGCCGTGGCCTTCATGACCTCCGCCGAGCGCACGCGCACGCCCTCCGGATCCCCGTCGCCCCACACTTCTGGGGACAGGATCCCCTCGTGCCGGGCGTCGATCGGGTCATCGCACACCGCCTGGCCCGTCAGATGGTTCGCGATCGCGAACACCTTCAGGCCGTTGCGCTCAAGGATCGCGAGCCTCTCGGCGACGTACGCGTTGTCCACAGCGGCCCGCACCGGATCGAGGTGGTCGCCCCAACAGGCGATCTCGAGCCCGTCGAAGCCCCACTCCCCCGCGAGCCGCGCGACCTCCTCGAACGGCAGGTCCGCCCACTGGCCCGTAAACAAGGTAATAGGTCGTGCCATCGTCAGGCTCCTCCCACCCTCGTCGAAACCGAAGCCCGCGCAGAGCCCGAAACCCCCGCAGAGCCCGAAACCTTCGTCCAGCGGGACTCGTCCGCGGCGCTCGCTTCGACGGCTTCCAGAACGCGCTGGACCGTGAGCGCGTCTGCGAACGACGGCGTGGGCTGCTTCCCGGCCGCGATCGCCTCCACGAGATCCACCACCTGATGCGTGAACGCGTGCTCGTAGCCGAGCCCGTGGCCCACCGGCCACCAATGGCCCGTGTACGGGTGTTCGGGCTCGGTGACCTGGATCCGTCGGAATCCGGCGTTGGGCTCCTGCGCGGCGTCGTACACCCACAACGAGTTCATGTCCTCGAAGTCGAACGCGAGCGAACCCTTCGTGCCGTTGACCTCGAGCCGCATCGCGTTCTTCCGGCCCAGCGCGAATCGCGTCGCCTCGAACACGCCCACGGCGCCGCCGTCGAGCCGCGCAGTGAAGGCCGCGGCGTCGTCGACCGTCACCGGCCCGCGCGGAGCGTCCGCGCCGCCGTACCCGCCCAAGCCTACGAAATCGCCCGCGATCGGGCGCTCCTTCACGAACGTCTCGAGCAGCGCCGAAAGCCCCACGATGTTCTGCCCCGTGACCCACTGCGCGGCGTCGATGATGTGCGCGCCGATGTCCCCGAGCGAGCCCGAGCCGGACTTGGACTGGTCGAGCCGCCACGTGAGCGGCGCGTTCTCGTCCGTGAGCCAGTCCTGGAGGTACTGGGCGCGCACGTGCCGGATCTCCCCGAGCGCCCCCGAGTCCACGAGCCGCTTGGCGAGCGCGAGCGCCGGCGTGCGCCGGTAGGAGAACCCGCACATCGACAACACGCCCCGGGCCGCTGCGGAGTCTGCGGCCGCCG
Source organism: Sinomonas sp. P47F7 (assembly GCF_049332655.1). GTDB lineage: Bacteria > Actinomycetota > Actinomycetes > Actinomycetales > Micrococcaceae > Sinomonas. The sequence continues at coordinate 574,091 of NZ_CP186327.1, read as the reverse complement.
TCATCCGCTCCGCCTCGGCGACCGAGTTCGCGAGCGGCTTCTCGCACAGCACGTGCTTGCCGGCCTCGAGCGCGGCGATCGCGATCTCGGCGTGCGTGTTCCCTGGGGTGCAGATGTCGATGAGGTCGATGTCGTCCCGCTCGATGAGGCGCCGCCAGTCCGTCTCGGTCGAACCCCAGCCCAGCTTCGCCGCGGCCGCCGCGACCCGCTCCGGATCCCGGCCCGCGACAGCGGCCAGCTCGGGAACCAGCGGAAGGTCGAAGAATCGCGGCGCGGTGCGCCACGCGTGCGAGTGCGCGGCTCCCATGAACGCGTATCCCACCATGCCGACGCGCAGGGGCTTGGATTCAGTCACAGTTGCCGTCCTTTCGAATCATTTGCTGAAGCCCGCCGTCAGGCCGCTCACGAGCTGGCGGCGCGCCACAACGTACACGACGAGCAGCGGAAGCGTCGCGAGGACCACGGACGCGAGGATCGCGGGCACGTTGACGCTGAACTCCCCCTGGAACGTCCACAGCGAGAGCGGGAGCACGCGCGTGTCCGGGCTCTGCGTGAGGATGAGCGGGAAGAGGAAGCCGTTCCAGACGTTGAGCGCGTCGTAGATGCCCACGGTCACGACCGCGGGCCGCACGAGCGGGAAGGCGAGCCGCCACATCATGGCCCAGTCGCTCGCGCCGTCCAGCCGCATCGACTCGAACAGCTCGCCGGGGACGTCGCGCAGGAAGTTGCTCAGGATCAGCACCGAGATCGGGATGGCGAACGCGATCGAGGGCAGGATGAGCGCGAGCAGCGTGTCGTACATGTGGGCGCGCGTGATCATCCAGTAGATCGGGATGATCGTCGCATGCAGCGGGATCGCGAGGCCCAGGAGGAACAGGCGGTTGGTCCAGTTGAGGAACCATCCCCTGCCCCGCACGATCGCGTACGCGGCCATGAAGGAGATCAGGAGCGTCGGCACCACGCTGCCCACCGTGACGATGAGGCTGTTCGTGAAGTACTTCACGAAGTCGCTCTGCACGACGAGGGCGTAGTTCTCGAACGTCGGGTCCGAGGGCGGCAGGAGCGGGTTCGAGGCGAAGAAGCCGGCCTGATTCTTGAGGCTCGTGATCACCACGTAGTAGATCGGCAGGATGATGATCGCGAGCCACAGCCAGCCGCCGAGCGCGCCCAGGACGTTGGGCCTGAACCTGCCGCGCCGTGCCGACCGTGGGGCTTCCTGCGGACTGCGGCGCGTGGGCGCCGAGGCGCTTGAGGGGGCCTGGGTTGTGGAAGCCATCACGCGCCCTCCAATTGGCTTGCCGTCCGGTTTGTGCCGCCGAGTCGCTGCAGGAGCAGGGCGAGGGCGAGGCCGATGACCACGAGGATCACGCCGAGGGTGCTCGCGGCGCCCATGTCGTTGGCCTTGAAGCCGGTCAGATACATGTGCAGGGGCAGGAGGCGGGTCGAGTAGCCGGGACCGCCCGCGGTCAGGACGAAGATGAGGTCGAAGTACGCGAGCGAGCCGACGGCCATGAGGGTCGAGGACGTGATGACCGTGTACTTGAGCTGCGGGAGCGTGATGTTGAAGAACTGCTGCACGCGGCCCGCGCCGTCGATCTGCGCGGCCTCGTAGAGCGAGCCGGGGATCTGCCGGACGCCACCTTGGTAGATGAGCGTGTGGAACGGCACGAACTGCCACGCGATGACGAACACGACCACGAACAGCACGAGGTCGGAGTTGCCGAGCCAGTCCTGCGCGAGGATCGGGAGGCCCAGGCCGGCACCCATGCCGAAGTTCGGGTCGAGGAGCGCCTTGAACGCGATCGCGATCGCGGCCGAGGAGAGCAGGAGCGGCACGAAGTACAGGACCGCGAGGAGCGCCCGGTACCGCTGCCGGCCCGCCGTGAAGACGCCGAGGAGGAGGCTGATCGGGGTCTGGACCACGTAGGAGAAGACCATGATCTTCGCCGTGACCCACAGCGCGTTGCCAGTCACCGGGTCGGTGAGCGTGCGGACCCAGCTGCCTACGCCGTCGAACGTTATCTCGCCTAGGCCGTCCCACTTCGTGAAGCTCAGCGCCACGACGCCCGCGAGGGGGATGATCGCGAAGGCGAGGAAGAAGATGAGAGCCGGGGCGGCGAGCCACCCGGACGGGCCCGCCTCGCGGGCCCGCCGGGTGGCGGATCGGGTGAACGCCATGCTTACTTGCCGATCGTCGCGTTCATCGTGCTGACGAACTGATCCGGGGTGGTCTTCTTGAGGAAGATCTGGTCGAGGTTGGCGAGCATCGCGTCGCCCTGGGCCGGGCTCAGCGCCTGGTCCCACGAGAGCGTGAAGCTCGGGGCGTTCTTGACCATGCCGTACACGTAGGTCAGGAAGTCCTTGTCCGGGGAGGCCGCCAGCTTGCCCTCGATGCCCTGGACCACGGGCACGGCACCCGAGTCGATGAGCGCCTGGGTGTCGGCGTCCGTGAACATGCCGCTCTTGATGTAGTCGAGCGCGGCCTTCTTCTGCGAGTCCGTGGCCTTCGAGGAGACGGACCAGAAGTTGGACGGGTTGCCCACGATGTCCGTCGGATCGCCCTTGCCGCCGCTCACGGTCGGGAACGTGGTCCAGCCGATCTTGCCGCCCTTGATCGCGTCCGCGGCGTTCGTCTTCAAGCTCTGGTAGATCCAGCCGCCCTGGAGGATCATCGCGGCCTTGCCCGTGTAGAGGAGGGCCTGGTCGGCGTTGCTGTCCGCGGCGATCGAGGAGAAGCCGTTGATGAAACCGCCCGCGTCGACGAGCTGCTGGATCTTGGTGAGCGCCTCGACGACTGCCGGGTTGGACCACGCGTTCGGCTTGTTCGCCGCGATGTCGGCGAACGCCTGCGGGCCGCCGATGCGGTCCACAAGGTACTCGAGCCACATGAGGTCGGGCCACTTGGACTGGCCGCCGAGGGAGAATGGGGCGATGCCCGCGGCCTTGAACTTCGGCACGAGCGCCATGAGCTCGTCCCACGTCTTGGGCGGCTGGGCGCCGATCTTCGCGAAGAGGTCCTTGTTGAAGTAGAGGACCACGGGCTGGGCGTTGTTGTTCGGGATCGCGTACTGCTTGCCGTTGACCTGGCCGTTCTGCAGGACGGACGGGAGGTACCGGTCCTTGACCGAGGGGTTCTGGGCGAGGAACGAGCCGAGGTCGTCGACCTGGCCCGCGTCGACGTAGGACTTGAGCACGCCGCCGCCCCAGCCGTAGATGAACGTGGGCCCCTGGCCGGCACCGACGGCGGTACGGACCTTGGTCTTGTAGGCGTCGTTCGCAAAGAAGTCGAGCTTGATGGATTCGCTCGAGTTGGCCTTGTTCCACGCGTCGACCGACTTCTGCAGGACCGGCTGGTTGCCGCCGGTGAGGCCCCACATCGTGGCCGAGTCGGAGCTTACGGCCGATCCGCCGGGACCGCCCGAGCCGCAGGCTGCGAGCGTGACGGCAAGGGCGCCTGCGGCGAAGGCGGTCGCGGCGTAGCGCAGTTTGTGCATGTTCATGGTTTTCCGTTCATCCTCCGGGGTCAACGCTGCCCACCCGGTCTAGGGAGGAGGCCACCGCCCTCTTCAGCGGAGGCGAGGCCCTCGAGACTGATCTGGAATTAGCTCCCGTGCTATCGAAATCTTTCGTCCGAAGCTTGGGTCGCACAGCAACGTTAGGACGTGACTCGAATCACGGTCAAGGGGTTGCGGCGAAAAAGTTCAGAGCGTTGACGAAAGGGGTGAACTGGCCCCTCGACGCATTCCGCGCGTTAGTAGGCCGGGCGGCGGCGAGCCTTCCGCTTGGGTGCTGGCCGCCGTCGTGCGCCTTGACTCGACGCCGGGCGCAAGCCACACTGTTCTCAGCGAAAATGTTTCGAAACTCAGGATCGTCAATGACCCTCACAACGCCCGATGGCAAGCCGACGCTTGCCGCGATAGCCCGCCTCACGGGCGTCTCCACGCCCACCGTCTCGAAGGTGGTCAACGGGCGCGAGGACGTTTCCGCCGAGACGCGCGCCAAGGTGCTCGCGGCCCTCGAGGAGGCGGGGTACCGCTCCCCGGGGCAGCGCCGCAGCACCACCGGCCCGGACGTGGTCGACGTCGCGTTCGACTCGGTCAACTCGAACTACGCCTCGACCGTTTTGAGCGGAATCCTCGACTATGCGGCTGAGGCCGGGGTCGAGATCGTGTTGAGCGTCACCGGGCCCGCACCCGACGCTCTGCTCGACCTCGGCCGCAAGGCCCAGCGCATGGTCGACGAGGGACGCGCAGGAGTCATCGTCGTGACCTCGGCCTTCTCCGATGCCCACCTCGCCGCGTTCCGGCGGAGGCAGCTCCCGGTGGTCGTGATCGACCCGCTCAACCCGCCGCCGGCGGACGTCGTGAGCGTCGGCGCGACCAACTGGTCGGGCGGGCGCGCCGCGGCCGAGCACCTCCTCGACCTCGGGCACCGCCGCATCGCGTATCTCGGCGGGCCCGATTCGGCAGAATGCAACCAGGCCAGATTGCACGGGTACATGTCGGCCCTCATGTCACGCGGGGTCGAGTTCACGCCCGAGCTCGTGATCCACGGCAAGTTCAGGGTTGAGCACGGGATCGCGGGGCTCACGGCGCTCCTCGACCGGCCCGAGCGCCCCACGGCGATCTTCGCCGGGAACGACGCCATCGCCGTCGGCGTGCTGCGCGAGGCGCGGCGGCGCGGGATCCGCGTCCCCGAGGACCTGAGCCTCGTCGGCTTCGACGGGACGGTCCTGGCCGAGGACTCGGTCCCCGCACTCACGTCCGTCGCGCAGCCCCTGCACGACATGGGCCGAGCCGCCCTCCGCACCGTGCTCCGGCAGGCGCGCGGCGAGCAGCTCGACTCACACCGCGTCGAGCTCGCGACCCAGTTGGTGGTGCGAGAGTCGACGGCCCCGCCGGCCTAGGCCCCCGCCGGCCCGGGCCGCCCATTTCACGTCACGTCTAAACGTGCTTGACGGTCAGCCCGTCGATACCCGCAAAGTCCTCGCCGTTGAGACAGGATAGGTGGCCGGTGGCTTAGATCCAGCGCGGCGCCGCCGGAGCCTCGGCGAGGCTCCCGCCGTCGTTGGTTGCCGTGAGCGGCGAGCCAGGCTCGGCCCCACGCCCGGCCGCCCAGCGGACGACGGCGGCGAGCGGCCCCTCGACGAGCGTCACACCAGGCGCTGGCTCGCCGAGCGTGAGCCCGGCGTCCTCGCCGCCGGCAACCCGGACGGCGAGCGCGGCGGTCTCTCCGCGCTTCTCCCACGCGCCCCAGATGTCGCCGAGCAGCCGTCGCAGCACGGCCGCGGGGACGTCCGCGAAGCGGGCCCCGTTGTCGAGGTCGACCGCGTGCAGCCACACCTCGCGCGTCCGCATCCACACTGTCTCGGCCACCGGCACGAGCCGGCCCTGCGCCGTGCGGACTTCGAAGTCCCAGCGAGCGGCCGGCAGATCGCGCCACTCGACGGACAGATGAATGGCCGAGTGGTCGAACAGGTTCTGCAGCGCGACCGGCGGGAGCGTCGCGCCGAACTCGATCTCGGCGTTCCGCGCCGCGGGCGAGGAGTACATCGGCGTCTCGACCCCGGTTGCGGCCCACTCGACGAGCCGCGCGACGGCCCGGGCGTTGTAGCCCACATGGGCTATCACGTGGCGTCGGGTCCACCCGGGCAGGAGCGAGGGCCCGCCGAGATCCGCCGAGGAGAGCTCGCTGAGCTTCCGCGCGAAGAACGCCGTGCCGCGCCGGGCCGTGAGCAGCCCAGCGCGAACCTCCGCGTCCTCGACCAGGTCACGCCGCGCGACCACGTCAGGCCCGGGCTTCCCGTGCCGCGCCCGCCGCCGCGACCGCGGGAAGCTCGACGCCGGCCGGCGCCACCGCGGGCAGCTCGGCCTGGGCGCGGGCCACGTTGCGCAGCTCGCCGATCCCCTCGATCGCGACCGTGACCGTCTGCCCGTCGGTGATGTACACCTCGGGCCTGCGCGCGCGGCCCACGCCGCCGGTCGTGCCCGTGAGGATCAGGTCGCCCGGGTTGAGCGTGATCATCTCCGAGATGTAGGAGACGAGGTACTCGGGCCCATGGACGAGGTCCCCGATCGAGCCGCGCTGCATCTCGGCACCGTCCACGTGAGTGGTGATCGCGGCGTTGCGGTCGAGCTCCTCCGGCGTGACCATGACCGGGCCAACCGGGGTCGAGGCCTCCCACAGCTTGCCCTGGAGCCACTCCTTGGTGCGGAACTGGTAGGAGCGCATCGAGATGTCGTTCGCGACGGTGAACCCCGCGATGTATTCCCCCGCTTCGGCCTCGGACACGCGGCGGGCGCGCTTGCCGACGACGACGACGAGCTCGGCTTCCCAGTCGATGGCCGGGTCCGCGGCGGGCAGCTCGACGTCGTCGTTCGGCCCGGTGAGCGTCTCGGCGAACTTCGCGAACAGCGTCGGGTACTGCGGCAGCTCGCGGCCCATCTCCTGGATGTGGCTTGCGTAGTTCAGGCCGACGCACAGCACCTTCGACGGCGACGGGATCACCGGCGCGAGGTCCGCGCCGCGCACGGGGTGAGCGGCGCCGTCGGCCGTTTGCGCGATCTCCCGCCAGCCCTCGGCGGCGAGCAGCGCGCCCAGATCCGCGTAGCCGGGGATCTCGGTGAACGTGTCGCCGTCCTGGCGGACGACGACGGTTTCCGCAGCCGCCCCGCCAGAGGGCAGGCGCAGAGTCGCGAGCTTCACTTGGTGTCTCCTTCGATGTACGTGCGGTTGAAGTGCAGGCGCTCGAAGATCGGCGCGTCGCCGAACTTGAACAGGTCGAACTGCGTCTCGGCCTCGATGGACCACGCGGCCCACGACGGCACGACGATCATGTCCCCCTTGCCCACGGCCGTGCGCTCACCGTCGAGCACGAACGCGCCCTCGCCCTCGAAGACCTGGTAGACCGACGAGCCGACCTCGCGCGTGGTGCGGGTCTGGACGCCCGCGCGGAGCCGGTGGAACTCGGCCCGGACGGTCGGCATGACGTCGCCGCCCGTGGTCGGGTTGACGTAGCGGATCGCGGCGTGGCCCTGGCCCACGGTCGCGGGGTGGCCCTCGTCCTCGAGGGCGAGCTGCTCGGTCAGCGCGCGGTCGGTGTGCTCCCAGCGGTACGCGCCGATCGGCGAGCTCACGGTGTTCTCAAGCCGGGACAGCGGGCGCAGGCCGGGGTGGCTCCACAGACGCTCGGAGCGGGAGATGTCCGGGGTGGCCTCGTCCGTGACGCGCTCGGTGCCGAACTCGAAGAAGCCCGCGTCCATGCCGTGCACGAACGGGATGTCGAGGCCGTCGATCCAGGCCATGGGCTTCTCGGTCTCGTTGTGGTGGCCGTGGAAGTTCCAGCCCGGCGTCAGGAGGAAATCGCCCCGGCTCATGCGGACCGGGTCGCCGTTGACCACGGTCCACACGCCCTCGCCCTCGACCACGAAGCGGAACGCGTTCTGCGAGTGGCGGTGCTCGGGGGCCACCTCATGCCCGCCGAGGTACTGGATCGCGGCCCAGAGTGTCGGGGTGGCGTACGGGAGGCCTTTCAGGCCCGGGTTGGCGAGCGCGATCGCGCGCCGCTCCCCGCCACGGCCCACCGGCACGAGCTGGCCGGCGCGCTCGGCGAGCGGCAGGAGCGTGCTCCAGCGCCACACATGCGGCACCGCAGCGGGGCTCGGGACCATGGGCATGAGCTCGTCGAGCTGCGTCCAGAGCGGGATCATGTTCTCCTGCGCCATGGTCGCGTACATGGACTCGAGCTCGGCCGCTTCCTCGGGCGTGGGCTCGCTCGCGACCATCGCGTTGTGGGCGCTCGCGTGGGTGACCTCACCGTCGATGCTCATCGTGGCCTCCTTGCCATTCCTCGTGGTGTTGTGTGCGTCACCCTCGAGACTGCGGGGCCACGGCCTCGTGAGCCAAGGGGATTCCGTACACCAGAATCTGGTGTGCGGAATCTCGCCCCAAACCCCCGGACAGCGGAGTCCCCCAGGCGCCCGCGCCGACGTTGCGCCGTCACGTCTGCGGGTTACGCACCCTGCTGAGGTGACGGCGCAACGGGAGAGCCCTGCGGAGGTGACGGCGCAACCGAAACGGGATTCCGCCCTCCAGAATCTCTTTGTTCTGCTGGGCGGAACCTTCTCATCCTGAGTTGCATGGCACAGCTTTCCCCCACCACCGAGGCGCCCTCGACGTCGAGCGGCGCCCAGCCCACCCCTACCCAGCCCACCCCTACCCAGCCCAACAGCGGCGGCGAGCCTACCGGCGGCGGCGAGCCCACCGCCGTCGTCATCGGGGGCGGTATCGGCGGGGTCGCCACCGCGCTCCGCCTCCGCCAGCAGGGCACGTGCGTCACGCTCGTCGAGCAGGCACCCGAGTTCGGCGAGGTCGGCGCGGGCCTCCAGCTCGCCCCGAACGCCACGCGACTGCTCAAGGAGTGGGGCCTCCTCGAGCGGGTGCTCTCCGTCGCCGTCGCGCCGAAGCACCTCGTGTTCCGCGACGCCGTGAGCGGCCGCGAGCTGCTCCGCCAGGACGTCCGGGGCGAGTTCGAGGCGCGCTACGGCGCCCCGTACATCGTGGCCCACCGCGCCGACCTGCACGCGATCCTCGTCGACGCGGCCCGCGAGGCCGGCGTCGAGCTGGTCAACGGCGTCACCATCGCGAGGACCGAGAACACCTCGCTCGGGGCGCGGGCCGTCACCGCTGACGGCCGGGTGTACGACGCCGACGCCGTCCTCGCCGCCGACGGCCTCCGCTCCGCCGTGCGAGCCGAGATGTCCGACGACGAACCCATCCCCTCGGGCTACGTCGCCTTCCGCGGCGCCCTGCCGATCTCCGACGTCAAGCACGCCTCCGACATGGAGGACGTGGTCGTGTGGCTCGGGCCGCGCTGCCACCTCGTCCAGTACCCGCTGCGCAAGGGCGAGATGTTCAACACCGTGGCGGTGTTCCAGTCGCCCGCGTTCCTCCGCGGGGAGGAAGTGTGGGGCACGGAGGGCGAGCTCGAGGAGGCGTACAAGGACTGCGTCCCCGAGGTCCGCAAGGCGCTCGAGAACCTGTGGCGCGTCCGCTCGTGGCCCATGTTCGACCGGCTCCCCCTTCCGACGTGGGTCGACGGCAACATGGCCCTGCTCGGCGACGCCGCGCACCCCATGCTCCAGTACCTCGCGCAGGGCGCGTGCCAGGCGCTCGAGGACGCCCACGTGCTGGGAGACGCCGTGCGTCGGCGCGTCCTTCCGGCGTCCGACGACGGCGGCCGGCGCGAGGCGTGGGCCCTCGCCCTGCGAGAGTTCAACGAGGTTCGCGAGCCCCGCACGAGCCGCGTCCAGACGACCGCGCGGGTATGGGGCGAGTCGTGGCACGTGGACGAGCCGATCGCCGTCCTCGTCCGGAACATGCTGTTCGAGGCGGCCGGCGCCCGCGGCGGCTTCCCGTACACGGACTGGCTCTACGGCCGCGACGCCCTGACCGCGACGGAGCCCGTCGAGGCGTCGCTCGTGAAGGTCGCCGTCGGCGGGTAGGCCGCACCGGCAGCGCGTCGTGGCCCGAACAGGCCAGCCCCGCGCCGGCCGCATCTCCGCGCCAAAACCGCACTTCCGTACCAAACCCGCATCTCCGTGCAGAATTTCCCGCGGAGATGCGGGCGAGGGCCGCAGATGCGGCCAGCGGATTAGAGTGGACATCATGAGCGAGGCAATCGACGTCGGCAGCCCTGACGAGATCGAGGAGGGCACGGCGCGCGTTGTCGAACCCGAGGAGTCGGGCTTCGGCGAACCGATCGCCGTCTTCCACGCGGAGTCCGGCTGCTTCTACGCGCTCGACGACACGTGCACCCACGAGGAGGCCTCGCTCGCCGAGGGCTGGATCGAGGGCGAGACGGTCGAGTGCCCCCTGCATTCCTCGAGCTTCAGCCTCCGCTCCGGCAAGGTCCTGTGCCTCCCGGCCACCCAGGACGCACGCACGCACAAGGTCGAGGTCGCGGGCGGCCGCGTCGTGCTCTACCCGGGCGTCGACGCCGACGAGGCCGTCCGCGTGGGCGAATAAGGCCGCCGAACAGCACCCATGAACTCAGTCCTCGAGGCCCCCCGCAGCATCGTCGTGGTGGGCGGTGGCGTCGCGGGCTTCAGCGCGCTGAGTGAGTTGCGCGCCCGCGGCTACGACGGCGCCCTCACCGTGCTCTCCCCCGAGGGCCTCCCGTACGACCGGCCGCCCCTCAGCAAGGGCTACCTCCTCGGCACGGAGGACGCCGAGAAGATCCGCCTCGCGCCCGCGTCCTGGTACGCGGAACGCGACGTCGAGGTGCTGCCCGCGCGCGCTGTCGCCCTTCGTCCGGCGGAGGGCGGGATCGAGCTCGACGGCGGCCGCCTCCTTTCCGCGGACCGAGTCCTCCTCGCCGTCGGCGGCGCCCCGCGGCGCCTGCGCATCCCCGGCGGCGTGGCGGCGCTGACGCTTCGCAGCCGCGCAGACTCGGACGCGCTGCGGCGGGCCTTGGCGCCGGGGGCGAGCATCGCGATCGTCGGCGCGGGGCTCATCGGCGCGGAGGTGGCCTCGGCCGCCGTCGCGTTCGGAGCCGAGGTGACGCTCATCGACCCCGTCGAGCCCCCGCTCGCCCCCGCGGTCGGCGAGCCGATCGCGCGGCGGCTCCACGCGATGCACGGCGAGCGCGGCGTGCGCACGGTTGTTTCTGTGCCCGTCGAGATCGCTCGTGGCAGAGCGGACGACGGCGCCGCCCACCTCTTGCGGCTGGCCGACGGCTCCACCGTGGCGGCCGACGCCGTAATCGCCGGGATCGGCATCGTGCCGGAGACGGGGCTCGCCGAAGCCGCCGGTCTCGCGGTCGACGACGGCGTGATCGTGGATCCGTCCGGGGTCACCTCGAACCCCAGCGTGTTCGCGGCGGGCGACGCCTCGCGCCTCCGCCTCGCGGACGGTGTCCTGCTGCGGCGGTCCGAGCATTGGGAGGCCGCGGTCCGCTCGGGGCAGGCGGCCGCCGCCGGGATGCTCGGCGAGCCGGCTCCGGAGTTCGGGGCGCCGTGGTTCTGGTCCGACCGGCACGGCGTGCACGTCGAGGCCGTCGGAACGCTGGACCCGCGGCAGGCGCCCGGCTCGCGCACGGTGCTGCGCGCCGTCGGCCGCGTCCCCCAGGCCGCGTTCCTGCTCTCGGCCGGCGGGCACCTCCTCGGCTGCGCCGCCGTCGACCTTCCGCTCATGGTGCGTGCCGCGCGCCGCATCATCGACCGCGGCCTGACACCGGATCCGGAAGCCCTCGCGGACCCCGCGGTGGACCCGAGAAGGCTCGCCCGCTAGCCCCGCAACGTCAGGCGCCGGAGAGGTGCAGCGACGCCGTGATCGCGTTGACGAGGCTCTCGGGGCTCTCGGCGATGTCGAGCCGCAGGCTGCCGGTGGCGTACTCGTCGGCTGTGAGGGCCTCGAGCGTCGAGAGCTGGCTCGGGAGGAGGCCGGTCGGCATGAAGTGCCCCGAACGCGAGGACATGCGCTCGGCGAGGAGTTCCGGCGTGCCGTCGAGGTGCGCGAAGATCACGCGACCTTCGGCCTCGGCGAGGAGGCGCCGGTAGCTGCGCTTGAGCGCGGAGCACGTGAGCACGGTGCTGTGCCCGGCGCGGGACTGGGAGGACATCCAGTCGCGGATGCTGCGGAGCCAGGGCCAGCGGTCGTCGTCGGTGAGCGGGACGCCGCTCACCATCTTGTCGATGTTCGCCTGAGGGTGGAACTCGTCCGCCTCCGCGATCGTCCACCCGAGCTTCTCGGCGAGCGCGGCAGCCACGGTGGTCTTGCCGGCACCGGCAACACCCATGACCACAACGTGCAAGGATTCCATGGCTACCTCCGCAGAAGACGTCGTTGGCTTCCGAAGAAGCACGCGCAGCGGGACTCGCCGCGGATCAAAGATATCACTTATGAGTGACATAGGTAATACTTTTAACGATCGTGACTCCCCCCGATCCAGACGATGCGAAAGGCGGGCGGCCCATGGCTGAGGCACCGATGCAGGGGCAGCCGGAGGCAGGCGACGGCGGCCTCCACCGACGCATGCTCGACGCGCTCGGCGAGGCCATCGCCTCGGGGCGGCTCGAGCCGGGGCACCGCCTCACGCTCGACGAGCTCCAGCGCGAGTTCGGCGTCTCGCGCACGGTCGCGCGGGACACGATGCGCGCGCTCGAGACGATGAACCTGGTCCAGTCGAGGCGCCGGGTCGGGATCGTGGTCCAGGACCCGTCGCGATGGAACGTCTACGATCCACAGCTCGTGCGCTGGCGCCTCGCCTCGCCCCGTCGGGACGAGCAGTACTCCTCGCTCACCGAGCTTCGCATCGCCGTCGAGCCTCTCGCGGCGGCGGGCGCCGCCCGGCGGGCCACGTCAGCGCAGCGCGCCGCGCTCGCCGGACTCGCCGCCGAGCTCCGCACGTTCGGCGAGGCGGGCGACCTCGAGTCCTTCCTTGCGACGGACATCGCGTTCCACCGGCTGATCGTCCGCAGCAGCGGCAACGAGATGTTCGCGGCGCTCGACGGCATGATCGCCGAGGCGCTCACGGGCCGCACGCGCCAGGGCCGCATGCCGTTCCACCCGCGGGACGAGGCCCTCGACGCCCACGCGCGCGCGGCCGAGGCGATCGCGCACGGGAATCCAGGAGCCGCCGAGGGGGCCATGCGCGAGGTGCTCCACGAGGTCCGGGCGGCACTCAACCTCGGCTAGCCAAGATTCCGCAGAACAGAATCTAGTGGGGACTGCTGAGCTTCTCGGCGTCGAGGGCCGCGGCCGTGGCGTCGCAGGCCGACACGAGGGCCGCGATCGTATCCGGCCGCTCGAGTGCCTCGGACCGCGAGCGCGGAGCGCTGATCGAGAGGGCGAGCCACGCGCGCCCCTGCCCCACCGCGCGGCCCATCGCGGCGATGTCCGGCTCCGTCCGGCCAAGGTTGAGCGCGTAGCCCCTGGACCGGACGCCAACGAGCTCGTCCTGGAGCTTGCGGAACTCCTCCGCCCCGAGCTGGTCCCCGGCGAGCTGCGCCGCGCGGCCTGTGTAGAGCTGGTGCAGCGCCTCGTCGTCGAGCGTCGCGAGGATCGCTTTGCCTCCCGAGGAGAGCCGCGCGGGAAGCACCGTCCCAGCCCGGTCTCCCACGCGCAGCAGCTGGGCCGACTCGACGCTCGCGAGGAAGCGCACGCTCGTGCCGAAGCGCCCCACGAAGTTCACCGTCTCACCCACGGCCGCGGCGAGTTCCTCGAGGTGCGGGTGGGCCACCGCGACGACCTCCTGGAGCCGCCCCTGCCGCGTCGCCCCGCGGAGGGCCGGGCCGGCCGTGTAGCGGCGGGACTCGTCCTGGAGCGCGAATCCGCGGTAGACGAGCGTCGCGAGGAGCCGGTGGGCGGTCGAGGGCGCGACACCGAGCCGGTCGGCGGCCTCGTTGACCCTGAGGGCGTCGCGCTCCTGGAGAAGCATGATGAGCTGCAGGGCGTTGTCCACCGACTCGATGGCATACGCCGGCTTCTTCACGATCTGAAACTTCTGCATGGCAGAATCCTAATGCCAGTGTGAGCTGGCGCACGAGAGCATGAATGGCATGTCACTCACTACTTCCGCCCGCGGCAATGAGGCCGCGCGCACCCACGGTGCGGGCCCAGCGTCGGGCCCCGCGCGCCGTCGTACGATCATCGCCATCGCGCTCTGCTGGGGCATGGTCCTTTTCGACGGCTACGACCTCATCGTGTACGGGACCGTGCAGAACAACCTCATCGAAGGCACGGGCTGGGGCCTCAACGCGGCGTCCGCCGGCACGATCGGCTCCATGGCGTTCGTCGGCATGATGATCGGCGCGGTGCTCGCGGGCCGCCTCTCCGACGCGTGGGGCCGGCGGCGCGCGATCCTCGTGTGCGCCGTCGTCTTCTCCGTCGCGACCGCGCTCTGCGCCATCGCGCCGGGTGCCGTGGCCTTCGGCTCCCTCCGCCTCGTGGCCGGGCTGGGTCTCGGCGGCCTCGTGCCGTCCGCCAACGCGCTCGCCGCCGAGCTCATCCCGGCCCGCCGGCGCGCTGCCATCGCCACGCTCATGATGTCCGGCGTCCCGCTCGGCGGCACAGCCGCCGCCCTTCTGGGGCTCGGCATGATCCCCGCGTTCGGCTGGCAGTCGATGTTCTGGCTTGCCCTCGTCGCGCTCGTCGTCCTCGTCCCGTTGGGCTGGCGCTTCCTGCCGGAAACGCTGGGCTCGGCGCCTGCCGAGGCAGGCGAGCAGGCACAGGGCGAGCGGACGACGGCGGGCGGCGGCTTCCGCGGCCTCTTCCGCGCCCCGTTCCTCGGCCTCAGCATCCTGTTCGCGGCGTCGACGCTCTTCACGCTGTTCGCCTGGTACGGGCTCGGCACGCAGCTGCCCAAGATCATGCGCGACTCGGGCGCCGACCTCGGCCCCGCGCTCACGTTCACAATCGCCCTCAACCTCGGCGCCGTGGCCGGCTCGATCGTGACGGCGTGGGCCGGCGACCGTTTCGGCACCGTCCCGACGTCCGTCGTCGCGGCGGTCCTCGCGGGCGCCGGGCTGATCTCGCTCCTCGTGGTTCCGGCTGGGAACAGCGCGTATGTCTACGGCGCGCTCGTGATCGCGGGCGTGGGGACGCACGGCACCCAGTCGCTCGTCATCGCAGCGATCGCGGCCCGGTACCCGAACGAGCTCCGCGGCACCGCGCTCGGCTGGGCCCTCGGCGTGGGCCGGATCGGCGCCGTCCTCGCGCCGCAGCTCTCCGGCCTCATGCTCGCGACCAAGTCGATCCCGCCGGTCGCGAACTTCCTGCTCTTCGGCGGTTCGGCGATCGTCTCGGCGGTGCTCCTGGGCGCCGTCGTCGCCGTGACGGTGGCCCACCGCCGCCGCGCCGTCGCCGTCGTCGGCTGAGTCCGGCTTCTCCGGCCCCAAGCCGCTTCTCCGGCGTAGATTCCCCACGGAGAAGCGGCTTTGGGCAGCAACTGGGCCCCCGACAACTCAGGCGAGCGCCGCGACGACGTCCTCCCCATCGCGCCACCGCGCGACGAGCCGGGCTGAGCCGCCCACTTGGGCGCCGAGCACGCGAGCCACCCGCAGCGTCGCGCCGCCGAACGTCACCTCGCACACGGGGCCGTCGGACAGGAGAGCGGGCAACTCGCCGGGCGTCTCGGCGAACGACGACGGCGCGGCCGCACCTGAGGCGCTCACCCGGACATCGGGCTCCTGGAAGCCGACCACGGCATCGCCGTCGTGCACCTCGAGCACGGCCTGATCCTGATCGCCCGTCGCGCCGCGCAGGAGGGCGGCCGCGGCGGCCGGGTCGCCGACGCCGTCGTAGGCCCAGCGGGTCCCGAGAGCGGAGTGCTCCATGGTCCCGATGAGCCACCGCTCGGCGCCCGCGAGCGGCGCACCGCGATACGTCAGGACGAGGTGGAAGACCGTGCCCCCGCGCTCCACGAGGAGTCCTTCGATGCCGACCTCGCCGTCCGGATCGTCGAAGCGATAACTGCCCGCGCGGCCGAGTTCTCCCCCGCCGCCTGCCCACGGCTGGCGGGCCAGCCACGGGTCAAGGAGCTCGAGCTTGCTGGGGACCAGGGTCGCGCGATGGATCACAGCCACGCGATCATCCTAGCCGCGCGGAGGGCGGCTTCCCCGCGGAAGCCGCCCTCCGTCGTCGTGCTCGATGTGTCTCGGCCCGGCGCCTAGGGCGTGTCTCCTAACCATCGCGGGTTTCAGTTGGCAGGGTTGGGTGGGTGTCGCGGACGAGTGTTCTTTCAGATGAGGCGTGGGCCCGGATCGAAGCGCTGATGCCTCTGGCCTCGGCGAAGGGCGGGCGCCCGTTCAGGGACCACCGCCGCGTGGTGGAGGCGATCGTCTGGCGGTACCGGACCGGGGCGCCGTGGCGGGATCTCCCGGCCGAGTTCGGTCCGTGGCAGACGGCGTGGAAGCGGCACCGCCGCTTCAGCGCCGACGGGACCTGGGACCGGATCCACGCCGAACTGCTCAGCGCAGCCGACGGGGCCGGGAAGATCGAGTGGGCGGTCAGCGTCGACTCGACGGTCAACCGCGCCCACCAGCACGCGACGAACCTTGCCCGGAGCGCGGGGGGACCTGTCGAACTACAGGAATCTGTTTGCCGAGCCCGGTGACCACGGCGTCGGACGCTCCCGCGGCGGGCTGAGCACGAAGATCCACCACCTCGTCGACGGCCGCGGCCTGCCGCTGGTGATCCTGGTCGGCCCCGGCCAGTCCGGCGACGCGCCGATGTTCCCAGTCCTGATGGGCCATCTGCGCGTCGCCCGGCCCGGCCGCGGCAGGCCTCGGACCCGCCCGGACCGAGTGCGCGGGGACAAGGCGTACTCCTCCCGCGCAATCCGGACCCACCTTCGCTCACGGGGGATCGCCGCGGTCATCCCCGAGCCCTCGGACCAGATCGGGCACCGCAAGCGCCGCGGGGCGAAGGGTGGCCGGCCGCCGGGATTCGACCGAGACGACTACCGCGGGCGCAACGTCGTCGAGCGCTCCTTCAATCAGGCCAAGCAATGGCGCGGCCTCGCCACCCGCTACGACAAGCTAGCCGTCGTCTACCGCGGAGCCGCGGTCCTGCACGCCATCACGCTATGGCTCAAGAGGTTAGGAGACACGCCCTAGTTGTACCCGGCCAGGACGTTGGTAGCGGCGAGTCTGGTTGAACGAGGGAGAACCTCCGAGTGGGATGTGGCTTGTCTAAGGCCCACTCCAACCCGGAGGTTCTCGTGTTCCACCGTAACGCCCGTCTGACTGTCCATGGCCGCATGCTGATCATCGAGCGCCACCGCTCCGGCTGGAAGCAGGCCCATATCGCCGCGGCGATGGGGATCTCCCGCAAATGCGTCAGGACCTGGATCCTGCGGTACGAGGCCGAGGGCGAGGCCGGGCTGGAGACCCGGTCATCGCGGCCCCGCTCGATGCCCACGCGGACCGCGCCAGAGGTCGAGCAGCGGGTGCTCGCGGCACGCGCCGAGCGCCGCGAGGGCCCCGACGTCCTCGGCCCGAAGGTCGGTGTCCCTGCTCGGACCGTGTCCCGGATCCTGCGCCGGCACGGGGTGCCCTACCTGCGCGAGTGCGACCCGATGACCGGCGATCCCCTCCGCTCCTCGAAGTCCACCGCCGTCCGCTATGAGCGCCAGAGGCCCGGCGAGCTGGTCCACATGGACGTCAAGAAGCTGGGCCGGATTCCCGACGGCGGCGGGTGGAGGGCTCTGGGGCGTGCCGAGGGAAACCGCAGCCGCGGGGCAGGGACCGGCTATGACTACGTGCACTCGCTGGTCGATGACCACTCCAGGCTGGCCTACTCCGAGATCCTCCCCGACGAGAAGGGCACCACCTGCGCCGGGTTCCTCGAGCGCGCCGCAGCCTATTTCGCGGCCAGGGGCATCACCCGGATCGAACGCCTCATGACAGACAACGCCTTCGCCTACCGCCACTCCAACGACCTCAAGGCCGTCTGCGCCGCACTGGGAGCCAGGCAGAAGTTCATCAAGCCCCACTGCCCCTGGCAGAACGGCAAAGTCGAGCGCCTCAACCGCACCCTGGCCACCGAATGGGCCTACCGGCGCCCCTTCACCAGCAACACCGAACGCCAATCAGCACTTGCACCATGGATCGAGCACTACAACACTGTCAGAAGCCACAGCGCACTCGGAGGCAAACCCCCGATCAGCCGACTGCAACCATCCTGATGGCCGGGTACACCTAGTGGCCCAGCGCCTCGATAGCCGCCTTCGCGGCCGGGTCGGAGCCCACGAGGAACGCGTCGATCCGCTCGGGCTCGCCGTCCTCGCCGATCGCGGAGGCGGCCCGCCCCAGGTTGTAGAGCGCGCGCAGGAAACCCTGGTTCGGCTCGTGCTCCCACGGGATCGGGCCCGCGCCGCGCCAGCCGTTGCGGCGCAGCGCGTCGAGCCCGCGGTGATAGCCAACGCGCGCATATGCATAGGACTCGACCGTGTGACCCTGCGCCCACGCCTCGTCGGCCAGGATGGCCCAGAGGAGCGAGGACTCAGGGTGCTCGGCCACGAGGTCCTCCGCGGATTCGCCGAGAGCCAGGCCGCGGTAGACGTCATTCTCGGCCGGAAGCCGCGTGGGCTCGGGGCCCATGAGGTTGGTGCGGAATTCGTCGCTCACGGAGCGCTCCAACTTTCTCTGCCCCTCCGGGAGGGGACTTTCCCGCCCCTCCGGGAGGGGACTTTCCCGCCCCTCCGGGAGGGGACTTTCCCGCCCCTCGGGGAGGGGACTTCCCGAGGCGCCGCCGAAGCGGCGCCTCGGCCCAACCGGTTACTTGATCGACCTGCCCTCGGAGCCGAGCTGCTGCGCAGCCTCGACGACGCGCGCTGCCATGCTCTTCTCCGCGAGGGCGCCCCACACGCGGGGGTCGTAGGTCTTCTTGTTGCCGACCTCGCCGTCGACCTTGAGCACGCCGTCGTAGTTCGAGAACATGTGGCCGGCCACGGGGCGCGTGAACGCGTACTGCGTGTCCGTGTCGATGTTCATCTTGATGACGCCGTAGGAGACGGCGTCCGCGATCTCCTGCTCGCTCGAGCCCGATCCGCCGTGGAACACGAGGTCGAACGGGCGGTCCTTGCCGAGCTTCGCGCCGACCTCGGCCTGGATCTCCTTGAGGATCTCGGGGCGGAGCTTGACGTTGCCGGGCTTGTAGACGCCGTGCACGTTGCCGAACGTGAGGGCCGTGATGTAGCGGCCGTTCTCACCCGCACCGAGCGCCTCGACGGTCGCGAGGCCGTCGGCGACGGTCGAGTAGAGCTTCTCGTTGATGGCGTTCTCCACGCCGTCCTCCTCGCCGCCCACGGCGCCGATCTCGACCTCGAGGATCATCTTCGCGGCGGACGTGCGGGCCAGGAGGTCCTTCGCGACCCGGAGGTTCTCCTCGAGCGTCTCTGCGGAGCCGTCCCACATGTGCGAGTTGAAGAACGGGTTGCGGCCCGCCTGGACCTCGGCCTCGGACGCGGCGAGGAGCGGGAGGACGAAGCTGTCGAGCTTGTCCTTCGGGCAGTGGTCGGTGTGGAGCGCGACGTTGATGTCGTAGTTCTTCGCGACCTCGCGCGCGAACGCCGCGAAGCCGAGCGAGCCGGCCACCATGTCCTTCACGGACGCCCCAGACCAGTAGGCGGCGCCGCCCGTGGAGACCTGGATGATGCCGTCCGAGCCGGCCTCGGCAAAGCCGCGGATCGCCGCGTTGAGCGTCTGCGACGACGTGACGTTGACGGCCGGGAACGCGTATCCGCCGTTCTTGGCGGAGTCGATCATCTCGGCGTACTTCTCAGGGGTGGCGATAGGCATAGAAGCTCCTCGAGTCGTGTCCGTGCGGCGGAAATCAGCGCGCGGCGTGCTGGCCACTTCACATCCTAGCGATCGCCGCGGCGGCGGCCACGTGCGGGCCTCCACATGACGTGGAGGCGGCCCTCACCCCGGGCGCCTGAGTACGCCCAGCGCAAAGAAAGGACGACGACGGCGCCCCTCCCGCCGTCGTCGTCCTCCATCCGCTCCCCCAGCTTGGGTGAGCAGGCCTTGGCGCCCGTGGGCGCGGTGATCAGTGTTGGGCCGCGACCTGCTGCGCGAACGTCTCGGTCATGCTGCCCACGCCGGTCGTGTCGTCGTAGCCGGGGGTCGAGACGAGCGAGCTGTCGAGGCCGAGCGTCGCGACGTACGTCTGGCCCGTGGCCGGGTAGGCGCGAGCCATGTTGACCGGCATCGACGGCGAGGCGACGTCACGCATCGCGGCACCTGGTGCAGCTGCCGCCGCGTACACGGCCGGGTTCGCGAAGCCGATCTGCTTGCCCGTGGCCGCCTGGGCGCTCGCCATGAGTCCCGCCGTGAGCGGGCAGGCGAGCGAGGTTCCGCCGATTCGCTCCTCGGCGTACGCGCCCGTGTTGAGCGAGTGGTCGTTCGTGATCGCGCTCAGGCCGATCCTGAAGCCCGTCCACGGATCCGCGAGCGCCGCAACGTCCGGGGAGACGCGCTTGCCGTTCGCGAGCGACGCCGGGACCAGCGCCGCCTGATAGGCGGGCTGGGCGAAGGCCGCGCTCGTTCCGCCGCCGCCGCCGTATACGAAGACCCCCGGAAGCGAGCCCCCGTAGGCGAGGGAGCCGTTCGGCTGGGTGACGAGCCGCTGGCGCGTGGTCCCCCACGAGGTTTCGAACAGGTAGTTGTTCGACGCTCCGAGAGCCAGGCTCGTGCCGCCCACGGACGTCACGAACGGAGAGCTCGCAGGGAAGTCGGGCGACGTGTAGCCGAGGTTGGCCTTCTCGTCGCCGCTGTCACCGCTCGAGAAGTACAGGCCGATGCCCTCGGCCGCCGCCTGGAGGTGGATGTCCTGCTCGCCGCGGAGAGAATCCGCCGGGACGGCCTCGCCGACGTTGCCGTAGCTGTTGCTCACGATCGTCGCGAGCTTGCCGTCGAGGATCTTCGACATCGCGATGTCGAGGCCGCCGCCGCAGTTGAACCCGGCCGCATACAGGATCGAGGCAC
Organism: Sinomonas sp. P47F7; assembly: GCF_049332655.1. GTDB lineage: Bacteria > Actinomycetota > Actinomycetes > Actinomycetales > Micrococcaceae > Sinomonas. Next base: position 553,602 of record NZ_CP186327.1, on the reverse strand, counting down.
CGGGCGCCGTCGAGTGGACGGCCTCGACGTCGAGCGCTTCCTCCCCCTGCCAGCCGCTCGGCTGGGCGCAGAGAGCCTGGTCGTAGTACACGGAGGGAAGGTTCTCGCTGTAGGTGCTCGACGTGAGGGCAGGAAGACCGTGCAGCGACGAATACTGGTTGGCGTCCTGGAACATCGTGGGAGAGGCGAACGCGTCGATGATCGCCACGGTCTGGCCCGAGCCCGCGGTCGCGTTGACCGTGGTGCCGTCCCCAATCCCGTACGTGGCCTGCATCTGCGCCGGCGTGTAGCCGCACAGAACAGTCGGGACCGACGTCGCACCGGTCTGCGTGGGCGGGACTGCGACCTCCTTCTCATCCCAGTAGCCCGAGCACGGCGTGGACAGGGGAACCGGCGCGACCTGGCCCGACGGCTGGGCGTCGCTGCCCTCCCGGACGCTGTCCGGGCGTGTCAGGAGCCGCCCTTGATCGATGCTCACGCCGGAGACGAGCGGCGCGATGTCGCCCGGCAGCGTGGGGGCCCGGTCCGGCCCGATGACGTCGGAGTTTTGGAACGAATAGGTCTGCTCGGCCACTTGGAACGCCGCGTTGATCTGGGCGACCGTGCCGCGGAACACGACATACATCCCGCTGGCCGGGACGCCGGTCACGACCATGCCTTGGGCCTTGACCCACGCCACGAGCTGGTCGGTGGCCGCCTGCGACGGCGCAAACTGCGCCTTCCACTGCGCCGGGCTCAGGTAGTGGCCGTACGAGGGGCTGCCGGGGGTCGAGACCGCAGTCGCGAACCTCTGGGCTGCGGCCTCATCGGGGAGCTGGAGGTAGATCTCGCCCTCGACCGTGGTGTTGGTGAGCGGGATTCCCGTCTTGGCCCGGGAGCCGGCCCACGAGGGCACCGAGCCGGGATACGACTTCGAGTGGGAGGGCGGTGGGCTGGGCGGCGAAGCCATGGCCGCCGTCGTCGTGAGCCCTGCTACACAGGCGACGCTGGCTGCGGTCGCGAGGATCCGAAAGGAAAGCCGATGAGAACTGCGATGAAAGACCATGGTGATTTCTTCTCCCCCGTCACACGAGATTCAGAAGGCTCGGATGCAGCGACCCTAGTTCTGAAAGAACTGTTGCAGTAGTGTCCGCAAGCTGGGAATTGCCTGTGAATTTGAGAGTCCGCTGTGAATTGGAGGGCCGGGCAGCTGCCCGGTAGGCTTGACCTTGCGCAGGGGAGTATCCCGAGCGCTGCACACGTCAACACGTCGGGCGCCGGAGCCTGGCCGGGTGCAGCGGTCTGCCGGTTGTGCAAGGGCAGATGGAAAGACTTGCGGCGGTTACGCCTGCCTGCGAAAGGGACTTCGATGTCCGTCTCCCCCCTTGTCTGGACCGTCACGATCGTGGTGATCCTGGCCCTCCTCGCGTTCGACTACTTCTTCCACATCCGCAAGGCCCACGCGCCGTCCCTGCAAGAGGCCGCGCTGTGGTCCTCGGTGTACGTGGGCGCGGCGGTGCTGTTCGGCGTCGTCGTCCTCCTGCTTGGCGGGACGGAGATGGGCGGCCAGTACTTCGCGGGCTTCATCACCGAGAAGGCGCTCTCGGTGGACAATCTCTTCGTCTTCCTCGTGATCCTCGCGAGCTTCCGCGTGCCCCGCGAGGATCAGCAGAAGGTGCTCCTGTTCGGCATCGTGTTCGCGCTCATCGCCCGCACGGTGTTCATCTTCCTCGGCGTAGCTCTCATCGACGCGTTCTCGTGGATCTTCTACCTCTTCGGCGCGATCCTCCTGCTGACGGCCGGCCAGCTCCTCAAGCCCGGGAGCCACGACGGCGAGGCGGAGAACTTCGTAGTGCGGCTCGCCCGGAAATTCCTGCGCACGTCGGAGCGCTACGACGGCGACCGGCTCTTCACGGTCGAGAACGGCCGGCGCGTGCTCACCCCCATGCTGCTCGTCATGGTCGCGATCGGGGGGACGGACGTCCTCTTCGCGCTCGACTCTATCCCCGCGATCTTCGGGCTCACGCAGAATGCGTACATTGTGTTCACGGCCACGGCGTTCTCCCTCATGGGCCTGCGGCAGCTGTTCTTCCTCCTCGACGGCCTCCTCGACCGCCTCATCTACCTCTCCTACGGCCTCGCCGCGATCCTCGCGTTCATCGGCGCGAAGCTCGTGCTGCACGCCCTGCACGAGAACACGCTCCCCTTCATCAACGGCGGCGAGCACGTGAAGGTCTTCGAGGTCACCACGGGTCTCTCGCTCGGCGTCATCATCGGCGTTCTGGCCGTGACGATCGTCGCCTCGCTCGTGAGCCCGGCCGGCAAGGCCCAGACGGCCATCAACAATGCGCGCCGGCACGCGGAGAGCTACCTCGACCTCGGGTACACGGCGGACGCCGGGGAGCGCGAGCGCGTCTACCGGAATCTCGTCGAGGAGGAGCGGGCCATCCGCGCGATGGACAAGAAGTACCGCGACAAGGCGAAGGACGTCGAGGCGATCCGCGCCAAGGTCCGCGAGGCCCACGCGCGCCACGAGGAGTACCTGCGCACGGCAGGCTGATCCGCCGTCGCCTTGCGTAGTCGCGGATTCCGACCAGCTTTGGCGGGCGAAAATGAACGGACGACGGCGCGTCCCCGGCGACACGCCGCCGTCGCCCGTCAGTCCCGGTCGGAATCCGGAGCCGCTACGCCGCCCGCCCTCGGCGACACGCCGCCGTCGCCCGTCAGTCCCGGTCGGAATCCGGAGCCGCTACGCCGCCCGCCCTCCGGTCCCCCGCCGGAAGGTCGGCCCGGGCGGCGCCGGAACGGCGGCCCGGGCAGCGTCGTCGGCCGCCCGGCGCCGCCGCAGCTCGAGGGCGAGGCTCTCCTGCCCGCGCGCCATCGCCCACCGGTGGTTGGCGGCGAACACGGGCTTGAACAGCCAGCTGAGCCGGCGTAGGAGCGGCTTGCCGACGCTCACGTTCCAGTCGTAGCGGACCACGGTCTCGGGCCCGTCCTGGGTGAGGGTCCACCGACCCGTGCCGTTGAGATCCCCGTGGGCCGCGATCGCGATGCCGTCGGGGGTGATCGGCTCGGTCACGGTGAACGCCCACCGGAGCGTGTACGGGAGCCAGCCCTTCGTGAAGAGGTCCACCCGGCTGCCGAGGCCCTGAGCGTCGCCGGGGTCGAGCATCGTGACGTCCAGGTACACGGCCGGCCACCACCGCGGGAGATCCTCGCCGCGGCGCAAGATCGAGACGACCTCCTCACGGGTTCCCGCGACGCGCCACCACGTCACGAACGAATAGTCGGTGCTCGGCACGTCGCTCCGATCCGGCCCTCCCCTGCCTCCACGGTACGCTCGGGCCGCCGGCTTGTGACCGGCCGAGCACGCCGCGTTCCGGCAGCGGGCCTCTAGACTCGCGGATGTGAGCGCAGCGAGGCCCTCGTTCGGGCGCGAAATCCAGTCCCGCATCTACCAGAACGGGGTCTTCGGCCACCGGCCCGCCGTTCCCACCGACCCCACGGAGCTCGAGCGGCGCGCCCTCGCCGCGATGAGCCGCGAGGCGCGCGGCTACGTCCAGACCGGCGCGGGCCTCGGCACCACGATGGCCGCCAACCGGACGGCGTTCGGCCGATGGGCCATGGTGCCGCGCTTCCTGCGAGACGTCTCGAACCGTGACGCCTCGATCGAGCTGTTCGGCCGCAGCCACCCCTCGCCGTTCCTCGCGGCGCCCCTCGGCGTACTCGAGCTCGCGCACCCGGCCGGGGACCTCGCCGTCGCCCGCGCGGCCCGCGCCGCCAAGGTGCCCTTGATCATCTCGTCCCAGGCCTCATACCCGATGGAGGAGATCGCGCGCGAGCTAGGCGACCACGAACGATGGTTCCAGCTCTACTGGAGCAGCGAAGACTCGGTGGTCGAGAGCTTCGTGCGCCGCGCGGAGCACAGCGGCTGCACGGCGATCGTGGTTACGCTCGACACCCTCGTCCTCGCGTGGCGCACCGGCGACCTCGACAACGCCTTCCTCCCGTTCGCCCGCGGGATGGGCATCGCGCAGTACACGTCGGACCCCGCCTTCCAGCACATCGTCGCGCAGCGGCTCGCCGCAGGCGCGATCCAGCGGACGACGGCGCGCCCCACCCCCGAGGCGGTGCGCGCGCTCGCGCAGATGGCCCGGCGGCATCCAGGCGGCTTCCGCGAGAACCTCGCCTCTCCCCTCCCGCGGGCGAGCGTCCAGACCTTCCTCGACGTGTTCTCCCGGACCACGCTCACCTGGGAGAACCTCGCGTGGCTGCGCGAGCGGACGGCCCTGCCGATCCTCGTCAAGGGCCTCCAGCACCCGGACGACGCGCGCCTGGCCCTCGCTCACGGGGCGGACGGGATCGTCGTCTCGAACCACGGCGGCCGCCAGCTCGACGGAGCGGTGGGCTCGCTCGACGCGCTCCCCGGGATCGTCGAGGTGGTGGCCGGTCGGGTGCCGGTCCTGTTCGACAGCGGGGTCCGGTGTGCCGCGGACGCGTTCAAGGCGCTCGCGCTCGGCGCCTCGGCAGTGTGTCTCGGGCGGCCGTACCTCTACGGGCTCGCGCTCGCGGGCGAGGCCGGCGCTCGCGAGGTCTTCGAAGGCTTCCGAGCCGAATTCGACCTCACGATGGCGGTGGCAGGGGTGAACCGGATCGGCGAGATCACGCGGGACGCTGTGACGCGGACACCGTGACGGGGACACTGTGACGCGGGCAACGCCGGGGACCGGGTGAGCGCGGAACGACGAATGCTCGCGCTGAGCATCCGGCGCCGGTCATCCGGCGCTGGGCGACTGCCCGAACACGTGCCGGCGGATCCACGCGTGCATCGCGATGGCCGCTGCGGAGGCGGCGTTGATCGAGCGGGTCGAGCCGAACTGCTCGATCGAGAGCGTGGCCCGGGCGGCGGCGTGCACCTCCGGGGTCAGGCCGGGGCCCTCCTGGCCGAAGACGAGGACGCAGCGGCGAGGCAGCTCGTAGGTCTCGAGCGGCACGGAGTCGGGGAAGATGTCGACGCCGAGGATCGGGAGCTCCTCCGACTCGGCCCACGCGACGAACTCCTCGACGGTCGCGTGGTGGCGGATGTGCTGGTAGCGGTCGGTGACCATCGCGCCGCGACGGTTCCACCGACGCCGTCCGATGATGTGCACCTCCTGGGCGAGGAACGCGTTCGCGGTGCGGACCACGGTGCCGATGTTGAGGTCGTGCTGCCAGTTCTCGATCGCGACGTGGAACTCGTGGCGGCGGGTGTCGAGCTCAGCGACGATTGCCTCGTGCCGCCAATAACGGTAGCGGTCCAGGACGTTGCGGCGGTCTCCGTGCTCGAGCAGCTCGGGATCCCACTGCCCGCCCTCGGGCCAGACGCCCTCCCACGGGCCGACGCCCACCTCGTGCTCGCGCTCTTCCGTCACCGGACCAGCCTATTCGAGCCGATCGGCGTTCCAACGCGTACGGGATTACCGCCTCGGCCCGCGCAAGCGTCTGCGCCCGCCGGGCGAGACCCTCTGAATTCCGCGGATCGGTGCCCGCAGGGGCCCCGTCCCGCCCAGTACGCGTACTGGGCGGGACGGCCCTCAGGCCGGAGCGGCTGTCAGTGCGTGCGGTCGCCGAGCGTGAACGCGAGCGAACCCTTCGCCGGCACCGTCACGGCCGCGAAGCCGTGCGGATCCACCGTGACGGTCTTGCCCGTGCACGCGCCCCCGGGGCCGCCGAGCGACTGGCCGCTGATCACGTCGCAGTACGTCCCCGGCGGCATGCCCGTCTGGACATCCACCGTGTGGGCGGCCGTGCCGTTGTTGATGGCGATCCAGGCCTTGTTGCCACGGCTGAACGCGATGAGGTTCGCGCCGTCGTCGTACCAGTTGGCCACGTCGGAGCCCGCGGCGGCGTTGTGCCATCCGACCATGTGGAGGATCGCGGGCTCGCGGTCCAGACAGGCCCACGTGGTACTGCAGTCGGTGTTCGTCACGTAGCCGTTGGCGTTCGCGGGCGGGGAGTCGTCGCCGCCCGTGAACTTGAAGCCCGAATACACCTGCGCGACGCCGTAGCCGCGGGCCAGGAGGAACTCGGTCGCGAGCGTGTTCGTGGCGCCGTCCTTGTAGCTCAGCGTGGAGCCGTTGCGCTCCGTGTCGTGGTTCTGGACGAACGCGAGCTCCTTGTCGGAAGGCAGGAGGCCCGACTCGGCGCCGTAGTTCTTGAGCGACGCGACGTTCCCCGTGAACGCGGACTTGAGCTGGTACGCGCCGTCGAACCCGAGCAGCGAGCCCTGGCCCTCGAACGCCTCGGGGGCGAGCTGCCCGGTGCTGCCGGGGAAGACCTCGAGCGCCATGTACGGCCGGTCGCCGTCGACGGTGTCGCGGAGGCGCCCCTCGAGCGCCGCGAGATCGGTCTGCCCGATGTGCTTCGCGGCGTCCACCCGGAACCCGGAGACGCCGTAGCCGAGCAGCTTGTTGAGGTAACCGGCGAGCGTCGAGCGGACCTTGTCCGATTCCGTCCGGAGGTCCGCGAGGCCTAGGAGCTCGCAGTGCGTGACCTCCTGGAAGCTGTTCCAGTCGTGGATTCCGTTGTCGGGTTCGGGGCAGTCCGCGGGGTAGTGGTGGAAGTCCGCGTACCCGTAGTCGGGGTAGCTGTAGTGGCTGAAGGAGACGCCGCCGTAGGAGAGGCTGCCCTGTCCGGTCGTGTGGTTGATGACCGCGTCGACGTAGACCTTGACGCCGGCGTTGCGGCACGTGGACACCATGGCCTTGAACTGGTCCTCATTGCCCATGCGGCTCGTGAGGTTGTAGTCGACCGGCTGGTACACCTCCCACCACGGGTGGCCGTCGCGGGTGAGGGAGTCCTGCGGCGGCGCGACCTGCACGCCCGCGTAGCCGTTGGGGCCGAGGATCTGGGTGCATTCCGCCGCGACCGAGTTCCAGTTCCATTCGAACAGGTTCGCGATGACGTCCTTGAAGTGCTGCGGCGACGTCTGGTTGGAGGCCGCATGCAGGGGAGGCGATCCGGGCGATCCGCCCGGATCAGCGCCCGCTGGCGGCGCCGCGAGGAACATGGCAGCCGCCGTGGCTGCGGCCGCGAGACTCACGAGCTTGCGCCCGGGGATGCGAGTGAAAGAGACCATGGAGTGCACCTATCCGATCCGGATCGTGGGGCAGGGTGGTGCCGACGAGAGCCGGCACGGCCCCACTCTCCGTGACGGGCGTCACACAGGTCAAGGATTAAGTCATGCTGATTGACAGATTCGACGGCTACGCCGCGTACACCGTCACCGCGGCGGCCTTCGCCACGAGGACGACGGCGGCCCCCGGCCCGAGATCCAGCTCGGCGGCCGCCGCCGGGGTCAGGTCCGCGACGACGGCGGTGCCGGCCGCGTCCGCATGCACCCGCACCTGGGCGCCGCGCGGCTCGAGCTCGACGACGACGGCGCGCCACGCGTTCCGCGGGGAGCCCTGGGCTCGGGAGGGCGGGACCAGGGAGGGCGGGACCAGGGAGGGCGGGGCGGGATAGACAGCGACGTCCGCCGGCCGAAACACCGCGACGGCCTCCTCGCCGTCGGCGGGGCCTTCGCCGACCTCGGGCGGCACAACGCCGAAGACCTCGCCGAGCCCAGCGACGCGGAGGTGACCGGGCGCCGTCGTCCGTCCCCGCACGAAGTTGAGCCCGGCCAGCCCGGCCGCGAAATGGCTCCGCGGGCGCTCGAGGAGGGCCGCCGTCGGCCCCGCCTCGGCGACCCGCCCGTCCTCGAGCACCACGACGCGATCGGCGAGAAGATGCGCGTCGAGGGCCTCGTGGGTGATGAGCACGGCCGTGCGCCCCGAGAGGACGCGCCGGAGGAGGCGGCGCAGGGCGGGTGCGGCGGCGACGTCGAGCGCGGCGAACGGCTCGTCGAGCAGGAGGAGGCTCGGCTCGGCGGCGAGGGCGCGGGCGACGGCGACGCGCTGCGCCTGCCCGCCCGAGAGCTGGGCGGGCGCCGGTCGGCGAGCGTGAGGGCGTCGACCTCGCCGAGCCAGCGCCGGGCGGCGGCCCGCGCGTCGTCCCGCGACGCACCGGCCGCGCGCGGGCCGAACGCGACGTTCTCGAGCGCCGTGAGATGCGGGAACAGCAGCGGCTCCTGCGCGAGAAGCGCCACGCCGCGCGCGTGCGGGGGCATCCACGCGCCCGTGGACGTGTCGAACAGGACGCGGCCGTCGAGCTCCGCGCGGCCCTCATCCGCGCGCACGAGCCCCGCGGCGAGCGCGAACAGCGTGGACTTCCCCGCACCGTTCGGCCCGAGGATCGCCACCGTCTCGCCGCCCTCGACGTCGAGCCCCGCGTCGAGCCCCCGCTCGGCGAGCGCTGCGCGCATTCGGAAGCTCACGGGGCCGCCGCCCCCGCGGCCCGCCGCCCGTAGGCGACTCCGACTACCACCGCGGCCACCGCCACGAGCACGAGCGCGAGGGCGACCGCCGCGTCCGGATCGACCTCGCGCTGGAGGTACACCTCGAGCGGGAGCGTCCGGGTAACCCCTTGGAGGCTCCCGGCGAACGTGAGCGTCGCGCCGAACTCGCCAAGGCTCCGCGCGAACGAGAGCACGAGCCCGGACGCGAGCCCCGGAAGCACGAGCGGGAGCGTGACGCGCCGGAACACGTGCGTGGGGGCGGCGCCAAGCGTCGCGGCGACGGCCTCGTACCGTCCACCGGCGGTGCGGAGCGCGCCCTCGAGGCTCACCACGAGGAACGGCAGCGAGACGAACGTCTGCGCCATGACGACGGCGGTCGCCGTGAAGGCGAGCTGGATCCCGAAGACATCGAGCCAGCGCCCCACGAGGCCGAGCCGGCCGAACGTGTAGAGGAGCGCGAGGCCGCCGACGACCGGCGGCAGCACGAGCGGCAAGAGCACGAGCGAGCGGAGCCCCCGGCGCCCGCGGACCGGCCCGCGCGCGAGGACGAGCGCCATGGGCACGCCGAGGACGAGGCACCCGGCGGTGCTCGCGAGGGCGGTCTCGAGGCTCAGGCGGAGGGCTGCGAGCGAGGAGTCGGACGTGATGAGCGGGACGAAATGCAGCCAGTCGACGCGGGCCAGGATCCCCAGGAACGGGACGAGCACGAACAACGCGCCAAGCGCCGCGGGCGCGTAGACCCAGCTCGGGAGCCCCGAGTAAGCCCTCGTGCGAGCGCGAGGTGGGCGCGCGTCAGGGCGCGCCGAATCCGGCATCGCCGAGCACCTTCTGCCCCTGGGCGCCCCGCACGAAGTCGACGAACTCCTGCGCGAGCGTGCCCGTCTTGGACTGCTTGAGCGCCGCGATCGGGTACCGGTTCACCGCGGCCTTCGACTCGGGGAACGTCACGCCGTCCACCTTGCCGCCCGCGCCCTTGACGTCCGTGACGTAGACGAGGCCGGCGTCGGCGTCCCCCGAGATGACCTTGCCGAGCACGTCCGTGACGGATTGCTCCTCGCTCACGGGCTTGAGCGCGAGGCCCGCGGACTGCGCGGCCTTCTGCGCCGCGCTCCCGCACGGGACCTGCGGGGCGCACAGGACCAGGCGCACGCCCGGCTTGGCGAGGTCCTGGAGCGAGTGGATGCCCGCGGGGTTGCCCTTCGGCACGGCGATCTCGAGGACGTTCGTCGCGAAGATCTGGGGCCCGCCGGACAGGAGGCCGCCGCTCGTCGCCTTCGCCATGTTCGCCTCGTCCGCGGACGCGAACACGTCCGCGGGCGCGCCGTTCTGGAGCTGGGCGACGAGATCGGACGAGCCGCCGAAGCTCAGATTGACCTTGGCGCCCCCGTGGGCGATCTCGAACTGGTGCGCGAGATCCGTGAACGTCGACTTGAGCGACGCGGCCGCGAAGACCGTGAGGCTCGCCGAGGAGGAGGACGTCGACTGGCCGCCGCCCGTCGTCGGCATCGCCCCGCACGCGGTGAGGAGGGCAACGAGCGCGAGGGCCCCGGCCGCGGCGGACTTGCATCGGGGACTCCCGGCACGTTTTCTCATGGGGCCTTCCCTCCGGGCGTCTCGACGATGACGGTCGTCGCCTTGACCACGGCCGTGGCGACGCTCCCCGGCTCGAGGCCGAGATCGCGCACGGCCTCCGAGCTCATGAGCGAGACCACCCGGTACGGGCCGCACTGAAGCTCGACCTGCGCCATGACGCGGTCCTCGATGACGTTCGTGACGAGCCCCACGAAGCTGTTGCGCGCCGAGCGCGCCACGCCGCTCGTGTCCCGCGGCGCCGAGGCCTGACGGCGGGCCAGCTCGGCGAGCTCCGCGCCGTCGACCGCGGCGCGCCCGGAGGCGTCCTTCACGGCGGTGAGGGCGCCAGCGTCGACCCAGCGCCGCACGGTGTCGTCGCTCACGCCGAGCAGGCTCGCGGCCTCGGCGATGCGGATGAGTGGCATGGGACCAGTCTAGATCCGCATCTGCGGTGTTACGCGTCTGGGTTCGCCGCCGGTGCGGATGGGCCGCATCCCATCCCCGCGCTCGCCCCCAAGATGAAAGACTGGCTCGGTCAGTCCCCGATCAGGAGGCACCATGGCCGATACCGTCGCCCCGACCACCGATACCCTCGCCGCCGTTCCCGCGCCCGCGAGCGCCAAGGTCGTCTATCGCAGCGGCCAGGACATCGAATGCTGGCTTACCGACATGGACGGCGTGCTCGTGCACGAGAACCACCCGATCCCGGGTGCGCCCGAGCTCATCCAGCGCTGGGTCGACACCTCACGTCGGTTCCTCGTCCTCACGAACAACTCGATCTTCACGCCCCGCGACCTCGCGGCGCGCCTGCGGTCCTCGGGCCTCTCGATCCCCGAGGAGAACATCTGGACCTCGGCCCTCGCCACGGCGGTCTTCATCAAGGACCAGATGCCGGGCGCGCGGGTCTACTGCATCGGCGAGGCGGGGCTCACGACGGCGCTCCACGAGGCCGGCATGATCCTCACCGACCAGGACCCGGACTACGTGGTGCTCGGTGAGACCCGCACCTACTCGTTCAACGCCATCACGACCGCGATCCGGCTCATCGTGGCCGGCGCGCGCTTCATCGCGACCAACCCGGACGCGACTGGCCCCTCCAAGGAGGGCGTCCTCCCCGCGACGGGGGCGATAGCAGCCCTCATCACGAAGGCCACGGGCCGCGACCCCTACACGATCGGCAAGCCGAACCCCATGATGTTCCGCTCAGCCATGAACCAGATCGACGCGCACTCCGAGACCACTGCCATGATCGGCGATCGCATGGACACCGACATCGTCGCCGGCATGGAGGCCGGGCTGCACACGGTGCTCGTGCTCTCCGGCATCACACAGCAGGCGGACATCCCCACGTATCCGTTCCGCCCGAACCAGGTGCTCAACTCGGTCTCGGACCTGCTCCGGCAGCTCTAGCCCGGGCCCAGCCGAGCCCTGCCCCCCGAGAGCGCACCTTTCCCCCGAGAGCGCACCTTTCCCCCGAGAGCGCACGTTTCCCCGCGATGAAACGTGCGCTCTCGCACGTGAGGTGCGCAGTCGCGCGAAAGGTGCGCTCCCGCCGTCGTCCGCGGCCCCGGCCACGACTCTTGTAAACGCTTACAACTCCTGCTTACACTCTTCCGGGCGCGGGGCGGGCGTCTCCTCCTTGTCTGGTGATGAAAGGGCTGAGGCCGTGTTCCGTGGCTGACCGCGCTCGCGCGACGATCAATGACGTCGCGACGCTCTCGGGTCTCTCGATCTGCACCGTTTCCCGGGCCCTGCGCGGGCTGCCGAACGTCTCTCCCTCCGCGCAGCAGCGCGTCGAGGAGGCGGCCGAAAAGCTCGGCTACCGCGCGTCGTCGGCCGCTGCGCGCCTGGCCGGCGGGAAGACGGGGCACGTCGCGATCGTCGTTCCGAAGGCCACCGCATGGTTCTTCGCCGCGGCCGTCGAGGCGGCCGAGGAGGCCTTCGCCGACGGCGGGCTCGACACCGTGCTCCTGAGCCTCCGCGGACGCGACGACGCCAAGGACCGCTTCATCGAGAACCTCGACGAGCTCTCCGAGCGCGTGGACGGCCTTCTGCTGCTCGGCGTGAACTTCAGCACGCCCCAATTGGAAGCGCTTGCAGAATCGAAGCTCTCGGTGGCGAGCGTCGGCCTCAGCGGCGTCCCCTGGGACAACGTGGGCATCGACGACGAAGCCGCCGCGTATCGCGCCACGCGGCACCTGCTCGACCTCGGCCACTGGGACATTGCTACACTCGCCGGTAACGAGCCGAGCGACGGCACCGTGCGCACGGCCGCCCAGCGGCGGGCCGGGTTTGAGCGGGCGCTCGCCGAAGAAGACCTCGAACCCCATCCGGACATGATCGTGAGCGCAGAATCGTCGATCGACGGCGGGTACCGGGCGATGACGGAGCTGATCGCCAACCGTCGCCAGCCCGGCGCGGTCTTCGCAGGCTGCGACGAAGCAGCGTTCGGGGCGCTCAAGGCTCTCCGCGAGCACGGGGTCACGGCGCCGAAGAAGGTCTCCCTCATCGGCATCGACGATCACCCCATGAGCTCGTTCCTCGGGCTGACCACGGTGTCCCAGCCCGTGGCGGATCAGGGTGCCTTCGCGGCCACCCTGCTCGCGGAGCGGCTCGACGGCCCGGACCCCGACGCACCGCCCCAAGACCACCGACTGCCCACCCCCCTGATAGAACGCAAGACCACACGCCGCGCGCGGCACTGAACCTACGGAGGCCCCCCAATGCTCTCCCAGACTCAGCTGGACATCTGGACCGGAACCGAGGCCCTGCTCTTCGACCTCGACGGCGTGCTGACCCCCACAGCCGCCGTCCATGAGTCGGCCTGGCGCCGCCTGTTCGAGGAGTACCTCGCGGCCGCCGGCCGCGGCCCCGCCTACTCGGACGCGGACTACTTCGACCACATCGACGGCAAGCCGCGCTTCGACGGGGTCCGCGACTTCCTCGCCTCGCGCGAGATCGTCCTCCCCGAGGGCCCGCTCGACGACGACCCCGACCACGAGACCGTCCAAGGCCTCGGCAACCGGAAGAATCGCATCTTCAACACGATCATCGAGAACGACGGCGTAGCCCCCTACCCGGGGTCGGCCCGCCTCGTCGAGGTGGCCCGCGAGCGCGGCCTCAAGCTCGCGGTCGTCTCCTCGTCCCGCAACGCGCCCGCCGTCCTGGCCGCTGCTGGCCTCACGGAGGCCTTCCCCGTGGTGGTCGACGGCGTCGTGGCGGCTCGCGAGGGCCTCCCCGGCAAACCGGACCCCGCGACGTTCCGGCGGGCCGCGGAACTGCTCGACGCCCCGCGCGGCGCGTGCATCGTCGTCGAGGACGCCGTGTCCGGCGTTCAGGCCGGGGCGGCGGGCGGCTTCCGAGCCGTCGTCGGCGTTGACCGCGGGGCGGGGAGCGAGCAGCTCCTGGCCGCGGGGGCGACGTTCGTGGTGAACGACCTCGCCGAGCTGCTCTGACGCTCCACCCCCTGACAGAACCATCCCCCTGACTTCTTTCTCACACCCAGAACGGCGCACACCCATGACTCTCGTCACTGCAGACCGCCTCCGCTTCCCCGTGGACGAGTGGGGCCTCCTCGAGACGAGCCACGCTCCCGGTGCGGAGGGCCCGCTCGAGACGCTCTTCAGCCTCGGCAACGGCCACCTCGGCATCCGTGGCTCGCACACGGCCGAGGCGGATTCCGCCCTCCCTGGCACGTTCGTGAACGGCTTCCACGAGACGTTCGACATCCGTCACGCCGAGAACGCGTACGGCTTCGCGAAGCAGGGCCAGCGCATCCTCTATGTCCCGGACACCCATGAGACGACCGTCTGGGTGGACGGCGAGCAGCTCACGCTCGCGGGCTCGGCGGTGCTCGACTACCGCCGCCGCCTCGACTTCGCGACGGGCGTGTACGAGTGCACGATCGTGTGGCAGACGGCGTCCGGCGCGTCCGTGATCACTCGCGAGCGGCGCGTGGTCGGGGCGCAGTCCCGCTCGAGCCTCGCGATCGACTTCGAGATCCGCGCTGACCGGCGGATCGTCGTCGACATGGAGTCGCACGTGGTCAACCGCCAAGACCAGCCGGCGGAGGACCACTCGGAACACGACCCGCGCCGCGCGGGCCGGCACGCGGGCCGCGTGCTCGAGGCGGTCACCGCGGAGGGCGCGAACGGGAGCCTCAGGCTCGCGTGGTCCACGGTGACGTCGCGGCAGCACGTCGCGATCGCCGTCGACCATTCCACGAACACGCCGCACCAGCCCTTCTCCACGGAGGCCGACGGCGACCGCAGCGGGGTGCGCTACGTCCTCCCGATCGAACCGAACGAGACGTTCCGGCTCGAGAAGAGCATCGGCTACGCCGTGGCACCGGCCGCCGATCCCGAGCTCGTGGACGCCGCGGCCGCGGCGGTGCGCAGCTTCGACGAGCTCGCCGCCGAGAGCGCCGCGCACTACGAGGGCTACTGGGCCGCCGCGGACGTGCAGATCGGCGGCTCGCCGGAACTCCAGCAGGCCGTGCGCTGGAACCTCTTCCAGCTCGCCCAGGCCACATCGCAGGCCGGCGTCGCGGGCATCCCCGCGAAGGGCGTGACGGGTTCGGGCTACGAGGGCCACTACTTCTGGGACCAGGAGATCTACGTCCTGCCCTACCTCACGTACACCGCGCCCAAGGCCGCGCGACGCGTACTCGGCTTCCGCCACGAGATGCTCCCCGCGGCGACCGCGCGGGCCGCCGAGCTCAACGTCGACGGCGCGCTCTACCCGTGGCGCACCATCAACGGCCAGGAGGCGAGCGCGTACTACGCCGCGGGCACGGCCCAGTTCCACATCAACGCGGCGATCGCGTACGCGGCCGCGCGCTACTCGTGGGCCTCGGGCGACGACGCGTTCATCGCCTCCGCCGGCGCCGACCTCCTCGCCGAGACGGCCCGGATGTGGGCCTCGCTCGGCTTCTTCGGCAAGAACGGCCAGTTCCACATCCACGGGGTCACCGGCCCCGACGAGTACACGGCCGTGGTGAACGACAACCTCTACACCAACGTCATGGCGAGGTTCAACCTCCGCGCGGCCGCGGTACTCGACCACCCGAGCATCTCGGACACCGACCGGCTCCTGTGGGCGCACATGGCGGAGCGCATGGCCCTCCCCTACGACGCGGATATGAGGGTCTACGCGCAGGATGCCGACTTCATGTCGCTCGAGCCGTGGGACTGGGAGACGCCGCGCTCGAAGTACCCGCTGCTGCTTCACTTCCACCCGCTCGTCATCTACCGCCACCAGGTGCTCAAGCAGGCCGACGCCGTGCTCGCGATGTTCCTCCAGTGGCAGGACTTCACGGCCGAGGAGAAGCAGCGCGCGTTCGATTTCTACGACCCGATCACCACGGGCGATTCGACGCTCTCCGCGTGCGTCCAAGGCATCATGGCCGCCGAGGTGGGGTACACCGAGGAGGCACTGCGGCACTTCACCACGGCGGCGTTCATCGACCTCGACAACCTGCACGACAACACGATCGACGGCGTCCACACGGCCTCGGCCGGCGGCGTGTGGAGCGCGCTCGTGAGCGGCTTCGCGGGCTTCCGCGACCAGGGCCCGCTCCCCTACTTCGACCCGCGGCTGCCCGACGACTGGGAGAGCCTCGCGTTCCGCCTCCAGCTCCAGGGCCGCACCCTGAGCGTCCGGCTCACACCCGGGCTCCTGCAGCTCGCCGTTGAGGCGGGCGAGCCGCTCGACGTGAGCGTGCGGGGCGCGATCGTGACGGTCGGTTCCGAGGCCTCGGCGATCGCGCTCGAGCCCACGGCAGCGCCCGTGCCAAGCGTGTTCCCGCGGGCCTTCCCGACGGCGGGGCTCAGCGTGCTGACGCCGCAGCACTAAGGGTCTCGTTCCTGTCCACTTCTTGGCCCGAATTCGCGTGCCTCGCCCCGACACCCCGGGCTGCGGACCGGTTGGGAAAGGACAACCGGACGGGAAAGAGGCTGAGCTGGCCTACCGGCCCCCGCCGCCCGCGCCGCCGATCCTGCGCGGCAGAGGAAGGAGCTCGGGCAGGAGCGTCCCGAGCACGGTGTTGTAGACGAGGGCACTCCATTCGGGGCTCGCGTGGGCGGGGAAGGCGCCCAGCGTCTGCAGCGAGGAGGAGGCGAGGTTGTCGGGGAAGTACTTCTGCCAACGGGCCCGAGCCGACTCGTAGTCCACGGTCTGATCGCCCGGATTGCCGATGAAACCGAGCGGCGTCCGGCCGATCTCCCCCGCGAACCGCGTGACGTCCCAGTCGTAGATGTACTGGGACTCGGTCTGGATGAGCACGCTCGAGGGCGCGAGCGGCGTGAGCTGCTCGAGGGCCTGGTCCACGATCTGGGTCCACGTCCGCTCATGCTTGTTGACGATCCGCTCCCCCAGCTCATACCCGCCGCGCAGGATCGACGGCACCCGGAAGCCGAGCTCGTACAGCTCGACGACGCCCTCGAACCACGAGAGGTCCTTGACGTCGTACTTCGAGGCCGGCGTCGAATCCAGCACGATCGCGCCGACGCGCGGAACACTCGCCGAGCCGCCCGCACCCAGACGAGTCAGCCGGGACGCGACGTCGATCGCGAGCATTCCGCCGAAGGAATGCCCGTACAGGTTCAGCTCGGTCAGCTTGTTCCGCGAGGCATGGGTCAGGATCGCGTCCATCACCTCGTCGACCTCGAGGCCGTCGTTCGAATACCCCACCGCTGCGAGCTGCCCCCGCTCGCCGAGCGATGGCGCGAGCAGCGTGATGATGAGCTGCGCCTCCTCCCAGCTCGTCTTGTAGCCGGGGAACAGGACCCAGGAGGTGCCGGGGAAGCGGCGCCGCGCGTCGTCGTCGTTCGCGGTGAGGACTACCGTCGAGCGGCGCTGCGCCTGGATGGCCCTGGTGGCCATCATGTCCGCGGCGAGGAGGCCCGAGCCGACCGCCCCGGCCAGGAAGGCGCGGCGCGAGACACGCCGCATGCGGCCGGCGGCGCGAAGCACCTCGACCATGCCATGGACGCCGCCCTCCCCGGGGGCGGGCGTTCCCCCGCGGGGGTCAGTCGAGTCCGAGCTCATCCTTGCTGAACGCATAGAGGTACGGCACGCCTGCCTCGGCCTCGATGCGCTCCTTTGCGCCCGTCCCGCGATCGACGATGACGGCAACCGCGGTCACTTCGGCGCCCGCGTTGCGGACGCCCTCGACGGCGGTGAGCGCCGATCCGCCGGTTGTCGACGTGTCCTCGACGACGACGACGCGGCGCCCTTCGACCGAGGGGCCCTCGACCTGGCGCCCCATGCCGTACGACTTCTGGACCTTCCGGACCACGAACGCGTCGATGTCGCGGCCGGACTCGCGGGCCGCGTGCATGATGCCGGTGCCCACGGGATCCGCGCCCATCGTGAGGCCGCCCGCTGCTTCGAGCGGCACGCCCGCGCGGTCAATGAGGCCGAGCATGACCTGGCCCACGAGCTGCGACGCCTCGTGATGCAGCGTGATGCGGCGGAGGTCGACGTAGTAGTCGGCCTCCTTCCCGCTCGAGAGGGTCACGCGCCCATGCACGACCGCGAGCTCCTTGATGAGCTCGAGGAGGCGTGCGCGCGCGGCGGCCAGGTCGGGCAGGGCTGAGTCAAGGGAGGCAGTCATGGCTACGATTCTAGTTGCTGCCCCCGACATGATTGAGGGAGCGTCCGCAAGCAAAAAGCGCGCGAAAGGCACCAATGGACACGACCACGCCCGAAGAGGTCTACTTCGCCACGCCCGACGCCGAGCTCGAGATCGTGCAGGAAGTCACCTCCGCGGCCGCCGGCCGGCGGCTCTCGGACCGCGCCGACGTGATCCGAGGGCGCCGCGGCTACGCACTCGTCAACCGCACGCTCACCCCGCACGAGGCGATGGTCGAGGACCTCCTGTTCGTGCGCGACGTTCTGGACCGCGCCGACCTTCCCTTCCTCCTTGTGCGCGGCAACGACGCGCGGCCCGTGATCGCCGTCGACTGGAGGCGCCGCAAGAACCTGCGGGATGCGCTCGTCGAGGCATGCCGCAACGAACCCTTCTACTCGCTCCCGGTCGACGCGCGGAAGAACGAGGCGCTCCTCGTCGCCGATGGGCGCCTCGCGAGGAGCGGGAAGGCGCGCATGTTCCGCCTCTACCGTCCGCGGCTCGAGCCCGAGGGCGGGCTCCTCTACGGTCAGGAAACGGGCGTGCAGATCGAGCTGTGGAAGTGGGAGGGCCAACTCCTGCAGCTGCCCATCGAGAACTCCCTCACGCGACGGGCCCTGACCGTGGGCGAGGCGGTGCGCGGGACCGTCGAGCGCTTCGGGCAGACTTGGCCGACGATCGAGAACATGTTCGCTGACCACGCGACGGACATCGACTTCGAGATCGACATCGTGTTCTCGTGGGTGGACGGGACAGATCCAGATCTCCTGCGCTACCGCGCGTCGTTCCTGCCAGGCGTCGTGCTCGGGGAAGGCGACTCCGCCGAGGCGCGCTACCGCCAGATCAACGAACTCAAGTACGCGCTCCGCTCGGTGCACATGTTCGCGCCGTGGATCCGCCGGATCTTCATCTGCACGGATTCAAAGGTTCCCGCGTGGCTCGACGCGGAGCACCCGAAGATCACCGTGGTGCCAGCGAAGGACCATTTCCGCGACGCGTCCGTGCTCCCCGTCTTCAACTCGCAGGCCATCGAGTCCCAGCTCCAGCACATCAAAGGCCTTTCTGAATACTTCCTGTATTCCAACGACGACATGTTCTTCGGCCGGCCCATGGGCCCAGACATGTTCTTCTCCCCCGGCGGCATCACCAAGTTCATCGAGGCGACCACCCGGATTGGCCTCGGCGACAACCATCTGGACCGCTCCGGGTTCGAGAACGCGGCGCGCGTGAACCGGCGGCTGCTCTACGTGCGGTTCGGCCGCATCACGACGCGCCACCTCGAGCACACGGCCGCGCCCCTGCGGCGCAGTGTCCTGCTCGAGATGGAGAGCGAATTCACGGCGGAGTTCGCCGAGACAGCGGCGAGCCGCTTCCGGGCCAAGGACAACATCTCGGTGACAAACTCGCTGTACCACTACTACGCCCTGCTCACGGGACGAGCGGTGACCAACGTGGGCGCGAAGGTCCTCTACGTGGACACGACCGTGCACTCAGGCCTCGACCTGCTCGGGAAGCTCCTCAGGAAGCGCAACCAGGACTTCTTCTGCCTCAACGACGGCTCGTTCCCCGAGGTCCCGCCGCAGGAGCGGCAGGAGCGCGTGACCGACTTCCTCGAGAAATACTTCCCGGTCCCCGCCCCGTGGGAGCGCCGCTAGCCGTTTCGGGTGCAAACAACTTGCCGCACCCCCGTCTCGGGTACGGCAACCCCACCTGAAGACGTTTCGGGTACAGATCATCTGTACCCGAAACGAAGGAGGGCGGCGGTAGCCGTACCCGAAACGTCAGAGGATCGGGAGCATGCCCGTCGTTGGGTGCGCTCCGTCGCGGAAGCGGCCGCCGTCGTCGTCCGGGAACGCCACGCCCGCCTCGGCGAGGATCCGCGCCACGTCTTGCGGCTGGACCTCCCGCCCGACCGTCGGCCCGCCCGCCGCGGGCACCACGGAGTGCATGACCGTGTCGGCATAGACGTGCACGAGGTTGTACGCTTGGGCGGCGTCCCGCCCGCGCGTTCCGCGAATCCCTGTCTCGGCATCCACGGACCCGGCGAGGTCTTGTGTGTAGCACGTCGCGGACGCGACGGACACGGAAATCCCGGCAAACGTCGCGCTCGTCGAATAGTGCAGGTGTCCCGCGAGGATCGCCCGTACGTCGCTTCCGCGGATCACGTCCGCGAGCGCCCGCTGCCCGCGCAGCTCCACGAGCACGGCAAGGTCCTGGGCGCACGGAACCGGCGGGTGGTGCATCGCAAGGAGAGTTCCGTCCGGGGCCGGCAGTTCGAGCTCTGCGGCGAGCCACTCGAGCTGCGACGGCTCGAGCTCGCCATGGTGGAAGCCCGGAACGGTCGTGTCGAGCGTGATGACCCGTAGCCCGCCGAGCCAGTGCACGCGGTCGAACGGTTCGGCAGATGCCACCTCGCCGAGAAGCGACGAGCGGAGCGCGGCGCGGTCGTCGTGGTTCCCGATGGCCCAGATGAGCCGTGCGCCGAGCCGCTCGGCCGCCGGCTCGGCGATCTCCCGGAGGCGACGGTAGGCAGCGGGCTGCCCGCGATCCGCGAGATCCCCGGTGACGACGATGGCCTCAGGCGAGCCCCCGGCGTCGACCGCCTGGTCGAAGACCCGCCGCAGCCGCGCCTCGGAGTCGAGGACTCCGCCGAGCCGCTCGCCGGCCAGCAGATGCGTGTCGCTCAAGTGCAGGAGGAAGTGGCGCGGCCGCGGATGCTCGGCCTTGACGGTGCCCATATCAGCCTTCTATGTCCGGTTAGGGGTTCCCCCCAGTGCACACATGAAAGGCACACGGAACATGAATGTCCAGTGAACGCGCCACGAAACCGCCAGAATCCTCCCAGATATCGCCCCGAAAGCGGCCGACGACGGCGGAAGGAGCCTTCCGCCGTCGTCGGACCTTGATTTTCGGCGCCCACGAGGGGCCGCGCGAGGTGCGGCGTGCCGCCGTGTACGCGTTTCGCCTCGGCACAGGTCTTCGGCCACGGCGGCGACCGGAGCGCTCCCCGGAATTCCGCGGCTCCGCACTCGCCGCAGGGCCTGTTCCGTCCAGTACGCGTACCACTAGGAACGCCGCGGCAGCGCGTCTCCTACTTCAGCCGCCTCCGCAGCCACTCGACGGCCTCGCGGGCGATCCGCTCCGGTTCCTCGGCGATGCTGAACGCGGCGCCGTCCTCGTCGGGGTCGAGCGGCTCGAGAGTGGCGAGCTGCGAGTCGAGCAGCGACGGCGGCATGAAGTGCCCGGGCCGCGCCGCCATGCGCTCGGCGAGGAGCTCGCGCGTGCCGTCGAGGTGCACGAACACGGTATCCGGCGCCGCGGCACGGATGAGGTCCCGGTACTTGCGCCGCAGGGCGCTCGAACCGATCACCATCGTGCCGCGCGCGCCGGCCATCCGGGCGCCGATCTCGCGGAGCCACGGCTCGCGGTCGGCGTCGTCGAGCGGGATCCCCGCGGCCATCTTCGCGACGTTGGCCGCGGGGTGCAGATCGTCCCCGTCGATGAATTCCCCGCCGAGCCAGTCGGCGATGAGCTTCCCCACCGTGCTCTTGCCGGAACCGGACACGCCCATCGCGATGACATGGAACACGGCTCCGTCCTGCTCGATCACCGGCTCACCAGTGGTGTTGCTCACCAGTCGTGAACCGTGCCATCGACGAGGCGGTTGTACGGGAGGTAGGCCTGCTGGTACGGGTACGTGTTCGCGGCCTCCTCGTTGAACTCGACGCCGAGGCCGGGCTTGTTGCCCGGGTGCAGGTACCCATCCTCGAACGTCATGGACTGCTCGAACACGGTGTTCGTCGCGTCCGAGTGCTGCATGTACTCCTGGATCCCGTAGTTGTGGATCGCGAGGCCAACGTGCAGCTGCGCGGCGAAGCCGACCGGGGAGATGTCCGTGGGTCCGTGGAAGCCGGACTTGACCTGGTACTGGGCCGCGAAGTCCATGACCTTCTTGAGCGGGCTGATGCCGCCGAAGTGGGTCGACGCCGCGCGGACGTAGTCGATGAGCTGTTCCTTGATGAGGGTCTGGAAGTCCCACACGGTGTTGAAGATCTCGCCGATCGCGAGCGGGGTCGTGGTGTGCTGACGGACCAGGCGCAGGGCGTCCTGGTTCTCCGCCGGCGTGCAGTCCTCGAGCCAGAACAGGTCGTACGGCTCGAGCGCCTTGCCGAGCTTCGCGGCCTGGATCGGCGTCATGCGGTGGTGGCCGTCGTGCAGGAGCGGGATCTCGGGGCCGAATTCGTTGCGCACGGCCTCGAAGACGGTCGGGAGGTGGCGCAGGTACGCGCGGGTGTCCCAGTCCTCCTCCGTGGGGAAGGCGCCGCGGCCGGCGGGCTCGTAGTCGTAGCGCTCGCCGGAGGCCTGGGTCTGGGCGGCCACGCCGTAGACGGCCTTGATCCCCGGGACGGCGGTCTGGACGCGGATCGACTTGTAGCCGAGCTCGAGGTGATGGCGGATCGAGTCGAAGAGCGAGGGGATGTCCGTACCGGACGCGTGCCCGTACGCGCGGAGGCCCTCGCGGGAGGCCCCGCCGAGGAGCTGGTACACCGGCAGGTTCGCGACCTTGCCCTTGATGTCCCACAGCGCCATGTCCACGGCCGCGATCGCGGCCATCGTCACGGGGCCACGCCGCCAGTAGGAGGACCGGTAGAGGAACTGCCACGTGTCCTCGATCCGGTGCGGATCCTTGCCGATGAGCAGCTGGGCCACGTGCTCCTTGAGGTACGCGGCGACGGCGAGCTCGCGTCCGTTGAGCGTCGCGTCACCGATGCCCGTGACGCCCTCGTCGGTCGTGATCCGTAGCGTGACGAAATTGCGCGACGGGCTCGTCACGAAGACATCCGCGGCAACGATCTTCATATCGTTCCTCTCCATCCAATGCGTCTCTCCTCGCCAAGCCGTCGCTGGCGTGAGCGACGGCACTGGCGGCGTTCTCCCCACCATAGTGAGCCCCACAACGGGCGGCAAACGTTTGCCACTTTATTGCCACCCGTTGCAGGGCTGGGGATTACTCGTCGGCAAACGTCCCCAGCAGGCTGTCAACGCGGTCGACGACGGCGGCATCCGCCGAGAGCTCCGCGTCCACGAGGCTCAGGAGCGTCTCAGTCCGCTCGCGGCCCTCGAGTCCGAGCGCCAGGCGAACCTCGCCCTCGAGCGGATCCTGGAACTCGGCGCGCTGCCCGACGACGTGGACAAGGTAATCCATCCACGCCGCGATCATGCGGGCCGCGCCGAGGCCCGTGCGGCCGTCGGCCCGCTCGGCGCGCAGCACGGGCACGGCCCGGAGCCTAAGCTTGAGCGAGCCGTCCTGGGCGATCTGGGCCAGGTAGTGCGCGATCCGCGGGTTCGCGAAGCGCTCGAGCAGCGCGGCGCGGTAGCCCGGGACGTCGAGCTCCGGGAGCGTCAGGTGCCTCGCGGCCTCGTCCCAGAACGCCTCCATCGCCTGCCGGCACACCGGGTCCGCGAGGGCCTCGGCGACCGTCGCGTGGCCGCGCAGCTGGCCCGAGTACGCGAGGATCGTGTGCGCACCGTTGAGGAGCCAGAGCTTGCGGTTCTCGAACGGCTCGATGTCCTCCACGAACAGCGCCCCGGCGTCCTCCCACGCGGGCCGGCCCGCGGGGAACTCGCCCGAGAGGATCCAGGACGCGAACGGCTCGGCCACCACGGGGGCGGCGTCGCGGTAGCCGCACTGCTCGGCGACCTCAGCGACGTCGTCGGCGGTCGTGCGCGGGGTGATGCGGTCTACCGAGGTGCCCACGAAGCTCACGTTCTGACGCACCCAGGCGGCCAGGCCGCCGTCGTCCGCCCCGGGCGCCGAGGCGTCGAGGGTTCCCGTACCCGACGCCTCCGCGTCCAGCTCCGCTGCGACGCGCAGCACAGCGGCGCGCGCCACCTCGGCATTGTGGGCGAGGTTGTCGCAGCTGACGATCGCGATCGGGCCGCCCCCCGCCGCCCGACGCGCGGCGAGCGCGCGGACGAGGCGGCCGAGCGGGGCGTCGGGGCCGCCGTCGTCGTACACCTTCTCGGTCACGGTGAGGGTGACGATCGCGGTGGACGGGGCGGCGAGGAGCTCATTCAGGCGCGCGGTGTCCGCGCCGTCGAGGGCCTCGGAGATCGTGGTGACGACCTCGAAGCGGTCGCCGTCGGCGGCCCGCTCGACGAGCGTGAACAGCCCGTCCTGCGGCGCGAGCGCCCGTGCGGCGTCGGGGCGGCGGCCGGTGAAAGCCGCGATGCCCCATTCGGCGCCGTCGTGTGCCTTGGCGGTAAACCAGGCCTGGTGGGATCGGTGGAACGCACCGAGCCCGAGGTGGACAATGCGGACGGGAGGGGCAGGGGAGCCCTTGCGGCCCAGGACGGGCAGCTCAGTGGCGGTTCTGGTCACGGGGTCTTCCTTTTCAGAGCTTGAAGACCCGCCGCGGCGCGCCGTCGACGATGTCCACGATGAGCTCGTGCGCGCGGGTCTCGGTGATGCGGTGTTCGGCGACGAGCCGGGCCAGGAACGAGGCCTCGATCCGGCGCGAGGTGTCATGCCGGGCGGGGATCGAGCAGAACGCCCGAGTGTCGTCGATGAACCCGGACGAGCGGGAGAAGCCCGCCGTCTCGGTCACGGCCGAGCGGAAGCGCAGCATTGCGTCCGGAGCGTCGAGGAACCACCACGGGGCGCCGATGTACACGCTCGGGTAGAACCCCGCGAGCGGGGCGAGCTCGCGGGAGAACACCGTCTCGTCCAGGGTGAACAGGACGAGATGGAAGTCCTTCACCGTGCCGTACTCCTGCAGGAGCGCGCGGACACCCTCCGTGTAGTTGACGGCAAACGGGATGTCGTGTCCCGTGTCCGCGCCGTAGGCCGCGAACGTCGGGGCGTGGTGGTTGCGGAAGGAGCCTGGATGGATCGTCATGACGAGGCCGTCCTCGACGGACATCCGTGCCATCTCGACCATCATGTGGGCCTCGAACGCGTCGCGGTCCGCCGCGGTGGCCTCGCCGCGGCGGCCCTTCTCGAACAGCGCCTCGGCCTCGCTCGCGGAGAGCTTGAGCGTGAGGGGCGTGCGCACGCCGTGGTCCGCCGAGACCGCGCCGTGCTCCACGAAGTAGCGGCGGCGGTTCTCGAGCGCGCGGAGGTAGCCCGCGTAGCCCGCGACGCCGTCGGATGCCTCGTCGGAGATCCGCTCGACCCGAGCCGCCCACTCCGGGTGCGCGATGTTGATGTAAGGATCCGGGCGGAACGTGGGGACCACGCGGCCCGCGAACGATTCGTCCTTCGCGATGCGGGCGTGGGCCTCAAGGGTGTCGAGCGGATCGTCGGTCGTCGCGAGGACCTCGATGTTGAAGTCCTCGAACAGCCGGCGCGGGCGGAAGCCCGGCTCGGCGAGCTTCGCCGCGATCGCGTCATAGGAGGCGTCCGCATTCGCGCCCAGCGCGTCCACCATCGAGCCCGGCAGGCCGAAGAGGTGCTCGAACTCTTCGCGCAGCCAGTAGCCGGAGGCGGTCCCGTCGAAGATGGGCCACGCGTCCGCGAACCGCCGCCACGCCGCGCGGGCATCGGATGCGGACCCGCCGACGCCGAGCTCACTCAACGGCACGCCCGAGGCGTGGAGGAGGCGCGTCACGTAGTGGTCGGGGCTGATCAGAAGACTCGTCGGGTCCGTGAACGGTACGTCGTCGGCGATCCACTCGGCCGGGACGTGGCCGTGCGGGGAAAGGATCGGGAAACGCTCGACGTCGGCGTACAGCTCACGCGCAATCTGTCGGGTGCCGGGATCGGCAGGGAGGAGGCGGTCGGGGTTGGCGCTCAGAGAGTCAGTCATCGTTTCTCTCGATTCGTCTCAAGGAAGGTAGATTCTGCGACCCGGCTTCCCCAGACTCCCCAACTTCTGGCGACCACGCCCGGCGTGTCGCCCTGCACGAGCGGCGAGTTACGCCGTCGTCCGCTCGGAAGCAGGGGAGATCGAAAGGGGAACAGGGGAAACCGGAGGGGCGGCTTCAGCCGACCGTGACGCCAGCCGTGTCAAGGACCTTCGCGAAGGCCCGGGCGGCCACGCCAAAGGCGTACGGGCCGCTGAAGCCGCCGGTCTCGTACGCGTACGCAAGGTGCGGCTCGAGCGAGGCGAAGCCGGTGAAGCCGCTGTCGCGCAGGGCCTCGACGGTGCGGAGAACCTCGCCGTCGCCCTCGCCAGCCGGCACGACCTGCTTCGTGGACGACTCAGCGTCCTTGACCTGGAGGTAGACGACATGCGGGCGGAGCATCTCGTACGCCTCGGAGAACGGCTTGACTCCCACCTGGACGAAGTTCGCCGGGTCCCACGCGAGCTTGAGCGCCGGGGAGTTCACGGACTCCACGATGTCGAGGACGCGCTCCGGGATGTCGCCGAAGATGTCCTTCTCGTTCTCGTGCACGAGCGTCACGCCCGTGCCCTCCGCGCGGCGGGCCAGCGCCGTCATCCGCTCGATCACAGCGTCCCGAACGTCCTCGGCCTTCTTGCCCTCATGGAAGAAGGAGAAGAGGCGGATGTACGGCGCGCCGAGGACCTCGGCGGCGCGCAGGGCCCGGCCCAGGCGCTCGACCTCGTGCTCGACGGGCAGCTCGATGTCGACCTTGCCGATCGGCGAGGCGATCGCGGAGGTCTTGAGCCCGGCCTCGTCGAAGACCGTCTTGAGCTCGGCGAGCTGCTCCTCGCTCATGTCCACGATGTTGACGCCCCAGGCGCCGCGGACCTCCACGTGGCTCGCGCCGAGGGCGCGCATGACGGCCGCTTGGACCCGCGGGTCCGCGTCGATCTCGTCAGCAAACCCCGACAGCTGCCACTGGACTGCGTTGGTCATTGTCACTTGACTCCTCCGGACGTCAGACCGCCCACTAGATACTTCTGGAAGAACAGGTACAGGATCACGACCGGCAGCGCACACACGAGCGAGGCCGCCATCATCTGGCCGTACAGCGGGATCGCGCCGCCCTCGGTGCTGCTCGAGAACACCTGGAGGGCCACGGCGGCCGTCTGGGTGTCCGGCCTGGTCATGACGGAAGCGAAGAGCACGTCATTCCAGCCGGGCAGGAACGCGAAGATCGCGGCCACGATGAGGCCCGGCCAGCTGAGCGGCAGGATGATCCTGGTCAGGACGCCGAGGTTCGTTGCGCCGTCGATGCGCGCGGCCTCCTCGAGCTCCTTCGGCAGGCCGCGGAGGTACGTGACCATGACCCACGTCGAGAACGGCAGGGAGAACGTCAGATACGTGACGAACAGGCCCCAGCGGGTGCCGATCACCTGCAGGCCGAGGTACGTGGCCGAGGAAGAGAACAGCACGAACAGCGGGAGCACGATGAGCGTGCCCGGCACACTCTGGAGGCCCAGGAGCGCCCGCAGGATCGTGCGGCGGCCCAGGAACTGGTACCGGACCAGCACGAACGCCGTGCCGATCGAGAACGCCGCCGAGACGATCGCGGTCGAGCCCGCCACGATGATCGAGTTGGTGAGGCCGTTCGCGAGCCCGACGCTCGTCCAGATGTTCTCGTAGTTGCTGATGGTGAACGTGCTGGGCCAGAGCTCGCCGTTGGCCACGCCGATGTCCGTGTTGAGCGACGCGAGGAAGATGTACGCGATCGGGATCAGGACGGCGGCGCACAGGAAGATCGCCACAGCAGTGAGGAGCCAGCCCGGGAGCAGGCGGGTCACCTCCTTCTGCTGGCGCGAGCCGGGACGTTCGACGGCGGCCGGGGCCTTTGTCTCTAGAGTCACCGCGCTGGTGGTCACTTGCGGCCTCCCGGGGTCTCGGCGTCGTCGAGCTTGACGGCGCGCAGGTAGATGAACAGCGGGATGAGGATGAGGATGAGCGAGACGACCGCCATGCCGGCGCTCAGGCCGAAGCGGAAGCTCTGGAAGCTCGTCGCGTACGTCAGGTACGGGAGCACCTCGATATCGTTCGGCGCAGGGAGGCCGAAGAGCACGTACGGCAGCGTGAAGTTGTTGATGTGGTTGAGCATCCCGATGAGGATCGCAAGGGAGATCGGGCCCTTGAGGTACGGGAAGATGACGTACCGGAGCTTGTTCCACCACAGGGCGCCGTCGAGGGCGGACGCCTCGTGGACCTCGTGGTCAACACCCTGCAGGCCGGAGAGGGCCAGGAGGTAGATGAAGGGCCACGACGACCAGATCTGCACGAACACGAGGACCCAGTACGTGTTGGGGCCGTTGAGGAACAGACCGGGATCGATGCCGAGGTGGTGCAGCATGAGCGTGATGATGCCGCTCGGCTGGAACATGGTCCGCCACACGGTGGCGACGACGAAGCCAGGCAGGACGTACGGGATGAGGAAGACCGAGCGCACCAGGGCGCGGCCCGGGAACTTGTTCTGCGTGGCCAGGGCCGCCGCGATGCCGAGCGGCAGCGTGACGATCGTGGCGATGGCCGAGTACGAGACGCTGAGCCACACCGAGCGCAGGATCCCGGACTGGGTGATGGCCTCGATGTAGTTGGCGAACCCGATGAACGGCGCCGAGAGCCATTGGCGGAGCGTGTACTGGTCGAGGTCGAGGAACGAGATGTAGATGCCGAGCACGAGCGGCACGACGATGACGACCAGCATAAGGACGCCACCAGGGATGAGCATCCACAGGGGCCGGTTCCTCTCGGACAGGCCTCGGCGGCGCTTGTTGCTGGGGCCGGCCTGGCCGCCGGGCGAGGAGGCCGTGCCGGGCCGGGGGCCCCGGCCCGCCACACGAGTGGCGGTCCGGGACTCCGGGGCGGAATTGCGGGCAGTGGTCATGATTACCTCAAAACATCCGCAGCGCGGACTACTTGGCTCGGCTCAGGGACTGCTGCGCGGAGTCCTGGGCGGCTTTGATGCGCTGGCTCAGGTTGGCCTGCGAGACGTTCCCGGACGCGAGATCCGGAATGCTCTGAACCGTGACATTGACGAGGGCGAGCTGGATGTCGGCCCACGCGCCGGTGAACGGCGTCGCGAACGACTTGGCTGCGGCATCGGTGACGGCCGCCATGTGCGGGGCGGAACTCAGCGACTTGAGCGCGTCGGAGCTCGTCGGCAGGTCGCCGAAGATCTTCTGGTAGCTGAGCTGCTGATCCTTGTCCGTGACCATCTTGAGGAACGCGAGCGCAAGGTCCTTGTTCTTCGAGTAGGAGGCGATGCCCATGTTGTCGCCCGAGAGGATCGAGGCCACGGGACGCGCGCCGCTCGGCGCCGAGTCGCTGATCTGCGTCGGCATGAGCGCGTAGTCGTACTTGTCCTTGATCGCCGAGCTGTTGAGCGTGTTGAGCGAGCCGGTGGACGTCATGAGGAAGAACGCCGCCTTGCCGGACGCGAAGTTCGCGAGGGCCTGGCTGTTGGTCCAGCCGACCGACGCCGGGTCAACGACCTTGTCCTTCGTGAGCCAGCCGAAGTACGTCTGGTAGGCCTTGGTCACGGCGTCGTTGTTGATGTTCGCCGTCTTGCCGTCCACGAGCTTGTTGCCCGACTGCTCGGACATGGCCCAGATGTACTTCCACGGGTCGAAGTTGTCCTTGTACGCGATCGCCATGCCGTACTGGCCCTTCGATGCGTCCGTGGCCTTCTTCGCCTGCTCGGCGAGGCCGTCCCACGTCGTGGCGGGCTTGTCGATGCCGGCCGCCTTGAGGAGGTCCTTGTTGTAGGCCATGACGAACGGACGGCTCGCGAACGGAACGGCGTAGAGCTTGTTCTGGTCCGGGCCGGAGATCCCGAGCGCCGCCTGGTTGAACTTGTCCTTGCCGCCGAGCGCCTTCCAGTCGTCGTCGGTGAGCTGGGCGAAGGCGCCCGTCGCGACCGCGGTCGGGGTGAACGTGGTGCCGAGCGAGTAGATGTCAGGGCCCTGGCCGGACACGGCCGAGGTCTGGATCTTCGTGAGCTCGTCGTTGCCCGAGGCGAAGGTCTCGAACTTGAGGTCGGCGCCGGTCGCCTTCTTGAAGGCCGCTGCGGTGTCGTCGAACCACTGTTGCTGCTGCTGGGGGTAGGTGGTGTTCTTGCCGATGAAGACGTTGAGCGTCTTGCCGGCACCGTTGACGGCGCCGCCGGAGGAGCTACCGCCGGACGTGCCACCCCCGCCACAGGCAGAAAGTGCGAGAGCGGCTGCCGTCGCAATGGAGGCCAGAACGGCCTTCTTGCCAAAACGCATGAATCTCCTCCTTGAGGTCGCTGGGCGGCCGTTGTGATTCAGCTCACCCCATGCATCGATAAGGTCGAGCTTAGGAAAAGAGGAAAACCGACGGCAAGCGATTGCCATGAGTTGCCAAAGATGCTGCAATGGCATGCATGACCGAAGAGTCCCCCTCCTCTGCCGAGCGAATGCCGACCATCCGCGACATCGCGGAGATCGCCGGCGTCGCCACCTCGACCGTGTCGCGCGCACTGTCCAATCCCCAGCGCGTCAACGCACGCACGCGGGAGAAGATCGAGCGGATCGCGTCGGAGCTGCACTACGTTCCGAGCAGCACGGCGCGCGGCCTCAGCTCGGGGCGCACGGGGGTCATCGCGGTTCTGGTCCCCGACATCACGAACCCGTTCTTCTTCGACATCATCCGCGGCACCCAGCACCAGCTGAAGGCCTCCGGCTACACCCAGCTGCTCGTCGACACCGAGGAGGCCACCGACGTCGAGCTCGACACGCTGCGGAAGCTGCGCCGCTCCACGGACGGGGCGATCCTTGCCGCGTCTCGCCTCACCGACCAGCAGCTCGCGGACACCGCGCTGCGGCAGCCGCTCGTCACCATCAACCGGGCGACGGCGGACGCCCCCACCGTGCTCATCGACACGCCGAGCGCCGTGGTCCAGGCCCTCGAGCACCTCGCCTCGTTCGGCCACAAGTCGGTCGTGTACGCGGCGGGACCCACGAGCTCGTGGTCCAATCACCGGCGTTGGAAGGCGATCGAGGAGTCCGCCGCGAAGCGCGGCATGACGGCCACGCGCATCGGCCCCTATGCCCCGACGGCGTTCTCCGGGGCGGCCGCGGCCGACGCCGCGCTCAGCACGGGGGCGACGGCGATGATCGCCTTCAACGACCTCCTCGCCATCGGCATGCTCCAGCGGTTCCACGAACGCGGCGTGCGCGTGCCCGACGATGTGAGCATCGTGGGCTGTGACGACATGTTCGGCTCGGACTTCTGCAACCCGCCGCTCACCACGATCGCCTCGCCGGTCGAGCAGGCCGGCCGCGTCGCGGTGTCGATGCTCATGGCCCAGCTCGACCCGATCCGTGGAGGCACGCCCCGCAAGCTCGCGGTCATGCCCACGCACCTCAAGATCCGCGCGTCGACCGGCCCCGCCCGCGCCTGACGCCCCCAAAACGTTGCGCCGTCACCTCCGCAGGGTCTCTACCCTGCGGAGGTGACGGCGCAACCGTGGGTCAACCGCGCTGGGGGAACTTGCCCTCTTCGGCGATCTTCTTGTTGAGGAGGGCGAGGAACTCGTCGTCGTCGAAGTCCATGGGGACTTCCTTGCCGGTCCAGCTCGAGAGGTGGATCGCGTTCGCGAGGCGTACGCCGAGGATCCCGTCGCTGCCGGGGGCAATGAGCGGGGTGCCGTCGAGGATGTTCGCCGCAAAGTTCTCCAGCACGGTGGCGTGCTGGCCGCCCCACGCGGTGTCGAACTCGAGCGTCTCGTGCGTGTAGTACTCGTTCGGGTCGAACTCGTCCCGGGTCATCTTCCAGATGTCCTCGGTCGGGATGCTCGCGTTGATCTCCTGCTCGGTCCGGCGGTAGCGGGTCACGACCGCGGTCTTCGCGTCGGTGACCACGATCTTGCCCTTGTCGCCCGTGATCTCGAAGCGGTCCGTGCCCACGAGCTCGTGGGTCGCGGTGGTGAACGTGCCGGTCGCGCCGTTGCCGTAGTCGACCACGGCGACGACCTCGTCCTCGACGTCGATGTTCCGCCGGAAGCCGTAGCCTGCCTTCGCGAAGACGCTCTGGGGGACACCGCAGATCCACTGCCACAGGTCGAGGTTGTGCGGGGCCTGGTTCACGAGGACGCCGCCGCCCTCGCCGCCCCACGTGGCGCGCCAGTCGCTCTGGTCGTAGTACGCCTGCGGCCGGTACCACGTGGTGACGATCCAGTTCGTGCGGCGGATCTCGCCGAGCTCGCCCGAGGCGATGATCTCCTTGAGCTTGCGGTACAGCGGGTTGGTGCGCTGGTTGAACATGATCGCGAACGTCAGCTCAGGCTTGGACGCCGCGAACTCGTTGAGCTCCTTGACCTGCTTCGTGTAGACGCCCGCGGGCTTCTCCACGAGCACGTGGAGGCCGCGCTCGAGCGCCTGGATGCCCATCTGCGGGTGAAGGTAGTGCGGCACGGTCGTGACGACGGCCTCAATGGCACCGGACTCGAGCATCGTGATGTAGTCGTCGAACACGGTCACGCCCGGGTGCCGCTCGGCGATGAGCTCGCGACGCGTGGGGTCCGTGTCCGTGATCGCCACGAGCTCCATGTTCGGAACGCGTCCGTCGGCGACGAGCCCCGCGTACTGGCTGCCCTGGTTGCCGAACCCGACGATGCCGAGGCGGACTTTCTTGCTCATGCTTGCTCCTGTTTCGCTGGGATTAGAAGAGGTCCTGGAATCCGAGGCCCACGAGGTTGTCGTGGGAGATCGTGAGGGCGTCGAAGACGGTGCGGCCGTACAGCCGGTCCTGCTCGACGAGCAGGTACTTCGCGCCCGTCTCGATGGCCGTGGG
Organism: Sinomonas sp. P47F7; assembly: GCF_049332655.1. Taxonomy (GTDB): domain Bacteria; phylum Actinomycetota; class Actinomycetes; order Actinomycetales; family Micrococcaceae; genus Sinomonas. The sequence goes on along the minus strand of NZ_CP186327.1, from coordinate 521,356 downwards.
CACGATCGCGGCGAAGTCGAGGTTGCCCTCCCCGACCTCGGCGAACTGCACGACGTCGGCGAATTCGCGCATGAAGGCCTCGTGGTTGCCCTCCGCGTGCGCCTTCACGCCTTCCTCGGAGAGCGCGCCGATGCGGTAGTCCTTGAGGTGGACCATGGCCGTGCGGCCCGCGTACTTGTGGAGGGTACGGACCGGGTCGAGGCCGCCGCGCTGGACCCAGTGGACGTCGATCTCGAGCCCCATGCTCGGGGCCTCGTCAGCGAGGATGTCCATGATGTACCGGCCGCTCATCTTGGCGAACTCGACGTGGTGGTTGTGGTAGTACAGCGCGATGCCCTCGTCCGCGAGCGCCTGCGCGGCCTTCTCGGCGCGCTTCGCGTAGTCCCGCACGCTGTCCTCGCTCTGCAGCTCGAACATGGGCGCCATGCCGATCCGGAGCATTTCCGTGCCCAGGCGACGGCAGTCGGCGACGACGCGCTCGACGTCGACCGCGAGCGGGTACGGGGTGGCGCCCGTCTCGCCCTCGAGCTGCGCGGACAGCGCCGCGAACTCGATTCCGAGCTCGCCCCGGGCCCGCTCGAGCTCGGCCACGTTCGCCTGGTCCATGGGAATCTGCGAGACCTCGACGGCGCGGTAGCCGATCTCGGCAACCTTCCGGAGCGTCTCGAAGGGACCGATCTTTTCGAAGCTCTCCCGAAGCATCATCGCCTGGACGCCGATTTTGGCCATCGCTGTTCTCCTCTTCGTACCAGCGGCCGCGCGGTGACGGCCGTCACACCTCTTCCACCGTAGGCAGATCTGGCACACGATGGTAACCGTTTGCCAACACTTGCCACCGAGGCCCGGCGCGGCCGGGTTAGACCCACTCCCCCGGCGCATAGGAGCTCGCGTACACGACCTTGATGAGCCGCAGCGACGCCGTCGCCTCCTCGGCCCCGATCCAGAACGGGCGCTCGGATCCGAGCGACGCGTAGAAATCCTCGATGAGCAGCCGGTGCGAGGCGCCCCAATAGCTGCGCTCGCCCGCAAGGACGCCGGCTTCCTCGACGACGTCGACCCTCCCGTCGGCATGCCGCACGGTGAGCTCGCCCCGCAGGCTCAGCGTCGCCCGTTCCGTGACGACGTCGAGCGTCACAGGGGCGTTGACCCCGTTCGCGTTGGTCGCGTAGAAGACGGACCGGACGCTCCCGCCGTCGGGCGTCGCGTGCTCGAGGAGGAGGTCGGCGGTGTCCTCGACCTCGATCACGCCCGCGAGCGCGCGCGTCGACGCCGCCCCGCCAACCAGGACGGCGGGCCCCACAAGCCACTGCAGCAGGTCGAGCGTATGGATGGCCTGGTTCATGAGCAGCCCACCGCCGCTCCCGGCCCACGTTCCGCGCCAAGGCCGCGCCGCGTAGTACTCGGGCGTGCGGTGCCACATGACCGTCGCGTTGGCCCCGAGGATTCGCCCGAGCTTCCCGGAATCGAGCAGCTCGCGGAGCGCCCGGACCGGCGCGTTGTACCGGTTCTGGAAGCACACCCCGAGCTGGGTCCCGCGCTCGGCGAACGCGGTTCGCGCCGCGACTCCGAGCGCCTCGGCGTCCGCCAGAGTGTGCGCCACTGGCTTCTCCGTGAGCACATTCACGCCGCGTTCGAGTGCCTGCTGCGCGAGGGGCGCGTGGGCGTTGTGCGGCGTGCAGAGATGCACGGCATCGATGCCTCCCGCGTCGAGCAGCTCGCCGAGGCTCGCGTACCCCGGCACGCCGTGGGCGGCCGAGGCGGTGGCGCGACGGTCGGCGTGAGGATCGACGACGGCGGCGAGTTCCACGCCGTCGATCGCGCCGAGCGCCGCGAAATGCTGGGCGGAGATGTCGCCGCAGCCGACGACGGCGGCCCTCCTCACCGGGGATGGGGGCTGAGGGGACTCGGGTGACGCGTCGACGGGCACCCCTCCAAACTAGTGACCCCCACCACGGCCGGGCAACCGGTTGCCATCGTTGCCGTACCCGTGCCGCCCGCCCAGGAAACGGATCAGCGGTGCGTCTCGCCGCTCTCGGTGTCGAGCAGCCCGAGCTCGTCGCGGCGCGGGAGGCCCTCCCAGTCGCCGTGGCTCCCGACGGCGAACGCGCCGAGCGCGGTCCCGCGCCTGAGCCGCGCGGGGACGTCGAGCCGTTCGAGCCGCGCGGACAGGTAGCCGGCGGTGAACGCGTCGCCCGCGCCGACGGTGTCCCGCACGGACACTTCGAACGCAGGGGCCTCGACCCGGCCACCCGCCGTGTAGGCGGCGGCCCCGCGCGCGCCAAGCTTGACCACGACGTCCTCGGCGCCGGCCGCAAGGAGCTCCGCCGCCGCGCTGTCCACGGAGTCGACGGCCCCGCAGGGTGCGACGAGGCCGAGTTCGTCCTCCGAGCCAATCACCACAGCCGCGCCCTCAGCGAGCCACGGGAGCACGGTTTCGGCGTCGGTCGCGGACCACAGCTTGCTGCGGAAGTTCACGTCGAGGGAGAACGGCGTGCCCCGGTCACGGCAGATCTGCGCGGCGTGGAGGGTCGCGGCCCGCGCACCCTCCGAGAGCGCGGGCGTGATCCCGGTGAGGTGCAGCCAGGCGACGTCGCGATCGAGGATGCGATCGACATCGTGCATCCCCAGCGCCGTGCCCGCGGCGCCCGCGCGGTGATAGAAGACCCGTGAGACGTCCGGCGTGCGCGCCTCGAGGAACATCACCGCGGTCGGGAGCGAGGTGCGCCGCACGCCAGCCGTGTCGACGTTCTCCGCGGCGAGGGAGCGGAGCACGAAGGTGCCGAGCTCGTCGTCGCCAATCACGCCCGCCCACGCCGAGGCGTGCCCGAGCCGCGCGAGGCCGACCGCGACGTTGAGCTCGGCGCCCGCGGCGTGCATGGTGAGCGGCCCGCCGAGCGCGAGCGGCGCGCCCGAGCGGAGCGAGACGAGGGCCTCGCCCAGCGAGAGGACGACGCCGGTCATCGCCGGGCCTCGCTGCTCGCCTGGGTGTTCACCGGGGTGCCCTGGGACGCCGCGGCGACGAACGCGCGCGCCCGCTCGGCGAGCGCGTCGAGGTCGCCTCCGCGCGCGGCGTCCCCGACGAGGGGGCCGCCGACGCCGAGGCCCACGGCCCCCGCTGCGAGATATTCGGGCAGCTCGGCGAGCCCGACGCCGCCCACCGCGAGCAGCGGAATATCCGGGAACGGGTCGCGGACCGCCTTGAAGTAGCCGGGCCCGACGGCGGAGGCCGGGAAGACCTTGACCGCGGCGGCTCCCGCGCGCCACGCCTCGCGCACCTCGGTCGGCGTGAAGGCGCCGGCCAGGACGGGCAGGCCACGGCCGGCCGCGTAGGCGACGGACTCCGTCACGGCCGGGGTGACCACGAAGTCCGTCCCAGCGGCGGCGACGGCATCGACGTCGTCCTCGGTCAGGACGGTCCCCGCGCCGAGGTAGGCGCCCTCGGGGAGGCTGGGCGCGATCTCCGCGATGGCGTGGAGCGTGCCCGGGGTGGTGAGCGCGATCTCGACGAGGCGCACGCCCGCGTCGAACAGCACGTGCGCCGCGGCGACGGCGCTTTCGGACGAATCGCCGCGGATGATCGCGACGAGCCGGGTTTCGCTCAGGATCTGCAGGAGGGTTGCCGAGTCCAGCTGGGCCATAGTCACTTTCCTATCACCGACGTCCGCGTTGTCATACCCGTCACCGTCATACCCGTGACCGTCATACCCGTCACCACTCCGCGAACGAACCGTCGGGGTGGCGCCACACGGGTCCGCGCCACGCGTGGCCCCGCGCGTCGGCGGCGCGCACGGCCGCCTCGTCGACCTCGATGCCGAGGCCCGGCGCGGTCAGCCGCTCGATGCAGCCGTCCACGAAGCGCAGGGGGGTCTTGTCCACGACGTAGTCGAGCACCTCGGCTCCCTGGTTGTAGTGGATGCCGATGCTCTGCTCCTGGATGAGGTAGTTGGGCGTCGCGAAGCCCACCTGGAGGCAGGCCGCGAGCGAGATCGGCCCGAGCGGGCAGTGCGGGGCGAGCTGGACGTCGAACGTCTCGGCGAGGGCCGCGATCTTGCGCACCTCGGTGATGCCGCCCGCGTGGCTCAGGTCCGGCTGGGCCACGGCGATCCCCGCCTGGAGCGCGGGCAGGAACTCCTGGCGCGAGTACAGCCGCTCGCCCGTCGCGATGGGGATCGGCGTCGATTCGGCGATCCGGCCGATCAGGTGCGAGTTCTCCGGGACCACGGGCTCCTCGAGGAAGAACGGGTGCAGGTCCGCGAGCAGGGAGGCCGCGCGGCGCGCCGTGGCGAGCGTGAAGCGCCCGTGGAAGTCGACGGCGACGTCGCGGTCCGGGCCGAGGACCTCGCGCGCTGCCGCGACGCGGCGCACCACGCCGTCGAGCTCCGCGACGCTCCCGTTGGGCGACATCTTCCCCGATGCGTTCATCTTTACGGCCGTGAGGCCCACCTCGAGCTGGGCGGCGATCGCGTCCGCGACCTCGTTCGGCTCGTCGCCACCCACCCACCCATACACACGGATCCGGTCGCGGACCGGCCCGCCGAGGAGCTGGTGGACGGGCGCGCCGAAGTGCTTGCCCGCGATGTCCCACTGCGCCTGGTCGAGGCCCGCGACTGCGCTCGCCAGAATTGGCCCGCCGCGGTAGAACGAGCCCTTCGTGAGCACCTGCCAGTGGTCCTCGATGCGCAGCGGGTCTTGCCCGAGCAGGAGCTCGGAGAGCTGGCCGACGGCGGCGCGGACGGTCTCGGAGCGGCCCTCGCACGTCGCCTCGCCCCAGCCGACGATCCCGGAATCGGTCTCGAGCCGCACGAACAGCCAGCGGGGCGGGACGAGGAAGGTCTCGATGCGGGTGATTTTCACGGATTCAGCCCTTCGTGGCGACAGGATTTGTAGTACTTAATCTCGAAGCCTAGCTGCTTAAGTCGTATCTAACCAGTAGGATGAGGTCATGACGAACGCCCGCGAGGCACCCCCCGCCGCCTCCCGCCGGCACGCCGAGGTGCTCGACGCCCTCGGGGCGGCGATCTGCTCGGGCGAGCTCGCACCGCAGTCCGCCCTGCTCTCCGACGAGCTCGAGGCGCGCTTCGACGTCTCGCGGACCCTCGTGCGCGAGGTGCTGCGGGTGCTCTCCTCGCTCGGGCTCATCGCGTCGCGCCGCCGCACCGGGACGGTCGTGCTGCCCGAGTCGGAATGGGACGCGTTCAGCCCCCAGGTGATCCGCTGGAAGCTCGCCTCGCCGCACCGCGTCGCGCAGCTGCAGGAGCTCACGGAGCTGCGCCGCGCCGTCGAGCCACTCGCCGCCCAGCTCGCCGCGGAGCGCGCGGGAAACGAGGCGCGCGCCGAGATCGTGGGGCTCTCCGCCGCGATGTGGGCGGCCGGGACCACCGAACGCACGGAGGAGTTCGTGGAGTTGGACATCGCGTTCCACCACGCGATTCTCGCGGCGAGCGGCAACGGCATGTTCGGCAAGCTCAACCGGGTCACGGAGGAGGTCCTCGCGGGGCGAGTGCACCATGGGCTCATGCCGCCCCATCTCGACCGCGCGGCGCTCCAAGGGCACCTCGAGGTCGCAACCGCGATCCAGCGCGGGGACGGACAGGGCGCGCGCGCAGCGATGGAACGGCTGGTGGTTCGCTCCGTCGACGAAATGTCCCATCTGTGGGCCGACCCCGCGCCGGCCACCCCCGCGCAACCCCGGGGAAACATGCCTGAAGTACGCTAGCCCCATGCGCGAACTTCAGGCGAAGATCATCGATGAGATGGGCGTCAAGCCGCAGATCGACCCGGCCGAGGAGGTAGAGGCGAGGGTCGCTTTCCTCAAGGACTACCTCCGCGCCACGGGGGCCAAGGGCTTTATTCTCGGGATCAGTGGCGGGCTCGACTCTTCGCTCGCGGGCCGCCTCGCGCAGCTCGCCGTCGAATCCCTCGCCGAGGAGGGCATCGACGCGGACTTCATCGCGGCGCGCCTCCCGCACGGCATCCAGCACGACGAGGACGACGCGCGGGCCGCCCTCGCATTCGTGCGCGCGAAGTCCGAATGGACGTTCAACGTCAAGCCCGCCGTGGACGGCTACGAGGCCGAGTACGCGCGCACCTCCCCGGCCGAGCTCAGCGACTTCGTCCGCGGCAACACGAAGGCCCGCTCGCGCATGGTCGCGCAGTACATGATCGCGGGCGAGCGCAACCTGCTCGTGATCGGAACCGACCACGGCGCCGAGTCCGTCACGGGCTTCTTCACGAAGTTCGGCGACGGCGGCGCAGACATCCTGCCGCTGTTCGGCCTCAACAAGCGCCAGAACCGCGAGGTGCTCCGCTACCTCGGCGCCCCCGAGCGGATCTGGCAGAAGGTCCCCACGGCCGACCTCCTCGATCTGCAGCCTGGCCGCACCGACGAGCACGAGCTCGGGATCACGTATGACGAGATCGACGACTACCTCGAGGGCCGCGACGTCCCGGACGAGGTCGCGGAGTCGATCGAGCGCCGCTTCCTCGTCACGCGGCACAAGCGCGCGACGCCGGTCACGCGCTTCGACACGTGGTGGCACGAGGGCGCGACAGCCTGGTCGAAGTAACTCCCAGCATCCTCGAACAGCGAGTGGGCACCCCACGGTGCCGACTCGCTGTTGGATTGATAGCGTGGTCAGCGTGAAGATCGCCACCTGGAACGTGAACTCCCTCCGCGCCCGCGCCGACCGCGTGGAGAGCTGGCTGCTGCGCAGCGACGTCGACGTCCTGGCGATGCAGGAGACCAAGTGCCGGGACGACAATTTCCCGTGGGAGCTCTTCGAGCGCAACGGCTACGAGGTGGCCCATTTTGGCCTGAGCCAGTGGAACGGCGTGGCGATCGCCTCCCGAGTGGGCCTCGGCGACGTCGAACGCACTTTCCCCGATCAGCCCACGTTCGGCAAGGGCGGCGTCGAGGCTGAGCAGGAAGCGCGCGCGATCGGCGCTACGTGCGGCGGCGTCCGCGTGTGGAGCCTCTACGTTCCGAACGGCCGCGCACTCGACGACGAGCACATGCCGTACAAGCTCGAATGGCTCGCGACGCTCAACAAGCACGCGTCGGAGTGGCTCGCGCAGGACCCCCACGCGCAGATCGCGCTCGTGGGCGACTGGAACATCGCCCCGCTCGACGAGGACGTGTGGGACATCGAGTATTTCCTTGCAGAGAGGCTCACCCACGTGAGCGAGCCCGAGCGCGAGGCGTTCCGGGCCTTCGAGCAGTCGGGCTACGCCGACGTCGCCCGGCCGTTCACCCCCGGGCCCGGCGTGTACACGTATTGGGACTACAAGCAGCTCCGCTTCCCCAAGAAGGAGGGCATGCGGATCGACTTCGTGCTCGCCTCCCCGACGCTCGCGGGCCGCGTGGTCGGCGCCCACATTGACCGCGAGGAGCGCAAGGGCAAGGGCGCGTCAGACCACGCGCCAGTGGTGGTGGAGCTTGCGAACGGCGCCTGAGCTCGGCGCCGCGGACGACGGCGGGTGGCTGAGTTGAGCGACGCGCACGGCTTCGCGGCACGGCCGTTGTCATCGCATCTGCGCGTCTACGAGCCGCTCGACGCCTTCAGCTCGCACGAACGCGAGCGGCTCAAGGCCGGGCTGCAGTCCAAGGGCGGGCGCGAAGCGCTCGACACTGCTGAATCGGACGCCGCGCTCGACCGCATCATCAACACGACCGGCGATCCGTTCCCCGGAGACAGGGCCGAATTCACGCGGGCCCTGACCGTCAACGGGACCACGCTGTACTGCCCGAGCCAACTCGTGCTCCGCTCGGGGCTCGCGGCCGAGTCCGTGATCAGCACGGCTCCGCGGATGCTCGCCGAGCTCATGCTCCCGGAGGAGGCACGGGAGCGGCATCAGCGGCGCGTCGACAAGATCGCCGCGGAGACGGCGTCCCCCCGGATCAACACGCGCGAATCACTGTGGGGCATCCCGTTCAGCTGGTTCGTGCTGTTCCAGGAGTCCGATCCGACCGAGATCGTCGAGGCCGGCGACCATCTGCGGACGGTCCGGATCGTGGCCCCGTGGTCGAAGGCCATCAGCCGGGCGCGGTTCGCCGTGGCCAACCTCGCCCTTGCCGCGCCAGACATGAGCATGCTCGACGAGCTCACGGCGCTGACCGAGTGGCTTGAGGAATTCAACCCGGAATCGGCTGTCGAGCTCGACTACGGCCGGGTCGCGGACCGCGTCTACCCCGACGAATCGTGCCTCGACGTCAAGCTCGGGATCGAATGCCTCGCGGAGGGGGACATGACCGGGGCCGCCGCCGCCTACCGTCGGCTCGCGTCCCGCTGGATCCCGATCCGCCAACTGGCCCGAGCCTCCTAACCCATCCTCCTCCGTCTCGGGTACAGAAACCCACGCCCACCGCCGTTTCGGGTACAGATGATCTGTACCCGAAACGGTCAGGAGTGGGAGTTGGTGTACCCGAAACTCAGCGGTAGGCGAGGCTGCCCAGGGGCGGGGCCGTCGACTCTCGGAGCACGAGCCGCTGCTCGGCGTTCTCAGCGTGCACGGCCCCTGTTTCGCCCGCGAGTTCGGCGAGGAGCATCTGGGTCCCCCGCCGGGCCTGCGCGGTCGGGTCCTGCCACACGGTGGTGAGCCCAGCGGCGGCGCCCATCTCGTGCCCGTCGATCCCCACGACCGACAGCTCGGCGGGAATCCGCACCCCCTGTCGCCGCGCCTCGAAGATCACGCCGAGCGCCATCTCATCCGAGGCGCACACGATCGCCGTGGGCCGCGGCTCCGGAAGCTCGATGAACCGGCGCATGGCCTCGACGCCGCTCTCCACGGTGAAGTTGCCGAAGAGGGCGGTGTCCGGATCGAACTCGAGGCCCGCGCGATGCACCGCGTCGTGGAAGCCCTCGACCCGGATCCGCGGCACGCTGAAGTTGAGGTCGGAATCGTCCTGGCCGTGCAGGAGCGCGATGTGCCGGTGGCCGAGGCCGATGAGGTGCTCCGTGATGGTCCGGGCCGCCAAATAGTCGTCGATGCCCACGTTCGAGCAGCCCGGAACGGGGCCTCCCACCACGACGAGCGGCATGTCGATCGTATGGAGATCGTCGATCTCCTCCTGATGCAGATACATGCAGAGGAGCAGGAGCGCGTCAATCTGCTTCTGCACCATGGCCTTGCTGAAGAGCCGCTCGCGCGGCTGGGTCCGGCCGCCCAAGTTGAAGAGCGAGAGGTTGTAGCCGCGCCCGTGCAGCTCGCGGTCCACGCCGTCGATCGCCTTGCCGAAGAACCATCGGTCCACGTACGGCGCGAGGACGCCGATGGTGCGCGTCTTGCCGGACGCGAGGCGCGACGCGGCCGACGACGGCACGTACCCGAGTTCCTTCGCCGTCGCCAGGATCTTGGCTCGCGTGCGCGGCGAAACCCGAGGGAGACCGCGGATGGCCCTCGAGACCGTCGCCGTCGACACCCCCGCCGCTGCGGCTACGTCCTCGATCCCGACCATTTTTCCTCCGTTGTCCCGGCCCCAGCACCGGCGAGGCAAGCGCCCGTCTCAGCGTTCGGCGTCGTCTGTATGCCCCCGAAGCACCTTACGCCTCAGGACCCACAGCCCTCCCATTGCGGCGACAATCGCCGCGAGGCCGAGCGCCCACCCCAGGGCAGGCTGGCCGGTCACCTCGAGCCACACGGTGATCCCGAAAAGGACCAGTCCCCAGAAGGCGAGGATGCCGAAGAAGAGTTCGAACTGCTCGACCACGGCCTTCCGCGGGCCGGAGGAGAGGCGGTAGGCCTCTCCCCCGACCGCGAAAGGATTCCACGGCCGGCGTCCGTGCGGTTCGGTCATTTCACCGCGCCAGCGGTGAGACCGGCGACGATCTTGCGCTGGAAGACCAGCACCAAGATCACGAGCGGGACGGTGACGATCGTTCCCGCTGCCATGACGGCGGTGTACGGCTCCTGATGCGGCTGCGCACCGGCGAAGTAGGCGATCGCAACCGTCACCGGACGGGTCGCGTCCGAGGACAGCTGGCTCGCGATGAGGAACTCGTTCCATGCCCCGATGAACGCAAGGATCGCGGTGGTGAACGTCGCGGGCGCGGCGAGGGGCAAGATGATCTTGCGGAACGCCTGGCCCTGCGTGCACCCGTCGATGCGCGCCGATTCCTCGAGCTCCCACGGCATCTCACGGAAGAACGAGGTCAGCGTGTAGACCGTCAGCGGAAGCGTGAACGAGATGTCCGGGACGATCATCGCCTGATACGTGCCCATCCACCCGATGTTGGTGAACAGCTGGAACAGCGGGGTCACGAGCGCGACGCCCGGGAACATCGATGCCCCGAGGATGAAGCCCATGACGGCGAACTTGAACCGGAAGTTCAGCCGGGCCAGAGCGTAGGCGGCGAAGACGCCGACCACGAGCGCGACGACGGTGGTCACGCCCGCCACGATGAGGCTGTTGAGCAGGTTCCGGCCGAAGTGGTTGCCGAGGCTCTCGTCGAACACCGTCCCGAAGTTGTCCCACGTGATGTGCGTGGGCCAGAAGCTCGCATCGAAGGTGAACGCCGTGTCGCGGAAAGCGGTCACGATCATCCAGTACGCCGGGAGGAGGCACCAGATGAGGATGACGAGAGCCGAGATGTAGGTGCGGACTTGGCCCCAGTCGAAGCGCTTGCGGCGAGCAGGCGCGGTTGCAGTACGCGGGAGCGTAGCGGTGGCGGCCATGTCACTTCCTTCCCGAGGACGTGGCCGCGCCGACGGCGTTGGCGCCGAGGAAGCGGACGAAGATGAACGCGACCAGGAAGATCACGATGAAGGTGACGGTCGAGAGTGCGGCCGCACTGTTGAACCCTTCACGGATCTGGTCCACCACGAGGATCGAGAGCGTCGTCGTGTTGTTGGCGCCCTGCGTCATGATGTACGGCAGGTCGAACATGCGCAGCGCGTCGAGCACGCGGAACAGGACCGCGACCATGAGGGCCGGCTTCACGAGGGGCAGCGTGATCTGGGTGAAGCGCTGCCAGGCGGTCGCGCCGTCGACCTTCGCTGCCTCGTAGACCTCATCCGGGATGAGCTGGAGCCCAGCGAGGATGAGGAGCGCCATGAACGGCGTGGTCTTCCAGGTATCGGAGATGATGATCGCCCACTTGGCAGGCCATTCCGAACCGGTCCACAGGATCTGGGTACCGAAGACCTTGTTGGCGATGCCGTCGAACGCGAAGATGAAGAACCACAGCTTGGCCGTCACGGCCGTGGGGATGGCCCACGGGACGAGGACGGCGGCACGGACCGCGCTCCGCCCGCGGAACGACCGCGCCATGATGATCGCCATCCAGAATCCGAGGACGGTCTCGAGGGCAACGGTCACCACGGTGAAGAAGAAGGTGGTGCCGAAGGCGCTCCAGAACTGGGAGCCGATGGTTCCCGGCGGGCAGGCTTGCCCGTTGCACTGCTGGAACAGCCAGTGCGCGTAGTTGTCGAGTCCCGCGGCGCCGCCCTGCTCGAAGAATCCAGTCGCCGGGTTGAGGCCTGCGTCCTTCTGGAAGGACATGATGATCGCGTTCACCACCGGGTAGATGATGACGACGGCCAACAGGACGAGCGTCGGCAGCAGGAGGGCGGAGGCCCAGCGGCCTTGGGTGACTTGCTTCCGGTCCGCGCTCTCGCGACCCGGCATATGGTGGGTCTCAGCTCTCGCCTTGGCCCGGGTACGCTCCGGGAGTTTCGTAGACATCGAGTCTCTCCTCTTCAGGGGGCCGCTGGCCCGGGAGTCCGTTCCGACCCCCGGGCCACCGGCTCACGACCTGGCTACTTGGCGGCTTCTATCGCAGACTGCATATCGGCCACCGCTTGATCGACCGTCTTGTCCCCCTTGAGGGCGGCATACGCGTTATCCTCGACTGCCTTCGTCACGGCCGGGTAGAACGGCGTGACCGGACGCGGCACGGCGTTCTGGATCGACGTCAGCAGCGTGGGCAGGTACGGGAGCTTCTGCACGAGGGTCTGGTCCGCGTAGAGGCTCGAGAGGACGGGAGCGAGGGAGCCCTGCGTCGCGTAGAACGTCTCGCTCTCCTGGCTGGTCATGAACTTCATGAAGTCAAGGGCCGTGGCCTTGTTCTTCGAGTAGACGCTCATCGCCACGTTGTGGCCACCGAGCGACGAGGCACCCGGGCCGGACTTGCCGGGAAGCGGTGCGATGCCGAACTTGCCGGCCACCTTGGACGAACCGTCAGTCTTGCTCGCGATGCTGTAGACGTAAGGCCAGTTGCGCAGGAACAGGAGCTTGCCGTCCTGGAAGGCAGTGCGGCTGTCCTCTTCCTTGTACGTGATGGCCTCGGCGGGGATGTTGCCGTTCTTGAACGCGTCGACGAGCTTGCCGAGGCCCGTCTTGGCGTCAGCCGAGTTGACCGTGGCCTTGCCGGAATCGTCAACGATCTTGCCGCCGAACGAGTCGATGGCCTCAGAAGCGTTGACCGTGAGGCCCTCGTACTTCTGGAACTGGCCCGCGTAGCAGCCCATGTTGTTCTGCTTCGCGACCGAGCACATGCTCATCATCTCGTCCCACGTCTTGGGCGGGTTGGGCACGAGATCCTTGCGGTAGTACAGGAGGCCGCCGTCGGAGGTCTGCGGCGCCGCGTAGAGGGTGCCGCCGTACGTGGCGGTCTTGACCGTCGCGGGAAGCATGGCCGAGGTGTCGAAGGCCGTCTTGTCCTTGAGCGGCTGCAGCCAGCCCTTCGCCGCGAACTCGGCGGTCCAGACGACGTCGACGTCGACGACGTCGTAGTTCGCGTCCTTCGCCTGGAAGTGCTGCACGAGATCGTCGTGCTGCTGGTCGGCGGCGTCTGACTGTTCCTTGAACGTGACCTTCTCGTTCGGGTGCGCGGCGTTCCACTTGTCCACGAGCGGGCGGACGACGTTCGAGTTGTCCTTGCCCTGAACGTAAGTGATGGGGCCACGTCCGTCGAGGTTCGCGGAGGCGTCTCCACCGCCACCGCCGCTGCTTCCCCCGGAACTGCTGCCGCCGCTACAGGCTGAGAGTGCCAGGGCCAGTACGCTCACCGTGGCTAGCGGTGCGGCGTACCTGGAGAACGTCTTTCTCATGCTCGACTCCCTTGTCTGTCAGGGGCAGCCCTGCGCCGCCCCCGGGGTTGTGACGCAGTTCACCCTATGGCCGTGACGGGGAGTGTGCAAGCGCTTACGCACGTCGTTTTCATTCCGTGATCAAAGACCCTAGACACGGGACAGGGCACCGCACTTCTGCGGTGCCCTGCGAAAGACGACGGCGCGCGCCCGGCTCGAGCGCGGGAGATTCAGTGCACGCGTTCGGCGCGGCTGAATCGGGCCCTCGTGCCCGAGGCGATGTGCAGGAGCACGGGGCACGAAGCGCCGAGGAGGAGGTCCATCCCGACCGTCAGGCGCTCGATCTCGCGGGCGATCGCGGCCGGGTCGGCCCCCTGGCGCGCAACGACCCGAACCCGCAGGGCGACCCGGTGCTCGAACTCGACGGCGGCGACGGACAGCCCGAGGATGTCCCTCCGCCGCGACAGCGCGGCGCGAAGCGCCTGATCCACCGTCGCCGCGGAGATCGCCACCCGGCCCGCCGCCTCGCCGGTCTCCTCCGAACCGTGGTCCGAGGCCGACCACGCGATCAGGTCGCGCCGCCCGGTGCCCTGTTGGGCCATCCACCAGATCATGACGAGGATGACCACGACGAGGAGAGCCATGGCGAGGAGCCACAGCCAGCTGACGCTCGTGCCGGGGATCCACGTGTTGGCGAAGTCGCGGCCCACCTGAAGGGACGCGGCCGGCGCCCACGAGGCCCACCACGAGCCGACCGAAGGAACCGCGGAGAGGAGCACCACGAGGACTCCCACCGCAAACACGAGCACCCCGAACACCACGACGAGGACGCGGTTGAGGGTGCGCGGCGTTCCGTTCATGCGCCGACCACCCCCGTCCCGGCCACGCGGACCCGGATCACCGGGTACGGCTCCGGGCGGAGCCGCCTGAGCTCGTCCTCGACCGCCGCGAGCACCGCCTCGGCACTCACGGGCACGCCCGACGTGGGGCGCACGTTGACCAGGGCCTCCCCCTGCGAGACGAACACCGTGACCTGCTCCGGCCGGACGGTCGCGGCAGCGCGCGCTCGGCGCGCGAGGGCCGAGGCGAGCACCTCGTCGTCGACCACGACGGCGATGCGCTGGCCCGGCAGCGCCCGGCGACCCGGACGCCCCGGACGGAGCCCGAGCAGGACGAAGACGAGGCCCGCGAGCGCGATCACGACGCCCAGCAGGCCGAGCACCCCTGGATTGGCGCTCTTCGGCAGGCCCGCGATGAAGCGCGCGGCCGTCTCCGGGTCCGTAATCCAGGCCGGTTGGCCGATGGCCTGGAGCGTCGACTCGAGCAGCGCATACAAGCACAGGAGCGTCACGATCACGGCGACGACGGCCGACGCGAAGACGCGCCCCGAGCTCGTCTCGCGGCGCACTGCGGCGCCGAGACCGTGCGGCGGCACCGGGCGCTGGGCCGTGGGCGGCTGCTGGGGCGTTCCCTCGGGCTGCGTGACGGATGCCTCCGTGCTCATTGGACGCGCACCCTTCTGGCGGCGGCCGATCGCACCCCCGCGATCCGGACGTCGACCCGGCTCAGCTTCGCGCCGCTGAGCCCCGAGACGCGACGCAGGATCGCGCCCTTCGCTCCCGAGGCGCGATCCCACACGCTTCCGCCCGCGCCCGCAACGTCGGCCGCGCTCTCAATGGCACCCAAGTCCGGCACCGCGATGGGCGAGACGACGCGCAGTGCCAGCAGGCCGGCGTCGTCCGTCCAGGTGGCCCGCACCTCGGACGGCCGCACGCCGAAAAGCTCCGCCGCGGCGGCCTGCGCGAGGCTCGTGAGGGCCTGCGTGCTCACGCGGTTGTGCCCGGCGAGCCCAGGAGCTGAGGAGGCGGCTTCGGTCACTGCGACGAGCGCCTTCCCATGAGCGCGTCCCACACGCGGCGGAGGTCCACCTTGCCCTCCACGAGCCGGCCGAGGATCGCGCCGATCGCCATGAAGATGATCGAGCCGATAAAGCCCCACGCGCCGAACTGGAAGGACATGAACGCGACGAAGGCACCGATGGCGATGCCGACTACGGTCAGATTCACAGCACCTCGTTCCCGGACGAGGCAGGCGGCTGCGGGGGTGCAACCGGGGCCTCGGCCTGACGTGACTCGCCCTGCCTGGGCTCGCCGATGTAGACGTCCGCGATCTCGACGTTGACTTCGATGACGGTCAGACCCGCGTACTGCTCGACGGCGCGGTAGACGGCGGCGCGGACATCGTCCGCGAGCTTCTGGAGCGGGACGCCGTACTTCGCGACGAGCGTGACGTCGACGGCGGCCTGCGTGGCGCCGGCCTCCGCGCGGACGCCGCTCGCATGGTCCGCGCCCACCGCGTCGCGGATCGCGCCCAGCGCGCGCGACGGCGTGGTCCCCAGCGAATGCACGCCCGGCACCGACCGGGCTGCGGCGGCGGCAACCTTCGCGACGGCCTGCTCGTGGATGACCGTTCGGCCGCCTGCCTCCGGGGGATCCGTCGCGTAGACGGGTGCCCCCGGGCGCACCTCGGGATACTGCTCCATTCGGTTCCCCTCGCCGTGTGGCCGGACTTTGTTCCCACCTTAGCGATTCAGGGGCGCTGCCGCGCTATGGGGGTCGGGAGTAGCGTGTGGTCGCCTCTTGTCGGCTTACGTCCTCGGGGCGGATCCTCGTGAGGTCGGCCGCGCGACGCCGGTCGGACTATGGTGCGTGCGAGCCTGTACCTTAGCCTGGCGCGGAAGGACTTCCACGGGAACCGTGGATTGTTGCCCCGAGCAGGAGTGTTAGATTCCTTACCTTCATCCCTGTCCTTCCCGCGGCCGACCTGATGAGGGAGGAGCAGGCGATGGACGTGGTGCACGAGCGTGCGGCGGGGATGGACATCTCCAAACGCGACGCGAAGGTCGCCGTCCGGGTCCCGGGCAAGCGCGCAGGCACGTTCACGACGGACGTGACGACGTGGGGCTCCACCGTGGGGCAGATCCTGGAGCTGATCGAGTTCCTCGAGGCCCAGCAGGTCACCACGGTGGTGATGGAGGCGACAAGCGACTACTGGAAGCCGTTCTGCTTCCTGATGGAGGACCGCCTTCCGGTGATGCTGGTCAACGCGAAGCAGGCCAGGAACATCCCGGGGCGAAAAACCGACGTGTCGGACTCGGCGTGGCTGGCTCAGCTGGCCGCGCACGGGCTGCTGCGGCCCTCGTTCGTCCCGCCCGAGCCCATCCGGCAGCTGCGCGACCTCACCCGCGCCAGGGCGGTGGCGGTGCGGGACCGGACCCGGCAGGTCCAGCGGCTGGAGAAGTTCCTCGAGTCCTCCGGGATCAAGCTCTCCGCGGTCGCCTCCGAGCTGACCGGGGCCTCGTCCCGGGCGATCCTGGTCGAGGACGCGATCGCCCCCTTTCGCCTCGCCCGCCAGGCGCTGACGACGATCCCCGGCATCTCGACCGCCGTCGCGGAGGTGATCATCGCCGAGACCGGAGCGGACATGGCCGTGTTCGAAACCCCGGGGCATCTGGCGTCCTGGGCCGGGGTGTGCCCCGGCTCGAACGAGTCGGCCGGGCGGGTCAAGTCGTCGCACACCCGCCCCGGGGACAAGTACCTCAAAGCCGCGCTCGGAGTCGCCGCGATGTCGGTCTCGCGCGCCCAGGGGACCTACCTCGCCGCCAAGTACCGACGCATCGCCGCCCGGCGTGGCCCCGTCTTGGCCGTCGTAGCAATCGAGCACGCCATCCTGACCGCGGCCTGGCACATGCTTCGAAACGGCGAGGTCTACACCGACCCCGGCGCCGACTACTACACCCGGCTCAACCCACAGAAAGCCACCAACAGGGCCATCCGCCAGCTCCAGAACCTCGGCCACAACGTCACCATCACTCCAGCGGCCGCCTGAACCCGCCACCTACTCCCGTATTAGTACGGCTGGGTTCGGGGCACCTCAGTGCGCTCCCTTCGGCGCCGCGGCGGCATGGCCCTACGGCCCATTCCGGCAGCACAGCGGCCGGCGTACCTTCGGGGTATGGAGTTCATTCGTGTTGCCTACTACCCGAAGGGGCAGCTCGGACCCATCGTCCATCCCATCGCGGCGAGCGACCTCGAGTCCGCCATCGCCGCGACCGAGGGGACGATCGCCGAACTCACGCGCGAGCACTCTCTCCTGCGGCTCGAGCTCCTGGAGCCCAAGCATCACAGGATCGTCGCCGAGTGGGACGGGGCGGCCTGGACCCGCCGCCCCTGACTGCCATGTCAGGGCCGGGGTGCCCGGCGGCGAGGGCCTCTCAGAGGTCAGGGTAGTGCCGGCGGGGCTTCGGGCCCCCGGGGGCCGGTGCGGGCGGCAGCGTTGCGGCGGATGTGGCTGCGTGCGTGTTCAATGGCGTCGGGCAGGGTGTCGAAGAGGTGCCTGTGGTGGCGGAGCTCGGCGATGACCCCGACCCGTGTAACGAGGGCGAGGTGCTCGTCCTGGACACCTTTGAGGAGGACAGTGATCCCGCGGCGCTCGAGCTCGCGGATGATCTCGACCAGGGCCTGGGCCCCGGTGGCGTCGAGGTAGCGCAGCTGGGACAGGCGCAGGATCACGACCTCGGCATCGGCGACTGCCGCGAGCTCGGCCAGGACACGGTCGGCGGCGCCGAAGAACATCAGCCCGTCGAGGCGGAAGACCGCGATGCGCCCATCGCCCTCCTGCGCCGGCCCCGCGATCGGCTCCCGGCGCACCGTGCCCAGGCCCGCAAGCTTGCGCAGCGTCAGGAACGCCGCGCACGCGATGCCGATCTCGATCGCGACGATGAGGTCGAAGGAGACGGTGATGACGGCGGTCAGGACGAATGCGGCGGCATCGGCCCGGGTCGAGCCCAGGACCGTCTTCACGGTGCGCGGCGAAACCATCCTGGCCGCGGTGGCCATCAGGACCCCGGCCAGGGCGGCGAGCGGGATCATCCCGACTAGCGGGGCCGCGAGGTACACAATGGCGATCAGGACCAGGGCGTGGACGATCGCGGCGGCGCGCGTCCTGCCGCCGGAGCGGACGTTCACCGCGGTACGGGCGATCGCCCCAGTGGCAGGCATCCCGCCGAACAGCCCCGCGGCCACCGACGCTATGCCCTGGCCGACCAGCTCCCGGTCGGCGTTGAACGGGCCGGTCGTGCGCCCGTCCGGGCCGACGAGCCCGGAAGCCACGCGGGCCGAGAGCAGGGACTCGATGGCGGCGAGCACGGCGATCGCGATCACTGACCCGGCCAGCGAGGGCAGCTGGGCCAGATCCATGGTGGGGATGCCCGGCAGGGGCAGGGCCGGCGGGAGGTGCCCGATCAGGGGGGTGTCCACGTGCAGCAGCGCCACCGCCGGAGTGGCTGCGGCGATCGCGATCAAGGACGCCGGCAGGGAGCGGTGCAGCCTGGGCAGGGCCAGCATCAGCGCCGCGACGGATGCCGCGATGGCCAAGCTCACGCCCGCCTGCGGCCAGGCGGCACCGAGAGCCGACCGGACGGCGGCAACCAGCGCGTTCTCGCCCGCGGGGACCGGGGACGCCAGGGCGGAAGGGACCTGCTGGAGGAAGATGATCGCGCCGATCCCCAGCGTGAATCCCTCGATCACCGGCCAGGGGATCCAGGACACTGCACGGCCGACCCTAGACGCGCCCAGGACGAACAGTACGATGCCGGCCAGGATCGTCAGCAGCGCGACCGCCCCGACTCCGGAGCGTGCCACGATCGGGGCGAGTACGACCACCATGGCCCCCGTGGGGCCCGAGACCTGCACGTTCGACCCGCCGAAGACCGCCGCGGCGACACCCGCGACGATCGCGGTGATGAGCCCGGCCTGCGCCCCAACCCCCGAGCTGACCCCGAACGCAAGCGCCAGCGGCAGCGCCACGATGCCCACTGTGACCCCGGCGACCAGATCGCCCTTCCAGGTCCGCCCCAGCTCGGCGTAGTCGCTGGGCCGAGGGAGGTCCTCCGCACGCGGCAGCGGCCGACGGAGTGCCGCACGGATCGCCGCCCAGCCCCCGGCCTGTGCCCCGCTCACCGCCGCGGCCCGCCCGGGACGGTGCCGAGGGCGGGAAGGCCTTCGGCGGCTTCCAGCACCTCCCTGGCCCCTGCGAGGGACTCGAGCAGGAACACCCTGGCGGCAGCGAGCATCTGGGCCACGGCCGGGCTGGCCAGCGAATACGTGACCGTGCTCGCGCTGCGCACGCTGGTCACCACCCCGCACCGGCGCAGCGTGGCCAGGTGCTGGGAGAGGTGCGAGGCCTCGAGGCCCGTGCCCTCCAGCAGCACGCTCACCGCGCAGGACCCATCGGGCGAGGCCGCCAGGATCTCCAGGACCCGGATCCTCACCGGATGCGCCAGGGCCTTGAACAGGTTCGCCTTGATCTCATACAGCGGCGCCTCGCGCTCCCCGAACACTCCACCCCTCCAAGGCCACATAATGACGGCTTGATGAAACCATCATACCGACCGTAACGTGGATCGCGGCCTCAGGAGCCCGCCCAACGCCCGGAACAGCACCCGCGCCATCAGCAGCACGGCCCGTTCATCGACCGTGAAAAGCGGGTGATGGTGCGGCGCACTCCCGGGCCCGCCGCATCCGATCCCGAGGAAGAGGCCGGGAACGCGCGCGGAGAACTCGGCGAAGTCATCGCTCGCGGTCAGCGGCGGAATCTCGGCCACGTCCGCCAGTCCGTCCGTCTGGATGGCCTCGCGGGCCATCGCAGCGAGCTCCGGCCGGTTGGCGAGCACGGGCGCATGTCCGGTCCACTCGACCGTCACGCGGCAGCCGAGGGCGGCCGCCACTCCGGAGCAGACTTCCTCGATGCGCCGGCGAGCCCTGCCCGCGGTCGCGACGTCGAGCCATCGGACGTTCCCGAGCAGGGTCACTTCTTCGGGCGCGGCGTTCGCGGCGTTCCCGCCATGGACCGCGCCGACCCCGATGACGAGGAGTTCGCCTACGGGTGTCTCCCGCGCGACAACGGCTTGGAGCGCCGTCGTGATGTGGGCCGCGGCAAGGATGCCGTCAGCGAATTGCCCCGGCGTCCCGGCGTGGCCGGCGCCGCCGGAAACGGTCACGCGGAAGAAGTCCGCCCCGGCGAGGACAACTCCCGGGTTCACGGACACCGTTCTGTAGGGAAGCGCCGAAAGGACGTGCGCGCCGAGCGCGCCGTCGATCCCGTCGAGGACTCCGTCGGCGACCATGGGAGCCGCTCCGGCCAGAAGCTCCTCGGCCGGTTGGAGGCAGAACCTCACCCCGCCGGCAAGACTGTCTCGATGTGCGGCAAGCACTTCGGCGACACCGAGCACGGCCGCGAGATGAACGTCATGGCCGCACACATGCGCCGCCGTACCGGTAGCCGCGAACGCGAGCCCCGTAGCCTCGCGGACTGGGAGGGCGTCGAGTTCGGCCCGCAGAAGGATGCGGGGGCCGTCATGGGCACCCTCGAGATCAGCGATCACCCCGGTACCGCCGACGCCGGTTCTCATCGAGAGCCCCATGCTCTCAAGTGCTTCGGCCAACCGTCCGGCGGTTCGGCTCACGTCGAACCCGACCTCAGGATGGGCGTGGAGCTCGCGGCGCACGGCGATGAGCTTCGGTTCGAGGGCAACGAGCGCGCGGTCTGCCTCGGTGATCGGCGCGAGCGGTCCCGCTTGGGCGGAGGGCGGGACCGCCGTCGTCCGCCCACCGCTCACGGTGACGCCGTTTCCGGGGCCGGGACGAACCCGAGCTGCATCAGCAGGGCGAGCTGATCGACGACGTGCCAGTGCTCGGCGAGCCGGCCGCCCTCGACGCGGTAGATGTCGATTCCCGCGATCTCGAACGACTTGCCGGTGGCGGGGAGCCCGAGGAACGGCTCGACGTGGGTGCCGCGGTTGCGCCAACGGACGACGACGCGATCGCCCTCCGCGATAACGTCCTCGACCGTGAAGCGCGGCTCGAGCGCCGTGACGAGCATCGACACTCGATCGCGCAGGCCCGACCGCCCTTCGCCCTGCCCGGGCATCGGATCGTTTTCGATGTAGCCCTCGACCGCAATCTCGTCGATCGCGCCAAGGGATCGCTTGTTGAGCACCTCTTCGTACAGGCGGCCTACAAGGCTGCGGGATATCTCGACCGACATGGTGTCCTCCTGCTGAGCTCGAAAGGAACGTGACACCGAACAGCCTGCGCCCCGGCGCGGTGCCGTGCCATGACAGGTACCCACCGGCTGGCCCACCGAGTTGGCGGGCCTCTGCTCCCGCTCGACGTACGGCCGCTCTAACCTTGGCGTAGAAGGAAGGTGTCGCATGGGCGCGGACGCTGCATTGTCCCAGGAACTCCGGCGGCTGCGCATCGCGGCCGGACTGACCCAGGAAGAGCTCGCAGAGCGGGCGGGCATCAGTGTTCGTGCCGTGAGTGATACGGAACGGGGTCTTCGCGGACGCCTCTATCCTGCGACGGCGGCGCGGCTGGCAGACGCGCTCGGCCTGGCGGAACGACGGAAGGAACGGTTCACCGCCCTCGCCCGCGGGATCGTTGGACCCGGCGGCCGGATGGCGCCGCTTCCGGTCTCCGGGACACCGATGCTCGGCCGCGACCGGGCCCTCGATGATCTCACTGCGCGTCTCCGC
Organism: Sinomonas sp. P47F7; assembly: GCF_049332655.1. Classification (GTDB taxonomy): domain Bacteria; phylum Actinomycetota; class Actinomycetes; order Actinomycetales; family Micrococcaceae; genus Sinomonas. The sequence goes on along the minus strand of NZ_CP186327.1, from coordinate 499,734 downwards.
AACCCCTCGACGAGACTCGTCACGCTCACTGGTCCGGGCGGCGTGGGCAAGACCCGGCTCGCGCTCGCCGCAGCCGAGAAGTGTGGTCCGCTGTTCGACGACGGCGTGGCTTTCATCCAGTTTGCGAGCTGCCGCGACGCGGATGCGGCCGGCCTCGCGATCGCGACCGCCGTCGGCGCCAATGTCGCCCACGGCACGGTCGCGGACATGGTGTGCGCAGCGATCGGCGAGCGCCGGATGCTGCTCGTGTGCGACACGTTCGAAGGAGTCGTCGGGGCCGCACCCCTTGTCGGCGAAGTCCTTGCACGTTGCCAGCGAACGAGTGCTCTCGTGACGAGCAGGACCCCGCTGCGGCTCCTTGCCGAGCACCTCGTACGGGTCGAGCCGCTCGATGCGCCCGCAGCATGCGAGCTGTTCGCCGAGCGCGCCGCGGCCGCACGGCCGGGGCTTGAGCTCTCAGCCTCACTCTCTCTGGTCAACGACATCTGTGCGCGGGTGCAAGGCGTTCCCCTCGCGGTCGAGCTCGCTGCGGCGCGCGTGGCCCACCTCGGACTCGGGGACCTGAGAGAGCGCCTGAGCCACCAGCTCGAGATCCTCACCGGAGGACCGGTCGACGACGACGCGCGGCACCGAACCATCGAGGCCACCGTTGCGTGGAGCTACGGCCTCCTCGGGAACACGGCGAGGGAAGCCCTTGCGCAGCTCGCCGTGTTCGACGGGTGGGCGCTCACCGGCGCTCGGGCAGTCCTCGGCCGCGATCCGCTCCCGGATGTGAGCGCCCTCGTGGATCAGAGCCTCGCGGCAGCACCATCACCCGTCGAGGGCCACGGACGGTACCGGATGCTCGACGCCGTCCGCGAGTTCGGTGCCACGAGGCTCGTGGAATCAGGGGGCGACGCCGCAGCCCGCGACCGCCACGCGGCGTGGTTCCTACGCGCTGCAGAAGCGGAGGCCCTCGCGATCCGGCAGACGGGCCAGCACGGAGCCCACTGGGAGACATCAGCAGACCTCGGCAATCTCCGGCTCGCGTTCCGGTGGTTCACCGACGCCGGCCGGAGTATCGAGGCCTTACGGCTCGCCGCGTCGCTGTGGATGTTCTGGCTGTGGGAGGGTGGATTCTCGGAGGGGCGGGCATGGCTGCGCACGGCTCTCGCCGCTGCGGATGACGCCGATCCAACCCTCGCGGCCAAGGCCCGGTCGGGAGCCGGCTGGCTCGCTTACCTTCAGGGCGACTATGCCGAAGCACGGCTCCACGCGAGCGTGCTCCGGCGCCTCGCTGAGGCGGGCGGTCCACTGGGACGCAGGAACGCCCTCACGCTCCGGGGCATGATCGCGCTCGCCGACCGGCGCCCCGCCGAGGCAGCCGCCTTACTCCGCGAGGCCCTCGGCGCCGCACACGAGCTTGCCGGAGACCAGTGGCTCGTCGCGATCTCGACGCTCAACGACGGCGCGGGGCTCACCCATACCGCTCACCTCGTTGAAGCGGACCGCCGCTTCGCGGAGGCGCGGGACATGTTCGCCGAACTGGGCGACGAGACCTATCTGGCTCGCGCCGTCCGTCATGTCGCGGCGGTCCGGCTCTTGTGCGGCGACCTCCCCGGCGCGGCTCGGGCGCTCGACGAGAGCCTCGCGGTGGTGGGCGCAGCGGACGATCGGTGGGGGCTCGGCGAGACGTTGGAGGGGCTTGCCCACGTCGCTGCCGTGATGGGCAACGTGCGGCAAGCTGGGGCTCTCGCGGCGAGCGCCGCCGTCATCCGTCGCTCTCTTGGCGTGGCGCCGCATCCGTTCGACGCGATTCTCGCCGATCAGCATCTTGGTCCGCTCCGCGGCACCGAAGAGTTCGAACTGGGCTGGCAAGAGGGCGACGACGACCAGCTCGCCCCGCCATGGTGACGATCGTGGCGCCGTGCGACGTGGACGGTACGCGTTGGGGACATTGACAGAACGGTCTGTCCACCCTCATTCTGATAGCCATGGTCTCGGAAGCCGTTGGTGCAGCCATACCTGATCTTCCTGTCCCCGAGTTATGGGCGAGAGCCCGCGCCGGGGCATGGCCCTTCGGCTCCTTCGACCCCGAGGCGCCTGGAATTGCTGCGGATCCAGCCCGTGCAGGGCATTCAGCACGTGCAGTGCAACGTTCCGGCGCTCAGTTCGCCGGCTCAACGGTCCACATCTGCCCGGGCGCATGGGGAGTCCAGCACCGCGAGCAGTGAGCCTACTGGAACGGATCGGCGGCGGACCGACACGCCGCATCCTCGCCATCCCGGAATGGGGGAACGGCTCGACGTCGAGCATCCGCGGGCCTTCCCTCTCAGTGCTGGGGCCGTCGGGTCAGGCGCATGTCCTCGTTGAACGCCCAGGCCTGTCCGCCGTCGTGGGAGATCTCGGAGCGCCAGCGGAAGGCGTCGGCAGTGATCTCGGTGAAGCGCCAGCGCAGCTGCGGGTTCTCCTCGTCGCTGAGCAGGATGATCTCCTCGCCAGCCGGGCGGCCGATGAAGCGGCGGACTTTGCCGTTCACCGGCTCGACCCAGGTCGAGCGCCACGCTCCGAGAGCGCGGTCGTAGAAGCGGATGGTGGAGCCGTGGAATGCCAGCGGAGGCTGTCCTTCGCCGGGCTCGCCGCGGCCCGGAACGATCCAGACGTCTTGGACCGCGCGGCCGCCGAGCACCCACCCGAAGTGGAGCTCGCCGCGGCGGTCCGCTTCCCGCCCGCTTGAGTCGACGCCTGTCCAGGCCACGTCCCAGGATCCGACGAACCTGCCGAACAGCATCAGCTCCTCGGCGCGCCCGGGCGCGGGCCTGTCGGCGTGGAGGGCTTCGACCAGCCCCTGTCCGACACTTCCTGTCTGGGCCATCGGCCCCTCCTGTCTATCGTTCGCGGCTGCGGCCAAGCCGTTGACCGTTGCCGCAGAAGCCTTGCATGTCAACGGGCGCGCGCGGGCGACGGGCGGTCGAGGGAGCGGCGCCCGGGGCGGCCGTCGTCTCGCGGCCGGCTCCGGGAGCGGCGGCGCCTGCTAGTGCCCCTCGTCTGGTGCGAGGTCCGACCGGATGACGGTGCCTGTGCCGATCAGCTCCGACGGGGACGCCAGGAGCGGTGCGATCAGGCGTCCCACCGCGGGGCCCAGGACGGACAGCCCAGCCTGGGCGTCCTCGGCGCTCCTCCAGAGGTTCATGACGAAGTGACGGCCGTCCCCGAGGTCCACCGTGACGGTGCCGAGGAAGCCGGGCTGGGCCGCGTGGAGTGCGTCGAACTCGCGCAGGGCCTCACCGGCGCCGGCCAGCTTCGCCGGGTCGAAGGAGTTGATTCGCAGTACCGCATGCACGGCAGCCTCCAGATTTCTTGGCGGGCGCCCACCGGGACCCGGAGTCGAACCGCGGCAGGCCTTGACCTGCTCGACCGTGCTCCGGCGCCCGCGATGGGCGGATGGCGTTGGCCTTCGGGGGCCCTCGGCCGGCGGCCCCGTCAGGGTCCGGTTCACCTCATGGTCGGGGTCGATGGTGTTGTGGATGGTGACCGGCTGCGCTGGCGGCCGACGTGGTCTGCGGCAGTCCGGCGACTAGAACAGCGGCGACGGCGGCAGGGGTGACCGCCTGGACGGGCCCCGAGCCGAAGGACACGGCCGGCGGGGCGCCCAGCAGCGGCGCCGCCAAGGCCTACACGGCCAGCGCGGCACCTGTAGCGATGGCCAAGACGGCCAGGGATCCTGCCGTCGGAGTGTGTATGAAGCGATTCCCGGGCAGGCGCCCTCTCGGTCTGTCGTCCATTGCGGATCCCCTGTTCCTGTGGCGATACGATTAGATGGCTAACTACCTGCATAAAGTTAGTCAGCTAACTATCTCCTTGGCAAGGGGGACTCGTGGACTATGTCCAGGCCCGCGCACTCAACGGGGCCATCAGGACGATCGGCATGCGGCATAGGGCGCTGGCCGCGTCGGTCCTGCGCGGAGTCGGGCTTGCCGTCGGGCAGGAGGCGCTGATCATGGAGCTGGGCGAGCACGGGCCTAGGACCCAGGCGCAGCTGGCTGCGGCGGCCGGCTGCGAGCCGCCCACGATCACCTCCGCGGTGAGGCGTCTGGAAGCTCTGGGCCTGGTGGCCAGGCGCCCCTCGACACAGGACAGGCGGGCCGTGGTCGTGGAACTGACCGAGCGCGGTCGCGAGCTCTTGGACGACCTTGCCGCTGCCTGGGTGCAGCTCGCCGAGGCGAGCGTGGCCGGGCTGTCGCGCACCGGTGCCGAGGACCTGCTCGAGGGCCTGGGCGACCTTGCAGACAGCCTCCGGGCAGCCTCTGGCGGGCCTCGCCACTTCGCCCGAAAACCCCGGATGCCGAGCGATCACGAGGCTCCTGAATAGCCGCCAGTCCCGGACCCCATGGAGCGCGCCCTGTTCAGCATGAACGCTGTGCGCGCATATCTGGGCGTGGGCATGATCGGGATAATCCGTGCAGGCTTTCCTCACGCGGGGGCATGAGGAAAGTTGGCGGCCAGCCCACGGTTGTGGCGCCGCGGCCACAATCGAGCTCCGCCGGACCCGCGGACCCGCAAGTCCGTGCCCCGCTGTCCATTGACTACCGGGGCACCAGCGAACCGCTCGATACTGCCGACGAGATGGACCCCGCGCAGCCTCAAATCCGACGTGCGTGCTTCGCAAGAGATCAGAGGGCTGCCACATCGAGCTCTCTGAGCTGGAGCCGCAGCCAAGGGCTGAAGGCATAGGGCGCAGCGACCACTGCCGCGCGGAGCTGGGCGGCCGTGGTCCACTGCCACTCGCATACTTCGTCCGGGGCGGGAACGGGGTCCGTGGTTACGCGGGCACGGAACACGGGGCAGATCTCGTTCTCGACCATTCCTGAGGCATCGGTGGCGCGGTACCGGAAGGTTGGAAGGATAGCCGTGACGTCGGCGAGCTCGACTCCGAGCTCCTCGCGTGCGCGCCGACGGACGGCCTCGCCCAAGGGCTCTCCCGGCGCGGGGTGCCCGCAGAATGAGTTGCTCCATACGCCTGGCCACGTGGCCTTCGTGAGGGCGCGGCGGGTCACGAGCAGGCTGCCGTTCCCGTCCTGGATGTGGCAGGAGAACGCGAGATGGAGGGGCGTCTCCGTGCCGTGCACCGTCGCCTTGGGCGCCGTGCCGGCGGGCATGCCGTGGTCGTCGACCAGCTGAACGGAAGACCTATCGAAGAGCGTCCCCATGAGCCTTGCGCACCCCCTCTGGCGCGGCCTGCGCCTCCGCTGCGGCGGCGATACGTTGGGCCATGCCTTTGAACACGACTCCGTGGAACGGCAAGACGGCGGCCCAGTAGAGCCGCCCCGCGAGCCCGCGGGGCACAAAGACGGCCCTCTGGGAGTACAGGCTTCCGGCCCCTCTCGCGGCGACGGACATCTCGAGCCATGCCCGGCCGGGTACACGCATCTCCGCGCGGAGCCTGAGCAGTCGGCCTCGCTCGAGCGCCTCGACACGCCACCAGTCCAGCGCGTCTCCGAGCTGGAGCCGGCGCGGGTCGCGGCGGCCCCGCCGCAGCCCGACCCCACCGGCGATCTTGTCGATCCACCCCCGCACGGCCCACGCGAGGGGAAACGAGTACCACCCGGTCTCGCCGCCGATCCCCTCGACAACGGCCCACAGCTCTGCCGGCGGCGCGGTCGTCGACTGCGTTCGAGTATCCGTGAAGACAGTGCTCCCGGCCCAGTCGGGGTCGCTGGGGAGCGGATCAGACGGGGACGAGCCGGCGGCCGAGCCCGCCCACGTCGTCTCCACCTCGCCGCGCCTGATCTTCGCGAGCGCAAGCTCTACGGATCGCGTGTATGCGGTGAGGCCGTCTTCGGGAGGGGGGATGTACCGTTCGATCTCGGTCTCGCGGACAATGCAGTCGTTCTGAAGCGATTCGATGAGCGGCACGGCGAGGGCGCGCGGTATGGGGGTGACGAGATTGACCCATTGCGCCGCGAGCCAGGGGGTAAGCACCGGGAGAGGTCGGATGAGCGGCGGACGCAGTCCCGCGACCCGCGCGTAGCCGCGCATCATCTCGGCGTACGTCAGAATGTCGGGTCCGCCGATGTCGAAGGTGCGGTTGACGTCGCCGGGGAGGTCAGCTGCCTTTTCAAGGTAGTGCAGCGCGTCCCGCACTGCGATTGGTTGTACATGGTTGAGCACCCAGCGCGGGGCGGGCATGACGGGCAGGACATCGGTGAGGTGGCGCACCATTTCGAAGCTTGCCGAACCCGAGCCGATCACGAGGCCAGCCTGGAGCACCGCGGTGGGCACACCGGACGCGAGAAGGATCCGGCCCACTTCGGATCGCGATTTGAGGTGGCGGCTGAGATTCGTGCCTGGGTTGAGTCCGCTGAGGTACACAATGCGAGAGGCGCCTGCTGAGGACGCGGCGCAGGAGAGGGCTCTGGCCCCGGCGAGCTCCCGCGCCGCGAAGCTGCCGTCGGCTCGGGCGCCCATTGAGTGGACGAGGTAGTAGGCCACGTCGACCTTCTCGCACAGCGCCTCGACTGTGCCCGGGTCTTCAAGGCTTCCGGCGACGATCTCAACGTCGTCGCGCCAGGGCACGTCCCGCAGCTTCGCTGGATTTCTTGTGAGCACGCGGACGCGATTCCCGGCGGCGAGGAGCCGTGGAACGAGGCGCCCGCCGATGTAGCCCGTCGCGCCGGTGACGGCGATCGTGCGGGTCATGCGCGGCCTTCCCACCGCCTGCGGGCGGCGAATGCGAGGCTTCCTCCCAAGACTGCTGCGGCCGCCGCCGTGGCCTCGAGGGCAACCCCGGGCAGGGCCAGTGGTCCGCCGGCACGTGCCACCGCGATCCACGCGAGCCCCCAGGCGAGGGCGAGCACCGGGGACCATCGTCCTCGCGAGCCGAGTGCGAGCCCCACCGCGGCGGTCAGGAGAAGTACGACGGCGGCGGTGGGCTCGGCGGGCAAGCTGACCTTCGCCCATGCGAGGAGTGCAGCCACGTTGGCCACTGTCGCCACGCAGATCCAGCCTAGATAGAGCCCGAACGTCACGTCGCTCAGGGCTGCCTCGAGGCGTGAACCGGGGCGCAGGGAGAGGCTTAGCGCGAAGATGCGTGAAAGGACTCCGAGCAGGGCGAGCATGATCGCGAGGCTCGCGGGCACGGAGCCGAGTTGGACCGCCCAGAGCCACGCTGCGTTGAGCAGCATTGACGCAGCGGCCCAGGGCCTGATCCGCCCCTGACGTTGGCTGCGGCGGGCTGCGGGAAGGAGCTGCCACACGGCGTAGCCGAGAAGCCCGGCGTAGATCACGCTCCAGACCGAGAACGCGGGAACGCCTGGGGCAAGGGGCGTCGCGACGCTGGAGAAGTAGCCCCCCGCTGCGGATGCCACCGGGGTGCCGCCGAATGCGCCGCTGCCCACGGCAGCGAGGAGGAGGGCGACGACGGCCGAGGCCGCCGTGAAGACGCCCGGCGTCGCCGGGGAAGGTCTGGGTGTTGTCCCGAGAACGGCCATGCGAGCTCCTCTAGACAGTCGAATTTTTCTCGATCATCATATTTCTCGAAGATCGAGCTATCAAGACTGGGAGACGCAGTGGACGGGACGGTCATCGCACCAGCGGCAACGCAGCGCGGTCAACGGGCAAAGGGCCGAATCCGGGAGGGATTCGGCCTCGGCTGGGGGGAGGTGGCCGAGCGCGTCGAGACCGTCCTGACGGACTGCGTCGCGACCGCGAAGCAGCGCTCGTCCTCCGGGCCGGCGCGGGAACTGTGGGACCGAATAGGGGATTCGCTCGAGGGCGGCAAGCGCCTCCGCCCCCATCTCGCATGGCTGGCCTATGCAGCGTTCGGTGGCGACGACGCCAAGGTCTGTGCCGCTGCCGGAGCATCGTTCGAGTTCCTCCACGGGGCGCTTGTGGTCCATGACGACGTGATAGACCGCGATGTTGTGCGGCGGGGACGCCTCAACATCGCCGGCGTCTACGGGTCAGAGGCCGAGGCACGCGGGTTCGCGACAGTTGACGCGCAGCACGTCGGCAACTCGGTGGCGATCATCGCGGGCGACCTCCTTCTCGCGGCGGCCTTTCGTGTGATGGAGGGCGCCGTGGCGGACCCCGAAAAGCGTGCCCGCCTCCTCGACCTGCTCCACGGCGCGGTGACGGACGCCGCGACCGGAGAACTTGCCGACGTCCTGATGGCCCATTCTTCGGGGTCGATGGAGGAGGTCCTCGAGATGGAGCGCCTCAAGACGGCCGTGTACTCATTTGAGGCGCCGCTGCGAGCGGGGGCCTTGCTCGCGGGTGCCCGCGATGCCGAAGTGGACGCATTAGGTCGGGTCGGCAGCCTCATCGGTGTGGCATACCAGGCGATCGACGATGTGCTGGGAACCTTCGGTGACCCCCGCCAGACCGGCAAGCCCGTCTCTTCGGACCTCCGGGAGGGCAAGCTTACGGTCCTCACGGCCTTCGCGGGCGGCGACCCCGACGTCGCCGCCCATCTGGGCGCCGCGCGGGACCGCCGCGACGACCTCGTACGCGAGGACCTGGCACGCGACGCCCTGCACCGCGCGGGCGCAGACGGCTACGCCCTCAGTCTGGCCCACGCGCTCGTCACTGAGGCGCTCGACGAGGCCCGCAGCTCCGACCTTCCTGCGGCCTTGCGCTCGGAGCTCACGCGCCTCTGCAACCACCTTCTCCACCGGGAGCACTGATGCCCGCCACCCCTCACCTCCTGGGCTCTGCCCGCCGTTTTGGCTCCGGCCGCGGCGTCATCCTTGACCCGCTGCAGCGCTACGCGGCCGCAGCCACGGCGAGTTCCGCCGTCGTCATCCGAAGCTACTCGACGTCGTTCGGGCTGGCATGCCGCCTACTCGGACCGTCCATCCGACCCGACATCGAGAACATCTACGCGCTCGTGCGCCTTGCCGACGAGGTCGTGGACGGCGCGGCGGCTGGGGCGGGCCTGCCGGTAGATGCGGTGAGCGCTCAACTTGACCGCCTTGAAGGTGAGACCTTCGCGGCCCTCGAGTGCGGCTACAGCACCAATCTCGTGGTGCACGCCTTTGCCCAAACCGGCCGAAAAGTGGGAATCGGGCACGATCTCGTAGCGCCGTTCTTCGCCTCCATGCGGCGAGACTGCGAAACCAGCTCGCATTCGAGCGAGTCGCTGGGCGAGTACATCTATGGTTCGGCCGAGGTCGTGGGCCTCATGTGCCTGCAGGCCTTCCTTGCGGGAGCAAATCCTTCGGCCGCCGAGCTCGGGGTCATGACCGAGTCCGCGAGGCGTCTCGGCGCGGCATTCCAGAAGGTGAACTTCCTCCGCGATCTCGGCCAGGACTCCGCGGAGCTGGGCCGCAAGTACTTTCCGGGGGTCGATGCTCGGCACCTGAACGGGGGTCAGAAGGGCGAGCTGGTCGCCGACCTCCGCGCGGACCTCGACGCCGCGGTGCCCGGCCTCGAGATCCTCCCTCACTCGTCCCGCCGGGCCGTCGCCCTGGCCCACGCGCTCTTCTCAGAGCTCGCGGACCGCCTCGACGCATGCCCCGCGGAGGTGCTCGTGACCACCCGCATCAGCGTGCCGCCGGGCGTCAAGGCCAGGCTCGCCGCCGCGGCACTACTCGGCCGCACGCCTACGAGGCCTGCCTCGTGGATGCCCGAGAGGGCCGCGTGATGGCCAAGATGGCGCGTCGGGGTGTCCGCGTGGGACTGCCGCGCCAGCGGAAGAATGTGGTCGTCATCGGCGGTGGGGTCGCGGGTCTCGCCGCCGCCGCTCTCCTCGCAAGGGACGGGCACGCCGTCCAGCTCTTCGAGCAAGGTGCCGCCCTCGGAGGGCGAGCGGGCCGATGGGAGGCAGGCGGCTTCCGATTCGACACTGGACCCTCGTGGTACCTGATGCCCGAGATCATCGACCATTGGTTCCGGCTCATGGGCACGAGCGCGGAAGAGGAGCTCGAGCTCACACGTCTCGATCCGGCATATCGTGCCTTCTTCGAAGGCCAAGAATCACCTCTCGACGTTCCAGGCGAGCGTCACCGCGCCGTGGCCCTGTTCGAGTCACTCGATTCGGGGTCTGGGGAGGCGCTCGAGCGATATCTCGATGAGGCCGCCGACGCCTACGGGGTCGCCACGCGCAGATTCCTGTACGACGACTTCTCCTCCCTTCGCGGCCTCGCGAGCCCGGAGGTCCTGCGGCGCGCGCCCCGGCTGGCCCGGCTCGTGACGCAGACCCTCGACGCCAGGATCTCGCGCCGCTTCGGCGACCTTCGCGAGCGCCAGATCCTCGGATACCCTGCGGTGTTCCTCGGGACAACGCCCTTCCTCGCGCCCGCCCTGTACCAGCTCATGAGCCACCTCGACCTCAGCCAAGGCGTCCTCTACCCCCAAGGCGGATTCGCCGCACTTGTCGACGCGATGGAACGGCTCGCCCGGGATGCGGGGGTCCAGGTACACCTCGGCGCGCAGGCCACACGGATCATCACGGGCCCGGCCCGCGGCGGCGCGCGCGTCGAGGGCGTCGAGTGGACGGACGACGGCGGCCGGCCGCACCGCACGGGGGCGAACATCGTCGTGGGGGCGGCCGATCTCCACCACCTCGAAACCGAGTTGCTCCCTCCGGCACTGCGCAGCCACCCTGAGGGGTCGTGGGCACACCGTGATCCTGGACCCGGGGCCATCCTGGCCTGCCTCGGAGTGCGAGGCAGGCTCCCAACGCTCGCCCATCACAACCTCTTGTTCACGCGAGAGTGGCGCGAAACCTTCCGGCGGATAAGGCTGGGCCAGAGGCTCCCCGACGAGACCTCGCTCTACGTGTCGCGAGCGAGCGCGACCGATCCGAACGCCGCGCCGATCGGTGACGAGAGCCTCTTCGTCCTCATCCCAGCGCCAGCCCGGCCGGACTGGGGGCGAGGCGGGCTCGACGGCGCAGGAGCGCCGGCCGTCGAGGCGACGGTCGACCTGGCCATCCGCCAGGTCTCCTCGTGGGCGCGGATCCCTGACCTCGCTGAGCGCATCGCGGTGCGGCGAACGTTCGGCCCCGCGGACTTCGCCGTGGATTTCAACGCCTGGCGGGGCGGGGCGCTGGGACTCGCCCACACGCTGGGGCAGAGCGCCTTCCTCCGGCCCGGCAACGCAAGCCGGACGGTGGCGGGCCTGCTCTACGCCGGGGCTTCCGTGCGCCCTGGGATCGGGGTTCCGATGTGCCTGATCAGCGCCGAACTCGTGCTCAAGCGAGTCCGCGGCGATCGCTCCCCGGGCCCGTGGAGAACCCTCCGGCGAGCGCACCCTCGCCCTGGCGGGGACTCCAACCGGCTTCCCCACGGGACGGCAGGGAGAACTGAGCGGGCATGACGTACTTGATCTTCCTGCTCGCGGCGTCCGGCTGCCTCGCCGCCGTGGACCATCGCTTCCGCCTTTTCCTCTGGCGGGCGCCCAGGGCCGGCGCGGCCGTGGTGGCCTTGGGAACCGCCTTATTCCTGGCATGGGACATGGCGGCCATCGCGGCGGGGATTTTCGAACTCGGCGGGTCCCCGCTCATGACCGGGATCCTCCTCGCGCCCGGGCTCCCGCTCGAGGAGCCCGTCTTCCTGGCGTTTTTCTGCTATACGGCGATGGTGGCATTCGCCTCTGCGGAACGGCTCCTCTCGCAGCGCAGCTCTGCACGGGCTCACGAGCGGCGCAACGGGGCCAAGCGATGAGGCCCTACGCGATCACCGACGTCATCTTCCTCCTCGGGGTGGGGACGGCAGTCATTGTGCTGGCAGCGGTGAGGCGCAGCGCCGTGCCCTGGGTCTCCGTGATCGCGGGCGGGGTCGGACTCGTCACGCTGACGGCAGTGTTCGACAACGTGATGATCGCGGTGGGCCTCTTCCGCTACCGGACCGAAACTCTGGCTGGCCTCACGGTCGGGCTAGCGCCACTCGAGGACTTCGCCTACCCGGTGGCGGCCGCGGTACTGTTGCCCACCCTGTGGCGTTGGCTGCGTCGCACTGACCGCGGGGCCGAACCCGAGGAGCCAAGATGAGTGTCCTGGCGGCCGTGCGAGCGGGGACCGTCCGCGACCTCATCGTCTCGTCCCGACCGCTTTCGTGGGTCAACACCGCGTATCCGTTCGCGGCCGCATACCTTCTCGCCGCCGGACGGATCGACTGGCGCCTGATCCTCGGGACGGTGTTCTTCCTCATTCCGTACAACGCGGCGATGTACGGAACCAATGACGTCTTCGACTACGAATCCGATCTTCGGAACCCACGCAAAGGCGGCGTCGAGGGCGCCGTCCTCGATCCGTCCACGCACGGTACCGTCCTGTGGCTCTCCTGGGGTTCGTGTGTGCCGATCGTTGCCGCGCTCGTCGCGGGGGGACCGTCCGCGAGCTGGGCTGTGCTGGCTGTCTCGCTCTTCTCGGTCGCCGCCTACAGCGTGCCCGGGCTCCGCTTCAAGGAACGCCCGGTCCTCGATTCCGTCACGTCGAGCACGCATTTCGTCTCCCCCGCCGTCTACGGGCTCGCACTCGCGGGCTGGCATCCCTCCGCTTCGGGCGTGGCCGCGCTCGGTGCGTTCTTCGTCTGGGGCGTCGCGAGCCACGCGTTCGGTGCCGTCCAGGACATCGTGCCGGACCGAAACGCCGGGATCGCCTCGAGCGCGACCCTCTTCGGTGCGCGCATCACCGTCCGGCTCGCTTTCGTCTGCTACCTCGGCGCCGGCGCCATCCTGCTGGCCGCCGGAGGGGACGCACGGTGGGCGGGCCTCTTGGCTCTTCCGTATGCCGCGAACGTCGCCCCCTACGTGGCGACTGCAGACGCTCGGTCCGGCCGCGCCCGCGCCGGCTGGCGCCGATTTCTCTGGCTCAACTACGTGACAGGATTCGCCGTCACAATCTTGCTGATTGCTTTGGAGTTTGGCCGAGAGGCCGGCCGATGAACCGCCCCCCGACCTCCATCGTGTGGTTCCGCGACGATCTCCGGGTCGCGGACCATCCCGCGCTCCGTGCCGCGATGGACGCCGGCCCGGCGCTCGCCCTCTACGTGCTCGACGAGTCCTCGCCCGGCATCCGCCCGCTCGGCGGCGCCGCGCGCTGGTGGCTTCACCGCGGGCTCGAGGCGCTTAGAGACGAACTCGAGCACCTCGGCGTCCCGCTCGTCCTGCGGCGGGGGCCGGCCGCCGCGGTCGTCCCTTCGGTTGCCGCCCAGGCGACGCCGGCTCGGTGTTCTGGAACCGGCGCTACGGGTGGCCCGAGCGGCGGGCGGACGAGGCGGTCAAGGCGCTCGCGCGGGCGGCGGGCCGCCGCGCGTCGAGCTTTCAGGGATCGCTGCTCCACGAGCCCTGGAAGTCACGACGCGCCAGGGCGGGCACTACAAGGTCTTCACGCCGTTCTGGAACGAGCTGAGCTCGCGGGACTTCCGCCGCCCGCTGGCGGCACCGGGCCCCCAGGGTTCGGGCCGGCGAGGCTGCCGCACGGCGACGCCCTCGAGGACTGGGGGCTCCTGCCGCGCGATCCCGACTGGTCCGCGCCGCTCGCCGAAGCCTGGGCGCCCGGCCCGCGCGCCGGGCGCGCGCCCTCGAGGGCTTCGCGGAGGGCCCGCTCGCGGACTACGCCGACGCGCGCGAGCGCCCCGGCCGCGAGGGTTCGAGCCGCCTCTCGCCCTACCTGCGCTGGGGCACGTGAGCCCGTTCGAGGTGTGGCATGCTCTCGGCGCGCGGCGCCGGGACGCCTCGGGCGGGAGTGCCGCGTTCGCGTCGGAGCTGGGCTGGCGCGAGTTCGCGTGGCATCAGCTGTACCACCACCCAGACCTCGCGACGGTGAATCTGCGACGCGAGTTCGACGCCTACCCGTGGTGGTCGCCGGGCGCGGGCGCTGACCGTGGGGACGGCGGCGCTCCCCTTGAGGGGGGCTCGGACGACGGCGGGGCTCCCGTTGAGGGGAAGCGGCGCTGCTCGAGGCGTGGCGGCGAGGGCGGACCGGCTTCCCGCTCGTCGACGCGGGCCAGCGCGAGCTGTGGGACACGGGGTGGATGCACAACCGCGTCCGCATGGTCTCGGCAAGCCTGCTCGTGAAGAATCTCGGGATCGACTGGCGCCTCGGGAGCAGTGGTTCTGGGACACGCTCGTCGACGCGGATGCCGCCTCGAACCCGTTCAACTGGCAGTGGGCGGCCGGCTGCGGCGCGGACGCCGCCCCGTTCTTCCGCATCTTCAACCCGCTCACCCAGGCGAAGACCTACGATCCCGACGGCTCGTACGTTCGCCGCTGGGTCCCCGAGCTCGGCGGGGACGGGTACGCCGGGCCGTGCGTGGATCTCGCTGAGTCGAGGCGGACGCCCTCGAGGCCTACCGGTCGCTGCGCGGGGACACGGGATAGCGAGTGGCCGGACCTAGAATGGGGCCCGTGCCCGCCGATCCTCACCCCGACGACGCGAGCCGCGAATCGCTCCGTTCGTCGCCGGGATTCGAGCTCCTCTTCCTCCTGCAGAAGTTCACTACGGAGGCCGAGCGGTACTCCGAGGTGGTCCGGCGCCGGCACGGGCTCGCCCGCAACGACATCCACGCCATCAACGCCGTCGTCGAGGCCGACCGCACCGGCGCGACCACAACGCCGGGCGAGCTCCGCGAGCTGCTCGTGCTCAGCTCCGCGGCCATGACCTCGGTGCTCGACCGCCTCGAGGCCTCGGGCCACCTCAAGCGCCAGCACAGCGCCGAGGACCGGCGCCAGATCCTCCTCGCCTCAACGCCCAGCGCGCGCGCGACGGGCCGCGAGATGTTCGACCCCATGGTCGAGCGCCTGCTCCCCGTCCTCGCCGACTACACCCCGGAGCAGCTCGCGCTCGTCGCCGGCATGGTGCACCAGCTGACGACAGCGATCGCCAGCGCCCGCGCGGGCCTCACAGCCCAGGGCAGGCACAACTAGAGGCGGGGAATGCCTCGGCGGCGAGGAGATTATCCCGCCCGGAGGGTAGACAGAACGGTCGGTCTGCCCCCAGACTCTCTCGCATGGTTGAAATCTTGGGGGATAGGACCATCACCGGTGCGGATGAGGACACTCTTGCCGGGCAGGTGCTCGGGATCCTTCACGAGGCGCTGGAGGACCCCGGCCTTTGCGAGGAGGCAAAAGGCCGCCTCCGCCGCCTCATGGACCAGCACGAGGGGCATCCTGAACGAGCACTTTACGAGCATCTGCGCTGCGTCCGGTCCCTCCGGGCCGGCTGAGGGGGCGTGATGATTACCGCCGGCGTGCGGCGGCCCGTGGTCCTGGACTGCCGGGTCCCGTCGGAAAAGTCCCGCGCCCTGCCGCGGGGCCAAGGCGAGGAGCCTGGTCGCTCGGCCGCCAAAGGTGGAGGGAAACCGCCGGCCGACCGGCTCCAGCGGGCCCCCGCACGGCTCCCGTGGGGCGGCTTTGGCAGAGGGATGCCCGCCCAGGCGCCGCACCCGAGCCCTTGGGGCCTGGGGCTTCTCGCCCCGGACGCCCGAATTCGCCCGGCCGCAGTCCGGTCGGGCGCAGTCCGGTCGGGCGCGGAAGAGGGTTGACGTCATGGAGCCCCTGGAGAGTGTCCGCCGGATGGCCCTGGACCGGCGCCGGCTCGGGGCCCTGCACGGCTCCGGGATACTCGACACCCCGCGGGAGGGACGCTTCGACCGATTCGTCCAGGCTGCCCGCACGCTGCTCGAGGTGCCCATGGCAGCGATCAACTTCGTCGACGCAGACCGGCAGTGGACCAAGGCCGAGGTGGGACTGGGCGGGCTCGAACAGGAGCCGCTGGCCGAGTCGATGTGCGCCCACACCCTGGAACGGGACGCGACCCTGGTGGTCGAGGACGCCTCCGAGGACCCGCGCTTCGCCGGAGTCAGGTTCGCCGCGGACGGCGTCCGGTTCTACGCCGGGCACCCGGTCCACGCTCCCAACGGAGAGCCGATCGGTTCCCTCTGCGTCATGGACACTGAGCCCCGGTCCCCCTCCGGCACGGACCGGAAGATCCTCGCTGTCCTTGCCGGCCTGGTCGAGAGCGAGGTCGCTTATTCCGGCGAGCTCGACCGCGCGGCACAGGTCCAGCGGATGCTCCTGCCGCATGCCTCGCCCGAGCTGCCCGGATACCGGATCGCCGGCCGCTGCGCGCCCTCGAGCTCCATCGGCGGGGACTTCTTCGTCTGGCAGCAGCTCCAGGACGGCACCCTGCAGGTCCATTTCGCCGACGTGATGGGCAAGGGCATCCCCGCCGCGCTGATTGCCGCCTCGTTCCGGGCAGTCCTGATGGGCGCCTCCAGGTTCAACGACCAGCTCACCACCGTCAGGAGGGCCGCCATCGCATCGCAGGAGCTCTTCGAAGACACCGAGAGCTTCGCGACCCTCTTCTCCGCCCGCCTCGACCCGGCCACCGGAGGCCTCTGCTACGTCGATGCCGGGCACGGCCTCGCAGCCGTCCTGGGCCAGAACGGCGCGCCGCGGCGACTGCGCACCGGAGGACTCCCCATCGGCGTCCAGCGCGACGACGACTGGGGACTCGGCGAAGAGCGCCTCCGCCCCGGCGAGACCCTCGTGGTCCTCAGCGACGGAATCCTCGACCTGTTCCCCAGCATCGAAGCGGCGCTGGCGGCGCTCGCCCGCTCCGCCCCCGCCGGCGATCTCACGCCCGAACGCATCGTCGATGCCACCATGGACCACGCCCTGCGCCACGAGCACACAGACGACGTCACCATCCTCGCGCTGAGGAGGGCACGCCCGCCGAGGCCGACCCGCCCCGGCCTGATGCCCCGTACGCGGCCTTGAGCTCACGGGGCAGGCCGACTGAGACCGAGCCCCGGGGATTAGCGGGCGATAGGGTCGAGGGCAGCCGCGACCTCGATCATCCGAGGGACACTTGACTGCTGCAGACGGCGCGAAAGAGTACACCCTCTGGGGTGAATACGGGCCGTCCTATCACGGATAGCCTTTGGACATGAATCCCCCAGCGCCGGGGAACGAGGACGACTCGCCGGCATGCAAGGCTTCCGAGACTGATCTGGACCATGCCACAGTCAGGGAGCTCATCGTCCAGCTCGCCCTGGTCGAGGACGGCCTCAGAGGCTCCGAGAGCCAGGATCCAGCCCGCGCCGCTGCCTTGGCCCGGCGGGAGCAGTCCATTATGGCAGCCCTGCACCGCAACGGCCTGGGGGTCAGGGGCCAAGGCGGCATGGGCGCCCCTCCCCGCAGGCAGGTCCCCGGGGGGCAGGACCCCGGGCCGATCGTGGCATGAGCGCAGGATCGGCGCAGGGAACGGAATCCCCCGGGCGAGGAAGGACCGCCGGCGGCACGAAGGGCACGGCTGCCACCGGCCCGGGTAGCTCGCGGTGGATCCTTCGCACCGCCCAGAGGGTGGTGGTCAGGGACGGGGGCACCGAAATCCACGGCTATGCCGTCTCGATGGCCCGCGACGGGGAACTTGTCGATGTCGTGTGGGCCGTGGCCTCCGGACGGCACCGCCGGAAGGCCTTCCACGTAGACCGGGTCTTCCTGCCCAGCAAGGACCGTCCTTGGGCAGGCTTCCCGATTTGGCGCGGTCAGCCAGAGACAGCCGGGGGCGCCAGCCTCGACAAGCCTGCACGGCTGCCTCAGTAGCCTCTCCCCCAAAGCCCCGAACCAGCAGCTGTCCTTCGTTGTGCGCCTGCTCAGGTCTCCAACAGGCGTTGTTCTGCCCGACGGGGCGGCACCTGAAGCGGAGCTGCTGCCGTCGTACACGGATGGCGACGAGGGAGCGTCCGGTGAGCCCGAAGACCTGGGCGTCGGTGAGGTTCTTCCGGGAGGTGAGGCGTTCTTCCTCGGGAGTCCGGAACAGGTGAGTCTGCTTGGCCGCGGTGTCCGAGTTGGGGCGGCAGGGGTCGGTGGTCATGGTCTCCGGCCAAAGGTAGTGGGGGCGGGAGAGCCGGGTCTCGAAGCGGACGACGTCCCCGGTGCGGATGTCGTCGAGCTTGACGAACTCGACGACGATACCCGGGTCGGAGACTTCGAAGGGAGGCTCTACGGGGGCCGCGGCGGCGATGACTCGCTGCACAAGGTTGGTGCGGTAGTCCTCTTGGACGGCGTCGGCGATGTCCGCGGCGATGGTGAGGGTTGCGCGCGGGCGAGGCGACCGCGGTGCGGGTACGCGACGCGGACCCCGCGCAGGGGGTCATCAGGGTCAGCCGCAACTTCTCCCCCGGGCCCGCACGGGGAGCTGATCGAACAGAGCCCCAAGAGCCACAAGGACCGCAGAAGAGCCGCCCGTCCACGTTGCGGTCCATGAGGTGGTCGTTACCCGAAGGTGGCGGGTAGACGCGCTCTCTGGTGTTAACGCGTGGCGTCGGCGATCGAGTCCTTCGCGGCCTGGGTGACGGCCTCCGCGGTGATGCCGAACTCACGGAACAGGGTCTTGTAGTCGGCGGATGCGCCGTAGTGCTCGAGGCTGACCGTGCGGCCGGCATCGCCGACGAACTCGCGCCAGCCGAGGGCCAGGCCGGCCTCGACGGAGACGCGGGCCTTGACGGCTGCGGGGAGCACGGACTCGCGGTAGGCGGAATCCTGGGCCTTGAACCACTCGACGCAGGGCATCGAGACCACGCGGGCCGCGATGCCTTCGGCCGCGAGGGCCTCGCGGGCGGCGACGGCGAGTTGGACCTCGGAGCCGGTGCCGATGAGGATCACGTCCGGGGTCACGTCGGCGCCATCGCGCTGGGCCTCGGCCAGGACGTAGCCGCCCTTCGCGACGCCGGAGACGTCGCCGAAGCCGCCTTCACCGCGGTCCCAGGTCGGAAGGTTCTGGCGAGTCAGGACGATGCCGGCCGGGTTCGAGGTGTTCTCGAGGATGGTCTTCCACGCCCACGCGACCTCGTTCGCGTCGGCGGGACGGACCACGTCGAGGCCAACGATCGCGCGCAGCGAGGCCAGCTGCTCGACCGGCTGGTGGGTCGGGCCGTCCTCGCCGAGGCCGATCGAGTCGTGCGTCCACACGTACGTGGACGGGATGCCCATGAGCGCCGAGAGGCGGATCGCGGGGCGCTGGTAGTCGGAGAAGATGAGGAATGTGCCCGAGAACGCCCGGGTCTTCCCGCCGAGGGTGATGCCGTTGACGATCGAGGCCGCCGCGTGCTCGCGGATGCCGAAGTGCAGCACGCGCCCGTAGGGGTTGCCCTTCCACGCGGCCGTCGAGCGGGACGCCGGGATGAACGAGGGCGAGCCCTCGATGGTGGTGTTGTTCGACTCGGCCAGGTCGGCCGAGCCGCCCCACAGCTCGGGCAGGACCGGTCCGATCGCGTTGAGGACCTTGCCCGACGCGGCGCGGGTCGAGACGTCCTTGCCCGCGGGGAACTCGGGGAGGGAAGCATCCCAGTCCTCGGGGAGCCGACGGGCCTCGATGCGCGCCTGGAGGGCCGCGGCCTCAGGGTTCGCCGACGCCCACGCGTCGAAGTCCTCCTGCCAGGCCGCGCGGGCCTTCGCGCCGCGCTCGATCGCGCCGCGGGTGTAGGCGAGCACCTCGGGGTCGACGTCGAAGGACTTCTCCGGATCGAAGCCCAGGACCTGCTTGAGGGCCGCGACCTCGTCGGCGCCGAGCGCCGAGCCGTGGATCTTGCCCGTGTTCTGCTTGGTCGGGGACGGCCAGCCGATCACGGTGCGCAGCGAGATGATCGAGGGGCGCCCGGTCTCGGCCTTCGCGGCGACGAGCGCCTGGTAGAGCTCCTGGACGTCCTCGACGTACTCGCCGGTCCTGGTCCAGTCCACGCGCTGGGTGTGCCAGCCGTACGCCGCGTAGCGGGCCAGGACGTCCTCGGTGAAGGCGACGTCGGTGTCGTCCTCGATCGAGATGTGGTTCTCGTCGTAGATCACCACGAGGTTGCCCAGCTCCTGGTGGCCCGCGAGCGAGGATGCCTCGGAGGTCACGCCTTCCTGGAGGTCGCCGTCGGACGCGATGACCCACACGGTGTGGTCGAACGGGGACGTGCCCTCGGCGGCTGCGGGATCGTACAGGCCCCGCTCCCGGCGCTGGGAGTACGCGAAGCCAACCGAGGACGCGAGGCCCTGACCCAGCGGGCCGGTGGTGATCTCGACGCCCTTCGTGTGGCCGTACTCGGGGTGGCCCGGGGTCAGCGAGCCCCACGTGCGCAGCGACTCGAGGTCGGCCAGCTCGAGGCCGTACCCGGCGAGGAACAGCTGGATGTACAGCGTGAGCGAGGAGTGCCCGGGGGAGAGGACGAACCGGTCGCGACCGATCCACTGCGGGTCCGCCGGATCGTGCCGCATGAGCTTCTGGAAGAGCAGGTATGCGGCCGGCGCCAGGCTCATTGCCGTGCCCGGGTGCCCGTTGCCCACCTTCTGCACCGCGTCGGCGGCCAGGACCCGGATCGTGTCCACCGCCTTGCGGTCAACATCGGTCCACGTCAGTTCTTCAAGATCAACAGCAGGCACGGGCCTGTCCTCCTTCGGTAGCGGCTTCTTCTCGGGTGGGGTGGGAGGGCATGGGGCTACCCTGCGTGGGGGCGCTCACGCTCAGAGCAGGATGGACACCTTCACCGAGCCGCCCACCGGATTGCCCACAAGGTTGATCGCGTCCAGGAACTGCTCGAGCGGGAACTGGTGGCTGCAGATTTCCTCCAGAGGCAGCTTTCCGTCCTTGATCAGCTTGAGCGCGGCTGGCCAGCAGTGCGGCCCGAGGTGGGCGCCGAGCACGTTGAGCTCCTTGTCGTCGCCGATGATCGACCAGTCGACCGTCGCCTCGGACCGGAACACCGAGTATTCGACGTACGTCCCGAGCTTGCGCAGGATGTTGAGGCCCTGCGACACCGCCGAGGGGTGGCCCGTGGCCTCGAGGTAGACGTCGGCGCCGTACCCGTCAGTCAGGTCCCTGACTCGCTGGATCGCGTCCTCGGAGGCGATGTTGATCGTCACGTCCGCGCCGCACTTGCGGGCCAGCGCGAGCTTCTCATCCGACATATCGAGCGCGACGACCGTCATCGGGTTCTTGGCGCGGGCGCCCGCGATCATTCCGAGGCCGATCGGTCCGCAGCCGGCCACCACCACGACGTCCTCGAACTGGATGCCTGCCCGCTCCACGGCGTGCAGGGCGCAGGAGAGGGGCTCGGCGAACGCCGTGTGGTGGGCCGGGAGGTCCGCTGGGGCCACGTGGGTGCGCGCCCTCGCGGGCACTAGAACGTAGTCGGCCATCGCGCCGTCGAACCCGCGGAAGCCGAACATCTCGTGGGGGGCGCACATCCAGTACTGCCCGCGCTGGCAGAACCGGCATTCCCCGCACGGCACAATCTGCTCGCACACGATCCGCGTGCCGATCGAGACCCCGCGGCGCTCAAGGGCAGCGTCGCCCCCGGCCACGACAACCCCCACGAATTCGTGCCCCGGCGTGATCCCCTCCTGCGTGTACGCCGGCCGATGCTCGTCGCCCCAGAACTTGGCGGCGCCGTGATAGCACTTCACGTCGCTCGCGCAGACGCCCACGGCCTCGACCTTCATCAGCAGGTCATCCGGGCCGGTGGTGGGGACTGGGCGCTCCTCGAGCCGGTAGTCGTTGGGCCCATAACAGACGACGGCGCGCATGGCGGTGGGCAGGGCGGCTTCGGTGCTCGCTCCCTGGACAAGGCTGGTCACTGGTTGCTCCTGTTCGTTCGGGCTCACCCGGCGGATTGCTGCGGGTGCAGGCTCTGAGGACGGGCGACGACGACATTGACACCGCGGGAACTGAGCCGCCGGATGTCCTCCTGGCTGGTCTTGGCGTCCACGATGACTGCATCGAATTCGGCAAGGGGAGCCAGGGCGTAGAGTGCCCGTTTGGTGAATTTTGTGTGGTCTGCGAGGAGGATCCGCGTGGCCGAGCTCTCGAACATGGCCCTCTTGACCTCGACCGTGGCCTGGTTCTGGAAGAAGCAGACGTCATCGATGATGGCCGCCGTGGACATCACGAAGACGTCCGCGCGGAGCTTCCTGATGGCGTCTGTGGTCATGCTGCCCATGAACGCGCTGCACCAGTTGAAGTAGGCGCCCCCGATGGCCACGAGCGAGATGCCGCGGGTGTCCTTGAGCTCCTCCATGATGGTCAGCACGTTGGTCAGGACGGTCAGTGGCGTTCTGCTTCCGAGCAGCTTGGTCAGCTGGAGGACGGTCGTGGAGTCGTCGACGAACACGGCCTGGCCCGCCTCGATGAAGTCGAGCGCGGCCCTGGCGATGTCCATCTTCTCTTCCTGCTGCTGGCCGGTGCGGTAGACGTCGCTCGATTCGACCAGACTCGAGGAGAGCGCCGTCGCCACACCTCTGGACTTCCGCACGAGCCCTCGGGCCTCGAGTTCGTCGAGATCCCGGTGGATGGTCATCTGGCTCGTGCCGAATCGCTCTGCGAGCTGGTCGATGCGCACTGCCCCCTCCGCCATGACCATTTCGGATATGGCCCGTTGGCGCTCCTGCTGCCGGGTTGAACGGCCCGGCGAGCCGATTCCCTCGTCCATCGTGGCTCCCTCCTGGTGATGATGCTCTACTGTCCAGTTACACGAACGCCTCGGCCGCTTCGTCGATGACCGCAGTCAAGGCCTTCACCTCGTGCGCAAAGCGTCCCAGGAACAGCCCGTCGACTCCTTCTGCGAGCCGGGTCAGGAGGCCTGGCCCGGCGCTTCCGCCATAGATCACCGATCCTTGAGGGTAGCGGCCATCGGATGCAAGCCACTGCCGGAGGCGCCGTGTCACGGGCAGGATGTGGCCGGCATTCGCAGGAGCTTCGGCACCGATGGCCCACACGGGCTCATAGGCGACGACGATGCTCCCCTCGCCCGGCTCGGAGTCGGCCAGGGCTGCGGCCAGCTGCTCCACGCACGCCTCAGCCGCGGTGTCCGCGGGCCCTTCCTCGGTCTCGCCCACACAGATGACGGGGACCAGACCGTTCCTGAAGGCCGCCTGGGTCTTGGCCCTGATGACCTCGTCCGTCTCGCCGAACAGGCGGCGGCGCTCCGCGTGCCCGACCTCCACGTAGGTGCATCCCACTTCCCGGAGGCTCGTCCCGCTGACTTCGCCCGTGTAGGCCCCCCAATCATCCCAGTGGAGGTCCTGCGCTCCAGTCTTCACGGGAGTGCCCTCGAAGATGCCCTCAACGTGCGCCAGAGACGGGAAGCTCGGCATGATGAACAGCGAGACGGCTCCGCGCTGGATCGCCGGATGTGTGGTGGCGAGCTCTGCGACCTGCCGGCACCAGTCAAGTGTCTGCAGGTGGCCGAAGTAGAGCTTGAGGCTGATGCCGAGCAGGGCTGGCCGGGGGCGTGCGTTCGTCAGGTCCGGGGACATGGGACCACCGCCGGCAGCTTCTCAGGCACCGCGATCGGCCTCGTAGTCGTTCATGAGCTGGACCTTGGCGGCAGACGGCGATGACTCGTCGAACCGGTAGGTCAGCCATTCCCGCGCGAGCCTGCGGGCGAGTTCCAAGCCGATCACCCGCTGGCCGAAGGTCAGGACCTGGGCGTTGTTGCTCAGCACTGAACGCTCGACCGAGTAGCTGTCGTGAGCCGTGACGGCCCGGATCCCCTCGACCTTGTTCGCGGCGATCGCGACGCCAAGGCCCGTGCCGCAGACCAGGAGGGCGCGGTCCGCCTTCCCCGCCGCGATGAGTTCGGCAGCGCCGATGGCAATGGTGGGGTACGGGGTCTTCCCGTCCACGTCGACGCCCACGTCGATGACCGATTCGACGAGGTCGTTTCCCTCGAGGTCCTTCTTGAGGATGTCCTTGTAGGCCAGTCCGGCATCGTCGCTTCCCACGACAATGCGCAGCTTCTCAGTCACTGATTTTCTCCTTTGCGCTGATGCGTGCACCGACGGTGCGGATGATCATGGCCATGGACATCGCGCCGGGATCCGGCGTGCCGAGGCTCTTCTCGGCGAGCGGCCGGGCGCGGCCCATCTTCGGGACCAGCGTGGCGGTGGCTTCCGCCGAGGCCCATGCGACTTCTCCTGCGGCCGCCCAGGCCTCGGCGAGTGAGCTCCCCCCGGCCACGGCCTTGTCGAGCGCGACCGCGAACGGGACGAGTGTGTCTACGAGGGTCTTGTCGCCGAGCTGGGCCTTGCCGAACTCCATGATCTTGGCGGCACCGTCGCTCACGCCCCGGGACACCGCTTCGGCGGTGGGCCGCTCCTGGTCTCCGAGGCGGCCACCGATGGTGACCAGCAGCATTCCCCAGAGGGCCCCGGAGGTTCCTCCGGCCTTGTCGGCCCAGGCGTCGCCCGCGCGCGAAAGCAGAGTTCCCGCACCGGCGCCTCGATCCATGGCTTCCCGGCCGGCCTTCGCCGCGGCGGTCGCGCCGCGCTGCATGCCGATCCCGTGGTCGCCATCGCCGGCGATGGAATCGAGCCGTCCGAGATCGTCGACGTTCGCATCGATCACCTCGCACACTGCGTCGAGCAGCTCCTGAACGACGGCAGCCGCGGACCGGGATTCCTTTGTCGAGGCCGGGAGCTCGTCCTCGGTGCCCAGCGAGCGCTCCGGCGCCCACGCGCCGTCATCCGTTTCCTCGACCGCGCCCTTCCGGAACGCCGGGGTGCTCGCGGCGGCCCTCCAGTAGCGTTCGAGGTCCTCGTCGAGCCACATGAGGCTGAGCGAGATGCCGGCCATCTGGAAGCTCGTGACCATCTCGCCGATCTCGGGATCGACGACGGTCACTCCAGCTTCATCGAGGAGCTCCGCGACCCGCCGGTAGACGACGAAGAGTTCTTCGGACTTGACCGAGCCCAGCCCGTTGAGGATGAGCGCCACGCGGCTTCCTTCGGGGCCATCGGCGGCTTCGGAGAGCAGCGAGCGGACCAGCAGTTCGGCGGCCTGATCGGCGCTGGGGAGATCTTCCTCGCCGATGCCCGGCTCGCCGTGGATCCCCATCCCGACCGCCATCTTCCCCTCGGGAACGGTGAAGAGGGGCTCGGCAGACCCAGGGAGCGTGCAGCCGGAGAAGGCGATGCCGAACGAGCGGGTCCGGCTGTTGGCGCGTGAGGCGACATCGACGACCTCGTCGAGGGTGCGTCCCTCGTCCGCCGCCGCGCCGGCCACCTTGAAGACCGCCAGGTCGCCCGCGATGCCGCGGCGCTTGTGGGCCTCGTCGGCACGTGCGCTGGAGATGTCGTCGGTGACGGCCACCGTCGCGGTGCGGACGCCCTCGGCGTTGAGCCGGTCCTGGGCCTGGTTGAAGTTGAGGACGTCGCCGGCGTAGTTGCCGTACGTGAGGAGGACGCCGCCGCCGGACTCGGCGGCCTTCGCCACGGAGTAGACCTGCTGGGCCGAGGGCGAGGCAAAGATGTTCCCCATCGCCGCGCCGTGCGCAAGTCCCGGCCCGACCAGCCCGGCAAAGGCCGGGTAGTGCCCCGAGCCACCGCCGATGACGACGGCGACGGTGCCGGGCTTGGACGCCGTCGAACGCGCTACTCCGCCCGGGACCTTTCGGACCCAGCGAGGGTAGGCGGCGATGAATCCGGCTGTCAGTTCGTCGGCGAAGTCCAACGGATCGTTGAAGAGATAAGCCATGAGGACGGTCTCCTTGACCAGGGTGGGCCGCCGGTCCTCGTAACCGACGGCCCACGGCGAGGCGGTTACTGCGACAGGGTGAAGGGGCCCGTGTACTTGGCGATGTTGTCCTTGTTGACGAGCGCGCAGTCGAAGGCCTGCTTCTCCGTGTCTGCACCGGTCTTGCCGTTCTTGATGAGCGAGTCGGCCTCGTCCACTGCCTTCTTCGCGAAGGAGACGACCGGCTGCAGGACGGTGTAGGCGAGCTCGCCTGCCTTCACGGAGTCGGCGGCGTCCGGGGCGCCGTCGAAGCCGCCGACCTTGACGGTTGCGAGCTTGCCGGCCTCCTTGAGGGCCGCTATGGCGCCGAGCGCCATCTGGTCGTTGCCTGCGAGCACGCCCTGGATGTCCGGGTGGGCCTGGAGCATCGTCTGCATCTTGTCGTGGCCCTGCTTCTGGTCCCAGTTCGCTACCTCGGAGGCTACGAGCTGCAGGTCGGGAACCTGCGAAAGGACCGTCGCGTAGCCGTTGGACCGCGTCGCCGCGTTGTTGTCCGAGGGAGCTCCCTTGAGCTCGACGTACTTGCCCTTGCTGCCCATGGCCTTGACGAATTCCTGGGCGCCGAGCGCCGCGCCTTGGGCGTTGTTCGAGACGAGCTGGCCCTTGGCGAGGCCCTGCTGGTTGATCTCGGCGTTGATGGTGAAGACCGGGATGCCGGCGTTGACGGCCTTCTGGACGGCGCCGACGGAGCCATCCGCGTTCGCCGGGTCGAGGAGGATCGCTGCGGACTTGTTCGTGATGGCGGCGTCGATCAGATCGCTCTCGGTCTTCGTGTCGCCCTTGTGGCTCGTCACGGTGACCTGGTAGCCGAGCTTCTCGCCCTCGGCCTTGGCAGCCGAACCCTCGGTGCTCCAGTACGGGTTGGCGGGGTCGTTGACGATCACGGTGAGGAGCTTGCTGCCCGTGCCCCCGGAGGCCGAGCCGCCTGAGCTCTGGCCCGAGGAGCCTCCGCAGGCGGAGAGGGCGAAGATGGCCACGCCGGCGACGACGGCGACTGCAGCCTTGCGGAACATAGTGATCCCTTTCGTGGAGCTATCGGTGTTCTAGGTAAGGGTTGGTGGCTTGGTAGGGGTGGTGACTTGGTGAAGGTGAGGCGTGCCGGCTAGGCCGGAGACGAGGCGGTTGCGCTCTCGACGCCCTTGCTGGGATCCGCGGTCTGGCCGCCGGGGGGCGTGGTCGCCTTGACGCGCTTCGAGCGGCGCTCGATGCGGTTGAGCATGACTGCGACCACGATGACGGCGCCCTTGAAGACCATCTGCCAGTACTCGGAGACCCCTACGATCACGAGTCCGTCGGAGAGGAAGCCGATGACGAACGCGCCCAGGAGCACGCCGCGGATGTTGCCGCGTCCTCCGGACAGTGCGGCTCCGCCGATGACGACGGCGGCGATCGCTGTGAGCTCGAAGGAGTTGCCTGACGTCGGGTTCGCCGAGGTCAGTTCGGAGGAAACGATCACCCCGGCGATCGCAGCGCAGATGCCCGAGATGACGTAGATGCGGACCTTTACTCTCTTGACTGGGATGCCGGAGAGCTCGGCGGCGCGTTCGTTGCCGCCCGAGGCGTAGAGCCAGCGGCCGAACGGGCTCCGGCTCAGCACCACGGCCGCGACCGTCGCGATGACGATCATGAACAGGACACCAATCGGGATGCCGAGGATCCTGTTGAAGCCGAACCAGTCGAACCCGGTGTTGCCGAGCGCTGCCTCGCCGCGGAGGTTGGGGTAGGTGAGGCCGCCTGTGATGAGGAGCGCGGCACCGCGCACCACGTAGAGCGTGCCCAGCGTGGCGACGAAGGGGGCCACTCCGAAGCGCGAGACGAGCGCGCCGTTGATCCAGCCGACGAGTGCGCCCACGGCGACGGCGACGATGACGCAGACCCACGCTGCGGGGTAGAACGCGATTCCGAGGGCCGGGATCTTCACGCCCTGCAGCAGGAAGCCAGCGATGACCCCGGTGAGGCCGACGGTTGATCCGACCGAGAGGTCGATGCCTCCGTTGAGGATGACCATGAGCATTCCGACCGCCAGGATCGCGAAGATCGCGACGTGGGAGGACATGGTGAGGAGGTTCTCGACCGTGAAGTAGTTGGGCGAGAGGATGGAGAAGGCCACGACGATCACGATCAGGGCGATGAAGGCCCGGCCTTCGAGGAGCAGCCGGGGGACGTCCAGGCCGCCGCTGAAACGGGCGGACTTCGAGATGCCCGCGAGAGCTGACTTGGTGGTGCTCATGTCTAGTGTCCGTTCGTGGTGGATGCCGTGGCAGATTCGCCGGAAGCTGCCATGACCTGCTCTTTGGTGGCGGTCGCGGCGTCGAACTCGGCGGAGATCCTGCCCTTGCTCATGACGATCACGCGGTTTGCGACGCCGAAGCACTCGTTGACCTCGGACGTCGAGTAGAGGACCGCGAGGCCTTTCCCGGCGAGCTCGCTCAGGAGGTTGAAGACCTCGGTCTTCGCGCCGATGTCGATCCCGCGGCTCGGTTCGTCGAGCAGGATGACTTTGGGGTTCGTGGCCAGCATCTTGCCGATGACGACCTTCTGCTGATTGCCGCCGCTGAGCGAGCCGATCGATGCCCACGGGCCCGCGGTCTTCACATGGACGTCCTGGATGCCCTGCCGCACGAGCTTCCCCTCGGCAGAGGGAGACATCAGGACGCCCTTGACGAAGCTCCCGATGCTCGCGAGGGAGAGGTTCCTGCCCACCGACATCGTCTGGACAAGTCCGTCACGCTGCCGGTCCTCCGGGACCAGGGTGAGGCCCCACTTGATGCGATCGGCAATGGTCATGCCCGCAAGGTCCCGGCCATGCACCGTGATGCGGCCCCCGACCAGGGGCCCGCGGCCCGCAGCCGCCTCAAGCAGCTCCGTGCGGCCGGCGCCCATGAGCCCGTAGATGCACACGATCTCCCCTGCACGGACGTTGATGGAGATGCCATTCACGGCGAGCCGTTCGGGATTGGCCGGATCGGCGACCTTGACGCCGTCGATCGCCAAGGCGGTCTCTCCGAACTCGACATCCGGCGGACTGCCGAGGTCGAAGTTCCGCCCGACCATGTTGCCGACGATCCATTCGAGGCTGACATCCTTCGTCTCCGCCTGAGCCACGATCTCGCCGTCGCGCAGCACAACCGCGTGGTCGCAGATCTCCATCGCCTCTTCGAGGTGGTGCGAGATGTAGACGATGGACACGCCGTCGTTCGTCAGGTCCCGGATGACCTTGAACAGGACTTCGACTTCGGCGGCGCTGAGGGCGGACGTCGGCTCGTCCATGATGAGGATCCGCGCCTCGGTGGAGAGCGCACGGGCAATCTCGACGATCTGCTGCTGCCCGAGTCGGAGATCGGCCACGAGCGTCTCCGGGTCGATCTTCTCCTCGAGCCGCTCCATGAGCCGCTCGACGACCTCGGACTCGGCCTTGTAGTCAACAGAACCGGCCTTGGTGAGGATCTCACGGCCCATGAAGATGTTGTCCCGGACGCTGAGGTTGGGACAGAGGCTGAGCTCCTGGTGGATGATCGAGATTCCGCGGTCCCGCGCCTCGACCGTGTTGGCGAATTCCACCGGCGCTCCGCGCAATTCGAGGTTTCCCGTTGTGGGGCTCTCAATGCCGGAGAGGATCTTCATGAGCGTGGACTTGCCGGCCCCGTTCTCCCCGAAGAGGCCCACGACCCTTCCCACGAGCACCGCGAAGTCAACGCCCTTGAGGGCGTGCGTGCCGCCGTAGCGCTTCGTGACGTTGTGGGCCTGGAGGATGGCGTTGCCCGTGAGAGTGGCGTTTTCGGCGCTCATCACTTCACATCGATCTTCACGGGAGTGACAACGAACGACGTCGGGCTCACCAGCTGGAACGCGCCCACCACCGAGAGCTGCTTGCCCTCGATGGTCGCCTTGTCCACGTTCTTCAGGACGAGCTGCTTGACCTGATTGTTGAGCTCGGCACCGACGTTCTGGTAGTCGATCTGGTTCTTGAACTGCGAGAACTCGACCTTGCCCGTGGCGTCGCGGATAGCCGTGCCATTGACCGCGGGTCCGACCTGCACAAAGACCTTGACATCAGCGGGCAGGCCCGGAACCGCGACCTGCACGAGGCCGCTGTCCAGCGGCTTGGCCGCCGTGCCGGTGAACTTCACGGAGAAGACCGGCGCGGACGATCCGGAGACCACGCCGTACTGCTTCGCGGCCGCAGCCTGATCGGCCTTGATGGCCGTGGCCACCGTGGTCAGGTCCGTGGCCCGCTTCTCGATGTCGGGTGAGATCTCCGACTGGTACTT
This sequence comes from Sinomonas sp. P47F7, assembly GCF_049332655.1. GTDB lineage: Bacteria > Actinomycetota > Actinomycetes > Actinomycetales > Micrococcaceae > Sinomonas. The sequence continues at coordinate 469,983 of NZ_CP186327.1, read as the reverse complement.
CTCCTGGGCGTAGGAGGCGGGGCTGAAGGTGCCCGGCGCCGCTTCCGTGGCCTGGCTGCCGAAGAGGAATTTCGTGTTGGCGATCATCAGCACAAGCAGGACGAGCAGGACGGCGGGGATGACGAGCTTCTTCGGCTCGATCCTCGAGGATCTGCCCTGGGGCGTGCGCGGAGGCGCAGCTGCGGGGTTCAACATCTCCACCCTTCGGCTCAGAGGACTACGGACTCGGTGGCGTTCGGCCGGATCTGCAGCTTGCGGCCCGTGCCCTTGCGGAACATGTCGAGCGCTTCGCTGTAGTCGTCGAGGGCGAACGCATGGCTGATCATCGGCTGGCTCTTGATGGCTCCGGCCTCGAACATCTCGACCGCGCGGCCGAACGTGTTCAGGACGGCCATGGTGCCCACGATGTTGAGTTCGTCGCGGTAGACGCGGAACGGCGAGTAGTTGGCCTTGGCTTCGGCCGGTGCGACGCCGAAGTGCTGGAAAGTGCCGCCAGCCTTGACGCGGGGCAGCCCGTCCTCGATTGCCCGGATCACGCCCGTGCAGTCGATGACGACGTCCCACTGGTCGCGGTCGGCGTCGTTCGCGCTGCCGAGAACGTTCTGGATGCCCACCTCGCGGGCGGCCTCGAGCCGCTTCTCGTTGAGGTCCACGATCGTGACGCTCGCTGCCCCGGCGCGCGGGGCGAGCTGGGCCATGAGGAGGCCCATGGTCCCGGAGCCGTAGACCAAGTAGTGCTCGCCCATCTTGCGCGGCAGGATGTCGTAGCCGCGGATCGCGCACGCGAGCGGCTCGATGAGCGCGGCCTGGTGGAGGTCCGTCTCCGGCCGCAGCTTGTACACGTTGCCCACGGGTGCCTTGAGGTACTGGGCCGCCGCGCCGTCGCTCGCGACGACGCCGAGGCCGTTCCACTCGCGGCACAGGTTGCCCTTGCCGTTGAGGCAGAACTCGCACTCGCCGCAGGTCGTGCTGGGGTTGACGGCGACGTGGTCGCCGACCGCGAACTTGGTCACGTCCGAGCCGACGGCGACGACCGTGCCGGAAGCCTCGTGGCCCGGGATCAGGGGAAAGACGGTGCCCTCGAACTCGCCGTCGAACACGTGGGTGTCCGTGCCGCAGATGCCCACGGCCGCGACCTCGATGACCACCTCCTTCGGACCCGGAGTGGGATCGGGCAGCTCCGTCAGTGCGAGCTTCCCCGGCTCTTCGAAAACAATTGCGCGCATCTGCGTCGACGCTCCTGTCAGGCTCAGCAGGGCGGCAGTGGCCCTTGCTGTCGTGCTCGATCGATTGGTGGGAACCGCTGGCCTGATGTGCAGCCGACCTCTTCGTGTTAACTGCTTGTTATTTTGTGGCCAGTTTGCGTTACAAATCCAAGCTATATGTGATCCCGACCACTGTCAAGACGTCACGCAGGCATCCCATGATTCCCGTCAAAACCCCATAAGAAGCGCTTCTACTCGAGAAGACTCTCGACGACCCTTAACCGACCTGATATAACATTTCACGTGACAACGACCGATGACGCCTCAAGATCACACGAATCGCCCACAGCGGACGCCGGGAAGGCGACGCGGAAGCCGCTCGTCGCCGTCGTCGGCTCGGTCAACACGGACATCCTGCTCGCCGTCGATGCCCTCCCCCTGCCGGGGCAAACAGTCTTGGCCAACTCCTCGACGGCACAGGCCGGAGGAAAAGGGGCGAATCAAGCCGTCGCCGCGGCGAGGCTCGGGGCGAGAGTCGCGTTCATAGGCGCTGTGGGCCAAGACCCCAATGCGAGCCTTGCCCTCACGGGCCTGCGCGAAGCCGGCGTGGACATCGGCGGCGTCGCCGTGGTCCCGGGGGAAACCGGCATGGCGTTCGTCGCCGTCGACCGCAATGGCGAAAACTCGATCATTGTCTCCCGAGGCGCCAACGCGCGGGTCGATCGAGCGATGGTGCTCCAGCACCGGGATCTCCTGGAAGACGCGGCGGTACTCGTGCTACAGGGCGAGGTGCCCGCGGAGGCGGCCGCCGCCGCGGCGCAGGCAAGCCCGGCAAGGCTCGTGCTCAACCTTGCTCCCGTCATTCCGCTCGACCCGGCCGTGCTTCGTCGGGCAGACCCGCTGATCGTCAACGAGCATGAGGGGCGGCTCGCCCTGCAGATGCTGGGGGCGTCGGGCGGCGAGGGCCCGGCAGCGGACGAATCGGTGGTAGCGGCCCTCGTCGGCCAGGGAATCCGCTCGGTGGTCATGACCCGAGGAGCCCGGGGCGCGCTCCTGTCCCAAGGGACCTCCCTCGTCAGCGTTGAGGCTCCCCCGGTCGCTGCCTTCGACACCACCGGGGCTGGCGATGCCTTCGTGGGCGCGCTCAGCGCCCGAATCGCCGCGGGCGATTCTCTCGAGGACGCCGTGAGACTGGCCGTCCGCGTCGGTGCCTTTGCGGTGCTGCATTCGGGGGCTCAGTCGTCCTACCCGTACACAACCGACCGACTCCCCGGAGGAAATTCGTGAAGAAGCACGGAATCCTGAACCCGCATCTCAACGCCGGTCTGGCGCGCCTGGGCCACGGAGATCTCCTCGTCATCGCCGACTGCGGCCTCCCCCTGCCGCTGGGCGCCCCCATCGTCGATCTCGCCCTCACCATGGGTGTCCCCGGCTTCGTCCAGGTGTTCGACGCCGTGCTCGGCGAACTCGTCGTCGATTCCTGCGTGGTGGCGAGCGAGTGCCTGGGAACCAAACCCGACGAATGGGTCAGCAGCCGCATCAGCGCCGTCGAATCGGTGCCGCACGAAGAGTTCAAACTGCTCACGCCGAGGGCCAAGCTGATCGTACGTTCCGGCGAGGCGACGCCGTACGCCAACGTCGCGCTTCGATGCGGAGTCCCCTTCTAGCAGGTCAGCCCAGGGCGGGTCTGGGCCATCGGCTCCGGCAGGTGGCCGCCTCTCGGCCAGCACCACGGCCCCCGGGCCGAGAGCGCATAGGCGGCGGTCCCGGGCTCGCGAAACAGGGCTGGAGGTTGCCACGTGGCCAGCGGACGTGATCGCTGCTCTCCCGTTCGATCGGTGAGCGGAGCTCGAGACGCCCGATGTTTCTCCCATGCTGCGGGGTTCCCAAAGACTAGCCGACAGCTTCGTCGACGAGGTCGCACAGCCTCCTGAGCCGGTCCGCTGCTCCCTCCCGGAGGGCCGCAGATACGTCCGCCGCACCGAGGCATGACGCCCAGATGGCACGGCCGGCAAGGAAACCCGAGGCTCCTTCAGCACAGGCCCATCTCACGGCTTGGGGAAAGTACTCTTCTGGCACCCCGGAGGAAAGGACCACCCAGGGGCTGTCGACAAGCTCCGTCAGTCGAGCGCAAGCGGAGCGGACCTCTGCCTCGGGCGCTTGGCCAGCATAGGGAACCTCTGCCTTGTACAGGTCGGCCCCAAGGCGGCCCAGCTCGGCAGCTGCGTCGATGATCCCCGCGGTGTGATCGAATCGCGCCCCGTTCAGCGGCCTACGCGAGACTGGCTCGAGAATGCTCGCCAGGCCCGCCTCACGGCAGCGCTCGATGAACTCGAGGGCCATGGCCACACGCTGTTCTCGGTTCCCGTCCGGCCGGTAGAGGACGAGCAGCTTCAGGGCCTTCACACCCAGCGCGGCGTACCTCTCGGGGCCCACATCAAGGTCGATGGCGGTTTCGCCGACCGTCTCACCGTGCGCTTTGTCGAAACGGTCCGCGGCCGCAATCAACCCACAGCCCGGCGAGACGGCACCACCGTCGATGGCCTGATCGAGGGCGAACTGGCGATCGAGGAGGACTCCGGAGGCATGCGGCGTGAGCACGCGAGCCGCCTCGAGCTTGAAGCGGCGCACCTCTTCGTCGGTGACCGGCGCCGTCCGGTAGGCAGACATCATCGCCCTCAGAGCCTCGCGCTGGTCGAGGGCGAGGACGGCGAAGGCCCCGGAGGCACGCCGGAAGGCGTCCAACTTGGTATCAGTGATCATGACCGGAGATTCCTCTGGAAGGGTGATTTTCAGTCGCCGCGGGCGGCCGCGGGCGGGCATACGGGATGCGGGACCGGCCGTCGAGTCCCTCACACGACGACGCGGCGCTCTTGCTGGCGAAACCCGCGGCATCGGCGAGCTCGAGGCCCGCCGCCATCGCGGCGAGGAGTGCTCCGTGGAAGACGTCCCCGGCCCCCAAAGTCGAGTAGGCGTCGCACTTGGCTGCGGGCACGTGGACGAAGCGTCCTGCCTCATCGAGGACCCAGCTGCCGCGCTCCCCGTCCGTGGCCACGATCATCCCGGCACCTGCCTCGTGCGACGTGCGGAGGAGCGCCTCGATCTCAGCGGGGTCCGTGGGCTGCAGAGCCCCAGCAAGGCGCGCAAGAGTCGGCCCATAGAGGTCGACGCCGGTAAGGCTGAACGCCGGTAAGGGATTGCCGGCGTCCACGCTCACGCGAAACGTGCGCTTCGGGAGGCGAAGCGTGCGGAGCGCCGGCCAGCCGAGATGGTCGACGTGCACCCATGCGGCTTCCTCGAGCAGTCGGGCCGCGGCTGAGAGGTGGACGACGACGCGCGGGACTGGACGCGTGACGATGGCGCGCGTCGCCCCAGGGCCGACGACGACGACGCTCGCCCCGGAGGGTTGGCTCGGATCGCGCCTGACGGCACTCGTGTCGATGTCCTCGGCTTCGAGTCCAGCGAGGATCCGGTCGCCTTCATCGTCGGCGCCAACCGTGCCGAGGAACGCGGTGCGGGCACCTGCACGGGCTGCTGCCACCGCTGCCGTGGCGGCCGGCCCGCCGCCGGCTGTGATCAGCTCGTAGGCAACAGTCCGACTGTCCGGCTCCGGAAAGGAACTGACCCGCGCGATCGTGTCCAAGGTGCACGACCCCCAAAAGACGAGAAGCTGCCCGTCATGGGTACTCAATCTCCCACCCGTCCTCTCCGCATCTGTGCCCGTCAGCCCGCGAAACGCTGCGCAGGTCTCCCCTGCACGCCGAGACCGCTGAGCCGGAAGACGGCCCCCGCCCTCGGCCATTCCCGGAGTTCCTCCCCTGACGCAGGCCACTGGCCGGTCGTGATGTAGAGGTCCGCGAAGTCGGCCCCACCGAAGGTGCAGCTCGTCACGACCGGCGCTGGCACCGCTTCGAGGTGCAGCAATCGGCCGCGCGTGTCGTAACAGCGGACCGCGCGACCGCGGGCCATGGCCACCCACAGGTTCCCTTCCGTATCGATGGTCATCCCGTCGGGTCGCCCCTCCGCCTCGCGGAGATCCAAGATGGTGCGGCGCGACCCCACCTCGATGCCTCCCGTCTCGGGGTCGTAGTCGAAGGCGTCCACTCGCTCGAGGAATGTATCGATGTAGTACATGGTGTTACCGTCGGCGCTCCACGAGATGCCATTCGAGAGAGTCACGTCGCCGAGGAGGCGGCGGAACCGACCGTCGGGTTCCAGGCAGAAGAGCGCCGAGGCCCCTTGGGTCAAGGGCTCGGTCAGCGTGCCGGCGAGGTACCGTCCGCCGGGATCGCACGCGCCGTCGTTCATCCTGGTGCCCTCGTTCACGGTGTGCCAGGGCGCGAAGGATGCGGTGTCCTCGTCGATGACGCCGACACTCAGCCCCACGGCCCCCACCAAGCCCCCACCCTCTCGGAGCGCCACCGCGCCGACCGGCTGTTCAAGCACGATCGACCGGTCCGTGGCCGAGGCCGGATCAAAGCGGTGGACCTGGTGCCGATGGATGTCCACCCACAGCAGAGTGCCCGTCCGATCGTCCCAGATTGGGCTCTCACCGAGGGTAGCGCCGACCTCCAATACCGGTTCGAGGGAAGACCTCATCCGGACGCACGCGCCTCGGTGGATCCCAACACCGCGGCCTCGCGCATCTCGTACCGCAACCGCTCCATGGCGTCGGCCGCGAGCGGAAGAGCGGGCGGCACGGGCGCCGGATCGCAGAGGCCGAGCAGTGAGAGCGCGGCTTTCCATCCCGCCGGCGGGGTTCCCCTGCGGCAGGATGCGACGATCGCGGAGAGCCGGCGCTGGAGCTCGATGGCCCGGCGCAGATCTGTGGAGACAAGATTCAGGATCTGCACGCCCAAGTCCGGCACAAGGTTGGCGCTCGCGGCGATGGAGCCGTCGGCTCCGGCCAGGGCGCTCGCCACGAGCATGGTGTCAGTGCCGGTGTAGATGCGGAAATCTATAACCTCGTCATCACCGATCGCCGCGACGAGCGACTGCAGGTATTCGAGGTCCCTGCTGCTGTCCTTGAGTCCCACGATGTTCTCGTGCCGGGCGAGGCGTGCCACCACGTGGACAGAGAGCGGAATCCGTGTGAAGGCGGGGATGTTGTAGAGCACCAGCGGAACCGGCGATGCGTCCGCGAGACGGAGGTAGAGGTTCTCCACCTCGGCGTCGGACATCGGGAAATAGCCGGGCGGAGCCACAAGCGCCGCGGTTGCGCCGAGCGATCCGAGATCCGCGAGTTCGCCCTCGGCATCGGGCAGGGCGAGCATCGGGACTCCTGCGATCACGGGAAGGCCCGAGGAGCGCTCGACCACGCGCGCGGTGACGTCGAGGCGCTGCTCCGAGGTCAGCCGTACGCCCTCCCCGGTGGAACCGCATGGCGAGATGCCTGCGACACCGCCGGCCACGACGTGGCCCACGAGCCGGTCCAGGGCGCCGGGGTCAACTTCCCCGGCAGGTGTCGTCGGCGTCACCAGGGCGACCATGGCCCCGCGGGGCAGTGTTGGCGTCACCATTCCGCCATCCTTCCGTCTTCGTGCCGCCATTCCGGATCTCGCAGTTCCCACTGGCGAGACCCGCGGACGGCGTCTTCGTCGATGTCGAGGCCCAAGCCGGGCCGGGTGTTCAGGGCGAGATGCCCGTCGGCTGGCACTAGGGGCGCCGGGTCGCGGACGTAGTCGAACATCTCCGCGGCGGGCAGGCCTTCGTAGCCTTGGTTGTAGTGCAGGCCGACGCTCTGCTCCTGCACGACGACATTAGCCGTGGCAAAGCCGACCTGGAGAGAGGCCGCGAGCGAGATCGGCCCGTTGGGACAGTGGGGCGCGACGGCGACGTCGTATGCCTCGGCCATGTGCGCGATCTTGGCCAGCTCGTAGATCCCTGTCAGAGAGACGTCCGGCTGGACGATGTCCACCACGCCGTGGCGGAAGAGCTCCCGGAACTGTGTCCGGTGCACGAGCCGTTCCCCTGTGGCGATCGGGATGGAGCAGTCAGGAGAGAGAAGGTGAGGGAGCTCGCTCTCGAAGCCGGGGCTGAGGGGCTCCTCGATCCATGCGAGATGGAATGGCTCGAGTTCGCGGATAAGCACCTTGACCATGGCCCGGTGGACTCTCCCGTGGAAGTCCAGGGCGATCTCGATGCCGTCCCCCACGGCGTCCCTGATGCTCGCCACGCGCTCCACGACCTCGGTGACGCGGGCTCGGGTGTCGATGTAGTCGAGCTCCTCGGTCGCGTTCATCTTGACCATCGTGAAGCCCTGAGCGATGCGCTGGCGCGTGTGCTCGACCACGTGGCCGGGCCGGTCGCCGCCGATCCAGGCGTAGAGCCTGGTCCGGTCGCGGACGGCGCCGCCGAGGAATTCGTGGACCGCAAGCCCGTAGCGGCGTCCCTTGATGTCCCAGAGCGCCTGTTCGATGCCGGCGGCGGCGGAGGCGATGGCACTCGTTCCCCGGAAGAACCCGCCGTGTCCCATCCGGAGCACGAGCTCTTCGATGCGGTCTGGATCCGCTCCAGCTATGTTGAGGGCCAGGTCGTCGACAGCGCCGACGACGGCGCGGGCTCGCTTCGGCACGATCGCCTCGCCCCAGCCGACGAGCCCCTGCGAGGTCTCCACCCTCACGAACAGCCATCGCGGTGCCACTGGGTTGCACTCGACAGATGCGATCTTGTCCTGGCTCATCGGGCGGTTCCTTCCTGCTGGGGTTCGGGCGACTGCTTGGGCTGCCCGGTTCTCGTAGTCAGGCCCTCGGCCAGCGGGTCGGGCTTCCTGCTCAGGCTCCGGCCGCCGTCGACCGTGACTGTCGATCCGGTGACGAAGGCCGCGTCAGTCGAGGCCAGGAAGGCCACAGCGCCCGCGACGTCCTCCGGCATTCCCAAGCGCGGCAGCAGGGATGGCTGGTTCCCGTCTTGAACCGCGGCTCCGAGACCCACATGCTCGCGCTCCTCGGCCATCCCGTGAGTCTGGATGACTCCAGGCACCACGGCGTTGACTCGGATCCCATACGGTCCAAGCTCGACGGCGAGGGAACGCGTGAGGGCCGAGATCCCGCCTTTGCTCGCCACGTACGAGACATGGGTAGGGAGAGGGAGCAGCTCTTGGATGGTCGCCATGTTCACGATCGAGCCGCCGCCTCCCCGATGCATTGCTCTGGCGGCGTCCCTCGTCAGGAACGCCGTGGCGGTGAGGTTGGTCTCCATGACCCGGTCCCAGTCCTCCTCGGTCAGCTCCATGAGGCTCAGCCTGGCTCCGACGTAGGCCGCATTGTTGACGAGGAGCTTCAGACCGCCCCACGCCTCGACGGTCCGGGCGACGAGCCCACGGCGCTGATCACGGTCCGCGAGATCGGCGCACTCGAACCGGCAGGCGCCGCCGCGCTCCGAGATGTCCGTCGCAACGGCGGACCCAGCTTCCTGGTCGAGGTCGACGAAGGTGACAGCCCAACCGTCCCCCGTGAGGCGTTCGACGATGGCCCTGCCGATCCCGGCTGCACCGCCCGTCACCAGCGCGACCGGGCGGGATGGCTCATTTCTCTGCACCGGCGACCATGCCTTTCATGAAGTACTTCTGCAGGAACAGGTAGGCGAGCAGCACCGGCGCGAGGGCGATGAGCGAGGCAGCCGCAGCTGCGCCGAGATTGCTGCTCTCCTGCGAGAAGAATGCGCCGACGGCTGGCGCGACGGTGCGCACTGCGGGATCGGTCAGGAAGAAGACCGACAGCGAGTAGTCGTTCCAGATGGATACTCCGGCCAGAATGGCCACCGTCGCCGTGACCGGCTTCAGAAGCGGGAAGACAATCCGCACAAGCGTCTGGATGAGGTTCGCGCCGTCGATCGTCGCGGCCTCCTCAAGGGCACGGGGCACGTTGCGGAGAAACGAGGAGTAGAGGAAAACGCTCACAGGGAGGTGCAGCGTGACCATCACAACGATGATGCCCCAGTAGGTGTTGACGCCGTTCATCTGGGTGAGCATCGAGTACAGCGGGACCATGATGCTCAAGGGCGGGATCATGAGAAGGCTGAGGATGAAGAGCAGGATCCCCTTGTTGAGGCGGGTGACCCGCCTTGCCAGTGGATACGCCGTGAGGGCACCGAGCGTGCACACGAGAGCCGTCGACACTCCTGTCACAATCACGCCGTTGACCACAGCCTGGAGGATGTTGCCGTCTGAGATGGCGGTGGCGAAATTGCCCCAGTCGACGTTGCCCGGGAAGAACATCTGGGGCGACAAGTCGGTGATGGGCTTGAATGCGGTCGTGATGGCCACCCAGAAGGGGAGCATTTGAAGCAGCACCATCATGGTGAGCCCCGCTCCGCCCGCAATGAGACCTGGACGCAGTTTCATCATGCCTCCACAGAACGGCGGTTAAGCACCGCGTTGACGGCGAGGCTGACCACAAGGATCAGCAGGAACAGCACGACGCCCATGGCGGAGGCGTAGCCGGCCGTCTGGTCGTCGAAGTAGGCCACACTGATGAGGGTGGACACCGAGTTGGTCGAGTAGCCGGGACCGCCAGCGGTGAGGACCTTGATCAAGTCAAAGAGCTTCAGCCCCCCGATAAGGTTCAGGACAATGCTGGCTGCGAAGGCCGGCTGCAGAAGCGGCACGGTGACGTGCGTGAACTGCTTCCACCCCGTGGCGCCGTCGAGGCTCGACGCCTCGTAGAGCTCTCCGGGGATTGACTGCAGGCCGGCCAGGTAGATGATCATCGAGATGCCGGTGAACTGGAGGCTGTTGACGACGACGATGATCGCCGTGGCGACGCCGGGATCGCTCAGCCAGGCGGCCCGGCCCTGTCCCAGCGCGACCATGATGTCGTTGAACGTGCCGTTGTTGTACTGGAACAGGAGGTAGTACATCGTCCCCATGATCACGGGTGACACGAGCACCGGCAGGTAGATGAGCGCCCGGGCAATGCTGCGGAATCTTGAGGGGCGGTCGAGCGCGACCGCGAGGCCTAGTCCGAGGATTTGCTGGATGACCGTGCTCCCCACCCCATAGATGAGGGTGTTGAGCATCACGGTGTGGAAGGTGGGGTCGTTCAGCAGCCGGAGGTAGTTGTCCATCCCGACGAAGTCCTGCCCGGGCGTGTATCCGTCCCAGTTGGTGAAGGAGAGGGCGGCTCCGCGGATGAGGGGGTAGACCGTGAAGACCGCGAACAGAGCGAGCGCGGGGATGTACAGAAGGTTGGCTGTCCCACCGCGCCGAGATCGACGACGAGTGGATGGCTGTGCCTTGAGTCGCCGGTCGGGTCGCTCGACGATCACTTGTGCCATGAGGACTGTTCCTTTGGACTTGCTGCCCCTGCCGGTGCGCGGGGGCAACGACAGGGGCAGCTGGGGTGGCTACTTGCCTTGGCCGTACAGGCTCTTGTAAGTGCTCGCCATCTGCTGGACGGCGCTGTTCACGTCCGACTGCTTGGTGATGACGGCATCGGTCCCGTTGCCCATCGTGCTCCAGGCGCCGTTGGGCAGGTAGACACGGTCGAAATACGGCACTGTCTGGGTCTTCTTCTGAGTCACGTACTCGTCGTAGCTGGAGCTTAGCGGCCCCGGCGTCGACTTCGCGTCAGTGAGTCCGGGCAACGATGCGGACGCTGCGGCCATCTTGGTCTCATTTTCAGGCTTGGCAAGGAAGGCGAGGAAGGCCTTGGCCCCGGACACGTCCTTCGACGTCTTTGAGACGCCGTAGGCCGTCCGTTCCCCTGTGTCGAGGTAGGAAGGCGCACCCGTGAGCGTCGGGATCGGGATGAAGCCGATGTGGGCGTTCGGGTTGTACTTGATCGCGTCGTCCGCGATCGGCGAGGGCCCGAACTCGAACAAGGCCTGCCCCTGGGCGAGCGCCTTCGACATGTCGGTCTTGGTGGCTGAGGAATAGTCCGGGTTGAAGAGCCCGGCGTCCCGCCACTTCCCGACAAGGTTCAGTGCCTGACCGTAGGGGTCGGCGACGAACGTGCCGGACTTCATCTGATCGAGCCCATTCTGCGTGAAGGCGCCGGAGATTACATGGTCGAGGATTGTCCCGGCCATAGACTTGCCGCCCGCGTAGACAGCCGAAACGCCGTTCGCCTTGGCCTTCTCCGCGGCGCTCATGAAGTCATCCCAGGTCTTGATGTCCTCCGGCTTGTAGCCGGCCTTGGCAAGAACATCCTTGTTGTACATGATCCCCGTGATATCGACGTTGGTCGGCATGGCGTAAAGTGCCCCGCTGGCGTCCTTCATGACGGGATCGAGCTCGGGGACCAGGTTCTTCGCCCATGGTTCGTTCTGCAGCGGGGTGAGGAACTTGCTGTACCGCAGGAGAGACCAGCCGTGGGTCATCCAGATGTCGGGGATGTTGTTGGAGGAGAGACGGACCTTGATGTCGTTCTCGTAGTTGGTTCCGGCAGGAACCAGATTGAGCTTGGTGTTCGGGTTGGCCTTCTCGAAGTCGGCGGCGATCGCCTTGAGGGCGGCCATCTCGTTCGTGTCGGCGGCGACACCGGTCTGGACTTCCAGAGTGTTCGACCCGGCCCCCTGGCCTCCGCCGCCGCAGGCGGCCAACGAGAGGGCCACGACCGCCGCGGCTCCGACGAGCGCAAAGCGAGACTTCATTGTCGATCCTTATCAGCTGGGTTGATTCTCCTAAGGCTCCGCCTCTTGGACCGGCGCCCTTTACTGCTCGGCTGTCGGGCTCCCCCTTGCCCTCTGGCGGGCCGCAACATCCTGTGATGTGCAGCACATGATGTAAGTAATATCACATTGAATGTTGGATATTCAACACTCAAAGGTGTATATCTGAACATGTGAGCTTACCCACAGACCCAGCCGTAGACGTCTAAAGACAGGATCGACATGTCGCCCGAATCCGCTGCTCAATGCCAACCCCGAACCGTTCGCTACGGCCTCATCGGGGTCGGAAATATGGGGCAGGAGCACATCCGCAACCTCGCGCTCATCCCCGGCAGCGACGTCGTCGCCATCGCCGACCCCGAAGAGTCCTCGCGGATCGAAGCCATCCGGCAGCTAGGCCATACGGCCGCCGAGTATGCCTCCTACAACGAGCTCCTCGACGTCGAAGAGGTCGACGCCCTCGTCATTGCCACGCCGAACGATACCCACTGGACAATCCTCCACGACATCTTTGCGAGCGGTAGGAAGCTGCCGATCCTTATCGAGAAGCCCCTCTGCTCGTCCCTGTCAGACTGCGACGCGCTGGAGTCGGCCGCTGCCGCCTACGGAGCGCCGATCTGGGTCGCGATGGAGTACCGCTACATGCCTCCCGTCCAGGCCATGCTCGAACCCGTCCGCAGGGGAGAACTAGGTCGGGTGAGGATGTTCTCCCTTACCGAGCACCGGCTCCCGTTCCTCGACAAGGTGGACCAGTGGAACCGGTTCAACGAGCGGACAGGGGGAACACTCGTGGAGAAGGCCTGTCACTTCTTCGACCTCATGCACTACGTCTTGGGCGCGGAGCCCATCCGCATCTACGCCTCCGGCGCCGCGGACGTTAACCATCAGGACGAGCTGTATGACGGTCGGGTCCCGGACATCCTCGACAACGCCTACGTGATCGTCGATTTCGAGGGAGGGACTCGAGCGATGTTCGAGCTGTGCATGTTCGCAGAGGGTTCCGAGTTCCAAGAGCACCTCTCGATCGTTGGAGACAGGGCGAAGGTGGAGTGCTTCATCCCTGTTGCACCGAAGCACTGGCCGGGACATGAGAATGTACCGGCGGAGGTCCTCTTCAGCCCGCGCTCTCCCCTGAACCCGGTCCGTGAAGCGGTCCACGTAGACCCGACCGTGCTCGGCGCGGGAGCCCACCATGGCTCGACTTACTACGAGCACCTTGGCTTCCGGCGCGCCGTGCTCGGCGAAGGACCGGTCGAGGTCTCGATCCGGGACGGCCTTCGCGCAGTCCGCATGGGCCTTGCCGCGGAGCAGTCTGCCCGCGAGGGCAAGGCAGTGGAACTTCAGTCCGCTAGCTGATCCGACTTCGGAGCTGCAGGGGGTGTTCTGGCCCCAGCAGTCGGGCTAGACCAAGAGTTTCGAAGAACAGAGGACCCGGAGTGGCACCATGAGCAGCGCGATCGGTTTGAACACCCGTCAGGGGGAGATCATGAACCGTCTGACACGTCAGGGATTCGTGTCGATCTCCGAGCTGGCACTGTCGTTCTCCGTCTCGGATATGACAATCCGCAGAGATGCGCGCGAGCTTTCCCGACGCGGTCTCGCTCGCGTCGTCCACGGGGGCATCAGCCTCCCCAACGGATCGGCCCACACGGCTGATTTCGGGGAACGCGCAAGCCGTGAGTCTGAGGGCAAAGAGCGGATTGCGCGGACATGTCTTGGGATGATCTCGCAGCGCGAGACGATCATCGTCGACGCCGGAACCACGTGCTTCGAGATCGTCCGCCAGCTTCCGCCGGATTTCCGCGGCACGATCATCACCCATTCCGCACCCGTCATCCAGCAGGGGCTCCGGCTGGAATCAGCCCGGACCATCAGCCTCGGGGGCGAGCTGCTTCACGACAGCCAGGCCTTTATCGGCGAGATGACGGTTTCGGCGCTCGAGAAGCTGAGGGCGCAGAAGGTCTTCGTCGGGGCGGCTGCCGTTCGCCCCAACGGTCTCTACGTAGACCGCGATCTCGAGCTCTCGACGAAGCGGGCATTGATCAACTCCGCCGACCAAGTGGTCGTCGTCGCGACAGTCGGCAAGATGAACCACTCCGCCGTGGTACATCTCATGGACTTCAGCCTCGTGGACATCCTCGTGACAGACGCGCCGCCCCCCGCCGCGATCTCTGCAGCCCTCGCCGACGCCGGGGTGACGATCCTCGTCGCGAATCACGATGCGTGACCTGCACACCGCAGCCGAACTGCGCGCCATCCTCACCGGGATGAGCCCGACTAAGCTTGCGCTCCTGACTCTGGTCACGTCCGGGGTGGAAGCCCCACAAGACGCCGCAATCCGTCTCGGTATCGCACCCGTCACGGTCTACCACCACCTCACCGTGCTGAAAGTGCGCGGCCTCGTTCAGGCCACGCGGCGTGGCCGGTGCACGTGCTACGCCCTCAGCCCCCGCGTACATGCCGCCGACATGCGTGCCGCGCTGTCGGACGCGTCACGGAATCCTGACTCTCCCGCCATCACGAAAGGCACGTCGCCATGACAGAAGAGACCACCCTGATCAACGGGCAGTGGCGGAGGCTCACCACCCGCAAGGACGTCGAGAACCCGGCCACCGGACAGATCGTTGGCACCGTCTGCTGGGGCGACGGGGCGCTTGCGACCGAGGCGGCACATGCTGCGGCGTCGGCGTTCCGCGACTGGTCCCGCACGCCGGCCCGCCGACGCGCGGACATCCTGCTCCGTGCGTCCGAGATCCTCCTCGAGCGCGTCGACCACATCGCCGCCATCCTCGCAGCCGAAGCCGGAAAACGACTCCCCGAGGCTGCAGGCGAGGTCTCGTTCTCGGCCGAGTACCTGAGGTGGTTCGCGGAAGAGGCGCGCCGCCCCCTTGGAAACATGCTGCCGGGCGAGGACCCCGCCCGCCGGCACCTGACCACAAGGGCCGCGGCCGGCGTCGTCGTCAGCCTCACATCGTGGAATTTCCCGTGCTCACTCCAGGCGAGGAAACTCGCCCCCGCCCTTGCGGCTGGCTGCACCGTGGTGGCGCGGGTGTCGGAGCGGGCCCCCCTCGCCGCCACCGAGCTGGTACGGGCGTTGCACGACGCCGGGCTTCCCGCCGGCGTCGTCAACTTGGTCCACGGCCCATCGCAGGAAGTCACTGACGCGCTCCTCGCCCACCCGGCCGTCCGCGTTGTCACGTTCACAGGCTCCACCGAGATCGGGCGGAAGATCATGGCGACGGCGGCGCGGCGCGTGATTCGCCCCCTGCTAGAACTGGGCGGCGACGCGCCCTTCATCGTCTTCGACGACGCCGACCTTGACGCCGCCGTTAACGCCGCCATCCTCGCGAAGACCCGCAACACGGGCCAATCCTGCGTCGCCGCGAACCGCTTCCTCGTGCAGGAGGGCGTCTTCGAGGATTTCGTCTCTCGACTCGCGAGGCGTCTGGACGAGCTCACGCTTGGCGACGGGGCAGCCGAGCCAGTGCCAGACCTCGGGCCGATGATCAATTACCAGAGCGTCGATGCTGTCCAGCGGAAGGTGGACCAGGCCCTCGCTCTCGGCGCGAAGGAACGGACCACTCCTCGCGCGGTCCCGGAAAAGGGCGCATTCCTGCGTCCCATGCTGCTGACTGACGTCCCCGACGAAGCGGCCCTTGCCCGCGACGAAGTATTCGGTCCGGTGGCCGCGGCCTTCCCTTTCTGCGACGAATCCGACGCGGTCCGGCGGGCGAACCAGACCGAGATGGGACTCGCAGCCTACGTCTTCTCCAAGGACGCGGGGCGCTGCTGGCGCGTGGCCGAAGAGCTCGAGGCGGGCATCGTTGGCATCAACGACCCAGTGCCATCGGTCGCCTTCGCCCCGATGGGCGGGGTCAAGCAGTCGGGACTCGGACGGGAGGGAGCGAGCCTCGGCATCGAGGAGTTCACCGAGCCCAAGTACATCGCCTGGCGTCCCTGACCCGATGAGCCTTCCCGATGCCTGGTCATTGGCCGCTCTGGCCGGAGCGACATTCCTTGGCGCCTCCACGCAGCGAATCAGTGGCGTGGGCTTCGCTCTCGTCGCCTCCCCGTTCCTCGTCGCGCTCTTGGGACCCTTTGACGGAGTGCTCCTGGTCAACGTGCTCGGCACAGTGACAGCACTGCTCGTGTTCGTGCAGGTATTCAGGATGGTCGAGTACCGGCGCGTGCTCCTGATGCTGGGTCCAGCCGTCTTGGCCGTGGTGCCCGGCTCATGGGTCGCCACGCACGCACCGTCGGCCGTGCTGTCCGTTCTCATCGGGGGAATGGTCATCGCGGCGCTGGCTGTCAGCCTCACCCTGAAACAACTGGCGCCGCTGCAGGGCCGGCTCGGCGCCGCGGCGGCAGGCTTCGTCTCCGGCTTCATGAACGTGACGGCGGGGGTGGGCGGACCGGCGGTCACGGCCTATGCCCTAGCAACCCGATGGAGGCATGCGGCGTTCGCCGCGAGCGCCCAGCTCTATTTCTTCGGCGTCGGGCTCGCGTCGCTGCTGGCCAAGCACTCATTGCCGCAGCTGGACGGCCCCCAGTGGTTGGCTTGTTCCATAGCACTCGCGGGCGGGATCATCCTCGGGAACTGGCTCGGACCCAAGATTCCGACGCGCGCGAGCCGTGCCGCCGTCATCGTCCTGGCGTTCACGGGGGCGGTGCTCATCCTCGTCGAGGGGGTCGTGGCGCTCGTCTGACGGCCGTGCACGGTCCAACGGGTACACGTTTCAGGCGGGCCACCGGCACCAAACTGCTCCCTCCGGGGCGATCCTTCCGGAATTCAGCAGCGCTTGAACGTGGCCCGCGCCCCCGGTGCCGACCAGTACCCGTATTGGAGCGGCCGCACCTTCCCTGCTCACGCCCCGTCCAGGTCACGGCGGCGGTCGCCGCGACGAGGATGACGGAGGCCCGCGCGGCGAAAGGGCAGAGCGTGGGACCGTCATAGTCGTGCAGGCGCAACGCCTCCGGAACCATCGTCGATGGAGCGGGTCGACATCGAAGCGGAGAGTGGGATTGCCCACGGGGAAAGGGCGGGTAGGGAGTGGATATGTCGGCACCGCGTTTCACGGATCGGGTCGAGTCGGCCCTGCAGGTTCGGGGCAGAATGTCTCGGAGCCGATGAACGGTGGCTAGTTCTCGGTCGGGCACACTCCGTTCGTCCCGGGGTGGTTGATATTGTCGCCGCACCGGGATCAGGCGCATGGGAGCCGTGCTCCCACGCGCCTGATCCTTCAGTGGCCGGGTGTGGCCTTAGACCGGGGTGCCGTTGTTGTAATAGGCGGTCGCCACGCCCGTTGAGGCGTTGAAGATGATGTACCCGTTCTGGAAGTTGCTCCGCTTGCCCACCGGGTCGTTGAGCTCGTCCGAGATCGGATAGCCCAGCACGCTCCGCTCGTAACCGAGGGAGGCCCATTTGTCACGGATCACTCCGCGGACGTCATGGGCGCCGGTTGAGGGCGTCCAGTAGATCGACCCGGTCTGGAACGCGTTGTAGCGGCCGATGCCGTCTGGGGTTCCCGTCTCGTCGGTCGTCGGGAACCCCATCGCCTGCTCCCAGCCGAGCGTCGCCCATTTGTCGTGGATCGCACCATGCACTTCATGGGCGCCCGTTGCAGCGGTCCAGTAGATCGAGCCATCCTTCTGGAAATGGTTGTACCGGCCGCTGCCCCACGGTGAGTTCGGCGTCGATGTCTCGTCGGTGATCGCCGCGCCCAGGAAGCCGGTGGAACCGCCGACATTGTTGTACTCGGTCAGGATCGCCCCGCCGACGGAGTAGTTGCCGGCGTAATGCACAGTGAGCTCCCCCACCGAGGTGAATGTAGAGGTCCCGCCCGGCGTGCCGACGATCCGGATGCCGTCTCCGGCGACCGGGTCGAAGGTGAAGATGTAGCTGGCGTTGTTCCCTCCCGCGCTGCTGAACGGATAGCCAGGGGTGCTCCAGCTGCCGGTGACATCACTCCAGGTGTTGAGGTGCCTGATCTGGACCCGCAGGCCGGAAGCGAACCAGCCACCGTCCGGGAACATGCTGCCGGTCGTGTACATGAGCTGATTCATCGTGTACTGCCGCGGCCACGTGTAGCCCCACCAGCTCGCGTCGGTGCCCTTGACTTCGTTGTTCCAGTCGTCTTCCGAGTTTCCGTAGTTCCCGTCGTTGTAGAACGTGTTGTTCCCGAAGTGCGCGACGCGCTCGATCGGCACCGTGCCTGGAACCTGCGCGAGGTTCGTCGTATTGCTCATGCCGTTGGTCGCAGGCGCCGTCGGCGCCGTGGTCAGGGTCAGCTTGCGCAGCGCGAAGTTGTAGACGCTCGTCCCGCCGCCACCGCACGGGCAGACGTTCGACTGCAGATACATGGTCAGGCCGTCGGCACTGAGGAACTTCGACGGGATGGTCGTCGCGTAGCCGCCGTTCTTGGTCTGGGTCCACGGGTAGCCGCCGAAGTCTTTGGTCTTGAAGTGGGACCAGGGGCCGTAGGGGGTGGGGGACTCGTAGAACTCGTGCGTGTACTCCGTCCACGACGAGTAGATGTAGCGGTTCAGCGGCTTGTCATACAGCACCCCGCCCTGCGCGAGAACGGTCAGATTGTTGACTCCAGCGCCCAGCATTGTCGTGTAGATGCGCCGGTCGTCGTGCAGTACCGCCTGCTTCGCGTTGATGTCCGAGGACCATGTGGCGGCGCTGCCCGACATTCCCGTGTAGAACTGCCACGTCGACCGGTCCTGGATGCTCGTGTTCGGCACGCGGGCCAGATACAGGTCCACGGGATCCGGCACGGTGTGGTCGAACGAAGTCCTCCAGTTGTAGTCCAGCCCGTAGACGTACACGTACCCGTCCGGCGCGTTGGCGTTGTTCTGCCCGAAGTCCGCGAAGAACATCGTCGTGAACACGTGGTTCGAGAACATAGGCGCGCTGTGGTCCCACGTCCATGTCGCGCCGTGGTCGGTCGACTTCGCGATGGTCGCCGCGGGGGCGTCGTTGAACGACTTGTTGAGATCCTGCACGGCGAGATACATGGTCCCGTTGACACAGACCATGCCGGTCGGCTTGCGCGTGTAGTTCCCGCCGGCGGTCCACACCTGGCCCACGGCGTCGCCCTGGGAGACCGTCGAACCGGTGATGTTCGTCGGGCCTCCGATGAGCTTGCTGACGGAGACGTCGGAGGAGACCCCGCCCAGGCTGAAGCCCTTGCCGTCGCCGTTGGCTGCGTAGAGGTTGCCGTCGTCGGCCCAACACGACGCCCAGAGGTCACCGTCGCTCTGGGTCTGGATGGTGGAACTCTCCTCCTCGGACTTCGTGGCGAAAAAGGTTCCTTCGGGCGGGCTAACGCTCGCGGCCGCCCGCAGCGCCACTCCCGTCGAAACTAGGCCCGCGCCCAGGAGCGCGGTCGCGGCTATCGCTGCCAGCCTGACCTTGTGGGTTCTCATGCTCACTTGCCCTTTCGTTGATTACTCCGATGTAATCGATTTCACAGAGCATATTGCGACAATTTTGGGTGGTCAATGATGATTTCGGTCGCTGTTAGAGGAGGATTTGAAATCGTTTGCAGCCGGCCGAACCGGATCGGTGCGGAGGAGACAGTGGAGGCCTCCTAGCCGAGCAGCCGGTCGGACGTTGGCGACGCCGTTGCCGGCCTCTTAGCTGTTGAGCTGACGGCCCAGACGTGCGACTCGTCAATCGCGAGGTCACGGGCGAGGTCAGCGCCACAGGTCCGATCCTGGCGGAGGATCGTTCAGATCGGGGTTCGGGTGTAGTGGTCGCGTTCTTGGGTGAAGCCGAAGGGGACCTCGTCGGTGACCTCCACCGTGTAAGAGTCGCGGCCGTGCCGGGTAACCAGGACACCGTGCGACCTGCCCGCGAGTGCATGGCCGATCGCCCGTTCGACGGCCTCGCCGAGGGCGGCATCGAGGCCGGCCTGGCTCTCTGCGGTGATTCGGAGGGCAAACGGAATGTCTTGAGTCATCGGGGGTTCTGTGCTCTCTTGGGAAAGGCTTCATGAAATGGTGGCGGCCAGCGTGGGACTGGGCGCGCTCTGGCGGGCGCCGCACGAGGGTCTGGGCGCGGAGACGATTTCCGGACGGATCAGCGACCCGAGGACAGGGACGGCGCCAACGCGCCGGCAGTGCCCTCGGGTGGTGTGGCCGAGCCGAGGGACAGGGCTTGGCCGTCACGTAATCGGGACCGACGCCTCCCAGGCGTTGTCAGGGCGAGGGCCCCTTACTTCATGCCGGATGTCTTGAGCGAGTCGATGAGCCATCGCTGCCCCACGAGGAAGACGACGATGGTGGGGATGGCGGCGAGCACAGAGCCGGCCAGGATGATGTTCCAGGAGGACGAGTACTGTCCCTGCAGACCGGAGATCCCCAGCTGGATGACGTCGAGGCTTGGCGTTCGCGTGATGGTCAGGGGCCAGAGGAACGAATTCCAGTTGGCGAGGAAGAACAGCACGGCCAGCGAGGCCAGGATCGGTCGGCTGAGCGGGAGGACGACGTTCCAGTAGAGCCGCGGGTAGCCGCACCCATCGAGCTCGGCGGCTTCCTCGAGCTCCTTGGGGATGTTCAGGTAGTACTGGCGGAGCAGGAAGATGCCGAAGGCGTTGAAGATCGCCGGGAGGATCAGGCCCCCGAAGCTGTCGACCAGTCCGAGCTGCTTCACGATCAGGAACAGCGGGACGAGGATCACCGGCATGGAGACGAGCATCGTGGAGAGCATGAGGGTGAAGCTGAGGTCCCTTCCGGGGAACCGCAGCCGCGCGAGCGCATAGGCCGCCATCGAATGGAAGAGGAGCGCCGCGACGGTGACGGCGACCGAGACGATCGCGCTGTTGAGCAGGTACTGCGGGAAGGGCACCTCGGTCAGGACATACCGGATGTTCTCGAGGGTCAACGAGGACGGCAGGCCGACGGCGAACGTCGCGCCGGCAGGCTTGAAGGCCCCGAGGACAAGCCACAGGATCGGGAACATCGTCACGAGGGCCGAGACCCAGGCGAGGACGGATCTCACGATCGTGGACCGTCTGGCGGGGCTGTGCCTGCGTCCGGGCGCCGGTCGGGTGGAGTGGAGGATGGTCAGCGGCTTGGGCTGGACCCGTGTTTCAGTCGGCGTCGGCATTGAATCGGCCGCCCCTCGTCAGTTTCAGCATGATGATGGTGGCGACCAGCAGGAAGACGACCGTCAGGGTCGTGATGGCTGCGGCATAGCCGTAGTCCCCGAAGTTGAAGGCCTGCTGGTAGATGTAGAAGACAACAGTGGAGGTGGAGTTGGCGGGGCCGCCCTTGGTCAGGATGTACACGAGGTCGAAGGCCTGGACGCCCGTCACGGCGGCGACCATCGAAGTCACGACCACGAAGAAGCTCGTAGGGGCCAGCAGCGGCCACGTGATCCGCCAGAATCTCTGCCATGCGGAGGCCCCGTCGACCTTGGCGGCGTCGTGGTACTCCTGAGGGATATCGGTGAGGCCGCCCAAGAACAGGAACATCTGGTACCCCATGGTGAACCAGACGCTCACTGCGATGAGGGTGGCCAGCGCAAGCTGAGGGGTTCCAAGCCAGGACAGTTCGCCCAGGCCGAACGGTGCACTCAGCTGGGGGATGATGCCCTGCTTGTCCACGAGCATGAACTGCCACAGGACGCCGATGACGACGAGGCTGAGCACGTTCGGCAGGAACAGGATGGCCCGCACTGCGCCCACACCCGGGAATTTGTCCTTGACGAGCACTGCGAGTGCCAAGGCGACGAAGAAGGTCACCGGGACGAAGACCAGGACCATGGTTCCGGTGACACCGAGGCTCTTCCAGAGCAGGGCATCGTGGCCCATGCGTTCGAAGTTGGCGGTGCCGACGAAGGTGTAGTTGCCGAAGCCGTCGACCTTGAAGAAAGCGACAGCGAGGGCGAGCAGCATGGGCAGGCCGACGAAGATGGTCAGCCCGAGGCCGTCCGGGAGGACGAACAGCAGCCCGGCGAGGGCTTCGCGGCGGCGGCGCCGCTGGCCCAGCGTCCCGTTTCGGGGACGCTTGGCCAGCGGCGGCCGTACAGACAGGGTGTTCGGTGCCACTAGAGGATCGGAGCTCCGTTGTAGGACGAGAGGTACGTGTTGATGGTCGCCGCGGCGGTTCCCGCGGCGGAGGCCGCGCTCTGGCCGCCCAGCTGTGTTGCCTGGATGGCGTCCGAGATGGCCTTGATGACCTCCGGTGGGTACCGCGGCTCGCCGCGACCGGTCGGAGCGACCTTGTCGACGAAGAACTTCATGTTCGGATCGGCGAACGCGCCCTTGGCGTCTGCGGCGGTCGTGACCGACTTGCGGACGGGGATGTTGGTCTTGACGACCGTGTTCCAGGTCCTGCCGCGCTCGACGCTGTCCGCGTCGGTGGACGCGAGGGCCCACGCGATAAACTCGGCAGCAGCGCTGGGGTTGCCGCCCTTCGCGTTGGCGCAGAACGCCCAACCGCCCATGACGCTGGTCGGCTTGCCGCCCGCGGGAACCGGAAGAGGGAAGAGGCCGTATTCGAAGTCGGGCGTCTTCTGCTTCAGGTCGGCGATCGACCAGATGCCGGTCTGCTGCATGGCCACGTAGCCGCTGCCGAGGTTGGCCGGGGCGTCGCCGCCGCCGGTTCCGAGGAACTTCTTCGGGGCAACGCCGCTGCCGATGGAATCGCCCCAGAGCTTGAGGGCGTTCTTGACCGGCTGGGAGTCGAAGGCTCCCTTCCCGTCCGGGCCGACCGGAGCGCCGTTACCCTGCCACATGAACGGGTACCAGGTGAAGTTCTGGTAGAAGCCGGGCGTCGTTTCGAAGGAGACGCCGAAGCGCTTGCTCGTGGTCAGCTTCTTGGCCACGCTGAGGAGCTCGTCCCAGGTCTTGGGGACATCTGCATCCGTCAGGCCGATCTCCTTGAACGCCGCCTTAGAGTAGTACATCGCGAGGGGCTCGCTCTCCATGGGGACGGCGAAGATCTTGTTGTCGACCTTCCGCGTGTCCAAGGTGCCGGGCAGGAAGTCGGCGACCGCGTCGGCGCCGATCTTGCCGGTGAGGTCCTGGAGCACTCCGCCGTTGTAGTAGCGGAGGAAGTCGCCCGGGCTGAGCAGGAAGATGTCGGGCCCGCTGCCGCTGGCGAAGGCGGTCTGGAGGGTGTTCCCCGAGATGTAGTCTGCGTTGGGAATGTAGCGGAGCTTGACCTTGACGTCGTGGGTCTTGTTCCAGTCTTCCGCGAGCTTGACGAACCATTGGCTTTGCGGGTTGCTGTCAGGGGCAGGCCCGTAGAAGTTCCAGAAGGACAGTTCTTTGGCGGAGCCGCCCCCGCTCGAAGCGGCTCCGACTCCGCAGGAGCTCAGGAGCGGCGCCGCGGCACCGAGGGCGGCGACGCCTGCACCGATCTGGAGGAACCGACGGCGGTCGAGGCTCCTGGATGCGGGTGGTCGCCCGGGGGAAGGGTCAACATCGGGTAGTTCGGATTTCATAACGCACCTCCATTGGAACGCGGGACAGATTTTTCGGCGATCAGCTGCTTCAGCTGATGGGACCGGATTCGGCATCGGGCGCGCTGCCGTTCGGATGCCCGGGCAATGCCGGGCGGCTTCGGGCGCGGCCGATGGACTTGGTTGCAGTCTGTGGATCTTCTCGTTTGCCGGACTGGTCCGGCCCTCTCTCCTCCTGTTCAGACAGCGGTGTAGCCGCCGTCGATGTTCAGAATGCTTCCCGTCATGAATGACGACGCTTCCGAGGCCAGGAACACCGCGGCCGCTCCGAGCTCATCGGGAGTCCCCGGCCGGCCCATGGGGGTCATGCGCATCCAGGTTTCGATCTGGTCGCCGCCGGCGTCGAAGAATGGCTCCGTCAAGGCCGTCTTCATGTAGCCAGGGGCGATGCTGTTCACCCGCACGCCCGAGCCGGCCCACTCGACCGCCGCGCTCTTGGTGAGCATGATGACCCCGGCCTTCGAGGCGTTGTACGAGGCCTGCGCCTGCGGGACGTTGGCGATCATCCCCGACATGGAGGAGATGTTGATGATGCTGCCGGATCCGCGGGAGACCATGCGGCGCCCCACCTCCCGGGACATCAGGAACACTCCGTCGAGGTTGACGGACATCACCTCTCGCCACTGCTCATAGGTCGAGTCCGTCAGCGCGCCGTGGAGGACGATCCCCGCATTGTTCACGAGGACGTCGATCGGGCCGGCGCCGTCTTCGATCTCGCGGACCGCGTCCGAGACGCCGCGTTCGGAGGTCACGTCGACGGCGACGAACCGTGCGTCCACACCGTGCCGGCTGCAGATCGCCTCTGCCGCGGCCGTGCCGGCCTCGGCGTCGATATCACAGACGACGACGGCGGACCCGGCTTCGGCCAATGCCTCGCCCATCGCGAAGCCCAGACCCTTGGCGCCGCCGGTGACGACCGAGAGCCGTCCGCTCAGCGACATCTTTTCCCTCAATGCTGTCTGCACGTTGGTCCCCTCAGGACATCGGTTCCATGGGTTCGCCTGCGACCTCGAGATCCTCAGCGCTGGGGAACTCGGGGCGATTGGCTGTGGGGCGGTCGAGGTAGAACAGGGCCACCGACGAGATGTCGTCCTGCAGCAGCCGGTAGCGGTGCCCTGCTTTCCAGCCGAGCGCTTGGATGTCGACCGTCAGGTTTTCGTGGAAGTGGATCGGATCGGCCACGTGCCAGCGGTACATCCCGAACCGCTGCTGGCTCCTATAGAGCCCGTCCGGCTTGAGGACCTGCGGCATGCCGAGGTACGGGGTGCTGTATTCGGTGTAGCCGCGGCCCGGGACGTCGAAGTTCCACGCGCCGCCGAAATAGTCCTCGGTGCCGGTCCCGCAGATGGTCGGGAAGCCTTCCTCGAGGTCGCCGTCGATGTAGAACTTGATCTCTCCCTCGCCCCACCAGCCGGGGCTGTTGACGCCCCAGGCCATGTAGGTTCCTACGTAGTGGCCCTTGCCGTCGACGCCGGTGAGGATCGGGTGCGTCGCTTTCGAAGGCAGGGGGTTCGAGCGGCGGTACTGGGCGTGGAGGTAGCCACTGCCGGCGACGTCGGTGTTCGTCTCGTAGGTGATCTGGTAGTACACGGTGGCGGTCTGGTCCGCGAGGTTCTCGACGGTGAGCCGGGCCGACTTCTGGAAGGGCATGGGCCAGTAGGAGTTGAATCCGCCGTGCGGGTTGGCCGCGATCATGGCGGAGCTGACCTGGGCGAAGGTCCCCCAGCCGTTGCAGAAGAAGTCCCCCAGCGGCACCTCGATGGCCGGGGCGTCCTCGCCTTCCCAGTAGGCGCGAAGGACGAGCGAGCGCCAGTTGTCGCGGTGCGTGGTCAGCCAGATGTGGGTGATCCTGCCGGGCTCGTCGATCGAGGCGAGCTCGAAGACCGAGCGCGCCTCGACGTCCACGGACGGGGAGACCTTCCACCCCTGCCCGAGCCCGGCGGCGCAGGCGGCTCCCGTTCCCTCGGTCGCGCGCCCTCCCCCGCTTTTGGCCCCGCCGAAGTTCTCGGGGCTGATGGAGCGGGTGTGCACGTCGCGCAGGGCGGCAAGCCTGCCCACGTCGAAGCTCATATCGGATGCGTCCTTCGGTTTCTTCCGGCCCGCTGGGTCAGCGGCCACGATCACGGGTCGGGGCGGCGCCCCAGGTGTCGGGGCTGCGCCCCAGTGCCGGCGAGATGTCCCACGAGGAGAACTTGTACTCGTCATGTAATCGATTTCGACTACGCCACGCATCGTAACCTCGGTCACGTCGACAAGTAAAGCCCCCACTCGATCAGAGCGCAGAACCCCCGGATTGCAAAGATCTACGGGGTTTCCGGGACAACCGGGTTTTCGCCTGCCAGCGTGTCCGGAACAGTGCCGACGGGCCTCCTGGTCGCTTCGGGACATCCACGACGCGAATCTTGAGTAATCGTTTCCAACGGGCTAGCGTGTACTCCACCGCACGCTGGGG
This sequence comes from Sinomonas sp. P47F7, assembly GCF_049332655.1. Classification (GTDB taxonomy): domain Bacteria; phylum Actinomycetota; class Actinomycetes; order Actinomycetales; family Micrococcaceae; genus Sinomonas. The sequence continues at coordinate 444,239 of NZ_CP186327.1, read as the reverse complement.
CGGATCCGAGAAGAGGGAGGAACCGTTCATGCGGTCGTCATCGAGGCAGGCTGTGCTGGCCGTGGACATCGGTACCTCCAGCAGCAAGGGCGTGCTCGTCGGCACGGACGGGCGCCTGCTGGGCACGGCAGTGAGGCCGCATTCGGTCGACCGCCCGGCTCCGGGCCAGGTCGAGATGGACGGCTGGACCTGGTGGGAGGAGTTCGTCGGCCTGAGCCGTGAGCTCACGGCTGGCGCCCCCGAGGCGGAGGTCGTGGCCGTCGGGGTCAGCGGGATGGGCCCGTGCGTCCTGCTCGCGGACGCGGACGGCGCACCGGTGCGCAGGGCGATCCTGTACGGCGTGGACACGCGCGCCACTGAGCAGATTGCGGCGATGACCGAGCGCCTCGGCGCGGAGGAGATCGTGGCCCGCTGCGGCTCGGCGCTCTCCACCCAGGCAGTGGGGCCGAAGATCGCGTGGGTGGCCGAGCACGAACCCGAGGCCTACGCAAGGGCCCGGATGCTGTTCATGCCGAGCTCCTGGCTCGTCTATCGGCTCACGGGCGAGTACGCGCTCGACCACCATTCAGCTAGCCAGTCGGCCCCGCTCTACGACTCCTCCGCCGGGCAATGGCATACGCCCTGGGCAGCGCAGGCCGCCCCCGGCATCGACCTGCCCCGGCTCGCGTGGCCGCAGGAAACGGCGGGCGCAGTGACCCCCGAGGCCGCCCGGGCCACCGGCCTCCCGGCCGGGATCCCCGTGATCACCGGCACGATCGACGCCTGGAGCGAAGCTGTCAGCGCCGACGCCCAGAACGTCGGCGACCTCATGATCATGTACGGCTCCACGATGTTCCTCGTGAACACCGTCCCCCAGCGCCTTACTTCGCCCACCCTCTGGGGCACGGCAGGAGCCTTCGAAGGAACCTCGAGCCTGGCTGGCGGGCTCGCCACCTCCGGGGCGCTCACCGCCTGGATGAAGGACCTCTTCGGATCGGCGGACTATCCCGAGCTCCTGGCGGAGGCCGCCATCTCGCCGCCTGGGTCCCGCGGCCTCCTCGTCCTGCCCCACTTCGCCGGCGAACGGACCCCCATCAACGACCCCCACGCGCGTGGCCTGATCGCCGGGCTGACCCTCTCGCACAGCCGCGGCGACCTCTATCGGGCCGCCCTCGAGGCCACCGCGCTCGGCGTCAGGCACAACATCGCGGCGATGTGGGAAGCGGGAGGGCAGATCGACCGGGCGGTCGCCGTCGGCGGGGGCACCCAGGGCGGCCTCTGGACCCAGATCGTCAGCGACGTCACAGGCCTTCCCCAGACCATCCCCTCGGTGACAATCGGCGCAAGCTACGGCGCCGCGTACCTCGCGGCCCGAGCCGTCGGTGTGGAAGCCGACATCGCCGCCTGGAACCCGCCTGCCGGCGAGGTCACGCCCTCCCCGGCCGCCTCCGCCCACTACGACGAGCTCTTCCAGCTCTACCAGGAGTCCTACGCGGCGACAGCCGAGATCTCCCACGCTCTCGCGGCCAGACAGGCCGCCTCCGATTGACCGTCCATCCCCACTACCAAACCCTCGAGCCCCACGAGCAAAGGAGCACCATGGCACCCTATGCCTTCCCCGAACTGCCGGCCTCGCCGGGACCGCGCCCCCGCACCGTCTACACGGTCGCCTCGGGAGACCTGCGCCAGAGCGCCAACACCAAATGCTGGCCCACCCAGGCCCGGCTCGAGTCCGACTTCGCCGCGGCCGTCGAAGCGCTCGGCCACGGCGTCCAGCGCACCCACGCCGTGGACGAGGTCAAGGGACACGGGTTCATAGACAGCCAGCGGCACGGCATCGAGGTCTTCAAGGGCATCCCGCCCGAGGCGCCGCTCGTCGTCGTCGAGGCCGTCTGGCAGTACTCCCACCACGTCCTTCCCGGCCTGCGGACCCACCGGGGACCGATCCTCCTGGTCGCGAACTGGGCAGGCGACTTCCCGGGGCTAGTCGGCCTGCTCAACCTTGCGGGGAGCCTGACGAAAGCCGGAGTGCGGTACTCGGCGCTTTGGAGCGAGGACTTCACCGACGAATGGGCGGTGGCAAACCTCAAGGGCTGGCTCGAAACCGGCACGATCGAGCACGACCAGTCGCACGTTCGCAATCTCCCGCCCCTGCCGGAGGACTCCGAAGAGGTCCGCCTGGGCCGGTCCCTCGCGGCCGAGCTCATGGCGGACAAGGCCATCGTCGGAGTCTTCGACGAGGGCTGCATGGGCATGTACAACGCGATCATTGACGACGAACTGCTCAACCCGCTGGGGATCTACAAGGAGCGCCTCTCGCAGAGCGCCCTCGTCGCCGAGATGGGCAAGGTGACCGCACAGGAGGCCGGCGAGGCCAAGGGCTGGCTCGACCGCGCAGGGCTCGTCTTCCATTTCGGTGCCGACGAGGCGACCGAGCTCACCGAGGCCCAGGTCCTCAGCCAGCTCAAGATGTACATCGCGGCCGTCCGCATCGCCGACGACTTCGGCCTGGACGCGGTCGGCATCCAGTACCAGCAGGGCCTCAAGGACACAGTGCCGGCCAGCGACCTCGCCGAAGGCCTGCTCAACAACGTCCAGCGCCCGCCCGTGCTCTCGCGGGACGGCTCGCGGGTGCTCTACGCCGAGAAGGCCCTGCCCCACTTCAACGAAGTGGACGAAGGCGTCGCGGTAGACGCCCTCGTCACGAACAGGATCTGGACCGCGATGGGCCTCGACCCCGCGACGACGCTCCACGATGTCCGCTGGGGCGAGGACTACGACGGCGAATTCGTGTGGGTCTTCGAGATCTCCGGTTCGGTGCCCGCTTCCCACAACGGCGGCTATGCCAAGTCGTACAGCATGCGCCAGCCGCCGATGTTCTTCCCCCTGGGCGGCGGGACCCTCTCGGGCATCTCCAAGCCGGGCCAGATCGTCTGGTCGCGGGTCTTCATCATGGGCGGCGAGCTCCATGTGGACCTCGGCCTGGGGCACGTAGCCGACCTGCCCGCTGAGGAGACCCAGCGGCGACTGGACGCAACCGACCCGCAGTGGCCCATCATGAACGCCGTCCTCCACGGGGTCGGACGGGATCAGCTGATGGCCCGGCACAAGGCCAACCACGTCCAGGTCGTCTACGCCCCCGACCCGGCCACAGCCCGTGACGCCCTCCTGGCCAAGGCCGCCTTCTTCGACGAACTCGGCGTCACGGTGCACCTCTGCGGCCAGATCGATGGAATATAGCAGTATGAAGCCATCCGTCCCGGGAGGGGACGCCCCCGCGGCGGCCCCTCCTCGAGAGCCTCTGGGCCACTCGATGAAGGCGCCCAGGATCCAGGACGTCGCGGCCGAGGCCGGAGTCTCCGTCGCGACCGTCTCGCGCGCCATGAACGGGGCAGGCTCGGTCAGCCCCGAGCTCAAGAAGCGTGTCCAGGCCGCGGCCCGGAAACTCGGCTACCGCCCCAACACGGTGGCCCGCAGCCTCCGGCGCCGGCACACGAAGATCTGGGCCCTGATCATCTCCGACATCACGAACCCCTTCTTCACGTCCGTTGCCCGCGGTGTCGAGGACGTCGCTCAGAAGGCCGGCTACTCCGTCATGCTCTGCAACGCAGACGAGAACCCGACCAAGGAGGCAAACTACCTCCAGGTCGCCGGCCAGGACCAGGTGGCCGGGGTGATCCTCTCCCCGCACAGCGCCCAGACCGACATCTCGGCCCTCCGGGACGGCTCCATCCCCTGCATCGTGATCGACCGAACGCTCACCGAGGCCGTCGACTCCGTGCTCGTCGACTCGCGCTTGAGCGCCAGAGAAGCCACCCTGCACCTCCTCGCCGAGGGCTGGGCGAGCCCGGCCTGCATCACCGGGCCCGAGGACGCAAGCACCGCCGTCGAACGCCGCAAGGGCTATGAGGACGCGCTCCGGGAGCGCGGTCTCTCCGCCCAGGAGAAGATCCTCCACCAGCCCTTCAAGACCGAAGGAGGACGTGCCGCCGCGGCAGCCATGCTCGACTCCGACGCCCCGCCAGATTCCTTCTTCATCGCCAACGCCACCCTCGCCCTCGGCGTCCTGGCCGAGCTCGCCGAACGCGGGCTGCGCCTCGGCACCGACATCGGCGTCGTGACCTTCGACGAGGCCCCCTGGGCCCCCCTGCTCAACCCGCCCGTCTCGGTCGTCGCCCAGCCTGCCTACGACATCGGAGCCGAGGCGGCACGGCTGCTCATGAGCAGGATCGAGGGCCACGGCCCCCCGTTCGGACGCAAGACCACCTTGGCCACGACCCTCATCGTTCGAGCCAGCTCGCAGCGCCAGCTCCCCGACCCCTTCAGCGAAAAGGCCTCCTGAATCGGCGTGCCCCGTGCCGATCAATCGCCCGCCCGTCCCTGCTCGACCATGCCCTCTCCCCGTTACCGGATCCGCCCATTGGTGGGCGGTGCCCGCGTCCACCGGAGTGTCGCCCTGGCCGGGATCCGAGCCGCGTTTCCAATCCGCTCCCGGTTCCCGCTCCGAACGAGCTCTGCCAGACCCCTGATGCCGATGCGGGCAAGAACAGGGCAGCGTGAACGGGAATGAAGCATGAAGAGCATCCAGCGAGTGCGCATCCGCCGTGCCGAGCACGCCGGACAGCGTGCCGCCGCAGGTGCCTTAGGGGCGCTCCGTCCGCAGGCGGCTGCGACCGGCGAAGCCGGTGGACCGGTTGCCCTGCTCGCGCCGAGGGGTCCATCGCACCCGCAGGGCACGGTCCGTCCAGCGCCTCGTGGGCTGCGTGAAGTCCTGTAGACACTCGCTTTTGTGGATCGCGCCGCCGGTCGCGGCCTGAAGAGTCTGGCAGTCGCGGGCTCGTCAGTTGTGGTGCGCCAGCCAAGGGTGCGGTGGCGGCGTCGGCGGTTGCTGGAGACCCCACGCCACGTGCCCGGCCTCACGAACCCGACAGCCCTGGTGACGGCCCGCAACCTCGATCCACGGCCGGACAGGTCCCACGGGCAAGATCCCGAAGCAAATCGGCCGACCTGCTCAATCATGTAGGCCGCGGCGAGCCCATCCTGCCCCGAGGCTTTGGGATGCCAAAGCGTGCGGGCGAGAAGCTCCGGGGATTCCGTAACGAGCGTCAAGCAGGGCATGCATGGCCGATGTAGCCTCGGAGCATGACCGACTCCGTCCTGTCCGTCCTGGTCGATGGCCGCGAACCGGACACCGACGCGCTCCTGCCCTTCACCCTGGCCAACGACGGGCATTTCACGGCGATGCAGGTCCGCGACCGCGCGACCCGCGGCATCGCCCTGCACCTGCGGCGGATGGCCGCGGCGCACTCCCGGTTGTACGGAACGGAAATCGATGCGGAGCGCGTCAGGTCGCTGATGCGCAAGGCGGTCCTCGGGCATGCGGACGCCTACCTCAGGGTCAGCGTCACCGAAACCGCTCCCGGACGCCCGCGAATCCTCACCGTCGTGCGCCCGCCCATCGAACCCGACCCACGCCCTGTCGCCCTGGTGCCCGTCGCCTCGCCGCGGGTGCTGCCGGAGATCAAGCATGCGGGCACGTTCCACCAGATCCAGCTGGCGAGGGACGCCCAGGCGGAGGGCTTCGACGACGCGCTCCTGGTCGATCCCGCAGGTCGGATCGGCGAGTCGACGATCGCGAACATCGCCTTCACCCGAGGTTCCGAGGTCTTCTGGCCCGACGGCCCGGCCCTGGAGGGCATCACCTGGCAGCTGCTCGAGCCCGCACTCGGGCGATATGGCTTCGCCTCGCGACGGGCCGAGGTCAGCCTTGCCGACCTGTCGGGCTTCCCCGCAGCCGTGCTGGTGAACTCCATAGGCGTGACCCCCGTGGCCCGCATCGGGGGCAGGGAATTCACAGCCTCGGCGGAGGCAGCGACAACACTTGGGCAGATCTACCGGCAGATACCCGCCGACCCCATCTAGCCACCGCGCCGGGAGTTGGCCGGGGCGGGTTTCAGGTCCGAAGGCGTTCATCCGCACGGACGGCGTTGAACCTCGGGCATCACGCCGATTGTCCTCGGGAAAGGGAGCGGGGGCCGCGTCCACTGTGAACGCGGCGGTCACCGGCGGAATCTGGGCTAGGTTGGCGGAGCCTCCGCGGAAGAATTGGTGGTGCTCGACGCGACGGCCACTGGCGTCCAGTTCACTGGTTCCTTCGGCACAGGGGCGGCCCTGCTCGGCTGGGCGTGTCCGTCGGCTGCGGCCCGAAGGTGCACCCCCCGGACCGTGAGCCAGCCGTTCTGCTTCAGTGGCCGGCGGCTGGAGTGGGCGACGAGGTCTGTCGGTTCACGACCGGTGCTGCGGAGCGGGGCAGGCCCGTGATCAGGACCGCCGCGACGATCAGGTGCATGAGTGCAAGGGCGAGCTTCACCCCGAGGGTGGTCCCGGCGCTCACCGGTGCCGCCAGGGACAGGATTGCCACTGTCACGGCGATTGCCCTCCAGATGGTCCGGCCCTTCCCGGTGCTGGACCGGGTGAGCGCCGCGAGCAGGCCCCAGGCGGCCAGGCCCGCCCCGGCGGCCGTGCCTGCGACCGCGGCCGGGGTCACGGCCTGGTCGAGGCCTGGGCCGAAGGAGACCGTCAGCTGGGAGCCCAGGACGGGCACGGCGATGGACCACGCGGCCAGCGCGCCGCCTGCCGCCAGGACGATGAGGCCGATCGAGCGCACGGGACGCCCGCGCAGGATGCTTGCTCGCGTGGGGCGTGGGGTGGGAGTTTTTTCCATGGTGGCCTCCGGTGCCTTGAGTGGATTCTGCGGTTCTTGTAGGGGATATAGTTAGACGCCTAAGCATCGGAGTTAAACTTAGGCGTCTAAGTATTCGTTGGCAAGGGGTCCCATGGACTACGAGCAGGCCCACGCCCTAACCGCCCCGCGATCACCTCGGCCGTCAGTCGGCTCGAGTCGCTGGGCCTGGTGACGAGGGCCCCGTCCGCACTGGACAGGCGGGCCACCGTCGTAGAGCTGACCGAGCGCGGGCGCGGCCTCCTTCCGGACCTCTCCACCATCTGGATCCAGCTGGCAGAGGCAAGCGTCACCGGGCTTGCCCGCACCGGCGCCGACGGCCTCATCCGGGCCCTGACTGACCTCCCGGAGAGCCTGAGCGTCGCCACCGACCGCACAGGGCCGGGCCGGCTACGGCTCCCGCACCCCGCGGTACGGCGCCCTCGGACCCTCCTGGTCCTGAGGGCCACTCGGACGGGGACTGACAGCCCGCCGGCGCTGCGCCGCGGCACCTGCGAGTGTCCGTCGGGGTCCAGACAGGGCCTCAGATGGGTTGCGTTGCGGGTTAGGCGAGCCCCCCGGGCCGTTTCTGGCCCTGGTTCGGGACCAAGCCAGGCAGCCGGCGGCCACGAGGATTCCGTACACGCTGCGGGTTCCGGACTGGACGAGTGCTGCGGCCATGACGGGGACGAGTGCGAGGTTGGCTACGGTCCTGGCGCTGGGGCCATGGGATCGTACATAGCTGACGATGCAGACGAGGTAGATGAGCACGAAGACCGCGCTGCTTGCTGCAAGGGCATCGACGGTCAGGGAGGGATCGGCGGCCAGGGTCGCCAGCGTGGCTGTGAAGAGCGCGGCAAGCAGTGCCGTTCGCGCCCAGGCCGAGGCTCCGAAGACGCGGGGCAAGGAGCCGTTCCGGCTGGATCCGGCGAGGAGGCTGTCGATTCCGCGGACCCAGGCGGCGGCGTTGATGAGCATCGCCGCTGCCGCTACCACGGCGACGAGCCCCTGCAGTGCAGGGCTGGTGGCCAACTCGAGCAGCCCGGCCACCGGATCGACCGAGTGCTGGTCGGCCCGCACAGACACGGCCAGGGTCAGGGCGACCGCGAAGCCCCCGTACAGGCCCAGCGCCACCGCGCTGACGGGGAGGAAGTGCCTGCGCGGGTCGGCGAGGTCCCGGCCGAGGAAGGTGAGGTTCTCGAATCCGACGAACGCCCAGAACGCCAGCAGCACCCCGGGCAGCAGCGTCTCGCCGATCGCCCCGGAGGGGACCACGTCGAGGGGGCGCGGCGCATCCCATGACCCGGCCGCGACCAGGACCAGCCCGGTGGTCACGAGCGCCGCACCGCCGGCGAGCTGCACGAGTGTGCCGGCCCGGGCGCCGGCGAGATTGGCCCCTAGTGCCAGCGCCAGCAGCGCCCCGGCCACGACGGCACCCCCGCCGCCCCAGCCGAGGCCACGTTCGACGTACCGGCCCGCAACCGCGCAGCCGGTCGGAAGGCCGACGACCACCACGAACAAGAACATCAGGGGCATCGCAGCCCCCACCCACGGCCGAAGCCCCCGGGAGACGAGGACTTGGACGGCATCGCCGCCGCCGGAGAGGCCCATCGCATCCCGGAACATCACCAGCATGGGCAGGCACAGCAGCGCCGCGACCGCCCACACCAGCAGGCAGCCGGACCCCGACTGCGCGTAGACCGCGGACGGAAGACTCAGGATCCCCGAACCGGCAATCGATCCGAACGCCAGAAGGACCGCTGAGGCACGGCCTAGGCCGCTGGGCTTGGTGGCAGTCATGCCACCATCCCACTAGAATGACAACATGTTGTCAAGAGAGGATCATGCCCGGGTCAATGCCTACCGGCTGCTCATGGCCGACGTGTACGAGCTGGCCGCGCTCAGCCGCCGCAGCAGCGACTCCGTCGCCGCCGCCCACGGCGTCACCGTCACGCAATGGCATACCATGAGCGTCCTCTCAGGCGGCGACGCCACAGTGCCCGCCATCGCACGGAGACTCGGCATCACTCGCCAGGCCGTGCAGCGCACGACGGACCAGCTCGAAGCCGTCGGCCACGTTCAGGCACTCCCCAACCCGGAGCACCGGGGATCGCCGCTGATGCACCTGACCCGCAGCGGCCACGACACCTTGCAAAGGCTCTGGTCGGCAAGCGACCGCCCAAGGGCCGAAGCGCTCCGCAGCATCCCCACCGACCGCCTTGCCGCGGCACGCGAGACCGTGCGCGACATCCTCGCGGCGATCGGGAACCCCCTTGTCCCACCCGCCTCGAAATCCGCCGGGACCCGGCATCCCTCCAATCATCGAGGCCCCCAGACTGGCCCCTGAGACCATCCGCCGTCCGGGTGTCCACGCGGCCGAGGGTCTGCCTCGACCAGACAGTCAGAGGACGGGCGCGGCCATGGCAGAGGCCTGGGCCTAAAGCCGTATCGAGGCGCGGGAAGGGGCCTCCCGGCCTCTCCGCCGAAGCTTGGAGAATCCTGCCATAATCTTGTGAATCACATGCTTCATTTCCTCGGAGGCGCGGCTATCGTGGAGGGACCCAGTTCCTGCCCGAGAGAGGACATCACCATGGGCATCAGCTTCGGAGCCAGCCTGCGCGCCCAGCGCCTGGCCCGGGGGATGGACCAGGCACAGGTGTCCGGAGGCGAGTTTCCCCCCAGCTACATATCCCTTCTCGAACTCGGACGCAGGGAGCCCACTCCGGAGGTGATCCGCCAGCTTGCCCGCCAGCTCGAGATGGCCCCGGAGACCTTGGGGCCATGGAATCGGCGCACGGACCGGGGTGGGGCCGAGTGCATCCTGGCGGGGCTGAGCGCCCGGCAGGCCTGGGACGCGCGCGACTACCCCGAAGCCGCCCGCCAGGCCGCGGCCGCAGCCGAGCTCGCCCTCGCGGGGCGGAACCACACCGCTTGGTGGGACTCGACCTACCTCCGGGCCGAATCACTGATGAAGCAGGACCAGCTCGCCGAAGCCCGCGCCATAGCCGGAGACCTCCTCATGCATCGGTTCACCGAGCGGTCGTGTGCCCTCACTGTCCGCTCGCGCCAGATGCTCGCAGCACTCTGCCTGGGCTTGGGACGCCTGACCGAGGCCCTCGCCCATGCCCGGGAGGCCTTCAAGGCTAGCGCTCCACTGCCCCCCGACTCGCCGATCGCCATCGCGGCGCTCAACTCGCTCATAGCCGCCCTCGCCGAGAGCGGACGCCTCGATCAGGCCTGGGGCCTTTGCCGGACCCTGGCCGATCGCGTCGCTGACGAATCCCTGGGCCAGGCGGCGGGGGAAGCCGCCTGGACGATCGGCAACGTGGCGTTCATGCGCGGCGACGCGCACGAAGGATCACGGCACCACGAACGCGCCGCGAGGCTCCTGTCACCGGTCAACGACCTGAACCTGTGGGCCCGCTTCAACAGGGCCTCGGCTGCCAGCCGCCTCGCGGGCGGCATCGTCGAGCCCGAGACCCTCGCCGCGCTCGAACGCGCCGAGATAGCCTTCTCGATCGTGGGCGCGAACCGCGTCGAAAGGCTCGAAGTCACGCTCACCCGGGCCCACTGGCTGCACCTCACAGGCCAACACGCCGAGGCCGTGGAGCACCTCGAGGCGGTCATGGCCGGCCAGCACCTCCTCGGCCACCACACCGCGGGCGAGGCCGCGTTCCTGCACGGGCTCGCGCTGGCCGCCGCGGGCCGGCAGCCCCAGGCCGTCTGCCTCCTGCGGGAGGCCTACGGCCATTACACCGCAGCAGGCTTAATCCGACGAGCCCGTGCAGCGAAGGACGCCATCTCCAAAAACACTCACCGGGTCCGGCGTTCGGGGGCTGAACCTGCTGGAGCCCCCGCACGGCTGCGCAACGAATGGCGTCGTGGCAGACGCGATCCGAATCAGGACGGATGATCCCCAGACGGCCCGGGGCCGCCATGTCCTCCGCTCCGGCGGCGCAGTCCGGGGTGGCTGGGCCCTCAGCTGCAGGTGGCGTTGAAGTCTGTGAAGAACACCGCCGGCGTGGTCGGGTCGGCGGCGCTGAAGACGACGTGCTCGGTGATGTGGCCGGTCTCGGTGTGCGTTGCCCCGGCGGAGTCCACGGCCGTGAGGCTGAACGTGGCGGTGAAGGTGCTGTTGGAGTTCTTGCTGTTCTGGTTGAAGTTGCCCCAGACGGTGACACGGCCTGAGAAGACCAGCCCGGTGGAGGGCTGGACGTAGCTGCCGGTGCCCTCGGTGGTGTTGGTGCCCCAGAACTCGTCGCCGCTGGGGAAGAAGGTGACGTGGAAGACCTCGTTCCCGGTGATCGTCGGGGAGATCGGCTCGCCCGTGCAGAAGTCGGTCGCGTTCGGGACTCCGAACGTGCCGTGCTCGGTGACCGTGGAGGTCACGGTGTGGCCGTCGTCGGCGGTCGCAGCGGCGGCGCCGAGGGAGGCGGCCGCGAGGCAGCCTGCGGCGAGGGCGCCCAAGAGGCTGGTTCTGGTGGTCATCGGTGGCTCCTGGTTCGGGCGCAGGCTCCTGTGCCCGCGCGGCTGGGCTGGGACGTCCGAGACCATTCGTTAGGATAGGGCCGCCCTCCGGGGATCCGCAACGGCCGAGACAGCCCGGCCGGCCGCGTCGGCGGGTGGACCGCCGCATCATGCCCTGCCGGCGGGACGGACATGTCCAGGCAGTCTTCTGGGATGGGGGCGCGGAAGAGCTCGGGGCCGGGTCCGGAAGGAGATGAAGCACTCTGGCTCCCTGTGAAGCTGCCGGGCCGCAGCGCATCCCGGACCAGTCGCGAAGGCGGCCCCGTGCACATCGGCGCCCGGGACGGGCTGCTTCCCCGCTTACGATGAGGTGAGCGACATCGAGCGGAATCGGTTTCGTGTTCGGCCGGCGCGACCAGCCCGGGAGCTCTGGCTCTACCCGTCAGGCCGAGGTACGCCGCATCGCCGATCCCGCCCCGAAGCTCGGGCTCGGGGATTCCTCTGCGGCGTCCTCGGACGGGTGATGGCGGCGGGGCGAGGTGTCCTGCGGGCTACCGAGCAGCGGCCCCAAGGCGATCAGGCGACCTGCGGACTGCCGCGTCGGCCGGGGCAGCACGGCATGCCATCGCCCCGGCCCACAGGGCTCCGGCGATCTCGGCGGCCTTCGCCACGGCAGCCGCCGGGGTGATGGGCTCCCCGGCCCCCACGACCCAGCCCCCCGCCGTGTGGTCGTGGACCTCTCCCAGTGGGAGCCCCACGAACACCGCGTAGAGCCATATGACGACCAGGGCCACGTTCAGGACCACGAGCGCGAAGTGCGCCGGCAGGGTGGGGCGGGCGACGATCGCGATCGCGAGGGCAAGCTGGAGCAGGCCTGCTCCGAGGAAGCCGACGCCGAGGATGGCGGATTCCCCCCAGTGCTCGGGCGCCAGCAGCAGGTGGACCCATCCTGCAGCGAATGCCGTGGAGGCCAGGCCGAGCCTGGCCCCCAGCCCCGGGGGTGTCGCCCTGCCCGGGACCGGGGCGAGCGAGGCCGCCGCGACGAGTGCGGCGCCAGCGGCGAGCACCCAGGGCCCCGGGCCGGGGGCCGGGGAGGCCAGTACGGCGGCCGGGCCGGGTCCGCTGCGTACTCGGCCACGGCCCGGGCCGACCACAGGGCCCCGCCGAGGACGACGGCCGCGCCGCCGAGGGCCAGCCAGCGGCCCGCGGCCCAGCGGTAGCGGTGCGCGAGGAGGACGAGCAGCCCGGCCCCGGTTCCGATTCCGGCCAGGATGCCCCGCCTGCGGCGATCCCGTCAAGGGGCGCGGTGCCGGCGAAGACCGTCAGCCAGGGAAGGAGCAGGCCCGCGACGACCGCGGCGGTCCCGGCCAGGGCCGCCAGGGCAGGCAGCCCACTGCGGGCCGCTGGCTGATGGCGCCCGCGCCGGAGCCCAGGACCAGGGTGTTCAGGGTCATGGCGGTCACCGCCCCACGACGTTGAAGAACAGGTACAGGTTGGTCGGCACAGGTCCGATGACGCCGCTGCCGGGAGTCGCGAGCAGGGCATCCATTGTGGACTGGGACTTGCCCGCCGCGAGCTGGGCCCATGCCGTCTGGGTGGCCACGGCGACGACCTTGACCTGCCACCATCCGCCCGCCGGTCCGTCAGGATGTGGCTGTGGGCAGGAAGCGGCACCGAGGCGACAGCGCCCGAGAGGCCCCAGGGCGCCGGCGATCCGGGACAGGTCGATATCGAGGGGGTGGTTGGGGCAGCTCGCCACGGCGCACATCGGGGCTGGGGACGGGTTGGCGAAGAGCGGGACGAGGACGTAGAGCACCGAGCGGTCCGGGTTCGCGACCGGGCCCCGGTTCGCGGGAGTGCCGACTTCGCATCCGGACGGGTCGAGGCGGCCACACTGGTGTCGCAGAAGTAGTCCTGGGGGTACTGGATGGTCACGGTCTGCCCGCCGGTCCAGGCCGGGGTCGTGGCGCTGGAGACCGGCAGGACGGTGGATCCGGCGGCGAAGGCCGTCGCGGCGACCCCGCCCGTGGCTAGGACAAGCCCGGCTAGCACGGCCAGGAGGGCCCGCAAAGCGGGCCGCGCCGTGGCGAGTCGTTCACTCATGGCACACTTCCTTCGTGGAGGCGGCCGGCTGGGACGGCGGTCCGGCCGGACGGCCGCTGGCCCGCTCGGACACCGACCATTCGGAACCCAAGCCCCGGCCGGATTGCCCTCCCTTGGATGGGCGGCCGTCTCCAGACCCTCCGAGGCGAGTCACCCCGGGTTCCGCGGTCTGAGGCCCGGAACTCCTGATCGGCCCGGAGCCGTGTCCAGTCCGCCGTGGCCTCGGCTCCGAACCGTGAGGCGTCGGGACCAGGGACCTTGGAGGATACGAATGGCGCACAGGCTTATCCGCAGATCCGCGGCCCTGGCGGGCGCGGTGCTGGTGCTGAGCGGCTGCGCCGCGGGCGGAGTTCCGGCCGCGGCACCAGCCCCGGGCACAGCTGCGTCCTCGCCCGCCGCGGCACCGTCGCAGGCCCCGTCCCCCGGTGCGTCCGCGGGCGGCCCCTCGGCGACGGCGACGATGGTGTGCGGGCAGGAGATCAGGGCCAGGATCGCCCAGATCCTGGCCCTGGCCGCGGCCCCGGCACCGGCCCCGAGGTGGGCGGACGGCCAGTACACCTGCACCTACCGCCTCCCCGGCGGGTCCCTGGTGCTCTCGGTGGAGGAGTCTGCAGACCCGGCCGCCGCCCGCTCCGGGGCCCGGGACGCCGCACGGGCAGTGGGGGCGGCCCCGATCGAAGGGCTCGCGAACCTGGGCCTGCCGGGCTACCAGAGCCGCACGGGTACCGTGGTCTTCGCCAAGGACAGCTTCACCCTGACCGTGGACGCCACGGGAATGGGAGAGCCGGTCGGGCCCGAGGGGATCTCCCGGCCTTCCCTGGCCTACCAGATCGCCACCGACGTGCTGGCCTGCTGGAGCGAGTGAAGACCAGCCGGACCAATCCGCGCACCGCCCCCGCACCGAATGTTCCGTGTCGGACTGCTCCTGGGCCCGGCGACCGGCGCCTCCGGCATCCGGAGACGCGGAACGAGCTCTCGAAGGAGAATCCATCATGAAGAAGTCTGCCCTCCTGATCGCCCCAGCCCTCGCCCTCGGGGCACTGGCCCTGTCCATGGGCCCGGCCCTGGCGGCCGACGGCACCACCTACCAGGCGAATCTGGCCTCAATCAACGGCTCCAACGCCTCCGGCACCGCGATGATCACCCTGAACGGGAACCAGGCCACCGTGACCGAGAAGGTCACCGGCCTGGCCGCGACGTTCAACGGCAAGCCCTACCCGCACGTCCAGCACATCCACATCGGCGCCAAGGGCACCTGCCCCGGCCCCTCCGCTGACACCAGCGGCGACGGCGTAATCAGCACCACCGAGGGCGCCCGTTCTACGGCGGCATCGGCACCACCCTCTCCACCAGCGGGGACACCAGCCCTGCCGCAGGCACCGACCTGTCCGTGGCGGGGATGGGTTCCTCCTTCACCTACCAGCGCACCATCACCCTTGACGACAAGACCCTGGCCTCACTCAAGTCCGGCACCGCCGTCGTCGTCGTCCACGGCCTCGACCCCGCGACCCTACCGGCGGCGGCTCAGAGCGAGCCCAGCGACCTCGTGCCCTCCCTTCCCCTCGCCGCGACCTCCCGGCCCTGTGCGGGACCTTGACCGCGATGCCCGCCGGCGCCCCCGGCACCGGGATCGCCACCCAGCCCAGCAGCAGGGCCCCGATACGGCACTGGTCGCCGCAGGAGCCGGCCTGCTCGCCGCGGCCGGGGCCGCGTACGCGATCCGCCGGCGTGTGGCCGCCAAGGCCTGAGCGCGCCCGGCGGCCTGAGGAGACCAATCCGATGACCGGAGGCAGCAGCACCGGCAGCCGCTCGCGCGCCACCGCGGCGTCCGCGGCCGCCGCGCTGCTCTTGGCCGGCGGGCTGGCCGGGATCGGCCTCGGCCTGGCCGACGGCGACCCCGCCGCCGGCCAGGCACCGGCCGCCACCGCCTCGGCGGCTCCGGCCTCCCCACCGGCATCCGTCCCTCCCACGGCCACCGGAGGGGCCAGCACCCAGGCGGGCCAGCCGAACCCGGCCGCGGCGCCCCCCGCTCCGTCCGGGCAGGTCCTGCCCGCCTCGGATCCGATCAACCTCCAGGCACCCTCGATCGCCGTGGACACCCCCCTGATCCAGCTCGGCCGGCAGCCCGACGGGGAAGTCGCCGTCCCGCCCGGGGCACCCGGGTCCCCGGCCGGCTGGTACACCGGCTCGGTGGCCCCCGGGGTCGCAGGGTCCGCGGTGATCCTCGGGCACGTCAACGCGATCGGCACCCCCGTCGGGGTGTTCTACCGCCTCCACGAACTCGCCCCCGGCGCGGAGGTCACCATCGTGCGCGCGGACCGCACCGCCGCGGTGTTCGCCGTGGACAGGGTCGACGTCTACCACAAGTCCGGCTTCCCCACCGTGGAGGTCTACCGCAACGCCGACCGGGCCGAGCTGCGCCTGATCACCTGCGGCGGCTACGACCCGGGCACCGGCCAGTACCTGGACAACACCGTCGTCTACGCCCACCTCGTCTCCAGCCACCCCACCTGAGCACCGCCGACCAAGCACCCCGAGCCGTGTGGCACGCTCGGGACCTCCAGCCAATCCCGGAAGGCACACCACCATGAACCGAACCCACTCCCCGCGCAGAGCCCTGGCGGCCCTAGCCCTCGCAGGCGCCGCGGCCCTGGGTGCCGCCGGCTGCTCGGGCCCCACCACCGGCACCCCCTCGGGCGCCTCCAGCTCTCCCGCCACAACTGGGGCATCGATGGACCCGGGCATGGCCATGGGCGCCCCCACCGCGGTAGGCAGCGTCGCCGCCGCGACGGTCCACATCAAGGCCTTCGCCTACTCCGACCCCGGTCCAGTGGCCCCGGGGGCGAGCGTGACGGTGATGAACATGGACTCCGAGGCCCACACCCTGACCGCCAACGACGGCTCCTTCACCGTCACCGCAGCGCCCGGGCAGACCGTAACCTTCACCGCCCCCGCCAAGCCCGGCACATACGCCTACCACTGCCAGTACCACTCCAACATGCACGGCACCTTGACCGTGAAGTAGGCCCCCTTGAAGCACAGGAGACCCCGCCGCGGGCACCCGACGCCGGCCCCTGCGGCGCTGCGGGCCCTCACCGCCGTCGGCCTCGCCGTCGACGCCGCCGTCCACGCCCTCCTTGCCCCCGGCTACCAGGCCGCCGCCCCTGCAGGGATCGGGGAAGGGAACCTGTTCCTCGCCGAGGCCGCCGCGGCCGTCCTGGTCGCCCTGTACGTGCTCGTGCGCGGGACCCGCCCGGCCTTCGCCCTCGCCCTCGCCGCCGCCGCAGGCGGCCTCGCGGCCCTGCTGCTCTACCGGTACATCGACATCCCCGCCCTCGGGCCCCTGCCCGCGATGTACGAGCCGGTCTGGTACCCCGCCAAGGCCCTCGCTGCCGTAGCCCAGGCCCTGGCCACCCTCACTGCCGCAGCGGCCCTGGCCGCCCTCGCCAGGCCGCGACGCAGCCCGCCGGCCCTCCCCCCGTGACACCGCGAGCACTGACAAGGGCCGACGATGCACGTCTGGGATCCCCCTGCAACCGGGTCTCCGCCCACACCCAGCACTCGGACCGGCGCGCCGGCGTGGCGGTCGTCGCCATCCACCCGTCCGTGGCGTTCCGCCAGCACCCCCACCAAGGAATGCTCGTCAGGGGCGCAGCCGGAAGGGTGGGTAAGCGTCGGTGACGAGAATCCCCGCGTAGGCGACCACGCGCACGTTCCAACGCATCACGCCCACCACGAAATTGAACAGTCCGCGCGGGTAGCGACCAGTGAAGATGATGGCAAACCAGGCTATTACCGCCGCGACCACCGCGCCGACGAAGAGGAAGGCGAGGACGATGTAGTGCGGAATCGCCAAGAACCACTTCACGAGGGGCAGCCATCGGTTGAGATCAACCCGCGCGTCGGGATACCGAAGGTCCAGACGCACGGCTTGCTCGTCGTCGGTTGCAGGGTAGTGGTCATCCAAGAGCAGGAGGTATGCAGCAAGCCGGTTGACCAGGCGCAGCAACTGGAGGTTCCAGTCGAACCACCACCGGGGGTATTTCTGGCGGAAGAGGATCATCAGCAGCGGCGGCAGGAAGAGGAGACCCGTGCCATTGATCACGAGGTCCCGCCCGGTGGACGCGGTGTTCAACGTCGTGCTGCCGATACTGGACACGACGATCGCAAACGGGATCCCGAGGATGATTCGGAACGCCGTGCTAAGGCGGTCGAGCTCACGGTCCGGGTAATCCACGGAGAAGCTCACGGGAGGGGCACTCGGTGAAGCTGCCGGCTCGCTGTCGGGCACTGCCATCTCCTTCGCTCGCCGCCAGGGACGTACACTGCGGCTGTGCCAAGTTTGGGCGGACGCGCTCGGAAATGGCAGTGCCAAAAGCCCTTCCGGACGGCGAGGGGCCGAAGCGGCCTAGCTGGGGGGCAGACGACGACCCAAACGCGGCCAACTCCTCGAAGCCTGTTCCAGCAGGCTGCCGAACCAGTCGCTCTTGGGGTCAGCGTCGGGGTGGCCTGAGCACCACTGGCCAGTGGGAACGGTGGCCTTGACCTGGGCGACGTGTTGGCCGCATCCGGCCCACGTGGTCTTGCCGCAGGTTGTGCAGCGGATAGGTCGACACATGGCTGTGCTTGGTCCTTTCTGTTGTCGGTGATCTGTCAGGCAGAAACTTCGCCGGTTTCGAAGGCGTCGGCGAACTCGCAGAAGGCGCTGTAGGCGCGGGCCCCGTGGATGGTCGCAGGCCCGCCGTGCATCAGAAAGGTGACGCCGATTGCCTCAGCAGCCTCCTGGCGCGTGGCACCCGCCCGGGCTGCGGCCTGGGCATGCGAAGCGATACACCCGTCGCAGCCCTCAGCCACGCCGATCGCCATGGCGATGAGCTCCTTGGTCTTGCGGTCCATCGCACCGTCCGCAAAAGCCGCCTGCGAAAGGGCGCCGAACCCCTTGTAGACCTCGGGGATCGCTCGGCGCAGTTCGCGATGGAGCGGTGACAGGTCGTCGAGGACACGTTTGCCGTGCCCCTGAGACCGCAGTCCTGATTCGTCGGCGGTGGCTGTCATCCTGTTTCCTCACATCGGACTCGAGGGAGTCGTATCGTCGCGGCCATCTCAATAACCCCCTGGGGGGATACGATGAGGTTAGCATATCCCCCCAGGGGGTTGTACGATGAGGCGAAAGGGAAGGAAAGAGATGGCTGACTTCACACTCACCGCGATAATCGCGGCACCCCATGACAAGACACTCACGCTCGTCCGCGGCGCACTTGACGATGCGGGATTCGGAGTGCTCACCGAGATCGACCTGAGCGCGACACTGAGGGCGAAACTGGGGGTCGAGATTCCCCCGCAAGTCATACTTGGCGCCTGTCGGCCCCAATTGGCGCACGCCGCCCTCCTGGCTGACCCACGGATCGCCGCCCTGCTGCCCTGCAATGTGGTCGTCACGAGCGTGGGAGACGATTCGACCACCGTCACCGTCCTCGACCCGGATGTGCTGCACGCGCTCACCGACCATCCCGACCTGGTGGATGTTGTCGCCGACGCGCGGAAGCGGATCGGCCAGATGCTCGACACCCTGACAGCCACTGACGAGGAGCCACAGAATGCAACTGGAGCCTGACGAGACGAAGGCGATCATCACCCGGATGAAACGCGCCCACGGCCACCTGGCCACGGTCATCCGCATGATGGAGAACAGCGCCGAATGCGAAGACGTGCTCACCCAGCTCGCCGCCGTCAACAAGGCGCTCAGCCGAGCCGGCTATGCTCTCGTCTCGACCGGACTTCAGCATTGCCTCACCACGGAAGACCCCAGAACCTTGGACGTGAAGCAGCTGGAAAGGCTCTTTCTCGCACTCGCCTGATGGCTTTCCCGCACATCGCGGCGCGCGAAGCTGCCCACCGGTCCGGAGAGCGCTAAGTTCTTCCCATCCCCGTCGTGCCCTCGCCGTCAGCCGGCTTTGCGGCAGCGGTGTGAGGATTCCGCGCCCGCTTGTAGTAGTCCCGCCAGATGAGCCTGTGAATCGGGATGAACCGGGGAATCGAGCGGAGGCCCGGGATGAAGGGCAGAAGCATGAGCACCAAGGTGAGGAGCACCATGATCCCGCTGATCACGAGGTCCGCGTTCGAGAGCCCGTTGAACGGCGGGATCTGATACCAGAATGAGAACAGCCAGAGCCACGACTGGCCGGGGTAGTTGCCGGTCTCGTTCATCATGCCCCACTGGCCGCCCGTGAGGTGCTGGCTGTCGGCGAGGCCCTTGAAGTACTGCCCGTCGCCGAGGAACAGCACGGTACGGGTGTGGTCCATCCCTGCGAGCGTCCCGCCGTCGAGCACGCTGTCGAGAGTGCCCTTCTGCGCCATCGCCAACAACGCGTTGTCCAAGCCGGGGACGGGACCGTAGTCACCCGGCGCCGCCTTGGCGGGGTCGCCGTCGGGCGCCTTGGAGAGCGCATCGGAGTAGGCGGCCGTCCAATCGGTGCGCTGCTTGTCGCTCGCGGCGTTCAACGCTGCGAGCTCGGCGGCCGCCTGGGGCAGGGTCTGGAGGGGGCCGATCACGAAGTCCTGCGCGGTATCGATGGGCAGGCGCACGCCGGAAAGGCCCTGGAGGTCGATCGGACCGAGTGTCTGGCTCGCGCCTTCGGTCGAGTTGTAGGGCGGCCCGTACTGAGCCGTGACGCTCGTGCCACCGAGCTCTGCAGTCGCCGTCGCCACGAAGTCGGAGGGAGCCGTGGTTGCCCATTGCCTGAGCGTCACCGGCGCTTCGTCCGGGGAGCCGACGACGGCGGCCAGGCCTACGGTGAGAAGGCCGACGACGATGAGAGCGTAGAGGAGCTCCTTGACGAGGTCGTATTCCCGCACGGAGCCAGCCCAGGGACGCCGGTCGAGGTGGTCGCCGTGGCCCCGGACTGCCGGCCGACCAACGGTGGCAGTCATGCCGCTCCTCCGTGTTCCTCTTCAGCGACCTCAGACGATCCGACGCGGAGCTGCGCGTCGGATTCGGAGGCCTCGAGAGGTGGGACAACACCGTGCACGCGGACCAGGAGGACGTGGAGGACGACGACAACCCCCACCGCGAGCGGGAGGAGCACGATGTGCCACATGAGGATCTGGCCGAGGTTGGCGACGTTGAACCATGCTCCGACGCCGACGGCGTTGAGGGCGTCCTTTGCCTGGAACGCGATCCACTGGGAGTCGAAGTTGGTCTGGAGGAGGTAGCCCGTGAAGGCTGTGACGAGGGAGACGACGAAGGCGATCACCCCCGTGATCCAGGTGAGCGCCCGCCCGCCGCGCCAAGCTGCCATCCAGAACTTCCCCCACAGGTGGATGACCATGAACATGAAGAACAGCTCCACGCTCCAGAGGTGCGTGCTGTTGACGAAATGGCCGGTATCGGAGGCGTGGTACCAGGCGGGGCCGTTGAGTGCCAGGACGATGCCGGAGACGAGCACGTAGACAAGCGCGGCGATGGTGGCCATGCCGAAGACATAGATCCAGGAGGCGACGTAGCTCGGCTGTGTCTCGGGGAGCAGCTTCTCCGGGGGGAGGGAACGAAGCGACCAGCCGCGGAATCTGCCGGTCCAGGTCACGATGCGGCCTCCCGCAGGCGTACCGCCGCCGGACGGAGGGCTAGCCGGCGCACTCATCTGCGGTCCTTCCCTCCGGGGAAGGGCAAGATCAGGGCGATGACGAACAGGGCGATCATCGCCGCGATGACGAGGAGGTTCCCTAGCTGGATGGTGAACGACCCCCATCCGAGGTAGATCCCATCGGCCTCGAGGCGTGCAACGGACGCTATGGCTGACGCTGACGTGTCCACACCATTAGAGTCTGACTCGGACATCGCCTCTGCTAGGGAACTTTGTCCCGTTTCGGCTCCGGGATCGTCTCACTCCTCGGCCGATCGCCGGATGCCCGTGAGTGGCGACACCCATTGGGACGGGTCGGCCACCGCAAATCGACGGCCGGAGAGGACGTCCGGCACGATTCGGACGAAGAACGCCTTAGCTCCACCTTGCCAGGGGAAGAGGGGAAGCGCGACGGCGTCGACCACCTCTGCTGTTTCGAGCACCGGTTCGAGGGTGCCCTTGACGACGACGGACCATGCTTCATGAGTGTCTGGCAGGTAGCCGTCCACTTCGAACGTCACGAGCGCCTTGTCCATCGACGCTGCGAGCTTCGTGCCCGGGTCAGTGCGGAACAGGACTGTGCCGCGGTCCACGAGGTAATTGATCGGGAACAGCTCCGGGTGCTCCCTGCCTGCGACCGCCAACCTGCCGAGGACGGCCGTGCGCAGATGAGCCCAGCACGCCTCCCGCGAGAGCTCCGTGAGTGCGGGGTTTTTCGGCTTCTGCGTCGCCATGGCGAAAGTCTAGAACCGAGTCCGGTCAGCGCCCACCGACCAAGGTCCCGATGCCGTCCCTAACTCCTGCACTCCGGTGGGACTGGGGCCTAATGCTCTGTCCCTCCGGCCAGGCGCGGGCGAGACTCGTGCCGGAGGGAGGACGTGACGGACTATGGAGGACGACGGCGCCGCTCGCCTGAGGTTCCTCGGGGCGACAGACACGGTCACCGGCTCACGGTATCTCGTCGAGCATGGACACCGGCGGATCCTTGTCGACTGCGGCTTGTTCCAGGGCTACAAGATCGTCCGGGAGCGCAACCGTCGGCCGTTCCCGGTGCCGCCGGCCTCGATCGATGCCGTGGTGCTCACTCATGCGCACCTCGACCACACCGGGTATGTGCCGGCACTGGTGCGGGATGGCTTCCGCGGGCCGGTGTATTCGACGCACGGCACCGCGGAGCTGTGCACTCTCCTTCTTCCGGACAGTGGGCATCTGCAGGAGGAAGAGGCCGAGACTGCTTTGCGGCGGAAGTCGTCCCGGCATGAGACGCCGCGACCGCTCTACACCGCCGAGGACGCGGTGCGCTCACTCGGGAGCTTCAGCCCGCAGGCCTTCGACCGGCCTGTCGACGTCGGCGACGGGATGCGCGTGACCTTCCGGCCCGCAGGGCACATCTTGGGTGCATCGCAGGTGCACCTCGAGGCCGCCGGGCATTCGGTCCACTTCACCGGCGACCTCGGCCGCGACGACGACCCGCTCATGTATCCCCCAGCCCGGCTTGAGCGGTGTGACGTGCTTGTCACCGAATCGACGTACGGGGACCGTGCGCATCCTGATGAGGACGCCGAGCATGAGCTCGGCGAGGTCGTGAACCGAGTGGCGAAGCGGGGCGGCGTTGTCCTCATCGCCTCTTTCGCGGTGGGGCGCGCGGAGACGCTCATGCTGCACCTGTCGCGGTTGCTTCGAAAGCACCGGATCCCCGACATCCCCATCTACCTCAACAGCCCCATGGCGGTCGACGCGACGGACATTTACCAGCACCACCGGGAAGAACACCGGATCACAGATGCCGAGTTCCGCGAGATGTACAGATTGCCCATCATGGTGAGCACGGTGGACGACTCGAAGCTCCTGAACCTCCGCGGCGGTCCGATGGTGATCATCTCGGCGAGCGGCATGCTGACGGGCGGTCGTGTGCTGCACCATCTCGAGGCTTACGCTGACGACCCCCGCAACTGCATCGTCCTCAGCGGCTACCAGGCGGGCGGAACGCGCGGGGCCGCGCTCCAAAGTGGCGCGCGGACGCTTCGCGTGTACGGCCGGGACGTGCTGATCCGGGCCGAGGTGGTCAGCGTCGAGAATCTCTCCGCCCACGCCGACGCCGACGCGATCCTGCGCTGGATGAGCCACGCGGACGCACCGCCGCGCATGGCGTACGTGACCCACGGGGAACTCGGAGCCTCGGACGCGCTCCGCCGCCGGATCCGGCACGAACTCGGCTGGCCCGCGCGCGTCCCCGAATACCTCGAGGAAGTCAGCCTCGCCTCGCCACGGTAGCGAGCCGCGCCACGGTAGCGAGGCCGCTCCGCATGTTCCGTGGCAATGGCTCAGGACTGGCTGACGTGCCGCGGGATACTCGCGGAGACCGGTTGACCGCCCGGTAGGGGCGGTGTCCTGCTCCGGCCGAGAGCGCGCAGGGCGTTGAGGATGGTAGCGAGGTCCACGAGTTCCTGGAGCAGCGCGCCGGCCACAGGCGGGAGCGCACCCGTGAGGGCGACCGCCATGAGGCCGACGCTCAGGGCGATGCCGAGCCAGATGGATTGCAGGGCGACGCGGACGGTGTGCTGGGCGATCTCGACGGCCTTGGCCGTGCGAGTGAGGTCTTCGACGAGGACCACCGCGCCGGCCGACTCGCTGGCCGCGGTCGAGCCGCGGGCACCCATCGCGATGCCGACATCCGCGGCAGCCAGCACCGGCGCATCATTGACGCCGTCGCCGACCATGAGCACGGGACGCGGCGATGCGTGCCTGACAATCTCGACCTTGTCGAGCGGAAGGAGCTCGGCGCGGACCTCGGTGACACCGAGGTCCGCGGCGATGCTTCGAGCGGTGGACACCGCGTCGCCAGTGAGCATGAGGACATGAGCCGCGCCGGCCTCCTTGAGGCGCTCCAAGGTCGCCTGCGCCTCAGGGCGAGGCGCGTCACTGAGTACGATGACGCCGCCGGGCTCGCCGTCGACCCCGACGTAGACGGCGAGCTCCCCGGGGCGAAGGGCTGGCTCGACGATCTGCTGCCCAGTGGCGTCCTCGACGAAGGCACGCTTCCCGACCAGCACTTCGCGGCCGCCCACGCGAGCGCTGACGCCATTCGTCGCCACCTCCTCTGCCTCCTCTACAGGCAGCAGGGCAACGCCACGAGCTGTCGCAGCCGAGACGACTGTGGCGGCAAGGGCGTGCGACGAATATCGCTCTGCCGAGGCAGTCAGCGCCAGCAGCTCATCCGGGTCCAGACCGGGTGCCGGGACCACCGCGACGAGCTCAGGCCGGCCCAGCGTGAGCGTCCCGGTCTTGTCGAACGCCACCGTGCGCACGCGGGCCAGCAGCTCGAGGACCGCCCCACCCTTCACGATCACCCCGTTCTTGGACGCGCGGCTCATACCGCCCAGGAAGGCCACTGGGGCGGCGATCAGCAAGGGGCATGGCGTGGCCACCACGAGCACCTCGGCGAACCGGAGCGGGCTTCCAGAGAGCCACCAGCCCAGGCCTGCGAGGGCCAGTGAGAAGAGGGTGAAGGGGACTGCGTAGCGGTCGGCCAGGCGCACCACGGGCGCGCGGCTCTCCGCAGCCTGGCGCACGAGGGCGACAATCTGGGAGAACTGGCTCTCGGCGGCCGTCGTCGTCGCCCGCAACAGCACCGCCCCGGTGCCGTTGACGGAACCGCTCAGGACTGTCTCTCCTGCAGAACGCTCGGCGGGCAGGCTCTCCCCCGTGAGCGAGGACTCGTCGAAGACCCCGGCCGCGGAGACGAGGAGGCCGTCGACCGGGACCACCTCGTTCGGCCGAACCACGAGGACGTCGTCCACGCGGACTTCGTCGAGCCCGATGTCCTGCACCGAACCGTCCGCGGCCTGCCGATGCGCAACGTGCGGGGCGCGCTCCAAGAGGGCGGTGAGCTCATGCCTGGCACGCCCTGCCGCAAAGTCCTCGAGCGCGCCGCCTCCCGTGAGCATGAGCACGATGATGACGGCGGCGACGTACTCCCCGACGGCAAGGGTCGCCGCGATGGCCGTCACGGCAAGCAGATCGAGCCCCCACCGGCCGTGGACGATTTCTCGGACCATGCCGGCAAACGTCCACATTCCCACCGCCGCCGCGAACACTGCCGAGACGAGCGCCGATGCGAGGCCCAGCCCAACCCCTGCGAGGGTGAGCGCTACCGCAAGGACAGCCAACCCGGCGATGACCACGGGGTAGCGACGGACAGCACGGAGAAACCCCATGAGAGATCATGGGCCTCGACGGGCCGGAGCGTCCACCCTCGGGCCCAGATCCATAGGGCCCTGTCTGCGACTGACCGCCCGACCTAGACTGTGGTCATGCCAGCGCGGCCCATGCGATATCCGCTCGTGCACGAACTCTCCCCCGAAGAGTGCTGGGCTCGCCTACGGACCTCTGTGGTCGGAAGGCTCGCGATCCCCGGAGCGGAACGCCTTGAGCTGTTCCCGGTGAACTTCGTCGTCGACGACAGGACCGTCGTGTTTCGGACCGACCCAGGAACCAAGCTGACCGCGTCGAATCAGGAAGCCGCCGTGGCGTTCGAGGCGGACGGCTTCGAGCCGGCCACCAACGAGGCGTGGTCCGTGGTGCTCAACGGCATACTCGAGCCCGCGGTAGGCGCATCCGAGGTCGGCGAATTCCTTGAACGTCCGCTCTTCCCATGGCAGTACGGCGAAAAGGCCTTCGTGGTCCGCGTCATCCCGGCCCTCGTGTCCGGAAGGCAGTTTGTCGTCACCGACCCCGCCCGGTGGGCTTCCCATCTGGCCGGCCTCCGGCGCGCCGCTGCGGAATAGGGAAAGACCGCACCCAAGGGGGCCACCATGGCCAGAGTCCAGCGTCCCGCATTCGCCGCCCTCGGGCTCGGCATCGCGCTAGCCCTCTCGGGCTGCTTCGGCCCGCCCGCCGCCGCCCCCACGCAAAGTTCCTTCCCCGCCGTTACCGCGCCCCAAAGCCCCTCCCAGTCCCAACGCCAACGGGAACCTCGACAACGACACCGACCGCACCGCCGTCGTCCGCCGCGCCCAGGCCCAGCGCCCCGGCCCGGGCAACGACGCCTGAACCGCCGCCGAACGGCCTGCCCGAGCAGGTCGCCCCGCTGACCATCTACTACGTCGCGATCGGCGACAACGGCGCCTCGGGGACTCTGATCGGGTGCGGGGACAGACAGCCTGGCTCCGGACTTTGGTCCCTACCACTGGCCTTGGCGCGGGCGATCTACTGAGTGACATGGAGCCTTCGGCCGCCGAGGCCCCCGCAGACGGACCAACAGCGGAGGCGGATCCGCACGGTGCTGCCGACAGGCTTCTCCACGAACTCCACGCCGCACGAAGCGGCCTTTCCGAGCGGGAAGCCGCCAGGCGGCTCACCCTCTATGGGCCTAACGTCCTCTCCCGCCGGGGTGGCCTCGAATGGCCCCGCCAGATCCTGCGGCAGTTAACCCACCCCCTCGCGTTGCTCCTGTGGCTCGCCGCAGTCCTGAGCTACGCAAGCGGGTCCGGTCCGCTGGCCGCGGCGATTGTCGCCGTCGTGATCCTCAACGCGGCGTTTGCGTTCCTGCAGGAACGCCACGCCGAACGCGCGGTCGAGGCTCTCTCCGCGTTCCTCCCGCCCACCGCACGGGTAGTGCGAGGCGGCCAGGAGACCGTCCTCGAGGCGAGCGGCCTCGTGCCCGGCGACGTCGTCGTGGTGCGGGAAGGCGACCGCGTCTCGGCAGATGCGAGGCTCCTGGACGGCTCGGTCGAGATGGACGTCTCGACGCTCACGGGCGAATCCCTGCCCGTCCTGCGCACAGCTACGGCCGAATGGAGATCCGGCCGCCTCATCGACGCTCAGGACATGGTTTTCAGCGGCACGAACTGCACGGGTGGGGAGGCGACCGCCGTCGTGTTCGCCACCGGAATGCACACCGAGCTCGGCCGGATCGCGGCCCTTTCCGAACGGGTCGGGCACGAGAGCAGCCCGCTCGAGAGGCAGGTCACGCGCGTGGCGAAGGTGATCGCCGTCGTCGCGGTCGCGATGGGCGTGGCCTTCATCCCGGTGGGCACCCTCCTCGCGGGGCTCTCCCTCCACGACACCTTCAGCTTTGCGATCGGGCTGTTGGTCGCGAACGTCCCCGAGGGCCTCCTCCCCACGATCACACTCGCCCTCGCGGTGGGAGTGCGGCTCTTGGCCCGCGAGGGCGCGCTCGTGAAGCGGATCTCGGCGGTGGAGACGCTCGGCTCCACCAGCGTCATCTGCACGGACAAGACGGGGACCCTGACTATGAACAGGATGCGGGTCCTGAAGCTGTGGACCGCCGACGGGAGCCTTGAGCTGGGGGAAGCCCCGCACGATCCTGCTGCGCCGGGCTCGCCCGCCGCGAGGCTGGCCGCGGCGGCCGTCGCGTGCAACAACGCCTCACTCGGGGCCAACAGCACCGAAAGCGGCGACCCCACCGAGCTCGCCCTCCTGCACGCCGCTGCTCAGCTAGGCCAAGCGCCGGACCGCGCGGGAACAGAACGGCTGACCCAATATCATTTCGACCCCGTGCTGCGGCGCATGTCCACAATAGATCGAATGGACGACGGCGAGACTCGCCTTCACTGCAAGGGGGCACCGGAGGAGGTGGTGCCCCTGTGCATCGCCGTGGGAACCGCGGGAGATCGGACCGAACCGCTCACTCCTGGGCTGCGCGCCGTCGTCGCAGAGACCGTAGATACCTGGGCCGATCAAGGACTCCGTGTCCTGGCCGTCGCCGAGCGCAAGCTCCCGGCCGGGCGCGCAGGCGAACTGAGCCGGCAGGAGGCCGAGCAGGGACTGACCCTGCTGGGCATCGTTGCGATGCTCGACCCGCCCCGCCCCGAAGTCGCGGACGCCGTCGCCCGGTGTCACCGGGCTGGCATCCGCCTCCTGATCGTCACGGGCGACCACGGGCTCACTGCCCGAGGCATCGCCTCACGGATCGGAATAGGCGACGCCGGAATCCGCGTGATCAGCGGCCCGGAGCTCGACCGAATGCCCGAGGGCAGCCTCGACGCGCTCCTCGCCTCCAGGGACGAGGTCATCTTCGCCCGCAGCTCCCCCGAAGCGAAGCTCCGCATCGCGGACGCTCTGCAGGACTTGGGCCAGGTGGTCGCCGTGACCGGCGACGGTGTGAACGACGCCCCCGCACTCCGGCACGCGGACATCGGCGTCGCCATGGGCCGATCGGGCACGGACGTCGCACGGGAGGCCGCCACCATGGTCCTGACGGACGACGACTTCGCCACGATCGTCAGCGCCGTCCAGTCCGGGCGCCGGGTCTATGACAACGTCCGCAAGTTCATCGTCTACATCTTCGCCCACGCGACCCCCGAGGTCGTGCCGTTCCTGCTGTACGCCGTGGCCGGAGGGGGCATCCCGCTCCCCCTCACCGTCATGCAGATCCTGGCGGTCGACCTCGGAACCGAGACCCTTCCTGCCCTGGCCTTGGGCCGCGAGCCGGAGGATCCTGGAACCATGGACCGGCCGCCCCGCCCGCGCGGGCAGAACGTCATCGACGGGGCCATGCTGGGCCGAGCCTGGGGGCTCCTTGGGGGAGTTTCCGCTCTCCTTGTGACCGCCGGCTTCCTCGCCACCCTCCTCGCCGGCGGATGGCACTATGGGGCCGACACAAGCCAGGGCCCACTCCACGCGGTCTGGGTCGAGGCCACCACGATGACCTTCCTCGGGATCGTCGCCTGCCAGATCGGCACCGCCTTCGCTGCCCGGACCCAGACCGCGTCGCTTGCCCAGATCGGCATCGGCACGAACAGGCTGCTTCTGTGGGGCATCGGCTTCGAAGTCCTGTTCAGCGCCGCCATCGTCTACCTCCCGCCCCTGCAGGAGGTCTTCGGCACGGCCCCTCCGCAGGCGTGGCAGCTGCTCGGACTTCTCCCGTTCCCGTTCCTGGTATGGGGTGCGGACGAGGCCTATAGGTGGGCCCGCCGGAGCCGGGGCGGCCGTGACGACGCGCCCCGTGGGGCCGAGCGGGAGCCGGCGGGCAGTAACACTGCGGCAGCGCGCACCTCTCAGCCGCAGGGGAGAGCCACGGCATGATCAGCCATCTCGAGCGCTATGCACAGGTGGCCGAGACACTTGGACGGCACGGGCTTGGCTTCGTGTTCGGGCAGAGCGGACTGCATCGGAGGGCTCCGCGGCTTGGGACGCCTGACGGGCACGAGGGCCACACGAGGCCAGCGCACCTGCGTTTGGCCCTCGAGGAGCTGGGGCCCGTCTTCATCAAGCTCGGACAGGCCCTGTCGACCCGGCCCGATCTCCTCTCGAGCGCCTATCGCGACGAGCTTTCCCTGCTTCAGGATCAGGCACCCCCGGTCCCCGCCGCGGCGGTCGCCGAGACGCTCGAGCGCGAACTTGGAGGAAGGCCCGAGGAGGTCTTCGCCTCCTTCGACCCGGTGCCGCTCGCGAGCGCTTCTCTGGGACAGGCCCACGCGGCCACACTGGCAGACGGCACAGAGGTGGTAGTGAAGGTCCGCAAGCCGGGCATCGTTGAGCAGGTCGACCTCGACTTGGAGATCATCGCCAATCTCGCTGCGAGAGCTGTCCAGCACTGGGACGCCGCCGCCGACTACGATCTGGCGGGCATCGCCGACGAATTCTCCACGACGCTGCGGACCGAGCTCGACTATCTGGCCGAAGCCAGGAACGCCGAACGGATCGGTGCCAGCTTCGCCTCCGACCGAGGAATGCACATCCCGCGTGTCTACTGGGAGACCACCACGTCCAGGGTGCTCACGCTCGAGAGGATCCGGGGCATCAAGGTCAGTGACCTCGATGCTTTGGATGCGGCGGGAATCGACCGTCGAGCCCTCGCCAGCCGATCGGCGCAGTCCGTGGCCAAGATGGTCTTCGAAGACGGCTTCTTCCATGCCGATCCGCACGCCGGAAACCTCTTCATCGAACCAGACGCCTCGATCTCAGGAGGACGAATCGGCCTCATCGACTTCGGGATGGTCGGAAGGATCGGCCGTGAACTCCGCGACACGCTTGCCGAGCTCCTGATCGCGCTCTCGCGCAGGGACAGCCGCGCCGCGGCCCGGGCAGTCGCAGACATGTCCGCGGGCCGGGGGCGCGCCGACCTGGTCCGGCTCGGCGCCGATCTCGCCTTGGTCACCCGCCTGTACCAGGACAGGCCGCTGGCCGAGGTGCCTATCGGCGCCGTCGTCAGAGAGCTGACCGCGGCCGTGCGCAGGAACCGGCTCCAGCTGCCGCGCGAACTGGCCCTGCTGCTGAGAATGCTCGTCATGGCCGAAGGAATGGGGGCCACACTCGATCCGGGCTTCCAATTCGCAGCCGTCATCGGCCCTTACGCAGAAGCGCTGGCCTACGAACGCTTCACGCCCCCGGCGGTCGCCCGGCGACTCGCGCACGCGGGCGGAGAGCTACTGGACGCTGCAGCCCGCATCCCCCGCCAGCTGCACGCCATCGAAGACGCCCTCGAGCGCGGCGGACCGGAGCTGACGCTGCGTCCCGAGGACCTCGATCGGCTCACCGTCCACCTTGATGCTGCCGCCCAGCGGATTGTCGCCGCCACCCTGGCCTCGGCCTTCATCCGCGGCATCGGCGAGATCGTCGCCGCCGAGCCCCAAGGTCGCGCCCAGGCACTCAGGCGGGCGCTCGTCAGCGCCGGCTTCGCCTCCGCCGCTACGCTCGCCGCCTATTTGGCCTGGACCGGCCGCCACCGCCGCCGACCGTGAAACGGCTGCCTGCGCGGCCTCGAAGGCGGAACCGGTGGACCGCCTCGATACCCGCGCACCCCGCGAGCGCGATGCCCGAGCCCAGCGCACCGAACCATACAGGTGGCGCTGCGAAGTCCAGAAAGCCAGCCGCAGACGGGATCAGATAGAAGACGAGGGCGGAGGCAGGCATCGCCGCAACCACGACCCGCCGCAAGCCGGAGAGCGGCCTGGCCTGACACGACAGGACCCACACGCCCACCGCGGTCAGGCAAAGCGTCGCCACGGTCCGGACCTGGGCTGCCTCGAGCCCGGCGTCGTCGCCGACGGTCGCGACAGCGAACAGGCAGACTGCGACCACGGCGCCGTTGGGGAGCGCGAAACCGACGGCGCGCCGCAGGAACCCCGGGGCATAGGGCCGCTCGTTGTGCAGGAGCGCAAGGAAGAACGCCGGGATCCCGATCGTGAGGCCGTCCGTGACCGACAGCTGCCTCGGAAGGAAAGGGGTTTCCACGAGCAGAACTCCCAGCAAGGCCGAGAGCAGCATCGCGTACGCGGTCTTCGTCAGGAAGAGCACAGCGACGAGTTCGATATTGGCCATGACCTTCCGGCCCTGGGCGACCACGTCTGGGAAGTGCGCGAAGGAGTTGTCGAGGAGGACAATCCGCGAGACTGCCTTCGTCGCGGCCGAGCCCGAGGCCATGGCGATGCCGAGGTCGGCGTCTTTCACGGCGAGCGCGTCGTTGACGCCGTCGCCCGTCATGGCGACCGTGTGGCCCGCGGCCTGGAGCGCGTGCACAAGGCGTCTCTTCTGGTCGGGCGTCACCCGCCCGAGCACGCGGTGGCCGACGACCTCTCGGGCGAATGCGTCCGGGTCCTCGGGCAGCTCGCGCGCGTCGAATCCTGGCCCGGCGTCGAGACCCGCGGCGCGTGCGACGGCTGCGACGGTCTCTGGATGATCGCCCGAGACCACGCGGACCTCGACGCCTTGGGCGCGGAAGTACGCAAGAGTCTGGGCCGCGTCGGGCCGGAGTGTCTCGCGGAAGGTCAGGACAACGGCGGGGCGCAGTCCGTCCGGAACGCGCTGAGCATCGCTGTCCTCTTCGCTGAGGGGCGAGGGCGAGTGCGCGAGCAGGATCGTGCGGAGGCCCGAGGCTGCGTGTTCCTCCGCTCGACTCATGGCCGCGGCCCCGTCGTGAGCTGCGCCAGCCGAGGATGAGCCGAGGTCGAACTGTGTCAGCTCGGCGATCACGTCGGGGGCACCCAGCACCCACGTTCCCCGAGCCGAGCCCGTCAGGGTCGCGGCGCTCCACTTCCTGGCGGAGGAGAAGCCGATCGACGCTGTCGAATGCACCCCGTCCAGCGCGGGGAAGCTCTCGCCGAGGCCGCGTGCCGTGGGACCGCCTGACTGATCGGCGCCGAACCACCCGAGTGCGGCCGCCCACGCCGGTTCGGGGATCGGCTCACGGCCACCCACGGGGAATACGCGATCGAGGACGATCTTCCCGTCGGTGAGCGTCCCGGTCTTGTCGAGGCAGACGACATCGACGCGGGCCAGTCCCTCGACCGCGGGAAGCTCTTGGACGAGGACGTGCTGACGCGCCAAGGCCACTGCGCCGACTGCGAACGCGACGCTGGTCATCAGTACGAGGCCCAGAGGGATCATCGCGATGACCGCGGCCACGGTGTCCACGGCCGCTTCTCGCCATCGTCCATCTCCGAGGGCGGCTGCCCAGCCTCCTTGGACCTGCACCTGGGCGTTGAGCACCAGGACGCCCAACGGCAGCACTGCCCATCCGATCCATCTCAGAAGCCGGTCGACAGACTCGTGCAGTTCGGATCGGACCAAGGAGAAGCGGCGCGACTCGGCGACAACGACCCCGGCGTAGGCCCTCTCGCCCACCGCGGTGACGCGACCGAATCCGGATCCGCCGACGATGGCCGAACCGGAGAGCACTGTCTCGCCCTCGACACGCACCACGGGCTCGGCCTCGCCGGTGAGGAGCGATTCGTCCACGTCCAGGTGCTGTGCACTCAGGATGAGGGCATCGGCGGCGGCCTGGTCTCCCGCCCGGAGGACGAGGACGTCGTCGAGCACAACCTGGTCGGGGGTCAGCTCGTGCTCCTGCCCGTCGCGAAGGACGCGGGCCGTCGGGGCGCTGACGATGCTGAGCCGGTCGAGGGTCCGCTTCGCTCGGAGCTCTTGGCCTGCCCCGATGACGATGTTCGCGAGCGCGGTGAGTCCGAAGAGCGCGTCCTGCCAGCGGCCCAGGACGAGCAGGAGGGCGAAGCCAGCCAGGACTATCGCGTTGAAATACGTCAGTGCATTCGAGCGCAGGATTGCCCAGAAGCTGCGACTCGTAGCGGCGGCCCTGCGGTTCGTCGGTCCCTCCTGGGACCGCTCTGTCGCCTCGGCGGAGGTCAGCCCGAGGGCCGACCCTGGCCGGGGGTCCCGCGGTTCCATGACCCAAGACTAGGCCGATGCGACGCCGGGGGCACCCCGTGCATCAACCCCGTTCCCCGCCGCGGCCTCCGAGCCGCAGCAAGGCACTTGGTCCCTTCTCCCGACCCAGAGCGACGCGCAGACTGGCGTTGAAGGCTCGGCGGGACCAGATAGGGCTATGGCCAAAGGAGCATTTCGCATGTCCGCGTGGCAGGAGAACATCACCCCTGGTCGCTTCGACGGCCAGACAGTCATCGTCACCGGTGCGGCATCCGGCATTGGCCGGGCGACGGCGCTCAGGGTCGCGCGCGAGGGCGGCCGGGTTGTCGCGAGCGACGTGAGCCGTGAGGGTCTGGACAAGCTCGTCGCCGAGTACCCGGAACTCGACTTCGCAGGAGTCGAGGGGGACATCAGCGGCCAAGCCGCGGTCGAGCGCGTCGTCGCGGCCGCTCGCGGCCGGATCGACGGACTCGCCAACGTGGCAGGGATCATGGACAGCTTCCAGCCGGTCCACGAAGTCGACGATTCGACGTGGGACAGGGTCTTGAACGTGAACCTGACCTCGATGATGCGCCTCATGAGAGCGGTTGTCCCCATCATGCTCGACGCGGGCTACGGGTCGATCGTGAACGTCTCCTCTGAGGCAGGTCTCAGGGGTTCGGCAGCGGGAGTGGCCTATACGGTCTCGAAGCACGCGGTCATCGGGCTGACCCGGAGCTCAGCGGTCATGTACGGGAGGAAGGGAATCCGGGTCAACGCCGTCGCACCAGGCGGAACGCGGACCAATATCCACGCCGAGTTCAGGTCGGATCTCGCTCTGGAGGTTCTGGGCCCCCTGATGCAGGCCAATGTCCCGCCGATCGCCGAAGCAGAAGAGCTCGCGTCGGCGATCGGCTATCTGCTGAGCCGGGATGCTTCGAACATCAACGGCGTCGTCCTGGCCTCTGACAACGGATGGAATGCAATCTGACCGCCCCGCCAACAATTCAGATTCCCCACCGTAGACCCTTGCCCAACACTGGTTGCATGGCGGCTGGCATCATGGTCGCATCAGCGTGATTTCGGAGTCCTGATTTGCCGTTATGGATGCGTGGACAGCACTGCTGTTCGGGCTCGTCCCGATCGTCGCGGCGGACGCCTTCTTCCCGTCCGTCCCCGCCGAGATGGCGGTGGCAACAGGTGGTTCGCTCGCGTCGGAGGGCCGGGGGGATCTCGCCTTGGTCATCTTGCTCTCCGCGATTGGCTCATGGCTCGGCGACGCGGCCCTGTACGTGCTCGTCAAGCACAGCCTGAGCCCGCTCGTCGACCGCTGGCGTTGGGGCCGACGGCTGCACAGCGTGACGCTGGAAGGCATTGAGGAACTCGGCCGGTTTGGCGCCGTCGTCACGGTGCTCGGTGCGCGGTTCCTCCCGGGCGGCCGGCTGGCCTCGTCGGTCACGGCCGGACTCACCCGAATGACCCTGCGCGGATACCTCGCGAGCGACGCAATCGGCGGCGTTCTTTGGTCCGTGTGGATGGCAGGGCTCGGGTTCGCCGCGCATACGACGACGGATCTGCCGTTCTGGGCGTCGGCGCTCGTCGGCGCTGGGGTCAGCACCGCCTTGGCGTTGGCGGTCGGGGGCGTCCTCGCGCGACGTAGGCGTCGACGCCAAAAAGCCGGGCACGTGGAGGGGGTCAATTAGCCGTGATCTCTTCGTAGCATGCACCCACGGCGATGAGGGTCGTTTCAGGACCCGTCCGCCTCACGGCCTGCGCCTGAGGGCTTCGAGGCGGGCCTTGTATTCTGTCTCGTCGATCTCCCCCCGTGCGAAGCGCTGTCCGAGGATCCACTCTGGGTCATCGGCCTGAGGAGCTTGCGGCGGGTAGTAGCCGCCTCCGCCCCAGCCGCCCCGGGTGCCGCGCACAAGGAAGATGACGAGTACGGCCACGCCTGACCAGAGAACGAGCATCATGATGCCCATGACCACCCAGCCCCAGACGCCCGAGTCGCCGTACCAGCCGTACATCATGGCGATCGCCTCCCTTGTTCCAGAGTTTCGCTCCTAAGTCGCCCTTTTGGACAGGGCCGTTGGACATCGAATCAGCTGCCGATGCTCCTCGACTTCGGCGAGTGAACGCTGACCGGTTCGACGTGGGACAGGAAGCATTGGAGGCGGGTTGACGGAAGGAGTGCAGCGGGATGGATGTCGTGAACGCGGTGCTGCGTGCCCTGGCCGCGGCCGGTTCGATGGCGTGGGAGATCCTGTGGCCGCTGGTCCTGGGCTTCGCCCTCGGGTGTCGTGCAGGCCTTGGTGCGCAGGGAGCATGTCACCCGCCTTCTGGCCGGGGACTCGCTCAGGGCTTTGGCTGCCGCGACAGGGCTCGGGGCGGCTTCCTCGTCGTGCTCCTATGCAGCGGTCGCCCTCGCCCGGGCCTTGTTTCGCCGGGGAGCCAGCTTTGCCTCGGCCATGGCGTTCGAGATCGCCTCCACCAACCTCGTGATCGAACTCGGCCTCATCCTGGCCCTCTTGATGGGCTGGCAGTTCACGCTTGCGGAGTTCATCGGAGGGCCGATCATGATCGTTCTGGTCGCCCTCTTCTTCCGGCTCTGGATGCGCGGAAAGCTTGTCGACGCCGCCCGCGCACAGGCCGAGAAGGGCGTCGCCGGGTCGATGGAGGGCCGCGCGGCCATGGACATGTCCGTGCAAGGCGAGGGCGGCTTCTGGGCCAGGCTCTTCTCCATCAAGGGCCTGGACGCCGTCGCTGCCTATTGCGTCATGGACTGGGCCGCGGTATGGCGGGACGTGGCCGGCGGGCTGCTCATCGCCGGCGCGATCGACGCCTGGGTCCCCAAGGAATGGCTGCAGGCCTTCTTCTTCGAGGGCAACGACATCTTGGCCGCACTCTGGGGCCCGATCGTCGGGCCAGTCGTGTCCCTGCTCAGCTTCGTCTGCTCAGTCGGGAACGTCCCGCTCGCCGCCGTGCTCTGGAACAGGGGCATCAGCTTCGGGGGCGTGGCCAGCTTCATCTTCGCCGACCTGATCGTCCTGCCGATCATCTTCATCTACGGCAAGTACTACGGCACCAAGGCCGCCCTGAGGATCACCGGGACCTTCTCCCTCGCCATGGTCCTGGCCGGCTACGCCGTTGAACTGCTCTTCGCCGTTACCGGGCTCACCCCCGGCGCCGGGATGCTCAAGATGATGGGCGGAAGCCCGAGCCAGCACGCCGCGGGCGAGGACTAATGGACCTGCGCGGGTGACGGTGAATCGTCCGCCTACGAACTTGGCTGTAACGCCCGCCTTGCAAGATTTCCGGATCTTGACCATCTGAACCACTGGCTCGGCTCCATGGAATCATCGGGAGGGGGTGCAGGCATGAGGCTTTGGGCCTGTTTCCTCTGAAGACTCTTGGGGGCCGAAGACTCTATGCCCGGGCCCCGGATGCGGGTACGAAGAGAACTGACGAAGGGGGTGGGAGCCGTGAGGGCGGTGTTCCGTTCCGGTCTCTTCCGGACCGGTCTCTCGCGAATGGCGCTGGGGCTTGCGGTTCTGGCGGCTGGGCTCTTCCCCGTCATGATCGCCGTATCCGGCGAGCGGGAAAGGGCCTGGATCTACACGATCGCCTTCCTCATCGCGTTCGCCGCCGCCGTGGTGCTGGGCATCGACGCCGTGCGCCGTCGGGAACAGCGGCTCAGCATGCTTCCGACAACGAGGCTCGGCTGGTGGGTCATAGCGCTCATGGCGGTCTCGGCCCTCCTCCAACCTATCGGGACAAGCCTGCAGTTCGTTGCCCCGATCTTCAGTTATGGGCCGCTCATTGGGTTTGCCCTGGCACTGGCCGCCGTCGTTGCGGGCATGCTCTCGATTGTGCGCGGGGGTGAGCGCTCCGCCGTCGTCCTCGTGCTCACGGCGTTCCCTGCGGCGTTCCTCCTCTACTTCTTCATCGGCGAGGCCGTCTTCCCACACTGAGCCATCGACAGACGGACGAAGTCATAGGCCTTTCGGGACGCATGCCTTCGGCTGGCGTGGCACGTATTGCACGTTCCGGGGGCCCTATGTGCGATCGTGCCGGAACCTGTGGGAGGTGCCCGACTGCAGCTGGATCTCCTCGCCCCGGACCCGGATGCGCGCAGGCGAGGCATCGCCCGGGGAGGAGGCGACGTCGAGGTGCTCTCGGTCGAGTTTGACCTTGAGGAGCTGGCCGCGATACCGCACGTGGAACGCCACGGACCGGATACCCGTCGGCATCTGAGGGGCGAAGATCAGCGCGTCCTCCGTGGGGCGAAGACCCGCGAAGCTGCGCTGGACGACGTCGATAGTTCCCGCCATGGCACCCAAATGCACCCCAGCTCGCGTGGTTCCGCCCTGCGTGTCATCGAGGTCCGCGTCGAGCGCGTCCCGGAACGTATCCCAGGCACGTTCAGGGTCTAGGCCCGCGAGCACCGACGCATGGGCGACCCGGCTGAGCGTGGATCCGTGAACCTCCAAACCAAGGGAGCCTCGGGGTCTTTCGGCTCTGACGGGCCGCCCCGAGAGTGTCTACATTGGCAGCGAAGCGCAAATGGAGCGTCTTCGCCCGCCCGATGAGAGGCTACGCCGTGGAAGCTCTGGTGGTCTACGAGTCTCAGTTCGGGAACACCCGTCAGGTTGCTGATGCGATCTGCCGCGGATTGGGACCCGGGGCAAGGGCTGTGGGGGCATCCGACGAGATCCGGCCGGACAAGCTTCCTCCCGGTGCGCTCCTTGTGGTCGGCAGTCCGATCGTCGGGTGGAAGCCTCTCGAGGACATCGGGGCTTGGCTGGGCGCGCTCGAGCCGGGCTCGCTCAAAGGCCTTCGCGCCGCCGCCTTCGACACTCGGGTCAAGCTGTTCATCCATGGCGACGCTGCTAGGAAGATCGCCCATGCGCTCGAGGACGCGGGCGCCGAGCTCGTCTCGGAACCGACGGGCTTCTTCGTCGCCGGCAAGGAAGGCCCCCTGCTCGACGGCGAGCTCGAGCGAGCCGAGCACTGGGGGACCCAGCTGGCCGGCTTGATGGCCGGCTAGGACAGGAAGAGAGTCGCACAGGGGGAATCCTTCATGGCAGAGCGCGTCCTCTACACCCGCAATGACGGCAAGTGGGGCTGGCGACTGGAGGAGGACAACGGTCGGATCATCGCCATCGATGGCGGTCAGGGCTACGACAGCGAATCCGATGCACGCGATATGGCGGACAAGACCATAGGCGGGCACTTCAAAGATGCCAAGAAGATGATCATCACGGGTATCGGCCCAGAGCGCGCAGAACCAGAGCCAGCCTGATCTTGACAAGGGCCGCGCACGGTCACCGTGAACCATGGCTGACGCGCAGTCCCCGAAGAGACCAAGGAAGATGCCGTGGAAGGTCCCAAGGGGTTCGTGGTCGTGGCCGGCGTCGACGGCTCGCCCGAGTCCTACGAGGCATTGGCGTGGGCCGTGGACGAAGCCCGGCTCCGCGGCGGCGAGGTCTTGGCAGTCACGGGGTGGGAATACCGAGTCGTCACAGTCGGCATGGAAGCCGCCTCGCTCGACAAGCCCGCCTTCGCGGAGTCGGCAGCAAGGATCCTAACCGAGGCGGTCAAGGCTGTGCACGCGCGGGACGTTCAGATCCGCAAGCTTGCCGCCCATGGTTCCCCGGCCAAGGTCATCATCGACGCCGCCAAGGACGCAGACCTCGTCGTCGTCGGCTCCCGCGGACACGGCGGGTTCGCCGGTCTCCTGCTCGGATCCGTCTCGGCCCACCTCGTTCACCACTGTCCGTGCACGGTGGTCGTCATCAGGCATGAGGAACACTCGGGGGCTGAGGAGAGGCGCTGAGCTGCCATGGATTCAGCTCAAGGCTCCGCTTGAACCGAGCATGGATCCGGGCTGAACCCTTCACCGTACGCCGTGCACCCTTGCCAAGGACGGCTCGTCGAGTCCGGGACACGTCGAGCCCGTCGGCTTGGTATGGCAGACCCGCACTGTTCGCGCCCGCAGCGGCACGCCGCCGGGAGGGCAGCGTCCCCTCAATCCCCATGAAAGGCCCGCCCTGACTCCGGCAAGCAGCACCCCGATCCCCGTGGCGCCCTGATACAGGCCTTGTGCCGTTCCCTGCGCGGCGCCCGGTGCAAGGTTCGAGATCCACGTCCGCCCCACGCCATCGGCGCAGGCGTTGAATCCGCCGCAGAGCACCAGGACGGCGATCGCCAGGGGCAGACCGGGTGCCAAGGCCAGACCGAGGTAGCCCAAAGCGAAGAAGCCGAGCCCGATCGCGTAGACGGTGCTCGGCCGAAGGTGGTCGGCGAGGTTCCCCGCCGGATAGGACAACGCGGCATAGGCCACGTTGTACCCGCGTAGGCGAGCACGACGCGGGCAGTGGAGAGCCCCAGATCGTGAAGGCGAAGCAGAAGAAGCGCGTCTGGGAAGTTGGCCAGGCTGAACACGGACAGCAGGCCGAGGACACGCCAGAACGCTCCCGGGAATGCGCCGCCCTCCTCCCCTGCTGCGCGGAGTAGCTCATGCACTGGGCGGCGGCTCGCTCGGGCTCCGCCACGGCTCTCACCAGCAGCACGCTGCCCACAGCTGGAAGGACCGCGATCCAGAACAACGGTTGGAACCGATGGCCGAGCACTTCGTAGAGGGGTAGAGGAGCTCGCTCGCCGTGTCCTGCAGGAGCGAGACCCCACTCAGCACCAAGACGTTGCGCGTCAGGCAAGGCCTTTCTGTCCCGGGCTCTCCGGGCCTGCTCGGACTGAGCGCCATGCGCACTCCCCAATGCGGCTGGCGGCACCTAATCTGGGATGCTAGGCGGCCCACGATACCGCGTCTTTCCGCCCGAGAGAGGGGAACGCCATGCTTTTCGAACACGAGAACGACGATCCGGTCAGAGTCCTCACTGAAGACGAGGTCTGGTCCCTCATGGACCGGGCTCGATACGGCCGACTGGCCACCTACGCCGCCGGAGAACTCGACGTGGTGCCGATCAACGTCAAGGCGGTTGGACGCAAACTTCTGGTCCGCACCACCCCGGGAACGAAGCTCGCTGAGGTGGTGATCGGCGGGAAGGTTGCCTTCGAAGCCGACGAGGTGCTCCCAGGCGAAGCTTGGAGCGTTGTGGTCAAGGGGAAGGCCCGCCTGCTCGAGCACTCAGGGGAGATCCAGGCCGCTGACGAGGCTGGGCTCGAATCCTGGATCCCCACGCTCAAGGAGGTCTACGTGGAGATCGAGCCTGGGCACGTCGAGGGACGGCACTTCGTCCTCGGGCCGGAGCCCGATCAGATCTGACATATACGGCCGGGGTCAGTGCCACCCCCGGGCTCGTGCACGACGAGGACGGGGCAGGTTGCGTGCCGGCGCATGTAGAGCTCACCGAACCGAGGAGAAGCTCATGGCAACAACGCTAGAAGCGGCGCGGATCCTGAGATAGTGGCTTTGGCCACCCGCACCTGTAGGTGTTGCCTTCCCGCTGGACGGAGCGCCGTCAGTACGACCGTGTTCCGCCCGCTGTCCGCGCTCGGCATTCTGTCAGGACGTTGGCCCCTGTGGGCCTCAATCGCGGCATGCTGTTGTGAACCCTCTCGTGCAAACGCCCCAAGAAATGAAGCGTAGGAAGGCCCTGACGGTAGCCTCTAGACAGAGAACGCCCCTCCGCCGTGTGTCCGGATTCGCATCAGGACCGCCGGGGTGCCGATCGTTGGACCCGTCGTCCTCGCATGAAGCAAAGCCTTTGGATGTCCAATGCAGGGGAAGCGATCACGTTCCCATTCCGTGACCACGGCCCCCGCAGATTTCGTGGACGGGAGCAGGTAACGTGGCTGTTCATGGAGACCCGTACGCCCTCAACGGGAAATCTGGACGACGACGCCTGCTGGGAGATGCTGGCGGCCGGAATCGTGGGCCGGCTCGCGCTGGTTATCGATGGCCACCCGGAGATCTTTCCGGTGAACTACGTCTTGGAGCGGCGGAACATCATATTCCGGACGGCGGCCGGTAAGAAACTCTGGGGGGCGGAGACCGCCGAGCCGGCCGCATTGGAGATCGATGGCTACGATCCCCGCCAAGAAGAGGCGTGGAGCGTCGTGGTGAAGGGTGACATGAAGGTCGTGAG
This sequence comes from Sinomonas sp. P47F7, assembly GCF_049332655.1. Taxonomy (GTDB): domain Bacteria; phylum Actinomycetota; class Actinomycetes; order Actinomycetales; family Micrococcaceae; genus Sinomonas. The sequence goes on along the minus strand of NZ_CP186327.1, from coordinate 403,131 downwards.
CAGCCAGGAGGAGAAGGATGCTGCCGATGCGCTTCACCTCGAGCCGTGGCAACCGGGGGTCAAGGAGCACTACATCCGATTGACGCCTCAAGTTCTGACCGGGCGCCGTTTCAAAGTCAACAATCCAGATCTCTGGAACACGCGCCCGACCGATGCCCGGCGCTCATCCTTCGAATAGCGGACACCGCCCACCCGCGCGGAAGACGATGGCGGAGGCCTCCCGCCGTCGTCATCCCCCGGCCGTGATTCGTCGTCACCGCCCCGGAACGGAAGCCCCTTCCCGAGCACTTCGGGCATATGGAATGCTGACGTTGACCGCGAGGGAGGACAGCCATGTCTACAGCAGATTTCGGTTATGGGCCCGGGGTGCGGCACCAGGACCTCGAACTCGACGAAGAGAAGTGCTGGGCGTTGCTCGGGGCGTCCGGGATCGGGCGATTCGCGTTCCTCGCCAGCGGCCGGATCCAGGTCTTTCCGGTCCATTACGTCACACTCCGCGGCCACCTCTACTTCCGGACCTCTCCCGAGGGGACGATCGCGTCCGCGCTGCCTCAGCGAGGAGTTGCCTTCCAGGTCGACTCCGCGAAGCCGGGCTCCCAGAGCGGCTGGTCGGTGCTCCTCGCGGGTTCCGCGGGATCGGTCGATGAGGATTCGCTCGTGACCGAGCTCTTCGGCCTCGACATCGGGGAGCCGTGGGCCGGCGGCATCCGCGATCGATTCATCGAGGTCATTCCCGCGGAGCTCACGGGGCGCAGCGTCTTCCTGGCATGACGCCAGTTCATTAGCGGCACACGTCGAGGACGTTCCGGAAGTCCGGGACTTGACTTGGAGCACGCCGACCACCGCAGCAAGCAGTCGGCACGAAGCACGAGAGGCGCTGGCCTAGCCTTGATCCGCAAGTCCAGCGCAGGCACCTTCGCCTCTACGCCCGCATCGCAGGTGGCGGCATTTTGGCAGGAAACAGCTGCCGAACCATCACCTGCAATCCGGAGGCGACCCCGTGTCCACAGTCCTCGTCACCTACGGCACGACTGAAGGGCAGGCTGGGAAGATCGCGGGGGTCATCGCCGAAGTGAGCCACGACCGAGGCCACAAGGCAGACGTGGTCGATGTCAAGGCCGACCAGGTCGCGTCGTTCAGCGGCGCCCTGCTGTACACCCAGTACGGCTTCCTCAAGCGCCACCTCATGAAGCGGATCTCGGAGGACAAGCCGGGGAACCTCGGCCTCGACACGTCTCGCGACTACGTCTCCACCGAGTGGGATGGAGTGAAGCGATTTGCCGAGCATTTGGTGGACGACCCCGGGCGCAGCGCAGTCGCCGACTCCGCTCACGGGTGTGCCGGTGTCGAGGGCGTTGGGCTGCGCCGGGTTGGGGGTTCGCGGCGGCGCCCGGCCCCGCTGTCACGGCCGGCTGGTAGGCGAAGATCGAGTCGGACGACGACTGGCGGTCGGAAAGCACCTGGCCTCAGTGCGACGAGACGGCTTTTTTGCGACGCAATCCTTTCTTTCCGGAGTGGGTCCAGTGGATGCACCCTCCGGTTGCATGAGTCGCTCACACTCCCGAGTGCATGGCCCGCCCGCTCCATATGGCCACTGACGGCTGTTTCCCGACCCGACAAAGCGCGTGGGGGCCGAGCCCCGATGATGCGGGCCCCTGAAGGGCACGCGGGGCCGGGATCCAGACGGCCCAAGCCGGGGGTTGACATGGCCCACATTCTGTCTAATTATTGAACAGAATTACCGGCTGGACCTTTCCCCATCGAAGCAGTCTCTGGAACAACAGGAGTGGGACGTGTCTGAACGACTGCCCGGAAGCCCCGGGGTCGCGGCCTCGCACGGCCACATCCTGGAGCTCATCCGCTCCGCTGGAGGCCTGTCGCGCCAAGAGCTTCTCGCGGCCACGGGCATGTCCCGTGCCACGCTGTATGAGCGTCTCGACGCCCTTGCGCGAAGGGGCTATGTCTACGAGGCCGAATCCCTTGGCGTGAAAGTCGGGCGCCGCCCCCGGAACATCCGCTTCGACGACCGCGGGCGAATTGCCCTGACCTTCGCGCTTGGTCAGACGAGTGCCACTGTCAGTGTCGCCGACACCGATGGAGCTCCGCTCCGTTCCGTCGTCGTGCAACATGAGATCACGGCGACGGCCGAGACGGTCTTGGCGCCGTTGGTCGAGGTCGGACGCTCGCTGCTCGCGGAAGGGGACGGCGGGGAGACCCTCGTTGGCGTCGGGGTAGGAGTCCCTGCCCCGGTCGAGGCCGGGACGGGACGGGTCGTCCACGCCACCACCGTCCCCCAGTGGAACCCTGATGCCGTCGTCGCCTCAATCGGCCGGGCATGGAGCGTGCCCCTGGTGGTGGAGAACGATGCCATGGCGACCGCCCTCGGCGAACGGTCGAGCGATGCCGAGACTCTCGTCTACGTCAAGGTGGGCACAGGGATCGGCTGCGGAATCGTGGTCGATGGATCAATCCTCAGGGGCGCACACGGGGCCGCGGGGAGTATCGGCCATATTCGGGTGGCGCCAGACGGCCCCCTCTGCCGCTGCGGGCGTCATGGCTGCCTGGCCGCTTTCAGCTCGGGGCTCGCAATATCCGAACAGCTCATTGGAGGTGGCCGCCGCACACTCGGCCAAATTCGGGAGGCCGCAGAAAGGGGAGACACTGAGGTCTCCCGAACACTTCATTCCGCGGCCGACACGCTCGGGGGCGCTTTGGGGGCGACCATAACCACTATCAATCCCCACCGGCTCGTTCTCGGGGGACGGATAGGCTCCCTGCCGGCATTCGTCGATGGAGTACGCGAAAGGGTCTTGGCCGATGTTGTCGACAGGATCGCGAACGGGCTTCTGGTCGAAGCGGGAGCGCCAGACGACCGCAGCGCCGTCCGCGGACTGACAACCCTGGTGATGCGAAAGGCCTTCGCCCCCGCGAGCGTCGATCAATCGATTGGCGCCTTCGCCCTTGCGGGGGAGCTTGTGCCCTAAGGCGCGCACGCGTCGGCCGAATCATGGCAACCCGTTTCTGAAAGGTCCCTGCCTGCACTGTTTGCGCCGTTCCCCGCCTCATTGTCAATTGAATTTGTCAGTACAACCTATTGACTTAACAAACAACTAACTGCACTATTGCCGATGGTCCCGTTCACAGGCGACCGGTTCCTCACACAAGCTTCAACGTCCTGCACAAATGATCGAATAGGAGGCTTCTACCAGTGAAGCCAAAGCTCACATGGGCCACAGCGGCCATCGCCGCGACGGCCCTTGCCCTTACCGGCTGCGCCCAGAGCAGCTCGTCCGCCGCGAGCTCCGGGGATGCCGGGTCGAAGACCGTTCGCGTCTTCATCAGCGGGGACACCAACATCCAGAACCTGTGGGAGAAGGACCTCGGCCCGGCGTTCGAGAAGGCCAACCCGGGCTACAAGGTCCAGGTCACGATCGACCTCCACGGCGAGCACGACGCGCAGACCCTCGCGAAGCTCACGAGCTCGGTCGAGCAGAAGAAGTCCCCGGACTTCGACCTCGTCGACGCCGGCTTCGTCCCGAAGGCCTCCGCGGCGAACCTGCTCACGCCGGTCGACTCCGCGAAGGTCTCGGCGCTCTCGAGCATCTCGGCCGACACCGTCAAGGCCGGCGGCACGGGCGGTATCCCGTACCGCGGCTCCTCGGTGCTGCTCGCGTACGACTCGAAGACCATCCCGACGCCGCCCAAGACCCTCGACGAGCTGCTCGCGTGGATCAAGGCCAACCCGGGCAAGTTCACGTACAACTCGCCGAAGTCGGGCGGCTCCGGCGGATCCTTCGTCGCGACCGTGCTGGACAGGTACGTCCCCGCCGACGCGCGCCAGAAGATGGGCACGAGCTACGCGAAGGACCTCGAGTCCAACTGGGACCAGGGCTTCGCCGAGCTCAAGGGCCTCAACCAGTACGTGTACCAGAAGGGCGTCTACCCCAACGGCAACCAGCAGACGCTTGACCTTCTCGCGAAGGGTCAGATCACCATGGCCCCGGTCTGGTCGGACCAGTTCACCACGGGCGTCGCGAACGGCTCGATCCCCTCGACGATCAAGTCCGCGCAGATCTCGAACCCCTCGTTCACGGGCGGCGCCGCATACCTGGGCATCCCGTCGAACACCCCGAACATGGACGCCGCCGTCAAGCTCGCCAACTTCGTGCTGGCGCCTGAGCAGCAGGCCATGATCGTCAAGGACATCTCGGGCTACCCGGCCATCCCGCTCAACAAGCTCCCGGCCGACCTCCAGTCCAAGTTCTCGAGCGCGGATCCCAACAACCTCCGCCTCCCGTACTTCGACCAGGTTGGCAAGGACATGAACAACCAGTGGGATCAGAAGGTCCCCGGCCAGTGACCTCCACGGTCCGGTCGCGCCGCGCGCCTGGCCCCGCCGGCACCCCTCGGGTGTCCGCAGGGCAGGCGCGCGGCCTGTTCATGGCGCTCCCGCCGATCGTGCTCATTGCGCTCTTCATCGGGTTTCCGATCCTCTTGGCGCTCGGGTTCAGCCTGGGCTTCACGGGTGGGCTCAACCACACGATCGCGGTCATCGGCCAGAACGTGCACGAGGCGCAGGGCGCCGTGCCCACGTTCGGGGCCTACGGTGATCTCTTTGTGGATCGCCGCTTCCTCGGCGACCTCGGCGTGACGGTGATCGTGACGCTCGTGAGCACCACCTCGGTCATCGTGCTCGCGACGGGCATCGGCCTGTACCTCAAGTTCAGAGGGGGAGTGCTCGGCAAGGTCCTCTCCGGTCTCGCCGTCGTCCCGCTCTTCATTCCGGTGGTCATCGCCTCCTGGGCGATCCTGGGCTTCTACTCGGCGGACGGCTTCCTCCGCAGCGTGTTCGCGCTCGTGGGGCTCGACTTCCCCGTGTGGTCCTTCACGATGATCACCGTGATCATCGGCTCGGTGTGGACGTCCCTGCCGTTCGCGACGCTCCTCGTCACTTCCGGCCTCCAGGCCGTGCCGCAGGCCATGATCGACGCGGCGCGCGACGCCGGAGCCTCCTTCTGGCGCGTCGTCGCCTCCGTCGTGGTGCCCATGGCGGGCGTGCCGATCATCATCGCGACGACGTTCACGGCGATCGGCATCCTCGGCTCGTTCACGGTCCCGTACTTCACGGGCCCCAACTCGCCGAATATGCTCGGCGTCGACATGTCGAACTACTTCTCGGCGTTCAACCAGCCGCAGCAGGCCGTGGTCATGGCGTTCGTCGTGTTCATCATCGCGTCCGGCATCGCCGCGGTGTACGTGTGGGCGAACTTCCGCTCCGCCAAGGAAAGTGGGGCCCTCTGATGGCTCAGAAGACCCTTGGGCCTGCGGCGCCTGAGCCCGCGGCGCCGCGGGCCGCAGCACCGCGCGAGTCCGCTCCCGCCCCGGCGGAGGCCACGCCCCGCGCGGCCCGCAGGAGCGCCACGGGCCTCCTCACGACCGTGCTCGCGCTCCTGCTCGCGCTGTTCATCATCGGCCCGCTCGCGTGGCTCGCGGTCCGCGCGTTCGCGGACAGCTGGACGTACCCCCACTTGTGGCCCGACAGCTGGACCACGCACTGGTGGGAAGTGGTCTTCGGCGACAAGGCGCTCGGCGTCGCGGTGCAGAACTCGCTGTTCTTCGCCCCGCTCACGGTCCTGGTCTCGGCGGCCCTGTGCCTGCCCGCGGCCTACGCGTTCGCGCGCTTCGAGTTCCCCGGCCGGCGCTTCTTCCTCATCGGGCTCTTCGCGGCCAACGCGTTCCCGAAGATGGGGCTCTTCGTCTCGCTCGCGGCGCTCTTCTACGCGCTCAACCTCATGAACTCGATCCTGGGCATCCTCATTGTGCACGTGCTCGGGACGATCGTCTTCATGACGTGGATCCCGTCCGCCGCGTTCGCGGCGGTGCCGCGGAGCCTCGAGGAGGCCGCCCGGGATGCGGGCGCGTCCAAGCTGCGGGTCTTCTTCAGCGTGACGCTGCCGATGGCCCTCCCCGGCATCCTCGTGGCCGCGATCATGAGCTTCCTCGCCTCCTTCGACGAGGCGCAGGGCACGTACCTCGTGGGCGCTCCGGACTACATGACGATGCCCACGCAGATGTACAGCCTCGTGCTCAATTACCCGACCCAGGTGGCAGCCGTGTTCTCGATCCTCCTGGCGATTCCCTCCGTCGCCCTGCTCCTTGCGGCGCACAAACACATCGTCGGCGGCCAGCTCGCCGAGGGCTTCCAGATCAAGTAGAGGCACCATGACCACGAACCCGACTCTGTCCTCTTCCGCCTCAGGGGCTCCGGCAGCCGAGGCCGCGGCCTCGACGCCCGCCAAGCCCTCGGGAGGCCTCGACGTCCGCGGCCTGCACAAGGTCCTCGGCGGCCGGACCATCATCGACAGCCTCGACATGACTGTCCAGCCGGGCGAGCTCGTCTCGCTCCTGGGACCCTCCGGCTGCGGCAAGACCACGACGCTGCGCATGATCGCGGGCTTCCTCGCCCCGGACGCCGGCTCGATCAAGGTCGGCGACCGCGAGGTGGTCCACCTCGGTCCCGAGCAGCGTCCCAGCGCCATGGTGTTCCAGAACTACGCGCTGTGGCCGCACATGACCGTCGCGAAGAACGTGGGCTTCCCGCTCAAGCTGCGCAAGCGGCCCAAGCTGTCCCAGACTGTGATCTCCCAGCGCGTCGACGCGGCGCTCTCGCTCGTGAACCTCCTGCACCACAAGGACTCGCGGCCCGCGCGCATCTCGGGCGGCGAGCAGCAGCGCACCGCGCTCGCACGGGCCCTCGTGCAGGAGCCCGAGCTGCTCCTGCTCGACGAGCCGCTGTCCAACCTCGACGCGAAGCTGCGCGTCAAGGTCCGCGAGGACATCCGCGAGATCCAGCAGCGCCTCGGCATCACGACCCTCATCGTCACGCACGATCAGGAGGAGGCCATGTCGATGTCGGACCGGATCGCGGTCATGAACCAGGGCCGCATCGAGCAGTTCAGCACGCCCGCCGAGCTGTACAGCGCCCCGGCCACCGAGTTCGTCGCGACGTTCATCGGGAGCCTCAACCGCCTCGAGGGCCGCGTCGAGGACGGCCGCATCGTGGCCGGTGCGGGCGTGGTCGGCGTCCGGCCCGAGGACGTCGTGTTCGTCGATGACTCGCGCGACGGCGCGGCGAACGGCGCGCGCCACAGCGCCGTCGACGGCCTTCCGGCGACGGTCGAGCGCGTGGTGCCCCGGGGGCACTTCGCCGAGCTCTACCTGCGCCGCGAGGACGCCGAGCTGCGCGCGTTCGTCACGGGCGCCGTCCCGCCGGTCGGCGCGAGCGGCTACGCGCGGATCGAGAAGTGGCTCGACTTCGAGGACGGCAAGCTCGTGCGCGAGGGCGTGGTCGCGTGAGCGCAGCGGCCCCCCAGGCAGCGCAGCCGAGCGCGCTCCGTCGCACGGCGCCCCAGCTGAGCGCCCACCGCGGCGACGTCGAGCGGCACCGCGAGAACACGCTCGCGGCCGTCCGCTCGGCGATCGAGGCGGGCGCGGACATCGTCGAGATCGACGTGCGCGTCACGCGCGACGGCCGCGTGGTGCTCCTGCACGACCCGACCCTCGACCGGCTCTGGGGCCTGGACCGGCGCGCGTCCGAGCTCGACTGGGCCGACATCGCGGCCCTCGGTGACGGCGAGAACCAGATCCCGCTCCTCGCCGACGCGCTCGCCCTCGTGGCGGGCACGCCCTCGACACTCCTCATCGACATGGACGATCCGGAGTGCGCGGCGCCCACGGTCGCCGCGGTCCGCGAGGCGGCCCACGGCGCGAGCGTCGCGTGGTGCGGCAACCTCGAGGCGATGAAGATCGTGCGCAGCCTCGACGCGGACGCGAGCGTGTGGCTCCCGTGGAACCGCCGCGACCTCCCGCCGCGGGAGCTCATCGCGTCGCTGCGCCCCGACGTCGTCAACTCGGAGTACCCCGTGCTCAGCCGCGCGCTCGTCGACGCGGCCCACGCGGCCGGCGCGCGCGTGGCGTGCTGGACGGTCGACGACGAGGACGCCATCCGCTGGGTCCTCGCCGTGGGCGCGGACGCCGTGACGACGAACCGGCTCAGCATGCTGCGGAGGATTGCTGCCGAAGGCCCTGCGTCCTGGGACCAGGCGCCACGCCCGGCCCGGCTTGCCAGCGACGAGCTCGCGGCGGCTGCCGCCGTCGCCCATGAGCTCGCACGGTGGGCCAACGCCTTCACGCGCAGCGCCGACCTCGGTCGCGTCCGTACGAAGGCAAACGCCGCCGACCACGTCACCGCCGTGGACCTCGCGGTCGAACAGCACGTCCGCCAGATCATCGCCGAACGCCTTCCGGGCCACACCGTCGTGGGCGAGGAAATGGGGGGCTTGGCCCAGCCCGGCGTTCCCTGCTGGTACGTGGACCCCGTCGACGGGACCTCGAACCTGGCCAACGGCGTGCCGTGGACGGCGTTCTCGCTCGCGCTCGCGATCGACCGCGAGCCGCTCGTGGCGGTCGTCGGCGATGTGTGGCGCGGCCAGGTTTTCGCCGCCGTCGCCGGGCTGGGAGCCGAGGTGGACGGGCATCGCCTCGAGCTCCAACCGCCGCCCGAAACCACCGACGCCACCTTGGCAGGGAAGATTGTGAGCACTGAGCTGCAGGGCCACTCGTCATGGCCCGGCATGGAGACCTTCCTCGACAGGCTTCGTGAGCGTTTCTGCACCGTCCGGATCATGGGATCCGGGGCTCTGGCGCTGATGGGGCCCGCGGCGGGCCGCGGGGTCGGGACGGTGATCGAACGCTTCAGCCCCATCGATCACCTCGCCGCGGCGCTCATTGTCCGCGAGGCTGGCGGCGTGCTGCTCGACGACGACGGCGACGAGACCGTGTGGCCCGAGTACGGGGGTGTCCTCGCAGCCAGGCGCGAGCACGCCTCGGAGCTCTATGCGCTCTGGGCGATCGCGCGCCGTTCTGCGCGGGAGGTGCCCCATGTGGTCTGAGCCGCCGAGGGATGGCACTTTGTCCGCTGAGGTCGCATCGTGGACCCGGCGCACTCGCTTCGAGCTCGTCCAGCGGCTCCCGCTGCGGTTCCCGACGCACCACCCGCAGGGCCTCGCGTTCGCCGCGGGACGGATCTTCCTCTCGACCGTCGAGGTCTACGAGCCTCCGGCCGCGCTTCCGGGTTCAGGCCGCGACCCTGCCCAGCGCACCCCCGGGAGGGGCCGGGGACACGTCCTCGTCATCGAGCCAGACGGGACCCTTGCGGCGGATCTGGTGGTCGGCGACGGCGATGCCTACCATCCGAGCGGGATTGACTACTCGGGCGGGCCGCTCTGGGTGCCGGTGGGAGAGTACCGCGCGCAGTCCCGAAGCTTGGTCTACACGCTCGACCCGCACACTCTCGAACTCACCGAGCGTTTCGAAGTGGACGACCACCTCACCTGGCTTGCCCCGGACCCGGGTGCAGGCGCGCTTTACGGGGCGGGCTGGGGGTCACGTCGGTTCTACCGCTGGGCGTTGGGCGACAACTCCACGGTGCGGGGGTGCGAGGCCTGGGACAATCCGAGCTGGCACATCGATGCCCAAGAGGGCCAGCACGACGGCGCGGACCGGATCATCTGCGCGGGAATCACCGAGCTGCCCGATGCGCACGGCGGGACTTACGAGCTCGGAGGGGTCGCCGTCGTGCATTTCGATGAGCGCCGAATCACGGCCGACGTCCCGGTGCCGCTCTTCAGCGCCGCCGGCCACAGCGTGTTCCGCAATCCCTTCGTCCTGACACGCGAAGGCGACGACGTCCTCCTGCACGTTGCGCCCGACGACGGCGACGAGATCCGCGGCACGGAGATCCTCACCTACCGCGTGATCAACACCCCCCGCCCAGCCCGGCCGGACGGGGCACTGAATGCGATCACGACCCCGGGACATCAGCACTAGGCCACGGCGTGATCCCACCACTCTTGTTCGGAGCGCGCGACGCGATGCGGCGGGCTCCCGTGCTGAAAGGACGACATTGCTCCTCTTCACCAGCCGCATGGATTCGTGGCAGCTCCTGCTCTGCCTGACAATTGCCCTGGCCCTTTCTACGGTGGTCGGCGTCGAACGCCAGATGAACCAGAAGTCAGCAGGCATCAGGACGCATACTCTCGTCGGCGTGGGAGCCGCCCTTTTCATGGTCGTCAGCAAGTACGGGTTCTACGACGTCGCCGATGCCAGCCTGGTCAAGCTGGAACCTTCCCACATGGCAGCACAGATAGTGTCCGGCATCGGATTCGTGGGTGCCGGGCTCGTCTTCGTGAGAAGAAACAGGGTCCGCGGGCTCACTACAGCGTCATCGATCTGGCTGGTGGCCGCGATAGGCTCAGCTGCCGGGGCAGGACTCTTCATCCCCGCAGTCTTCGTGACGGTCGTCCATTTCCTTGTCGCGCTGGGATACCCCTACATCGTGCGGCGGACGCGTCTGGGATCCATCCGCGAGCACACGGTCCGTGTCCAATACCAGGACGGCACCGGGGCCCTCAGGCGCATCCTGCTCGCCTGCACATCCCAGGGCCTCGCCGTTCACGGCTTCGAAATGCATCAGGCCCTCGAACCAGAGGACCCGCCAGAGATCCTCGACCGAAAGGTCTCGCAGAACGGTTCGCTCCTGACCGCAGGAAACGTCGTCGAGGTCGAGCTCGAACTCACAGGAACCTCCTCACCGCCCAAGCTGGTCCATGCGCTCTCATCCCTGGACGGCATCAAGTCGGTGAGCGTCGATGACTCCTCGGACTGACGCCGAAGCCAGCCAGAACGCAGACTCGCTGGCGGACAAAGACCGTCTCGATCGAATTCTCTCGCGCATGGGCCACACGAAACTCCGACTGCTGGCCTTAATCCTAGGCGGCGTCCAAGACCCCCAATCGGCCTCATATGAACTGGGAATCTCCCCCGTCACCGTCTACCACCACCTGACCGCGCTTCGCGCCCAGGGAGTCGTCCACGTTCGACGTTCTGGTAGGGCCACCCTCTATTCCGCGAACAGCCTTCTGGACACCGACCACGTCCTAGGTCTTCTGCACATCCGAACCGACCCGCCCGAACGTCGCGGCGAGAAGCCATCGCCCGACAGCCCGGTCGCTCGTCGGTGACGAGCGCCACCGGTCAATATCGTCGTCGACCTCCCCGAATGGGGCTTCGGTCGGACCCTTCGACCTCCACACGCATTGCGGCAATCCACGAGGCAAGGTGCAGGATGCCTTCCTTTGTCGCCGACCGGCCGCTCGACGGCGGCCACGGAAATCCCCTGCAGGCCGTGGCAACCCCTACCTGCACCGAGCACAGGGTTTGATGGAGACATCGATGACCCGGAAGGATCTCTCTAACGTCAGCACCGCGGAAGTAGCCGACCGAATTGAAGGAGCGCTCTACGCCTCTGGCGATCGAGGCGCGCAATGATCCGGCGACTAGGACCGAGGCGGCCGCCGCGGCCGCGCTGTGGGGGCTGGTGCGGAAGCAGGCCCGCCCTCCCCGGGCTGTCGCGGGGCCGCCCTACTGGGCTCGCTCGTCGGGGGTGACGAGCGGCGAATTCTGCGCTCATGCGCCAGCCTGCGGTTCATCATCAGACTCACCCGTCCCAGTTTGTGGACCTTTTCGGACACTTCCAGAATCAGTGCCGATGGGAGTGCCGGGGTGTTCCAGCTTGGAACACCCCGGGCACGCCCGAGCGAAAGAGGCACAACTGTTGACTGAATCTCACGCGGCCCCGGGCGGTAGTCTGCGGCCTCGCCGACCGCAGAGGCCGCTCACTCATGGGAACCCTCTCGAAGCTTGTTAGGGCCAGTCGTAGAAGCCCCTGCCGGTCTTGCGGCCGAGTTCGCCGTTGGCGACCTTGTCGCGCAGGATCTGGGGCGGGGCGAAGCGCTCGCCGAGGGTGGAGTGGAGGTACTCGGCGATGCCGAGACGCACGTCCAGGCCCACGATGTCGGTGGTCTTGAGCGGTCCGGTGGGGTGCTTGTAGCCCAGGACCATGGCGTTGTCGATGTCCTCGGCGCTCGCGACGCCCTCCTCGACCATCCGCATGGCCTCGAGCGCGATCGCGACGCCGAGGCGGGAGGAGGCGAAGCCGGGGGCGTCCCTGACCACGACGGCGGTCTTGCCGAGCGCCTCGACCCACCGGCGGGCGGCCGCGACGGTGCCCTCGCCCGTGCGCTCGGCGACGACGACCTCGATGAGGGTCGAGGCCGGGACGGGGTTGAAGAAGTGCAGCCCCAGGAACAGCTCGGGCCGGGCGAGCCCCGCGGCGAGGCCGCTCACCGAGAGCGAGGACGTGTTCGTGGCGAGGAACGCGTGCGGGGAGATCTGCGCCTCGACCGCGGCCAGGGCGGCGGCCTTGAGCCCGGCGTCCTCGGGCACGGCCTCGACCACGAGGTCGCAGAACGCGAAGTCGGCGTAGTCGGTCGAGGTCGCGAAGCGCTCGAGGTAGTCCCCGGCGGTCCCGGCCACGGCGCCGCGCTCGAGCGAGGCCTCGACCGAGGACTCGACGCGCCCGCGCGCGCCCTGGGCGGCCTCGGCGTCGCGTTCGACGACGACGACCTTGGCCCCGCGGGTCAGGAACCCGTGCGCGATCCCGGCTCCCATGCGGCCCCCGCCGAGGACCCCGACGGTGGCCGGGAGGCCCTCGGCGAGCGGCACGTTGCTGCCGGTCTTGACGCCGAGGGCCTCGTTGAGGGCTTGTTCGATGTTCATCGCTACTTCTTCTTCCTCTCGAGGAATTGCTGCATGCGGTCGAACTTGGCCTGGGACTCGAACAGGATGCCCTGGGCCAGGGTGTCGATGAGAGGGTGGGCCTCCCGCGGCGTGTGGAACACGGCCTTGGAGATCCGCACCGCGAGCGGATCCTGCGCGGCGATCCGGTCCGCGAGGGCGTTCGCCGCGTCCAGGAGCGCCTCGGGCTCGACGAGCTCGCTGACCAGCCCCGCGTCGAGGCACTCCGGGCCGGTGAGCACGCGCCCGGCGAGGAGGACCTGCTTCGCGAGCGGCTCCCCGACGAGCTCGCGCAGGCGCCACGTGGCCCCGGCCGCGGCCATGATCCCGAGCCCGGTCTCGGGGTTCCCCACACGCAGGCTCGGGGTGCCGATCCGGAAGTCGGCCGCGTAGGCGAGCTCGGCACCGCCGCCCAGGGCGTAGCCCTCGAGCGCGGCGATGACCGGCATCGGGAGCCTGGCGACGCGGTCGAACACCGTCGAGTTGATCCCCGCGAGCGCGTCGTCGCGGCGGCGCTCGCGCAGCTGGGCGATATCGGCTCCGGAGGCGAAGACCCCCTTCGCCCCGGCCGCTGGGTCAGCTGGGGTGCCGGAGAGGATGAGGACCTTCGGGTGGGCCTCGAGGTGCGCGCACACCGCGTGCAGCTCCTCGACCATGGCCGCATCGATCGCGTTCCGCACCGCGGGCCGGTCCAGCTGAACGTGGAGCCGGTCGTCCCGCTCGGTGACCCGCAGTGCCGTGAAGCCGGACGCGTCGAGGCGAGCCCCGTCGTCGTCCGCGGTCTCGGGCTCCGCCATCAGACTCCCTCCACGAGCAGGGCCACGCCCTGACCCACGCCCACGCACATCGTGGCGAGGCCCAGCTTCCGGCCCTGCCCGGCGAGCTCGCGTTCCATCCGGCCCAGCAGGGTCACGACGAGGCGCGAGCCCGAGGAGCCCAGCGGGTGGCCGAGCGCGATCGCCCCGCCGTCGGCGTTGACGATCCCCTCGTCGAACTTGAGCTCGCGCATCACAGCGAGGGACTGCGAGGCGAACGCCTCGTTGAGCTCGACGGCGCCGAGGTCGCCCGCCGAGAGGCCCGCCCGGTCGAGGGCCTTGCGGGTCGCCGGGACCGGGCCCATGCCCATGATCTCCGGCGCCACGCCAGCGGCCGCGCCGCCCAGGATCCGCGCCCGCGGGGTGAGCCCGAAGCGCTCGACCGCCGCCTCGGAGGCGACCACGATCGCCGAGGCGCCGTCGTTGAGCGGGGACGCGTTCCCGGCCGTCACCACCGAGCCGCCCCTGACCACCGGCCGCAGCCCGGCCAGGACGTCCATCGTCGTTCCCGGGCGGGGACCCTCGTCCGTGTCGACGACCGCCTGCGCGCCCTTGCGCCCCCTGACCGTCACGGGCACCGTCTCGTCGGCGAAGCGGCCGGCCGCGATCGCCGCAAGCGCGCGCTCGTGCGAGCGGACCGCGAACGCGTCGCAGTCCTCGCGGCTCGTCTCGTACACCCGGGCGACCTCCTCTGCGGTCTCCGGCATCGAGAACGTGGCCTTCCCCGCGCGAGCGAGCTCCCCGGAGAGGAACGCCGGATTCGTGAACCGCCAGCCGATCGAGGTGTCGAACACCCCGCCCGGGCGGGCGAACGCCTTCTCCGGCTTCTCCATGACCCACGGCGCGCGGCTCATCGACTCGACCCCGCCGGCCACCACGAGGTCCGCCGCGCCCGCCTTGACCATGTGGCTCGCCATAATGACCGCCGAGAGGCCCGACGCGCACAGCCGGTTCACCGTGATCCCCGGCACCGCGTCCGGATAGCCGGCCAGCAGCCACGCCATCCGAGCCACGTTCCGGTTCTCCTCCCCCGCACCGTTGGCGTTCCCGAGGATCACCTCCTCCACCGCGCCCGGGTCGATGCCCGCGCGTTCGACGGCGGCCCGCACCGTGAGTGCCGCAAGATCGTCGGGCCGCACCGAGGAGAGCGAACCGCCGTACCGGCCCACCGGAGTCCGCGCGCCGCCGATCAGAAAGGCCTCAGCCATGTTTTCGTTCTTCCTTCCAGGGAGCGGGGGTCACTTGAAGGCGGACATGCCGGTGATGTCGCGCCCGACCAGGAGGGACTGGATGGAGTCGGTGCCCTCGTAGGTGGAGACGACTTCCATGTCGGTCATATGGCGGGAGATGTGGTTCTCCAGCAGCAGACCGTTGCCGCCGAGCATGTCGCGGGCCTCGTTGCAGATCCACTTGGCCTTCTGCGAAGTCGCCATTTTCACAAGGGACGCCTGGGCGTTGGTGAGTTGTCCTCGGTCGGCGAGCTCGGCCATCCGGTCGCACAGGAGCTGCATCGTGGTCAGCTCGCTGAGCATGTTGGCGAGCTTGTTCTGCACGAGCTGGTAGGACCCGATCGGGTTGCCGAACTGGTGCCGGGTCCGGGCGTACTCGGAGGCGATCTCGAAGGCGGCCATCGCATGGCCGACGGCCTCCCAGGACGCCCCGCCCCGGGTGGCCTGCAGCACTCGGGAGACGTCCCGGAAGGAGTCGCAGTGCTCGAGCCGGTTCGCGGCCGGGATGCGCATGTCCTCGATGACGATGTCGGCCTGGAGGATCGCCCGCTTCCCGACTTTGCCGGTGATCACTGTGGGGAGGTAGCCGGCCGGGTGGTTGCCGTCGTCGTCCTTCTCCACGACGAATGCGTTCACCTGCCCGTTGGCGGTGTTGCGGGCGAAGAGCACGATCACCTCGGCGGCGTGGCCGTTGCCGATCCAGCGCTTGTGCCCGTTGAGGACCCAATGGTCCCCTTCGAGGCGGACGCTGGTATCCAGTGCCACCGAGTCGGAGCCGTGGTCGGGTTCGGTCAGGGCGAACGCGCCGGTCTTCTCGATACGGGCTAGGGCAGGCAGCCAGCGCTGCTTCTGGTCTTCGCTGCCGAGCAGGTTCAGCGCGCCCATGCAGAGGTTGGAGTGGACGCCGAGGAATGTGTTCAGGCTCCCATCGGCGCGGGCCATCTCCCGGGCGACCAGGCCGGCTGCCTTGCGGCTCATGCCTGGGCATCCGTAGCCCTGGATGGTGGTGCCGATGATGCCTAGCTCCGCCAAGCCTGGCAGGAGCTCGTAGGGGAACTCCGCCTGTTCCCAGTACCCGTTGATCACCGGCAGGACGCGGTTCTCGGCGAAGTCGCGCACCCTGTCGCGGATGGCGATCTCCTCCGGCGTGAGGTCTTCGTCGAGGCGGAAGTAGTCAGAGGTGGCGGTGCGGTCGGTCGTGGAGGTCGACATGGTTGGTGGTCCTTCGTGGAGTCGTTCGGAGTCAGGGCTGGCCGGGGCGGCTCTGCTCGAGCCAGGAGAGGATCGCGTTCCGGTCTGCGTCGAGCCCGGGCGGGAGCAGGTCGTAGGAGGCCGGGGTGCGAGAGAAGGAGATGGGGTTCCGGATGCCGGGCAGCGTCTCCTCGCCGCCACCAACCGAGACGACGGGCTCGAGTCCGATCTGCTCGGCGAAGTCGATGCCGCCGCGCACGTCGTTGATGGGTGCGCAGGGGAGCCGGGCTGCGGTGAGGATCTCGAACCATTCAGCGGCGCTGTGCACGGAGAGGAGGCCAGCGAGGAGCGGCCGCAGGGCCTCCCGCGAGATACTGCGCTCGTGAGCTGTGGCGAACCGCGGGTCGTCCCGGAGCCGCGGGGCCCCAAGGGCATCGCACAGGGCCCGGAACTGGCGGTCGTTGCCGATCGCGAGGACAATCTCGCCGTCGGCCGTCGGGAAGGGCCCGTAGGGGAAGATGCTGGGGTGGTCGTTGCCCAGGCGCCCCGGGACCCTGCCGCTGAGCAGGTAGCCCGCCGTCTGGTTCACCATGCCTGACAGGGCTGAGGACATGAGGTTGACCTCGATGCGCTGGCCGGTCCCGCTGCTGGCGCGCTCGTTGAGCGCTGCGAGGATGCCAATGGCGGCGTGGAGGCCGGTCATGACATCGAAGACCGCGACCCCGGACCGGTACGCCGGCGCCTCGGGCGCCCCCGTGAGGCTCATGAGGCCGGACATGGCCTGGACTAGCAGGTCGTAGCCGGGCAGGGAGGCCCCGCCTGCGGTCCCGAACCCGGTGATCGAGGCGTAGACGACGGCGGGGTTCACTGCCCGGACCGACTCGTAGTCGAGGCCGAACCGCTCGAGTCCGTGGGGCTTGAAGTTCTCGATCACGACGTCGGCGCGGGCTGCTAGCTCGCGGGCGGCCGCCAGATCCTCGGCATTGTTGAAGTCGAGGGCGATTGAACGCTTGTTGCGGTTGATGGAGAGGTAATAGGTCGACTCCCCGTTGCGGACCGGCGGCTTCCACGCCCGGGTCTCGTCCCCCGCGTGTCCCTCGACCTTGAGGACTGTGGCCCCCATGTCGGCGAGCAGCATCGTGCAGTAGGGGCCGGCAAGCACGCGGCTGAAGTCCGCGACCACGACACCGGCCAGGGGCCCGCGGGAGGTGCGGCCGAAGGCATCCTCCATGGCGGTGCTCACTTCGCGCTGGCCAGCAGCCTGGGCATCCGCAGTGACGGTCTGGGCGGTCATCTCCAACCCTTCTTCCTTGTCGAAGTCGGCGGCTGGTTCAACCTTCCCACCACAGATTACTTCAGGTCCAATACCTATTGCTGGCCTTATCGATGTCGAAAATGCAATAATCTCCTCATGGAATTGGAGCAGGTCCGCGTCTTCCTCGCGGTCGCAGAAGAGCTGCATTTCGGACGGGCCGCGGAACGCCTTCACATGGCCCAGCCGCCTGTGAGCCGGATCGTCCGACGGCTCGAGCACGATCTGAGAGCTGAGCTCTTCGTGCGCAGCACGCGGAATGTGCGGCTCACCGAGGAGGGGCGGGCGCTGATCGGGCCGGCCCGGGACATGCTCGAGACGGCACGACGTGCCGAGTTCGCCGTGCGGGCCGCGAGCCGCGGCGAGGTCGGTCAGGTGCGGGTCGCCTATGCGGGCGCCTCGACCCATGTCCTCATCGGGGTCCTGGCGCGTGAGGTCAGGAGCCGGTACCCGGGCATCGACTTCGGCCTGTACAGCCAGAACTTCGCCCTGCCGGCGCTGGGGAAGGTGCTGCGGGGCGAGGTCGAGATCTCGCTGGGGCGCTGGGACTTCGTTCCGGGAGGCGTCCGGACCCGCGTCATCGCGGAGGAGGATCTGATGCTGGCGGTCCCCACATCGCATCGGCTCGCCTCCCTCTCCGAGGTCCGCATGGCAGACCTGGCCGGGGAGCCGTTCGTTGCGCTTCCTCCCCACGAGGGCTCCGTTCTCGGAGATCGCCTGCGCCGCCTGAGCCTGGAGGCCGGCTTCGAGGCGGAGATCGTCCAGGTGGTGCCCGACTCCTGGACGGCCATGGCTCTCGTCGGCGCTGAGGTCGGATGTTCCCTGACCCTCTCGTCCGTGGCCGCGAACGTCTCGGACCCGAATGTGCGGTTCCTCAAGGTCCTCGATCCGACCCTGCCGGTCCAGCTGCGGATGGCGTGGGTCGACGACGACAACAATATGGCCCTGCGCGCCGTACTCTGGCTCGCGGAAAGCGTGTGGCCCTCCCTGTGAACCGGAGGACCATCGGCCACCCGAGGTCATCCGCGCACTGTAGGCGTCGCCGTCGTCGAGGTGGGGCGAGGGATGCGGACGAGCTTTTTGTTCGCGAACTCGTTGATGCCGAAGCGCGCCAGTTCGCGGCCGACGCCGGAGAGCTTGACCCCGCCGAACGGCAGGTCGGGCGCGCTTCGGCTGATGCTGTTGACCCAGACCATGCCGGCCTCCAGCTGCTCGGCGATCTCCCGAGCAGCGGCCTCGTCGGAGGTGTAGACCGAGGCGGCGAGGCCGTAGGGGGAATCGTTGGCGATCTCGACTGCCTCGGCCGCAGACGAGGCGCGGTGCACCACCGCCACCGGGCCGAACAGCTCCTCGGAGTAGGCCCGCATCCCGGGACGGACGCCTGAAAGCAGGGTCGGGGGGAAGAACGCGCCCTCGGGGCCCTGCACGTCCCCGGTGAGGGCCCGGGCACCCTCGGCGATCGCCTCCTTGACGATCTCGGAGAGCTCCTGGGCTGCCGCCCGGGACGCGAGGGGGCCGAGCCTGGTCCCCGGCGCCGTCGGATCGCCGGGCCGGACGGCCTTCATGGCCGCAGCGAACCGGGACGCGAACTCCTCGTACACGGGGTTCTCGACGATGAAGCGCTTCGAGGCTGTGCAGGCCTGGCCGCCGTTGTAGAGGCGCCCGTCGACGGCGTCGGCGACGGCCTTGTCCAGGTCGGCGTCGGCCAGCACGATGAATGGATCGGACCCGCCGAGTTCGAGGACGAACTTCTTCATGTGCCGGCCGGCAACCTCCGCCACGGCAGAGCCAGCCTTCTCCGACCCGGTCAGGGAGACCCCGCGCACCCGCGGGTCCGCGACCATGGCCGCGATCTGGCCGCTCGTGACGAACGCGTTGGTGTAGACGCCCTGCGGGACGCCCGCGTCCCGCAGGGTTGCCTCGATGGCGAGGGCGGACTGAGGGCAGTTGCGGGAGTGCTTGACGATGACGGTGTTCCCCAGCGCGAGGTTGGGGGCGGCGAAGCGGGCGACCTGGTAGTACGGGAAGTTCCACGGCATGACCCCGACGATCAGCCCGATCGGCTCGGTGCGCACGATGGCCCGGCCGGGGCCGGCGATGGCCAGCTGTTCGTCGTCGAGGAACTCCTCGGCATGGTCGGCGTAGTACTCGTAGATGGACGCGACGAGGGCGACCTCGCCGCGGGCCTCGGCGAGCGGCTTCCCGACCTCCAGCGTCAGCAGTCCGGCGAGCTCCTCGGCCCGCTCGCGATGCAGCTCGGCCGCGCGCTTGAGCGCGGCCGAGCGGTCCTTCACGGCCGTTTTCCGCCACGATGCGTATGCCTCGGCCGACCGGGCCAGGACGCCCTCGGCCTCGGCGTCGGCCAGCGAGGGGAAGGATGCCAGGGACTGGCCGGTCGCGGGATTGACGGTCTGGTATGTGCTCACGGTGATTGGGTCTTTCCTTCGGGGTCAGGAGGTGGGAGAGCCGGCGGCGAGGACGATCCGTCCCGGGACCCCACCGGTGGCGAGCCGGTCCAGGGCCGCGTCCACCTCCGGGGCACTGAGTTCCCGTTCGATGATCGGGATGTGGGGCAGCACGCCCGTCTTCGCAAGGGAGACGAGCTCGCCCAGCTCGTCCAGCGAGCCGACGAAGCTTCCCTGGATGGTGATGACCTTGAGCGTTAGCAGGGCAGTCGGCACTGTCAGCTCCCCGCCGAAGAGCCCGACCTGGACCATGCGGCCGCCCTTTTGGAGGATATCGAAGGCCACCGAGGCTGTTTTGCCCGTGTTGACGAAGTCGATGACGGCGGCGACGGGGCCGCCGAGCTCGCCGGTGATCGCCTGTGCGAGGTCCTCCCGGTCCGCGCGGATCACCGTCTCGGCGCCCAGCTGGCGTGCGAGGTCGAGATTGCCCTCCTGGAGGTCGATGGCGCAGATGGCGCGGTGTCCGAGGGCCGCGAGGGTCGCGATGGCGGTGAGGCCGACGCCTCCCGCGCCGATCACGACGACGGGCACAGTGGGTGTGTCGGGCACTGCCTTGCGGGCGGCGCTGTAGGCGGTCAGGCCCGAGCATGCGAGCGTCGCGGCCCAGCTCTGGTCCAGTCCCTCGATGTCGAGGAGGTATCTGGGGTGCGGGACGAAGATGTGCTCCGCGTAGCCGCCGTGCCGCGCGACGCCGAGGTTCTGGGGGGCCGGGCACAGGTTCTCGTGGCCGGCGCGGCACGCATCGCACGTCGCGCAGCCGATCCACGGGAAGACGAGCCGCGTTTGGCCGACGTCGACCCCGGCCGCATCAGGGCCGGCCGCCTCCACGACGCCGACCACCTCATGGCCCATCACCATCGGATACGTCATTCCCCGGTCGAGGAGGTTGAGCCTGCCGCGGCTCCCGAGATCGTAGAAGCCCTCGCGCAGATGGGTGTCGGTGTGGCAGATCCCCGAGCGCACTACTCGCAGCCGGACCTCGGTTCCGGTCGGCTCTGGCCTGGTCAGCTCGATGTCGGTGATGGCGCGGGCGGTGTTGCTGAGAACAGCGTAGGCGTGCATGGATTCCTCCTTGTCGGATCGACGGCGCGCCCCGGCGGCCCGGTCAAAGGCCCCCGGGGCGCGGTTCTGAGCTCTAGGCGACGGCGGGCGAGCGTAGCTCGAAGCCCTCGTAGCCCCTTTCAGCGACCTCCGACAGCACCCCACGGTAGGCGCCGAGGCCGGCCATGTAGAACATGACCGTGTTGGGCTTGCCGGGGATGTTCGCCCCGAAGATCCACGAATCGGCCTTCGGGAACAGCGTCATGTCGGCGATCTCCCGGCAGGTCTGCGTCCACTTCTCCTCGGCCTCCGCCGTCGGCTCGATGGTCACGACGCCGTCGGCCTCCGCAGAGCGGATCATCTCCGTGATGAACTCCACCTGCGCCTCGATCGACGGCGGGAGGTTCGTGAACGGGCCGTTGGGGCCCAGGATCATGAACAGGTTGGGGAAGTTGGCCGTGGTGACGCCGACGTAGCTGGTCGGGCCGCCCTTCCAGTGTTCCTGGATTGTCAGGCCGTTCCGTCCCCGGATGTTCATGCGCAGGTAGTTGCCGTCGACCGCGTCGAACCCGGTGGCGAAGACGAGGACGTCGAGCTCGTGGACCGCCCCGTCGGCGGTGCGCACGCCCACTGGAGTGATCTCCTCGATGGGGTTCTCCTTGATGCTCACCAGCTCCACGTTGTCCCGGTTGTAGGACTCGTAGTAGTCCCAGTTGCACAGGGGGCGCTTAGCGTAGAGGTCGGTCGGGGTGAGCTTGCGGGCGATCTCGGGGTCCTTGACGATCTGGCCGATCTTCTTGCGGATGAACGCGGCGGCTGCCTCGTTGGCCTCGGGATCGGTGGCGATGTCGCCGAAGGTGCCGAACATGAAGTGGAAGCCGTTGCCGCGCTCCCACGCTGCTTCGAACACGCGCTCGCGTTCCGCCTCGGAGACGCTCATGGCCGGGACGGCGCTCTCTTCGAAGCCGAACGCGACCACGGAGCTGCGGACCTGCTCCCAGATCTTGTCGTAGTTCTCGCGCTTTTCCTGCACATACTCGGCGGTGACCGCGCCGTTGCCGGAGGGCACGCTGTACTGGGGGGAGCGCTGGAAGACGGTCAAGTGCGAGGCGATCTTGGACGCAGCGCAGACGACCTGTGTCCCGGTCGAGCCGGTTCCGATGACGCCGACGCGCTTGCCCGTGATGTCCAGGTCCTCAGGCCACGCGCCGGTGTGGACGATTCGTCCCGTGAACGTCTCCATGCCCTCGAACTGCGGGAGGTTGGTAGATGACAGGAGACCCAAAGCGGAGATGACGTAACGCGCGGTGTAGGTCTCGCCGTCGTCCGTCGCGACGTTCCACACGTCGGCGGACTCGTCGAACTCCATCGAGGTGATCTCGGTGTTCAGCTGGATGTCCCGGGCCAGGTCGTGCTTCTCAACCACGGCCTCGAGGTAGGCGAGGATGTCTGGCTGGTTGAGGTATCGGTGGTCGTAGTCCCAGTCCTGAAGCATCTCCTTGTCCCAGTAGTACCGGTATACGAAGCTCTCCGTGTCCGACATCGCGCCAGGGTACCGGTTCCAATACCAGGTGCCTCCCACGCCGCCGGCCCGGTCGAACGCACGGACCTTCAGGCCCAGCTGGTCGCGCAGCGTGTGGACCTGGTAGATGCCGCCGAAGCCGGCGCCGATGATCATGGCGTCGAAGCTCTTGGCTGGGGTGTTCTGTGTGGTCATGGTGAGGACTCCTTCGTCTCTCAGGTCAGTTGTGGGTCGGGGTGATCAGTCGGAATGGAATCAGGCGCGGTACCACTCGGCGATCCTGGCGATCTCCTCGTCGGCCTCGGGGGCGCGTCCTGCGAGGAAGGGGAAGACGTGCTGCTGTCCGGGGGCGATGGACAGGGTCACATCGGCCCCTGCGGCCTGTGCCTTCTCGGCCAGCCGTGTCGCGTTGTCGAGCAGGGACTCCGCGCCGCCGGCGTTCACGTAGAGGCGGGGGAACCCGGTGAAGTCGGCGTAGAGCGGGTTGGCCAGCGGGTTGTCCGGGTTCGTCCGGCCTCCCAGAACGCCGGCGATCATGCCTTCGAGCAGCCCGCGGCTGATGAGGGCGTCGGTCGCGTCGTTCGCCACCAGGGTCTCTCCGGCGTTCTCCATGTCCAGCCAGGGCGAGAAGGCGATGACGCGGCCCGGGAGCGGCTGGCCCTGCTCGCGGAGCGCGAGCGGGATGGCGACGGCGAGGTTGCCGCCCGCGGAGTCACCGATCGTCGTGATGTCCTCGGCCGCGATCCCGCGCTCGAGCAGGGCCGTGAAGACGGACACTCCGTCCTCGATCTGAGCCGGGTGCGGGTGCTCGGGTGCCCTGCGGTAGTCGGGGACGAAGGCCGTCACGCCGAGGGCCTTGGCCACGTGGGCAGCGAGCTTGCGGTGGCTGGAGGCCGAGCCGACGGCGAAGCCTCCGCCGTGGGTGTAGAGAAGCAAGCGGGTCCTGTCGGCGCCGATCGGCAAGACCCAGATCCCGGGCACGCCCCCGACCGTCTCCTCCCCATAGGTCACATCCTCGGGCTCCGCCGTCGGCTGGTGCCACTCGTCGAAGATGCTGCGGAACAGGCGCATCGTCAGCCCTGGGGTGCTGGTCATGATGTCGGACCAGTCGGCGTACAGGTCGCGAAGGGCCTCCGACTCGCGGGAGACAGTGACGGCAGCGTCCTGGGTAGTAGTCATCGAGATACTCCTTCGTATGTCCGGCCCCTCGTAAGACGTCCCTGTGATCGGGGCCACTGAACCGAGTCTCGGCTCCCTCGAAGGTCACTGCGTGTTCCGATGTGGAACACTCGATGCACCAATCCGGATCAATCCATTGCACGAACTGCAACAATCCGTTCCGCCATTGGTATTGGTGGCCCGGGGATCGCGCTGCGATCCTTGAAGCATGAAGTGTTCTCAGCCCTTCTCCCGAGGCTCGCGTGCCTGAGAACGACGCACGGGATCTGGACCGGCTGCGCGCGGCACGGGAGCTCCTGCTTCAACGCGGCCTCCTGGCCCAGAAGGAGCTTGTGGGGGTCAGCCCCTCTATCGAGCGCAGCTGGCGTCGCTCTCTGAGCGTCCACGCCTCCAACGAACCCATGCCGCCGCGCTTCATCGACTCGATCGACGCGCGGAATCCGCTAGTCGTTGCCGCAGGACCAGTCCTGGACAGATGGCAGGACTCCCTCTCCGGGATGCACGTGTCCGTCTTCCTGAGCGACCGCAGCGGCCAGATCGTCGCCCGGCGCCTGACGGACCGCTCAGACGGCCGGAGGCTGGACCGCGCGTTCGCGACCGAGGGCTTCGACTTCTCCGAATCGGCCCTGGGAACCAACGGACTGGGAACTCCGATGGAAGACCGGACAGCGGTCTTCGTCCGGGGCCCGGAGCATTTCAACGGCGTCCTCGAATCGCTCGCGTGCGCCGGGGCTCCCATCATCGACCGGCGCACGGGACGCGTCGCCGGATCGATCGCCTTCGCAGCTGCCCTGGAGGCTTCGAATCCCCTCATGCTCGCGATGGCCCGGCAGGCCGCCGAGCAGATCGAAACCCGGCTCACAGAGATCAACGCCCCCATCGATCTGGCGGCCACGGCGGCATTCCTGCAATCGCGGTCCAGCAAAGACCCGGTGCTCTTCCTCGGCGCAGAGACCGTCATCGCCGATGTCCGTGCGCTCACCGTCATGTCCCCGGACACCCATGCCGTCCTGTGGGACAGGCTCCAGAAGCTCGACTGGAAGGAGCCGTCGAACGTCGTCGAGCTGCCGGCGTCCTCGATGACGGCCGCCGCCCACCGGCTCGACGGCAAGAATGTGTTCGCGCTCGAGATCCACGAGCGCGAGGAGAACGAGCACGAGGCGGCGGAGCCCGTCCAGCACCGGCCGGGCGGATCTGTCCTGGAGGCCGCCGAGCTCGAGGCCGCCTCGCGCGCCGCGGGCGTCGTGGCCCTGGCAGGGCCTCCGGGGTCGGGCAAGCACTACGCGGCCTGGGACTGGCTCGCCTCGAGATCCGGCGGCGCGGAGCCGCTCACGCTGGATGCCGCCGAAGCCCTGGCCGGCGCGAGGCGGCTGGCAGGGAGGGCTGCGGAGTCGATCCGGTCCGGCCGTTCCGTCGTCATCCGACACGTCGACGTGCTCGGCGTTGCGGGCTTCCGGACGCTCGAGCCGACACTGCGGCTCGTGGCCGACACGGCCTCCACCCGATCTTCCGACCTGGACCCCGGCGCGGGCGCTGGGCCGCGCATCGCCCTGACCCTGGACGACGAATCGCTCGATGAGCAGGTCCGCTCGCGGATCGTCACGGCCGCCCCCATAGTGGCGGTTCCCGCACTCCGCCGGCTGCCCGACCGCATCCCCAGCCTCGTCCGGGCAATCATTGACCACTGGCCCGAAGACGAGCGCATCGCGGTGCCCCCAGCCGTGATGCAGGCGTTCGTAGGGTGGGGCTGGCCCGGGAACGTAGCCGAGCTCCGCATGACCCTCCAGCTGCTCGCAGCCAAGCGAAGGGGACGAGTCGTCCGGGTCGAGGATCTCCCCGAACACCTGCGCCGTCAGTCCCGCTCCCTGAGCCCGATCGAGGCCCTCGAGTACGAGGCCATCGTGCATGCCCTGCGCAAGGCCGGCGGCAATCGGTCCGCGACCGCGGCCGCACTCGGGATCGGCCGGACCACCCTCTACCGCAAGATGCACACGTTCGGCCTGGACCGTGAAGACAAGTAATCCGCTGGCACGCTGACGGTCCCGCCCCGGCGACGACATAGTCCCGCCGGAGATCGTTGATGCCGACGGGAAGCTCGACTGTTCCATTCCGGAACACCAGCAGCACCCCTCACACCCCTACCGTGGATCAGGGACGTGACAACCATCACATGATGGTCGGCCTTCCCGCCCTTCGGCCGACACCCCCACCCCTTGCGTCTCTTCGGCAATGAAGCCCCTGAGGCCTGATCCGACAAGGCAGGTAAGCCACGTGCAGACAACACACCCACGGACCCCGAAGAAGGCGGCAGTTGCCGCGCTGCTCGGCAGCGCGCTTGAGTACTACGACTTCTTCATCTACGGCTCGGCAGCAGCCCTGGTCTTCAATGCCCTCTTCTTCCCCAAGCTGGACCCCACGGCCGGGGTCGTTGCCGCCTTCGGCACCTTCGGCGTCGGCTATGCCGCACGGCCTCTCGGCGCGTTCGTGATGGGCCACTTCGGGGACAGGATTGGGCGGAAGAAAGCCCTCCTCTTCACCGTCCTCCTCATGGGCCTGGTCTCCCTGGCCATCGGACTACTCCCGACCTACGACTCGGTCGGCCTATGGGCACCCGTCCTGCTCACCGCGTGCCGCCTCGTACAGGGGTTCTCGGCGGGCGCCGAGAGCGCCGGGGCCTCGGTGCTGACGCTCGAGCATTCCCCTGAGGGCCGCCGGGGATTCTTCGCAAGCTTCGTCATGGTGGGCTATGCCCTCGGCATGGTCCTCGCGACGGTGGTCTTCCTGCCTGTAGCCGCGCTTCCCCGGGAGGCCCTGTACTCGTGGGGCTGGCGCGTGCCCTTCGTACTCTCCATCGTCGTCACAGTCGTGACAGTCTTCGTCCGCAACACCCTTCACGAGACCCCCACGTTCGAAGACGCCAAGACGAACAACGAGGTCCAGGGCAGGCCGATCGTGGAGGTCCTGCGACACCAACCCCTCGACGTCGTCCGTGTGGCCCTGGCGACGACGATCGCGATCTTCCAGTCCCTCTTCACCGTCTTCATCCTCAGCTACGCGACCACCACGGCGGGCATCGACCCGAGCGCCATGCTCACCATCAACGCCGTCACCATCGGCCTGTCGATCTTCACGCTCCCGCTGGCCGCGAGACTCGCCGACAAGCACGGGCGCCGTCCGCTCATGATGATCTCGGCCGTTGGCTGTGCTCTGACGCTGCCGCTCTACTTCCTGGCCATCACCTCACACAGCCTGCCGCTGGTCTTCGTGGTCGCGTTCGCGAACATGACGCTCTTCTTCTCGGCGTACAACGGCGTCTGGCCGGCCTTCTATGCCGAGCAGTTCGCCGGTCCGATCCGGTACTCAGGGATGGCCGTCGGCAATCAGATCGGCAATCTGCTTGCCGGATTCGCGCCGATGATCGCAGCCCTCATCGTGGGGAAAGGGGCATTGGGTTGGGTTCCTGTCGCCGCCGGTGCCGCTGGGGTCATGGTCGTCGCTTCGGTTGCCGTCTACTTCATGAGGGAGACGGCCTTCACGCCGCTCGAGGAGCTGGACCGCCCGTACCGCACTTCCGCAGCTCTCGACGCACAGCGCCGGACACTGACAGGCGCAGGAAACGGCGGGATTCGTTAGCCGGGATGCGCTGATGGCCGGTGGGATCAGCCGGTCCCACCGGCCGGGGCCAGTGACGGTAGCAGTGTCGTGATGAGACGTCGCCCGAAATCCCCGTCCATGGGGGAGCCGCTGAGGAAGAACCGGTAGTAGATGGGGCCCAGGAGCAGGTCGGTGACCAGTTCGGGGTCGAGGTCCGCCCTGAGCTCGCCGCGGGCTTTTCCGCGTTCGACGAGCTCTGTGACGTCGGCCTGCCGGCGGGTGACGACCCGTTCGCGGTAGACCTGCGCGAGGTGTGGATCGGCAGCCACCTCGGAGACCAGGCCCTTCATGATCCACCCCATCACGGAGGTCTGCATGAGCTCGGCGGTCTTGTCGACCAGGGCCGCGAGTTCGGCCGCTGTGTCCTTGCTGTAGGGGCGGGTGCTCACCTCGCCCACCATCTCCATCAGGAGGGCCAGTGCCAGATCGGTCTTGGAGCGGTAGCGGCGGTAGATCGTCGTCTTCGCGACGCCAGCCCGGGCTGCCACCCCTTCGACCGTCAGCCCGGCGAAGCCGGCTTCGCCCAGCACGGCACGGGTGGCGTCCAGCACGGCGCGCTCAGACCGCGCGCGCCGTCTGTGATGCCCAGATCCTGCCGCGGGGCCCAGGTCCTCGGGCGTCGTATCAGTTCCCATGGCATACCCCTAACACGTCGGCGACCCCGGTGCTAATATTGACACGCAACGTAGCGTTTCAATTTATCGGAACGCCACCCCTCGCGCAACAGGACAACCAAGGAGCCCACCATGGCTGTAGACCGTTACCAGCGCGGCATGGGCCGCATGATGGAGCTGGTCTCCTCACAGCACTCGAATGCCTTCGACCACGCCAAGCTCGTCGAGTCCTACAAGGACCTGGACCCCGACCTGGCCGACTACATCGTCTCCTTCGCCTTCGGGGACATCTACTCCCGCAAGTCCCTGACCCAGCAGGAGCAGACGATGGTGACGATCTCCACGCTGGTGGCCCTGGGGACAGAGCCCCAGCTGAAGCTCCACATCAACACCGGCTTCAACGTGGGCCTGACCAAGGAGAAGATCGTTGGCGCGCTGATCCACTGCATCCCATACGTCGGATTCCCGCGTGTGCTCAACGGCCTGACCCTGCTCAAGGAGGTCTTGGCCGAGCGCGGCATCACTCCGGCGTCGAACGCCGACCAGCCGAAATGAGGGTCCCGGCGCGACAGCCGAGACAATAACCCCACCACAAGGAAAGGACCCGATAATGGGCAAGAAGATCGGTTTTGTCGGGCTGGGAACCATGGGACTCCCGATGGCCCTGAACCTGAACAAGGCCGGATTCGAGGTGATCGGGTACGACGCCTTCGAGGGAAGCCGAGCCAGGGCCAAGGCCGCAGGCGTCACTGTCGCCGAGAGCCTCAAGGACGTCGCCGCACAGGCCGAAGACGCCGTCATCTCGATGGTCCGCGACTACGCCCAGAACGTCGATGCGATCCTCGGAGAAGGCGGCCTCCTGTCCGCCGAGCCCAGGGGTCTCACGATCATCGTCATGAGCACGCTGGACCCCGACACCATGAACGAGCTCGGCAGGCGCGTCGAGGAGGCCGGGGACGTGCAGCTCATCGCCGCCGCCGTCAGCGGCGGTTCCACGGGAGCCCAGGCCGGCACGCTGTCCATCATGGCCTCGGGCCACGAGGACCGGGTGGCCGCTGCCCGCCCGTACTTCGACGCCGTCGGCTCCAACGTCTTCTACTACGGCGCCGAGCCGGGCAACAGCCAGGCCGCGAAGCTGGTCAACAACCTCGTCCTGGGCATCACGATGAACGCTGTCGCCGAAGGACTCACGTTCGGTGCGCACTACAACCTGCCCCAGGGCGAGCTGCTGAACCTGTTCAAGGTCAGCACCGGGGACAGCTGGGTTGCCCGGAACTGGGACTCCGTCTCGGAATGGACAGCAGACACTGCCCTCGCCGTGCTGCTCAAGGACCTCAAGGCCGCCCACCTCAAGGGCCTCGAGCACAACATCCCCATGCCATTCAACGCCCTGTCCTCCACCGAGCTGTTCCATTCCATGGGCAAGGAGCCGCAGGCCAAGTGAGCGGCCCGGATGTCGTACCCGGGCCATCCGGGAGGGTCCGGGAGGAACGCCGCCGGGCCGGACGCCGGGGCCGCGAGAGCACCTCGCGCACGGGGTTTTACGAGGCTATCTGGCGTTCACACATGACGGTCTTCGGATATGGGAGCCAAGTCTGGTCGAGTAGCGGCTCGGTTCCTCGATGCAATTGGTCGTTGCCCGGCACCCAATAGCCTGCTTGAGATCACTCTGAATCTCCGTGGACCTTCACTTAGCGGAGTGACTGTTCGAGTGCCGCCCACCAATCCAGGAGCTGAACCCCCGCCGACAATATTCAAGACCCGACAAGCTGTGAATGGATACGAAGACCCCGGGATTCCAGGCATTTGGTGCCACCTACGTTGAGTTTTCGGAATTCCATGAGACCACGCCTCTTGTAATCTACTCCCCTTCATTAAGTCTTTGGACCGGGCCATTGCAATTTAGTGGAACGAGTCCGGTCGGATCAGAGCGGCACACATTATCACTGCCGCCAGTAACGCCCGATATTTAAACTCGGATCGTTCCCATTACGAATTCTCGAAATAAAGGATGGCTTCGGCCTTCGTGCGCCCTTTCGATCTACCTCAAGGCGCATGGCCGTAACTCCCCCACCAGGGTGGGCGATCCTGAGTCCGAGGGCGCGATCGAGGTCTGGCGGATCTGAGTGAGCCGGTTGGCGGCTGATCCACGACCTCAGCGCGGGACCACGGGCGGTGAGTCCTTCGAGGATGACCAGAGCTTGGGCTCGTCATTCGGTAGGGCCATATCCAGAACGGTTTTGCCGTCGGTGGTAAAGGGCTACGCGCCCGGACCTGCGGGTGCACGACCTGCGGCACACCTTCGCGACCATCCTCTTCGACGCCGGAGCTTCCGCCCCGGACGTCCAGGCCGCGCGGAGCTCGGCCTCCTGCGAGGAACGCTATTCCCGGGCCCGGGAAGGGGTCGCACGGCGCGCCCGGAACGTGCTCGACGCCGCCCTTAATGGCCCCGTCATGGCCCAAAAACGCGACGTGCCCCGGCTGTGAGAGGAGTGGCGACGCGCCGTCAAGCCCGAATCGACCGAGAAACCGCCCCTGACCTGGGAAAACAAAGGACCCCCGCTCCCGCGAGGGTCCTTCCATGGTGTGGCTCCGACCGGCGTCGATCCGGTGACCTTTCGATTTTCAGTCGAACGCTCTACCAACTGAGCTACAGAGCCCCGGTGACTCGTCACCGATGGCAACTTGGCCGGAGCCACGTCGCCGAAGCGACCCTGACGGGACTTGAACCCGCGACCTCCGCCGTGACAGGGCGGCGCGCTAACCAACTGCGCTACAGGGCCTTGCAATGTCCGGGTTTACCCCGCTCACAAGATCTAAATCCTAGCAGACCCGCAGGTGCTGCTCAAAACCAGATCCGTGTACCCCCAACGGGATTCGAACCCGTGCCGCCGCCGTGAAAGGGCGGTGTCCTAGGCCGCTAGACGATGGGGGCCTGAGAACCTCACGGGACTCCCCCAGAGGGGCTTCCCAGTTGAAGTGGACGCAGAAAACTATACGGTGCTGCCGCCGTCGCCCACAAATCGCGAGGCTTGAACCCGCGGCTCCCGGGTTCCGCGCGCGCACTACAGTGAGCCCATGGGCGGGGCGTGGATGGACGAGGACGAGTTCGAAGAGGCGGTCGATTCCGCGCTCGCGCAGATTCCCCGGAGCCTTGCTCGGCACATGGACAACGTCGCCGTCTTCATCGAGGACCGCTATGTGCCGGGCCCGCACGAGGACCCGAACACCGTTCTCCTGGGGCTCTACGAGGGGATCCCGCTCACCGAGCGCGACTCCTGGTACGGGGCCGGCTCCCTGCCCGACCGCATCACGATCTTCCGCGAGCCGATCCTCGAGATGTGCTCGAGCCGCGAGGAGGTGGTCCGCGAGGTCCTCGTGACCGTGGTGCACGAGATCGCCCACCACTTCGGGATCGACGATCGACGCCTCCACGAGCTCGGCTGGGGCTAGCGAGAGGAACACGCCCCGACACGCCGACACGCCGCAACATCCAGACAAATGACACTGCTGTTGTTTATGCTACGTCTGTGACCAGTGTTGCAATTGTGACACTTGGGCCGTAGCCTCGGGCAGGAGACCCGGAGGCTACGAGGTGTGCATGGATAAGAAACTGACGTCGACTGCGAGACCGCTCGCAGCGTTCGGTGCTGCCACGGCGCTCCTCCTGACCCTCGTTGCGGCCCCCGCGACGGCAGACGATCCCTCGATCCCCACCCCCGAGGAGATCAACACCGCGAAGACGAACGCCGACGCGACGGCCGCCGAAGTCACCCACGTCGAAGGGCTCATCAACTCGGCCCAGGACGCCCTGAGTCGCAGCACGGTCGACACGATGCGCGCCAACGACACGTACAGCATGGCCCTCGTGACGCTCGACAAGCGCCGCACCGACGCACAGGCGGCTCAGGCCAAGGCCGACGTCGCATCCGCCGCCGACGCGAGCGCCAAGAAGCAGGTCGGAGCCCTCGCGGCCGAGCTCTACCGCAGCGGCGGTCTCAACCCGGGAGTCCAGGCTTTCGTCTCGGACAACGGAGGCAACGTCCTGGACCGTGCGGCGGCCCTCCAATCCATCGATGCCCGGCGGGCGGAGGCCTTCAGCTCCGCGCAGCAGGCCGCCGTGGCATCGGCGCAGCTTCGCGAGCAGGCGGACCAAGCGGCACAAGCCGCCGACGACGCCGCGCGCGCGGCTCAGCAGGCCAAGGCTGCGGCGGACGCGGCCAATACGTCCTACCGCAACGCCGTGACCCAGGCCAACGCCCAACGCACGACGCTCGTGAGCGAGCTCGCGACCCTGCGCAATACGACGGTCCAGCTCGAGCAGCAGCGCGTCGCGGGCCTCGAGCAGCAGCGCCAACAGCAGCAGTACGCGGCGCTCCTCGCCTCGACGGCGAACGCGGCGTCCGCCGCGGGGGCCGCCCAGACGGCGGCCCAGCCAGCGGGTGGCAGCACGGCCGTCTCTGGCGTGGCGACCGGAACATCAGGCCAGATGCCGACGGGCGGCACGACCCCGCCGTCGTCCGTCAACGTGGCCTCGAACGGCCAGCCGAGCCCCATCCAAACCCCGCCGCCCGCGGCCCCCGCTCCGGCGCCGGCCCCCGCGCCTGCTCCTGCGCCAGCACCTGCACCTGAGCCGGCTCCGGTGCCCACTCCGGCGCCCACTCCCGCGCCCTCGGGCTCAGGGATTCAGGGCGCGATCAACACCGCGATGTCCAAGGTGGGCCCTCCCAACTACTACGCGTGGGGCGGCACAGGACCGACGGGCTTCGACTGCTCCGGGCTGGTCTGGTACTCGTTCAGCGCGGCCGGCATCTGGGTGCCCCGCACGGCGACGGAGCAGTACAACTCCGCCCCGACCAAGGTCCCGCTCGCGAGCGCGCGCCCCGGCGACCTCGTGGTGTTCGGCACGGCCGGGAACTTCTACCACATCGGCATCTACATCGGGAACGGGAAGATCGTCAACGCGCTCAACCCGTCGGACGGGATCACGGTGACGCCGCTCGCGTGGATGTCCGGCGTGTGGCCCATGGTCGCGCGGTACTAGCCCGGCACTTGAACCCCGGCACCTGAACGGCTACGTCCGCAGCATCGGCCCGAAGCTCGGACGGTCCGCGAGCCGCTCGTCGTGGTGATCAGGCACCACCATGACGGGCCCCTTCGCGTGATGCAGAACGCCGTCGGTCGTCGAACCGAGCAGCATCCCCGCGAAGCCGCCGTATCCGCGCGTGCCGAGCACGAGCAGGTCGACACCGCGGCTCACATCGACGAGCACGTCCACGGGCGCACCATCGACGAGGCTCGTCTGGACCTCGAGGTCCGGGAAGTGGCTCTGGAGCCAGGCCGTCCCGGCCTTGAGCTGGGCCTGGATGTCCTTGAACAGCTGCTCGCGGTCCACGGGGGCCGGCACCCATGCGAGGCTCCCGCTGAACTGCGGCACGGCGCAGATCACGCGCAGCGGGACGCCGAGCAGCATCGCTTCCTCGGCGGCCACGAGCACCGCGACGCGCGCCTGCTCGGAGCCGTCGACGCCGACCGCGACGATATGCTCGACCGCCTTGGGGGCCTCCTTGGCCTCCTCGGCGCGAACACGCTTGTCGTCGACGGACTCGCCGAGCCGCTGGGCGAACCGCAGCGGCACGGTCACGGTGGCGCACTTCGCGTGGGCCGGGAGGGCGCTGCTCACGGAACCGAGGAGCCGCCCGACGAAGCCGCCGCGGCCGCGCGAGCCGAACACGAGGAGCTCGGCAGTCTCGGAGAACTGCAGGAGCACCCCGGCGGCGTCCCCACTCTCAACCGACGACGTCACGTCGAGGCCGTCGAAGCGCTCGATCGAGTCGAGCGCCTCGCGCAGCACCGCCTTGGCGCCGTCCTGGATCACGGTGTCATCGATCGTCGAATAGCCGCCGTCGAGCCCCGACGCGGCAAAGATCGGCACGCTGTACGCGGTGACGACGTGGAGCGGGCGTCTGCGCCGCTGGGCCTCCCGTGCGGCCCAGATGAGGGCGCACCTGCCGTGGTCCGAGCCGTCAACGCCAACGACGATGCCA
The DNA here is from genome assembly GCF_049332655.1 of Sinomonas sp. P47F7. Lineage (GTDB taxonomy): Bacteria > Actinomycetota > Actinomycetes > Actinomycetales > Micrococcaceae > Sinomonas. Next base: position 369,366 of record NZ_CP186327.1, on the reverse strand, counting down.
GTCGGCAGCGGGGCGTCCTCGCCCTCACCCCGGCCGGACTCGCGCTCGGTCTGGTCTGCCATCTGAGTTCCTCCTCCTGGCGGTGGGAGCCTCACGGACCCCTTAATTGACAATGGTGGTCGGTTTACGGAGCGGGTCAAGTTCCGACGACGGCGGGCCGCGCAACCGCCGAACGGGGCGCCGCGAGGGCGCCCCAGGGACGATCTGCGCGGCGGATCATACCTTGTGAGAGGGGCCTACCGGTCGTTGCCGAATGGGGGTAATGTTCCCAGAAGTGCCGCCTACCGGGGGGTGGAGAACGCACTCACCCACACCATCCGCCGACCGGAGGAGAGTCGACCACGTGTCCACGCCGCCGCTGACCACTTCGGAGTCCACGACGGCCGTGGTGATCGGCACCGGCCTCTCGGGCCTCGCGGTCGCGGGCGAGCTGAGCCGGCACGGGGTGTCCACCGTGACGGTCGAGGGGCTCGAATCGGGGGCGCCCGCCACGGCCACGACGGCCCTCCGGGTCACGGACCTCGCCTCGGCGGAATCGGTCGAATACCTCGAGGTCATACGGCACCTTCGCAAGCACGCCGCGAGCCACAGCCTCGATGTCCGCGCGACCGTCCGAGCGCAGCATCTCGCGCTCGTCGAGCAGCCCCTCCCCGGTTCGCGGCTGCGCTGGGCCATCCGGACCGAATCCGGCGTGATCTTCGCCGACGCGGTGGTCCTGACCCGCTGCGCGCACAACCAGCTGCGCCGCTTCCTCGCGGACCTCGGCTTCTCCCTCGGCGAGAAGCTCATGGAGGAGCTCGCGAGCATCGGGCTCTACCTCATCGGCGTCGCGGAGCTCTCGTCGCCGTCCACGCGCGAACTGCTGTGGCAGGCCAAGAACGTGGGCAGGGCCGTCGCGGAGGCCACGGGCGCCCCGCGCGCCGGCCATGGCACCCACGACGCCGTGCGCCCGCCGACCGGGCAGTTTGCGTCGCCGCTCCAGCCCGCGTAGGCCCCCGCGGACGGCAGGCCGGGGCGCTTAGGCGCGGTCGCCGTCGTCGTCTGTTTCTTCCGCGCCTGAGCCGCGCTCACGGCGCCCCAGGACCGCCCACGCGATGAGCAGCGCGACGCCCAGGACCCCGAACACGACGAAGGCCCACGGGAACGGCTCCCCCGGCGCCGCCGGCACCGCTGACGGGGTCTGGACGGCCCCCGGCGCGGACGTCTGGATGCCCGGGAGCGGGACGGGCGAGGCCGCGGCAAGTGGAGGCCCTCCGAGGACGACGACGGCGAGCGCCACCGCGACTACGGCACCCCGCGCGAGGCTCAAGCTGGTCCCCTTCCCGGGAGTCTTCGGTCACAGCCGGACGTGATCAGCACGATCCCGGTTGCCTCCGGCACTACCATAGGCACGATATCCTGCGCCTACCCCGAGGGGATTCCCATGTCGACCACGACCGTGTCGACCAAAGCGTTCGACCGCTACTTCAAGATCACGGAGCGAGGCTCCAACATCGCGCGCGAGATCCGCGGCGGGCTGGCCACGTTCTTTGCCATGGGCTACATCGTGGTCCTCAACCCGCTCATCCTCTCCGGCGCGGACTCGGCCGGCAACACGCTCGGGATCCCGCGCGTCGCCGCCGCGACCGCGCTCGTGGCCGGCGTCCTCACGATCCTCATGGGCGTGTGGGCCAAACACCCGTTTGCGCTCGCGACGGGGCTCGGCGTCAACGCGTTCGTCGCCGTGACCATCGCGACCCACCCCGGGGTGACGTGGCCGGACATGATGGGCCTCGTCCTCGTAGCCGGCGTCGTCATGTTCGTGCTCGTGCTCACGGGCTTCCGGACCGCGGTCTTCAAGGCCGTGCCCGAGGGGCTCAAGACGGCAATCGTCGTGGGCATCGGCGTGTTCATCACGCTCATCGGGCTCGTGGAGGCTGGCTTCGTGCGGCGCATCCCCGACTCGGCCGGCACGACCGTCCCGCTGGGCCTCGGCATCGACGGCCGGCTCATCGGCTGGCCGACGCTCGTGTTCGTGGTAGGCCTCGTCCTGACGATCGCGCTCATGGTCCGCCGCGTGCGCGGCGCGATCCTCATCGGGATCATCGGTGCGACGATCCTCGCGAACGTCCTCGAGCTCGTGTTCCACATCGGGCCGTCCGTCGCGGCGGGACAGAAGCCGAACCCCGCCGGGTGGTCCCTCGTGGTGCCCGGCCTCGGCAATGTCCAGCCGATCGACCTGCGCCTCCTCGGCAAGGCCAACCCCGTCGGCGCCTTCAGCCACCTCGGGGTGCTCGCGGCGCTGCTCATGGCCTTCGTGATCCTGCTGAGCATCTTCTTCGACGCGATGGGCACGATGGTCGGCCTGGCCCGGGAGGCCGGGAACATCGACGAGAAGGGCAACATCCCGAACGTGGACCGCGTGCTGCTCGTCGATGCGTTCGGCGCGATCGCGGGCGGCGGCTCGTCGATCTCCTCGAATCAGATCTTCGTCGAGTCGGGTGCGGGGATCGGCGAGGGCGCTCGGACCGGACTCGCCTCGGTGGTCACGGGCATCATGCTCCTGCTCGCCATGTTCCTCACGCCGCTCATCAACCTCGTGCCGTTCGAGGCCGTGGCGCCCGCGCTCGTGGTGGTCGGCTTCCTCATGTTCCAGCAGGTCGCGAAGATCGACTGGAAGGACGTCGGGATCGCAATCCCCGCGTTCCTCACGATCGTGCTCATGCCGTTCACGTACTCGATCGCGAACGGCCTCGGCGCGGGCTTCGTGAGCTACGTGATCGTGCGGACGTTCCAGGGCCGGGCCAAGGAAATCCACCCGCTCATGTGGGCCGTCGCGGCGGCGTTCCTCCTCTTCTTCGCCCTCGGGCCGATCGAGCAGGCGCTCGGCCTCTAGGCAACGGCCTCGCGGGGCGGGCGCAGCCCACGCAGGGCCGCGACACCGAAAACGACGGCGAGCGGGAGCGAGATCACCGCGGCGCTGAGCCACGCCCCCGTGCCCTGCCAGCCCTGGACGGCCGCGTTGAGGGCCTGGAATCCCGTCGCGGCGGCGGCGAGGAGGAACGCCGAGCCCGCGAGTGCGGGCGCGAGGCCTGCCGGGAGCGGGGCCTCACGCGGCAGGAGGCGCCACACGAGCAGCAGGGCGAGACCGAGCACGCCGAGCACCACGCGGTACTCGACGACCTCGCCCCAATGGTGCTCGGCGGCCGCCTGCGCGCAGTCGAGCCCCGGATAGGGAGCCTGAAGCACCGCGCAGCGGGCGGCCGTGTACGCAACACCGGGCAGATCGCCGGACACGAAGCCCGCGCCCCAGATCCGGCCGAAGAGTTCGGAGAGGGCACCGCTGAGGCCGACGGCGATCGCGCCGACGGCCGCGAGCCCGACGAGCGGACGCACGAACGCGCGGAGCGGGAGGCGGCCGATCGCCCCGAGTGGGGTGCGCAGCGCTGGCGTCACGGTCCTGACGGGACCGAAGCGGCGGACCGCCTCGCGCTCCGCCTCCACCGGATCGAAGCCCTGCGCGCGAAGCCGGGAGGCGCACTCCCGCAGATGAGTTTCCGTCTCGGCGAGGAGCCGCCGCGCGGCTGCCGGCTCGGCGTCCCGAGAGGCCACGAGGAGCTCGTCGAGGTAGGCGTCGATGGGCCCGTTCGGCGCACCCGGCCCGCCCGGCGCGCTCACGAAGCCGCCCCCAGCACCCCGCGGACCGCGGCCGCGAAGCCGTTCCATTCCTCCGCGCGCCTCGCGAGCTCGGCCTGTCCCGCCGTGGTGAGGGTGTAGACGCGACGGCGGGTGCCGTCGTCGTCCGCCCAACGGCTCGCGACGCTCCCGGCTGCCTCGAGCTTGTGCAGCGCGGGGTAGACCGACCCTTCCTGAAGGTCGAGCCGCGCCCCGCTGCGCTCGTGGATGCGCGCGATGAGCGCGTAGCCGTGCGCCTCGCCCGCTCCGAGCGAGGCGAGGAGCAGCAGGTCAAGCTGTCCGTTCACTCCACTTCGTCCCATACCTAGACAATCTAGGTACTTGAGGCCGTTCTGGCAAGGGCTCGTCTATTGACCGCGCCGCCACGCGTCGAAGGCCAGGGCTCGGTCACGCTCCTTCATGACCTGCACCGCCCGTGCGAGCCTGTCCTCGCTGTCCGCGAGGGACGCCCCCGCGCGCTCGAACCGCTCGACGAGACGCTCAAGACGGTCGAGATCGACCGACGGCACTTCGTTCTCAGTCATGGCCAGTCCTCTCCCTCCTGCCCGGCGGGTCCCCCCTGCCTGGCGGGCCGACGACACCCGCCGCCCTGCGGCCACTTTCGCACCGCGCGGCGGGGCGCGTCTTGGGTAGGAAGTACTCGACTTCCGCGGGGATGGGAGCGAGTGCCGCCTAGGCGGCCGCGCTCCGCTTCTTCCGAAGCGGGGCCAGGGCCTCGGTCCACGCGATGACCTGGCCGAGCATCGCGTCGAGGCTGCGGACGGCGAAATCGTCCGGGGCGAAGGTACGGCGGTTCTCGAACTCGGTGGCGAACGGGAGGATCACCTGGGCGCGGACGTCCGCGAGCTGGAGCTCGCCCGCGATGAGCCTGAGCTGCTCGGCCGCGCGGACCCCGCCCGCCGAACCGTAGGAGACGAAGCCCACGGCCTTGTTGTTCCACTCGGAGTACAGGTAATCGATCGCGTTCTTGAGCACGGCCGAGGTGCTGTGGTTGTACTCGGGCGTCACGAACACGAAGCCGTCGAAGGAGGCGATTCTTTCCGCCCACTGCCTGGTGTGCTCGTTCTGATACCGGCCCAGCGACGGCGGGAACGGCTCGTCGAGGAGGGGCAGCGCATGGTCCCGCAAGTCGACGAGTTCGAACTCCGCGTCGGGCCGCCGCGACGCCAGGTCGAGGACCCAGCGGGCCACCTGTTCCCCGTTCCGGTGTGGCCTCGTGCTTCCGAGGATGATGCCGATGCGCGTCATAGTTCCCCCCTCAAGGGACATGCCCAGCTTACCCACGGGGCGCCGAAGGCGTCAGAGGGCGGTCAGCCCGCCGTCGACCGTGAAGAGGCCGCCGGTGGCGTAGGCGGAGTCATCACTCGCGAGGTAGACCATGATGCCCTCGAGGTCCTCGGCGCGGCCCGCGCGGCCGAGCATGGTCGCGTCGACGAGCCCGGCGCGCTGCGTGGGGTCCTCCGCGATGGTCCGGACGAGGGGCGTCTCGGTGTAGCCGGGGACGACCGTGTTCACGCGGATGCCCTCGGACGCGTAGTCCGCCGCGACGACGCGGGCCAGGCCGTGGACGCCAGCCTTCGAGCTCGTGTAGGCCGTGAACGTCTGGCCGCATGCGACGACGGCGGTCGGGCTGCCGGTGCAGATGATCGAGCCGCCCCGGCCGGCCATGGCGCGGACGGCGTGCTTGAGCGTGAGGAACGCGCCGCGCTGGTTGATGCGGACCGTCTTCTCCCAGACGTCGAGCTCGAGCTCGCCCACGCGGGCGTCGCGGCCGAAGAGCTGGACGCCGGCGTTGGCGACGACGACGTCGAGCGGGCCTCGCGCGGTCGCCTCGGCGAACGCGGCCTGAACGCTGCCCTCGTCCGAGACGTCGACCGCGACCGCGAACGCGCGATCCCGGCCCGCGGCCTCGGCGGCGGCGCTCGCGGCCTCGCGGGCACCGTCGGCGTTGAGGTCGGCGAAGAACACGGCGGCGCCCTCCGCGACGAAGCGGGCGGCGGTGGCGCGGCCGATTCCGGAGGCTGCGCCCGTGACGAGGGCGGTCTTCCCAGCGAGGCGCTGCGACATGGTGGAGTCCTTTCGGTGAGGCGGGTTGTTCAGATCAGGGGACATTGTTCAGATCAGGGGAGGACGACGGCGGCCGCGGACCACGCGGGCACGGTCACCTTGCGGGCTGGTCCGGGGCCGAGAGCGGCCGGGCCGCTCACCTCGGCGGTGACCGCCCACGGCCGCAGATTGGCCAGGAAGCATGTGATGCCCGAGGCCTCGCGGATCGCGCAGACGGCCGGGCCGCCCGCGGGCGAGCTGGCGTCGAGGACCTCGGCGCCGCGGAGCGCGGCGAGCCGGCGCAGGAGGGCCGCGGCTGGCGCCTCGGGCTGCTCGGCCTCGGGGTGCTCCGGGACGGCGTAGGCCAGCGACGCAACACCCGGGAGCGTGAGCGCGGCGACGCTTCCGACCAGCCAGGCGGCCCCGAAGGGCTGCGACTCGAGGGGGCTGCGGGCGGGCAGCTCGTCCGCGCGGGGCGGCTCGGTCGCGACGGCGTTGAAGCGCGGCGCGATCGTGATGGGGCCGATGTGCAGGGGCCGGCCGCCGCCGATCACGAGGGCCTGCCGCGCCGTCGCCGCCTGGAGGGGGATGGACTCCATGACCGCCTCGGGCTCGACCGCGTGCATCTGCGACGTGATCGAATAGGCGATCCCGGCGGGATCGGGTGCGGCGGCATCGGGTCCGGCGGCATCGGGTGCGCTGGGCGAGCAGCCCGGGAGCGAGTGCGCGTTCCGGTTGAGCTCCGTGAAGTGGCTCCGTGCCCCGGACACGATCTCCCCGCCGAACCCGAGCTCGCGGGCGCGGGTGGCAACGGCGCTGTGGGTCTCGGCGGCGGTCACGTGCGTCGCGGGGTCGAACACCCCGAGCCGGCAGACGCGGTCGAGGGGAAGCTGTTCGAGGATGGCGACGGCCTGGCGCGCGCTGCCGGCCACGAGGCGCACGTCCGCCCCAGAGGCTGCGGCGAGGACCGGGAGGGCGTCGCCGACAGACACGGTGCCATCCCCGGGCGCGGGTGCCGCCGAGACCTCGAGCAGTACCGTCCCGCGCGCGAGGTCCGGCGCAGCGGTCACGGGCTGTTTCCCGAACCACGAGACGATCTCGGGTACGCGAACCCCTGAGCCGGTTCCGACACGGACGGGGACGGCGGCGGCGAGCCGGACCGACTGGCTCACGCGGCTGCCGGCCCGGTGGAGCACGGGGAACGGAACGCTCAGCGGCGTGCTGTACGTCTTGAACGACGCGTCGGTCCAGTTGCGCTGGTCCTCGGTCTCGAACACGTCGCCGGTGAAGCCGAGGGAAAACTGCACCCCGTCGCGCTCCCAGCCGAGCGCCGCGATGTCCCCGAACGGCTGGTGCGGGCTGATCTCCTGAGGGAACGCGGCGTGCGTCTCGGTCCCATCCGGGTGCCCCACGGCCACCGCGCGCCCCGCGTCGTCGGGCCGATGCAGCGCGACGAGCCCGATCCGGTTGCTCAAGAAGTCCCGCGGCGCGGTCCCCTCGAACGCGACGTCCACACCGCCGTCGTCCATCCGCACGGTGACCGTCCCGCGGTACTCCCCGCCGAACCCCGCCCAGGCGACGTCGACGCGGCACTCGAGCGCGTCGTCGTCTTCACGGACGACGGCGGGGTCCGCCTCGGGCGTGAGCGTGAGCCAATTGTGGTTGCGCACCACTGCACGGAGGCCGCGCAGCACGGGGCGCCCGTCGTAGGTCACGTCGGCGAGCTCGTCGCCGCGGACCGCGGCCGCCCACGGGCCGCGGCGCAGGAAGCGAGTGGGGGTGGGCAGGGCAAGGTGAGTCAACGATGATCCTGTTCCATGCCCGGCGGCCGCGCGGTCACGGCCGGGTGAGGGCTAGTCGGTTGACGGGTGGAAATCGGTGAGGAGCCGCTCGGTGGCGGTGGCCATATGCGACTCCATGACGCGGCGGGCGGCCTCGGGGTCCCGGGACCTGAGCACCTCGAGGATCTGGGCGTGCTCGCGGGCCGCCGCGGCCGCGTGCTCCTCGTCGCGGAGGCCGCGCTCGACCCAGATCCGCAGGAGGGACCGGATGCTCTGGAGGATGTCCTCGAGCACCGAATTCCCCGAGGCGAGGGCGATCTCGCGGTGGAACGCCGAATCCGCTTCCCTGAACGCCTCGAAGTCCCGGGTCGAGCGGCTCATCGTCTCGACGTAGCCGGCCAGCCGTTCGAGGGCCTCATCCGTGATGCGCTCCGCCGCGAGCTGCGCGGCCTGGATCTCGAGCCCGCTGCGCAGCTCCGTGAGCTCGCGCGTGCGCGGTTCGCCGAGCATGAGCCCCCACGAGAGGGTCCTCGGGAGCAGCTCGGACGCCCCGCCACGCAGGTAGGTCCCGGAGCCCGGGCGGACGATCACGATCCCGAGGAGCTCAAGCGCCGCGAGCGCTTCGCGGATGGCCGAACGCCCCACGCCGAGGCTCGCCGCGAGGCTGCGCTCGGACGGGAGACGGGTCCCCGGGACGATTTGGCCGCTCGTGAAGACGGCCATGAGCCGCTCGGCGACCTCGGCGGCGACCGAGCTGCTCTCCATCGTGCCGAGGGCCTGGTTCAAGTCGAGGGCTGCGCTCCCATTGGTCTCCACGCTCACAGGCTAGCGGCCCTCCTCACGATTCCCCGCCGTCTCCCCGCCGTCGTCGGCGCGGTCCGAGCGCGCCGCGGTGAGGCGGATGGCCATGTACTGGCGGCCGGGCAGGGGGACCCGGAACGTCCCCTCGAAGGTCCCGGGGAGCCTCTCGACGGACATGTTCCACGTGTCGATGACGTCCACGGCGTACCGGGTCCCGGGCTTGCGGATGATGTCGCGGTAGCGCGGGCGCCCGAAGCCGAAGTAGGCGAGCTCATGTCCCGGGGCACCGCCCCACGCGACGTCCCAGTCGCTCGGGAGTGGGTCGAAGACCCCGTCCGGCGCCTGGGCCATGAGCTTCTCGAGGAACGCAATCCGGGCCGGGGAGTCGCCCACGAGTTCGCCGCCCTTGGACCACCAGAGCTCCTCGCGGTCGTTGAGGTACGTCTCGCCGTGGCCAACATAGCCGCCGCGGACGGCGCCCTCCCAGTACCGCCGCACGAGTTCCTCGCCGCTGATGTTGCCCCAACCCTGGTCAATGTCGCCCTCGTAGGCGCACTCGTCGATCACGATCGGCTTGCCGAACTCCTCGCGCCAGGCGGTCGTGTTCTCCGAGGTGCGGTAGACGTCGGTGCGCTGAATGCTGCAGTGCGTGATCCACGGGCGGGTGTAGTCGTAGAAGCCGAAGCAGTTGTGGATCGAGGTCAGGTGGCCGGTCGGATCCTCTTCGCCGATGATCTCGGCGAATCGCTCCCAGTCCTCCGTGGTCTTCGAGCGGACGAGGTCGTACTCGTTGGCGAGCGACCACCACACGTTGCGGAACGCGTGGAGGCGGCGCACGAGGTACCGGACGTAGCGGTCGTCCCCGGCCTTGCCCAGGTCCGAGAAGCCCCAGCGGTCGTAGGCATGGAACAGGATGAGGTCCGCCTCGATGCCGAGCTCCGCGAGCTGATCGATGCGGCGTTCGAGGTGGCGGAAGAACGCCGGAACGGGCCGGGTCGTGTCGAAGGTGCCGTCCTCGGCCCGCTCGAACGGGTAGACCGGGGGCTCGTTGGTGTTGAAGAGGTACGACTTGGGGAAGACGCACATGCGCAGCTTGGTGAAGGCGGTCTGCGCCAACGTCTCGAGGGTGCGCTCCTGGAGGTCCGCAGGCTGGTTGGTCCACGCGTACGCGGTCGTGCCGACCGGGCGGTAGCGCGTGCCATCGGCGTAGCGGAAGTGGAACGTGTCTGCCACGCGCACGGGGCCGCGGTTGCCGGCCCGCGCCGGGGCGCTCGCCGAGAATGAGCCGCGGAGGCCATCGAGCGACCGCGCGGTGGAGTCGGTCACGAACTCCCACTCCCCCACGTCCGGCGCCGCCAAGCGGATCACGTACCGGCCCCCGCCGTCGTAGAAGCCCCCCACGCGGTACGTCGACCCGCGGCGCCCGCCGCCGTTCGCGGCACGAAGCCGGAACGTCGCGTGGAGGTCGACGTCGACGAACGGGTTTCCGTGGTCGGGGCCCGGGATGCTGATCTCGAAGACCGCCCACCGCTCCGCGGACGCGGGGTACTCGGCGTGCCGCGAGGCCCGGGCCACCTCGGGGCCCTCGTAGTCGGGGCTCGGCACGATCGGAGACGGTTCGACGCGCGGTGCGGTGCTCTGCGCGGACAGTGCCGCGAGATCGCGCCACAGTCGCGAGATCTCCTCGTCGGTCAGCTGGCGGGCGCCGAACCCGATCAGCTGGCCCACCGGGCTATGCCGCAGCTGGAGGATGAGCGGCGAGTTCACGAGAGCCGGCATGGCGCGTTCGATCAACGGGCGGGCGCCGGGATCGTCGAGCACGTCACCGAGAAGGGAGTCGGGGCTGTAGCCGCTCAATGGTGGTTTCCCTTCTGTCGGGCAGTCGCGTCGCTGCGCTCACCAGTATCGGTGCCCCGCATCACAACGTCAACCGGTTGACCAATTCTGGCCGAAAGGCGTACCGTCGAAAGCCGAGGGGAGCACTGTGGCGCCCCCGAAGAAGCCCAGGAGTCAATGTGGACACCACTCCGCCCGCGGAACGGTCGGCAGTACGCAAAGTCGCCATCCGCCTCGTGCCCTTCGTGGCGCTCATGTTCTTCATCAACTACCTCGACCGGACCGCGATCTCCTTCGCGGGGCCTAACGGCATGAACCACGACATCGCCCTCTCGGCGGCCCAGTTCGGCTTCGCGTCCGGCGTGTTCTTCATCGGGTACATCCTGCTCGAGGTACCCAGCAACCTCGCCCTCCACAAGTTCGGCGCCCGCCGCTGGCTGGCCCGCATCATGGTGAGCTGGGGCATCGTGGCCGCGCTGTTCACGTGGGTCCCCAACGCCGAGGGGCTCTACATCCTCCGCTTCGCGCTCGGCGTCGCCGAGGCCGGCTTCTTCCCCGGCGCAATCCTCTTCCTCAGCCTGTGGGTCCCTGCGAAGCACCGCAGCAAGATCCTCGCGCTGTTCTACCTGGCCCAGCCCCTCACCACGGTCATCGGTGCCCCGCTCGCGGGGGCGCTCATGCAGCAGCACGGCATCTTCGGCCTCGAGGGCTGGCGCTTCATGTACCTCGGCGTCGCCATCCCGGCGATCATGATCGGCGTCGTCGCGTGGTTCTATCTCTCCGACAAGCCCGCCGATGCGAAATGGCTCACCTCGGATGAGAAGGAGTGGCTCACCGGAGCCTTGGTGCGCGAGGCGCAGACGACGGCGGCGGCCCAGCACGTGAGCGCGTGGAAGGCCCTCGGCAACGGGCGTGTCTGGATCCTCTCCTTCATCTATTTCGGCTTCATCTACGGCCTCTACGCCCTCGGCTTCTTCCTCCCGACGATCATCAAGGGCTTCGAGACGCAGTTCGGCACGAAGCTTGACGTCTTCCAGCAGGGCCTCATCACGGCCATCCCCTACCTGCCGGCCGCCGTCGTCCTCTTCTTCTGGTCCCGCGACGCAAGCCGGCGTGGAGTCAGGGCGTGGCACATCGCGGTCCCGGCCCTCGTGGGCGGCGTGAGCATCCCCCTCGCGCTCGCGACGAACAACCCCGTGGCCACGGTCGCCGTCATCACGGTGACGGCCTGCGCCATCTTCGCGGCGCTGCCCAACTTCTGGACGGTCCCGACGCGCTTCCTCACGGGAGCGGCGGCCGCCGCCGGAATCGCCCTCATCAACATCGCGGGCTTCGCCGCCGGCTACGTGACCGGCGCGCTCAAGGACTGGACGGGGAGCTACATCGTGCCGATGTTCGTGGTCGGCGGCTTCATGGTCCTCTCCTCGATCCTCATGGTCGTGCTCGCCCGCCGGGGCGCCGCCGCCGCGACACCGGACAACGACCGCCTCGACACCGTCTCTTCCCACTAGGAGCTCCCACCATGACCCGCCTCTTCAATGACCCGGCCGCGTTCGCGGACGAGATGACCGAGGGCTTTGTCGCGAGCCATCGCCGCTGGGTGCGGCGCGTGTCGGGCGGCGTCGCCCGGCGCACGGCGACGCGCGAGGGCGGGGCCGCGATCGTCGTCGGCGGCGGCTCGGGGCACTATCCCGCGTTCGCTGGGCTCGTGGGCCCGGGCCTCGCGCACGGCGCCGCGATGGGGAACCTGTTCGCCTCGCCGTCGGCGCAGCAGGTGTACTCGGTCGCGAAGGCCGTCGAGGCGGGCGGCGGGGTGCTGCTTGCGTACGGGAACTACGCGGGGGACGTCCTGCACTTCACCCAGGCGCAGGAGCGCCTCCGGGCCGAGGGCATCGAGTGCGAGAGCATCGCCGTCACTGACGACGTCTCGAGCGCCTCCCTCGCCGAGCGGCACAAGCGCCGCGGCATCGCGGGCGACCTCACGGTCTTCAAGGTCGCCGGCGCCGCGGCCGAGGAGGGCCGGACCCTGGCCCAGGTGCACGCCCTCGCGGTCCGGGCCAACGAGCGGACCCGCTCGCTCGGCGTCGCGTTCACCGGCTGCACGCTCCCGGGCGCCCGCGAGCCGCTCTTCACCGTCCCAGCGGGCCGCATGGCCGTGGGCATGGGCATCCACGGCGAGCCGGGCATCGGCGAGCAGGACGTCCCGAGCGCGGACGAGCTCGCCGAGCTGCTCGTGACGCGGCTTCTCGCCGAGGTGCCCGACGGCGTCCAAGCGCGCGGCGCGCGCGCGGTACCGATCCTCAACGGGCTCGGCGGCGTGAAGTACGAGGAGCTGTTCGTCGTCTACCGGCGAGTCGCAGGACTGCTGGCCGGGGCCGGGATCGAGGCCGTGGACCCGCAGGTCGGCGAGCTCGTGACCTCCTTCGACATGGCCGGGACGTCCCTGACTCTGTTCTGGCTGGACGAGGAGCTCGAGCGGCTCTGGCTCGCCCCGGTCGACGCGCCGAGCTTCCGGCGCGGCAGCGTCGACATCACGGGTGACGTTCTCCCGGACGGCGCGGAAGCAGCGGAGGCCGAGGTCCCGCCGTCGTCCGCTCCCTCCCGCGAGGCCGCGGCGCGCGTCCTCGCCGCGCTCGAGGCGGCCCGCGCGACCGTCGACGCGAACGCCGACGAGCTCGGCCGCATCGACGCGATCGCGGGCGACGGCGACCACGGCATCGGCATGCAGCGCGGCGTCCACGCCGCCGCGGACGCCGCGTCGCGCGCGGTGGCCCGCGGCGCCGGGACTGGCACCGCACTGGCCTGGGCCGGGACGCGTGGGCCGACCGCGCGGGCGGCACCTCGGGCGCGCTGTGGGGCCTGGCCCTGCGGACCCTCGGCGAGACGACGGGCGACGACGACGCACCCGACGGCGCGCGCGTCGCCGCCGGCGTCGCGGCGGCCACGGACGCGATCACCGCATTCGGCAAGGCCCAACTCGGCGACAAGACCCTCGTCGACGCGCTCATCCCCTTCAGCCGCGTCCTCTCTGCCCGAGCAGGGACCGTCCCGCTGGGCGAGGCTTGGGGCGAGGCCGCGACCGCGGCCGAACGCGCCGCCGAGGCCACTGCGAACCTGCTCCCCCGCCTCGGCCGCGCGCGCCCGCACGCGGAGAAGAGCCTCGGAACCCCGGACGCGGGCGCGGTCTCCCTCGCGCTCGTGGTCCGCGCCATCCACACGACCCTGACCCGGAAGGAAGCAGAAGTATGAGCCAGAAGCTGAGGATCGTCGTCGGCTGCGACGACGCGGGCTTCGAGTACAAGGAGGCCCTCAAGGCCGACCTCGAGGCCAGCGGCGTCGTCGAGTCCGCGACCGACGTGGGCGTGGACGCCGTCTCGCACACCCCGTACCCGTCAGTCGCGATCGCCGCGGCCGAGCTCGTCGCCGCGGGCGAGGCCGACCGGGCGCTGCTCGTGTGCGGCACCGGCCTCGGCGTCGCGATCGCCGCCAACAAGGTCCCGGGCATCCGCGCCGTCACGGCCCACGACTCGTTCTCCGTGGAGCGCTCGGTCCTGAGCAACAATGCCCAGATCCTGTGCTTCGGTCAGCGCGTCATCGGTCTCGAGCTCGCCCGCCGGCTGGCCAGGGAATGGCTGACCTACCGCTTCGACGAGGCCTCCGCCTCCGTCCGCCGCGAAGGTCCAGATCCTGAAGGACTATGAGGGTGTCCCGTCCTGCTGAAACCCGGCCCCAGGCCGTGCGACCCCAAGCCGTGCTGGGCGTGAGCCTGAAGATGTACTTCGGCTACGAACAGACCCTCGACTGGTGCCGCTCTGTGGCCCGCATCGCCGCCGACCACCCGGCCGTGCAGGACGGCACGGTCGAGCTCTTCGTCCTGCCCACCGCCCCCGCGCTCCGCGCCGCCCGGGCCATCCTCGCCCCGGCTGGGGTCGGGGTCGGCGGCCAGGACCTCTCGTGGGAAGACTCCGGCGCGTTCACGGGCGAGGTCAGCGGTGCCGTGCTCGCAGAGCTGCGCTGCGGCTACGCCGAGGTCGGGCACGCCGAACGCCGCCGGTTCTTCGGCGAGGACGACGCCATGGTCGCCGCGAAGACCGCGGCCGCCCTGCGCAACGGCCTCACCCCGGTCCTGTGCGTCGGCGAGCCCGAGCGCGGAAACGCGGACGACGCCGCCCAATGGTGCCGCCGCGAGCTCGCCGCGCTGCTCACCATGGGCGCGATCGACGGCGCCGCTGCCGGCGCCCCTGAGGGTCGCGTCATCGTCGCCTACGAGCCCCACTGGGCCATCGGCGCGCCCGAGCCGGCGTCCCCCGAGCACGTCTCCGCCGTCGCCGAGGCCCTCGCCGACGCCCTCGCCGGCATGCCCGGACGCGAAGGGAGCCGTGTGATCTACGGCGGCAGCGCCGGGCCGGGCCTCCTCGGACGCCTCTCCCCCGCCGTCGACGGCCTGTTCCTGGGCCGCTTCGCCCACGACCCCGCTGCCTTTGCCGCGGTCCTCGACGAGGCCGCGGCCCGGGTCGGGGCCGGGCTGGCACACGAGGGGGCGCGGCAATGAGCAGCCGAATCGGCCTCAGCACCTACGCCCTCTTCTGGGAGCTCAGCGACCGGGTCCCGAACCCGCTGAGCCTCGCCGGCGCCGTCGACCGCGCCCACGAGCTCGGCCTCGGACTCCTGCAGATCTGCGACTATGCACCGCTCGAGGCCTGGGACGACGCGCAGCTCGCCGAGCTCCGCGCCCACGCCGACGCCCAAGGCGTCGCGCTCGAGGTCGGCACCAAGGGCATCCGCCCCGAACGGCTGCGCCGCTTCCTGCACATCGCCAAGGCGCTCGGCGCGGACCTTGTGCGCAGCATGCTCAATACCCCGGCGCCCGACGTCTTCGGAGGTCCGGGCGAACCCGGCCACGCGCCGTCGCCCGCGGAGGCCATCGAGCTCCTGCGCGAGGTGATGCCCGAGTACGAGACCGCGGGCGTCCACCTCGCCCTCGAAACCTACGAACAGGTCCCCACCGCTGAGCTCATCGCGGTCGTCGAGGCGATCGGCAGCCCGAGCCTCGGGATCTGCTCCGACCCCGCCAACACGGTCGCGGCGCTCGAGAACCCGCGCGAGGTCATCGAGGGCGTGGCCCCGCACGTGCTGAACATGCACATCAAGGACTTCGCGTTCGGCCGGCAGGACGGCTGGGTCGGCTTCGTCTACACGGGCGTGCCCATGGGCGAGGGCCTCCTGGACTACGACCACATGGCCGCCGCAATCCGCCCGGCCCAGAACAGCATCAACCAGATCGTCGAGCATTGGCTCCCCTGGCAGGGCTCTCCCGAGGAGACCATCCGCGCCGAGCGCCAGTGGACCGACCAGACCATCGCCTACCTAAGGAGCAAGGGAAATGCCTAACGAAGCACAGGAAAACAACAAGGCACAGGAAACGACCGAACAGCTGACCGTCGCCGTCATCGGCGCGGGCGGGAAGATGGGCCTGCGGGTCTCCGCCAACCTGCAGAAGTCCGGGCACACCGTCCTCTACAGCGAGAACTCTCCCGCCGGGCAGGAGCGCGTGCGCGGCTTCGGCCGCGAGATCACCCCGACCGACGACGCCGTCAAGGCCGCCGACGTCGTGATCCTCGCCGTCCCCGACGTAGTCCTCGGCAAGGTCTCCGAGGGAGTCGTGCCCCAGCTCAAGCCCGGCGCGATCCTCCTCACGCTCGACCCCGCCGCCGCCTACGCGGGACTGCTCTCCACGCGCGACGACGTCATCCAGGCCGTCGCCCACCCCTGCCACCCCTCGGTGTTCCTCGAGCGCACCACGAAAGAAGAGTGGGCCGACACCTTCGGCGGCGCGGGCGCGCCCCAGAACGTGGTCGCCGCGATTGACGACGACGCCCCCACCTCCGCGCGGGACCGCGCCGAGGCCGTGATCCGCACCATGTACGCCCCCGTCATCGACGTCCACTGGGTCACTGTCTACCAGCTCGCCGTCCTCGAGCCCACCCTCGTCGAGACCGTCGCCTGCATGATCGGCACCCTCCTCAACGAAGCCCTCCACGAAACCGTCCACACCGTCGGCGTCCCCGAGGCCGCAGCCAAGGCCATGCTCTTCGGCCACACCCAGATCGCGCTCACCAACGCCCTCCGCGGCTCCAACCCGTTCTCCGAGGCCTGCGAGATCGCGATCCAGTACGGCAAGCGCACCATCATCAAGGACGACTGGAAGAAGATCTTCCAGGACACCGAGCTCGACACGGTCATCGCCGAAATGCTCAAGCTCGAGAAGGTGCAGCACTGATCTGAGGGCGCCCGGTAACCAGGCTCCGCCGTTCGCGCGGGTCGCACGGCGGTCTTCGTGACGGTATCGGACCGCGCCCGGCGCACTTCTGCGGCGGGCGCGGTCGAATCTGTTCCACGACCTAGATCTGGCTCGTCGGTCATCGTGTCAGAATGGCGGCGGGTCAGGGTTGAGGTCCGGTCTCGGGTCAGGGTTGAGGTCCGGTCCCGGGTCAGGGTTGAGGTCCGGTCCCGGGTCGGCGTCGGGGACGGGCGGCGGGCCGAGGTCGCTTCGGGCCGCGGGCGTCGCATGGTCCATTGGCATCGTGTGACCAGCGTCCCCGAGCTCACGGTCGATCGGCCCGGCGACAGCGCGCGCGCCAAGCGGCGAGACCCAGAGTACGGGCCCGCACGATTCCCCGGCCTCAGCCTCGAGCCGAGACGAGTTCCACAGACGCAGGCTCTTCAGCGCGTGGTGCTTCTCGCAGAGCGCCTGGAGGTTGACCGCGTCGGTAGTCCCGCCGTCCTGCCACTCGGTGATGTGGTCGATCTCGGCCTTCCGGGCCGGGCGGGAGCACCCCGGAAACAAGCAGGTGCCGTCGCGGTACTCGATGAAGCGGCGTAAGCGCTTTGGCGGCCTGTACGCCGTGCGGCCAAGGGAGAGCGGGATCCCGTCTGCTCCGATGGAGAGCAGCTGCCACGTCGGAGCGACCACGGCCAGCGCCCGAGCGGTCTCGGCATCGATCGGGCCATAGCCCTCGAGGACCGCGGGCTCGTCACTCAGCCCCAGTAGCGACCCGGCGGGAACATAGACGACGATCTCCGCCGCCGGCACCGGAACGCCCGCCGCCGGCACCGGAACGCCCTCCGCCGGCCCGGGCGCGCCCTCCGAAGGCACAAACGCGGCTTTCGCAGGGCCAGGCAAGCCCGCCGGCGTCCTGGGCACCTTCGCCGAACGACTTGCCGGGCCCTCCGGAGGCGGGTCTTGGCCCCCGATCGGACAGGAGTCGCTCCCGGTCGCGTCGCCCCCAGTCGGGCCGCTCCCCGTCGCGTCGCCTCCACTCGAGCCGAGGATCAGGCCTGACAAGATGTCCGCGCGCAACTGAGGCAACGTCCGCCCTTCCTCCGGGTCGGCCCGGCGCACCGCGCGGGCGATCCCGTCGACTCTGCCGACGGCAGCGAGACCGACCTCTGCCGGAAGGAGCGCGTTCAGGGTGCACATCCCGTCTGGCTCCGGGCGCACCCACACCCCGCGGTCCCGCATGGCGCGCGCCTTCCGGGCCCGAATCGTCTCCGGATGCTGGCGCTCGCGCAGGCCCCGCACCACCGCTCGGAACTCGCCCGCAGCCCGCCTGCGCCCGCTCCGGGTCTCGAGCCGCCCCAAGCATTCGATCCCGAACTCCTCGGCCATGTCCGCCGGAAGCGTTGCGGTCTCCTCCGTGATGACGCGGGCGTGCGCTTCGGACAGCATCCCGCACTCCAACCTGCTCAGCACCGCCAGTTGCGGGCCGCACAGCGACTCGGACGCCTTCAGCAGCCGCGCGGCAGCCCACTCGCTGATCCCCTCGGCTACTGCGACCTCGGACACCGCGAGGGCGTGCCCAACGTCCCCGCCGAACCGCTCGGGACCTCGGTCGGCCCGACCGGCAGCGACGCGCGCCTCGTCCTCGCAGGCGAGCCGGACCCGCTCGACCGCCAGAGCCTCGAGCGCCGCGAGGAAAGACCGTGCCCGACCGATATCGGCCAACACCCTGAGGGCGTCCGCGCCGGTGAGCGTGGACGGATCCGGATGCCACAGCGAGCCCTCCAGAAGTGACCCGGGCCGCGGGACGAGCATGACCGCTCCCGAAGCCTCAGGGGAGCCGCCCGCGGGAATCGGCGCAGCCGCCTCGGAGCCCTCGTCACCCGGACCGGTTCCGCCAGCCATGATGTCCCCCCAACATCAGTCGAAACTATTGACTAATAATACCACACGTCACCATAGAACCAGAAGAAGTATTCGATCCATCGGCTCCACCCCTCAGCCCGCCGTCCGGGGGACCGGACATCCCTGCCGCCAGACACTGGCGCCGACGGCGCCCCGTGCGATGTGCTGGAGACATGAACGACGCCACCCGCACCACGCTCCCCGTCGACGCTCCGAGTGAACCGTGGACCGGGCGGAACGACGGCGACGCCCCTGAGCATGCCCGCTGGTGGCAGGCCGTGCAGCCGTGGTCGTCGGGGGCGTTCGCCGAGGCCGTGGCCCGGGCAACGGCCGACGGCGGCCCCCGCCCGGGCGTGCTGCTCGGCTTCCGCTCCGACGAGGGCGTGCGGCGCAACAAGGGCCGGATCGGCGCGGCGGGGGCGCCTGCGGCCGTGCGCGCGGCCTTGGGCCCACTCGCGTTCCATCTCGCGCGGGAGGTGTTCGACGTCGGCGACGTCACAGTGACGCTCGGCTCCGACGAGATGCCCGGCGACCTCGAGGGCGGGCAGGAGCGCTGCGGCGCGGCCGTATCGGCCCTCCTCGACGCGGGTGCGCTCACCGTGACGCTCGGCGGTGGCCACGAGACGGCGTTCGCAAGCTATCTCGGCGTCATCGACGCGGAGCCGGCGGCCGGTCGGCGCGTCGGCGTGCTCAACCTCGACGCGCATTTCGACCTTCGCGACGAGACGCGGGCGAGCTCGGGAACCCCATTCCTCCAGATGGCCCGAGCGGAAGCCGCCGCTGGCCGCACGCTTGAGTACGCCGTTGTCGGCATCTCCCGGCCCAACAACACGCTCGCGCTGTTCCGCCGAGCCGACGAGCTCGGTGTGCGCTATCTTCTCGACGAGTACGCGACGCGGGAGACCGCGGAGTCGTTCGTCGAGGACTTCCTCGCGGGGCTCGACGCCGTGTACCTCACCATCGACCTCGACGTGCTCCCCGCCGCCGTCGCCCCGGGGGTCTCGGCCCCCGCCGCGCTGGGCGTGCCGCTCGAGGTGATCGTCGCGGTCGTGCGCCGCGTCGTGGCGAGCGGCAAGCTCGTGCACGCGGACCTCGCGGAGCTCAACCCACGGTTCGACGTCGACGGCCGCACCGCGCGCGTCGCCGCGCGGCTCGTCGACACGATCCTGGGCTAGGAGCCAGCCCGGACGGGTTAGAGGGAAAGCACGGCTAGAGTGCGAGGCCGATCGCGAGGCACACGACGCCGATCGCCGGCGGAACCAGCTGCTTGAGTGCAGCGCTCGCCTTCGAGGGCGACGACAGCAGCAGCACCAAGCCCGCAGCGACCATCGATCCGGCACCCACGAACACGAGCGTCGCGCCGACCGCGGTGGCGCCGGCCGTGACGAGGACCACGCCCAGGCCGGCCGCGACCGCGAGGAACAGGTTGTAGAAGCCCTGGTTGAAGGCGAGCTCCTTGCTGGCCTCAGCCTGCTCGGGTGAGGTCCCGAACGTCGCACGCGTCCGCGCGGCCGTCCACGCGAGCGATTCCATATAGAAGATGTAGACGTGGATGAGCGCGGCGATGCCCGCGAAGACGAGTCCAGCAATGACCATGGCCACAGGCTACTGGCTCGACCACGTTTCTCCCCGCGATTCCGGCCCCACGCACACGGGCCTCACGCACACGGGCCCCAACCCATACGGGCCCCAACCCACACGGGCCCCGCACCGTCATCGGTGCGGGGCCCGCGCTGGGTTGCGAGTTCCTACGTTGCGAGCGAGGGAACCCCTATGCGCGGCGGACGAGCACGCCGTCGGACTTCAGGAAAAGTCGACGGGGCTCACCGCCGTCAGCCTTGATCCACAGCACGTTGCCGCTGAGCGAGACTTCCTCGACTCGCCCCGCGGCCACGAGCTGCGCGTGCTTGATGATCTCGATCGGATCCTCGGCCCGCAGCACCGTCCAGTCCGCAATCGGCGCCTGGTGCGCGCCCCGTCTGGTCAGTACCGCTCCGCGTGCCTTCATGCCCTTAACCCCTCCGTGGATTCCTGTCCCTCTAGGACCAATTGTGAGCCGCGCCATTACGGCCTCTCTGTTTCTATCGGTTCCTACGGCGCGTCGCTATGTAGAGTCCGACCACGATCTCCAAGTTTCGTTGTGCACTTGCCTAACGCTGTGGTCGGACCATGCTGTGGGCCCGGTTTTCCGGGCCCACAGCGGGGCGCGCACCCAGTGCGCGCGGGCTTTCGCTAGAGCAAACCACCGACGGCGGCGCTCACCGAGGCGAGCAGCTCGCCGCGTGCGAGCACGCGGTCGGCCTCCTCGAGCTCGGGCGACATGAAGCGGTCGACGCCGGGACCCGCCACCGAGCGCCGGAGCACCTCGATCGCCGCGGCCCCACCCGGACCAGGCACGAGCGCGCCGTCGGACATCGCCGTGCGGAGGTCGATCGCGCGGGCCGCCGTCACGAGCTCGATCGCGAGCACGCGGCGGAGGTTCTCGACCGCCTTGCGCAGCTTGCGCGCCGCGTGCCAGCCCATCGACACGTGGTCCTCCTGCATCGCGGAACTCGGGATCGAGTCCACCGACGCGGGGACGGCGAGACGCTTGCAGTCAGAGACGAGCCCGGCCTGCGTGTACTGCGCGATCATGAGGCCCGAGTCCACGCCCGGATCGTCGGCGAGGAACGCGGGCAGGCCGTGCGAGCGCGCCGGGTCGAGCATGCGGTCGGTGCGGCGCTCGGCCATCGACGCGAGGTCGGCCACGGCGATCGCGAGGAAGTCCAGCACGTACGCGACCGGCGCACCGTGGAAGTTGCCGTTCGAGCTCACCCGGCCGTCGGGCAGCACCACGGGGTTGTCGATCGCGGCCGCGATCTCGCGCTCCGCGACCGTGCGCGCGTGGGCGATCGTGTCGCGGACGGCGCCGGCCACCTGCGGCGCACAGCGGAGCGAGTAGGCGTCCTGGACGCGGTTGTCGCCGACCTTGTGCGACTCGACGATCTTCGAGCCGCGGAGCACCGCGAGCATGTTGGCCGCCGAGTCCGCCTGGCCCGGGTGCGGGCGCAGCGGCGCGTGGAGCTCGGGCAGGAACACGGCGTCGGTGCCCATGAGGCCGTCCACGGACAGCGCGGCCGTCACGTCGGCGGTCTTGACGAGCGCGTCGAGGTCGTGGAGCGCCATGAGCAGCATGCCGAGCATGCCCTCCGTGCCGTTGACGAGCGCGAGCCCTTCCTTCTCCGCCAAGGTGACCGGGGCGATGCCATGCTCGGCGAGGAGCTCCGCCGTCGTCCGCTCGCCGCGGCCGCCGAAGGACTCGCCGTCCGGGCCGAACGCCTCGCCCTCGCCCATGAGCACGAGGGCCACGTGGCTGAGCGGGGCGAGGTCGCCCGAGCAGCCGAGCGAGCCGAACTCGCGAACCACGGGGGTGATGCCCGCGTTGAGGAGCTTGACGAACGTCTCGAGGACCACGGGACGCACGCCCGTGCGGCCGGACGCGAGCGTCTTGGCACGCAGGAGCATGAGCGCGCGGGCCACCTCGGGCTCGACGGCCGGGCCCATGCCCGCCGCGTGGCTGCGGATGAGCGACTTCTGGAGCTGCGTGCGCAGGTCCTGCGGGATGTGGCGGTTCGCGAGCGCGCCGAAGCCCGTCGAGATGCCGTAGGCGGGGGTATCGCTCGCGGCGAGCTCCTCGACGTGGGCGCGGACGCGGGCCACCTCGGCGAGCGCCTCAGGCGCGACGCTCACGTGGGCGCGATGGCGGGCGACGGCGACGACGTCGGCCGCTGTCAGGCCGCCGAGGGAGAGGGTCACCTCAGAGGGAAGGCCGGTTTCGGGGGCGGTGAGGGTCATGGTGGTCCTTTACTTCCCGGCCGCGGATGCGGACATCGGAATACGAACGCCGCGCTCCGCGGCGACCTCGACGGCGCGCTCGTAGCCCGCGTCGACGTGGCGGATCACGCCCATTCCGGGGTCGTTGGTGAGGAGTGCGGTGAGCTTCGCGGCGGCGAGCTCGGAGCCGTCGGCCACGGAGACCTGGCCGGCGTGGATCGAGCGGCCGATGCCCACGCCGCCGCCGTGGTGGATCGAGACCCACGTGGCGCCCGAGGACGCCGCGGTGAGCGCGTTGAGGAGCGGCCAGTCGGCGATCGCGTCGGAGCCGTCCTTCATCGCCTCTGTCTCGCGGTACGGCGAGGCGACGGAACCCGAGTCGAGGTGATCGCGGCCGATCACGATCGGCGCCTTGACCTTGCCCTCGGCGACGAGCTTGTTGAAGAGGAGGCCGGCCTTGTGGCGCTCGCCGTAGCCGAGCCAGCAGATGCGCGCGGGCAGGCCCTCGAACTCGACGAACTCCTCGGCGGCATCGATCCAGCGGTGCAGGTGCTCGTTCTCGGGGAAGAGCTCCTTGATGGCCGCATCCGTGACCTTGATGTCCTCCGGGTCCCCGGACAAGGCCACCCAGCGGAACGGGCCGAGGCCCTCGCAGAACAGCGGGCGGATGTACGCCGGGACGAAGCCCGGGAACTCGAACGCGCGGCCGTAGCCGCCCTTGCGGGCCTCGTCGCGGATCGAGTTGCCGTAGTCGAACACCTCGGCGCCCGCATCCTGGAACTCGACCATGGCCTGGACGTGCCGGGCCATGGCGTTCTGGGCCTTCTTCGTGAAGCCCTCGGGGTCCGCCTCGGCCTCGTGGTGCCACTGCTCGACCGTGTACTCGGTGGGGAGGTAGCTGAGCGGATCGTGGGCGGAGGTCTGGTCGGTGACGATGTCGACCGTGAGCTCGCCCGCGCGGTGGCGGCGCAGGATCTCGGGGAATACCTCGGCGGCGTTGCCCACGTAGCCCACGGAGAGCGCGCGGCCCTCGGCCTTCGCGGCGACGACCTTGGCAAGCGCGGCGTCGAGGTCCGTCTCGACCTCGTCGAGGTAGCGCTTGCCCGCACGGCGACGGAGGCGGGACTCGTCGACGTCGACGATCAGCACGGCGCCGCCGTTGAGCGTGACGGCGAGCGGCTGGGCGCCGCCCATGCCGCCGCAGCCGCCCGTGAGGGTCAGGGTGCCCTTGAGGCTGGCTGTGCTGGTCTTCTCTTCTGCGAAGAGCTTGGCGCCGACTGCGGCGAACGTCTCGTACGTGCCCTGCAGGATGCCCTGCGTGCCGATGTAGATCCACGAACCGGCCGTCATCTGGCCGTACATCGTGAGGCCCTCGGCCTCGAGGCGGCGGAACTCGGGCCAGTTCGCCCAGTCGCCCACGAGATTCGAGTTCGCGATGAGCACGCGCGGGGCCCACACGTTGGTGCGGAAGACGCCCACGGGCTTGCCGGACTGCACGAGGAGGGTCTCGTCGTCGTCCATGTCCTTGAGCGTGGCGAGGATCGCGTCGAACGCCTTCCACGAGCGCGCGGCGCGGCCCGTGCCGCCGTACACGACGAGCTCGTCCGGGCGCTCGGCCACCTCGGGATCGAGGTTGTTCATGAGCATGCGCATAGGCGCCTCGGTCTGCCAGGACTTGGCGGTGATCTCGGTACCGCGGGGGGCGCGGACCGGGCGGGCGCCGGTGGTGAAGTCGGCCTTGCGGGCCGGACTCGTGGTGGACATCGTGACTCCTGCGTCGGTGATGGTGGGTTAGCGATCCACGGGATCTTCTGCATCCATGACACCGCGTCGGCAGCCCCAGCGGGAGAGGCTTTTGAGCGGACCCGTCCGGCATTCCAGACAAGTGATCAGGTCCCGGAGTTCCCGACCGGGATTGACGCTCAACGTCCGGCGAGCCCGGCGGACACGCCGAAGGCCGGGTGGAATCGCCTCCTGATCACGGTCGGAATCCGGGGGCGGACTCGTGGCAGGCCCGGATCGGCAGCGCTTAGTCGGCGATGAGACGCTTCCCGAACGTCACGACGTCATCCTCCGAGTAGCCAGAGCCGCCGTAGAAGCCGTGCGCCTGCTCGTTCCCGCGCCGCACCATGAGCATGGCCTTCGGGCAGCCGAGCGCCTCGAGCCGCGCCTCCGCCTCCGCGATGAGCGCGCGGCCGATCCCGCGACCCTGCTGCGAGGGCGCGACGGCGAGGTAGTAGATCCAGCCGCGGTGCCCGTCGTAGCCGCACAGCGCGGTGCCGACGACGGCGCCGCCGCCCGCGCCGCCGTCGTCGGCACCTCCAGCACCGCGCTCCTCGGCGACGAGGAACAGATCGGGCCACGTCGCGACGGCGCGGTCGATGTCCTTGCCGGGATCGTTCCACGGCCGCGTGAGCCCGACCTCGTGCCAGAGGGCCACGACGGCGGCGCGGTCGGGTTCGGCGAAGGAACGGAGGGTCATGGGCCCACCGGGGCAGCGACACTCGGTGGGATCACTGAGCCAATCGCCAGCACACGCCGCCATCGGTCCCGCAGAATGTCAGTTCGCTCGGAACGAGCATCAGGAACACCACAACGCCAGCAATCCCAACACACCAGATTCCCGACAACACATATGCCAGCCGCACAAGGGTCGCCCCCCGTTCGCCCGATCGCCGGATCTCGCGCGCGGCCCAATAGGCTGAGACGAGTCCGAACGGGAAGATCAGAAACAGGAACAAGCTAAGAATCGCAATTCTGTTGATCCTACGAATCCGCGGCGGAAGATCTCCTCGCGACACAATCTTTTCCAGCTTCACCCCGTATGAACGGCCAACAAAGTCCAGCACGAGACCACGAGATCCCTTCGGGCCAATAAAGCACAGAGGAATCTGCACTAGAAGCGGCCCGAGCATGACCAGGATAAATGCAGCCATAGCCCTTGCGGTCGGCTGGAGGGACCAAACGTCTGGATTATCACCATTTGCCTGACTGGCAGCAGATTGGGTGAGTATCGTCATCACAAAGCTCAAAACAACAATCACGAAAACCACCAAGACTGTCATCGCTGTGGACCAGTCTCGGCCAGCCAGCGCGGAAACCAGGTGCTTGAGCATAAAGAACGAGACGATAGCAGCTCCGCCCGCAATGGCTACCCTCAAGAGGAAACGTTCCGGGTCACCGGAGGCACCCAGCGGAGTGACCGCAAATGCAAGCAGGACTGGGGCCACCAAGAAGACCAGGGCACCTTGAGCCACGCGCTGGCGGCCCCCCATCGGCACCCCCGGTATACGGGACTGAGCTTCCCAGATCTCTGCGAGCCCAATCTGGTATCCCACCGCGCGAACACGCGGCTCCGATCCGAGATCCGCGAGCATCGATGCCTCAGCAGCAGGAAGAATTAGCAAAGCTGAAAGGAGAATTGTCCCGAAGACTCGATACGCATCAACAGTCTTCGGGATTCCACCAAGGCCGAATAGCGCAACGATACACAGGAGCGCAATGCAAACCATGAGCATCATCGCGAAGAGGCCGATAAACGAGGTGGCTCCCGGCTGCACGATCTTCTCGGCTCGGGAGGTCGCACGAGCGGAGAATTGGACCGCAATCACAAAGGCCGCCAGGATACCGTACGTTGCAGATATGGTGGCCGCCCCGAGGGGTGCGAATACAAAATGGGGCTGGTTTTCCGACCCGGAGCCCATAAGGGCCATACCATGCAGCGCCGCAACTGCTATTACAGCCAGAAGACCGGCATAGGCGGCACGCCTCAAAATCTGGTTGATATACTCCGCGTAGTGGATCGATCGCCGTCCCGGAATATCCGCAACTCGTCGAGCATGCACAGGCTTCTGTCCAACCGCAACATTACGGACACGTCGGCTAAACGAATGGCGCGTCATTTCGTTCCCCCTAAATCGACATGTATGAGGTGCTGGACCGCAAGGCCAAGCCGCTCGCACCCTACCGCGAGCCTCTGACACGGAACCGTCCTGTGCCGCGCACCCGCGGAAGGTGACCACTCGACGGGGACCCGCTCACCGCCGCCCGTAGATGCGGTGCGAGAGCTCCCCCGCGACGCGCGCAACGTGCTGGGCGAGCTCGTCCCGCTCCTCGCCAGGCACCTTCTCGGCGAGGAAGGTCACGGCGACGGCCGCCGTCGGCCATCCCGCGTGGTCCGTCACGGCCGCGGCGACGGACGCGAAGCCGGACGTGACCTCGCCGTCCTCGGTCGCGTAGCCGCGCTGGCGCACTTGGTCGAGCGCCGACTGGAGCGCGGAGTAGCTGCGGATGTGCTCGCCCTCCTCGGTGCGTTCGCTGAACGCCGCGGCGTTCGGGTAGAGCGCGCGGACCTGCGACTTCGGCAGGGCCGCGAGGATCGCGCGGCCGCTCGCCGTGAGGTGGCTCGGGAGGCGGACGCCCACGTCCGTCACGAGCGAGGGCCGGTTCTTCGCGCGCTCCTCGACGATGTACAGGACGTCACGGCCGTGGAGCACCGCGAGGTGGGCGCTCTCGCCGATCGCGTCCACAAGCGAGGCGAGCACGGGCCGCCCCAGCCGAGACAGCGGTTCCTGCCGCGAATACGCGCTCGAAAGCTCGAACGCCCCGATTCCGAGCCCGTAGCGCCGCTCCTCCGGCAGATGCATGACGAAGCCGTTCTCCTCCATGACCGCGAGCAAGTGGTACACGGTGGAGCGTGGGAGCCCGAGTGCCGCGGCGATGCTCGCGGCGGGCTGCGGACCGCGGCGGGACGCGAGCAGGCGCAGGATGCGCAGCGTGCTCTCGGCGGCGGGAACCTTGGACTTCGGGCTGGGCTCGGCGGGCATGGGCGGGACCTTTGGGGTGGGGGTGCGGGCGGGGGCGCGGGCAGGGGGCAATGTCTGGAATACCGAACTCCAGTGTGCCCGCGGACGACGGCGGCGCGCACCTCCCGCACGGAGCCCACCGTCTGCTATACCAGACAGATTCGCCGTCTGCGATCTGAGACACCAATGGCCGGTGACGCCACTCACAACCCCGTGCCCAGCGGGCACAGTGGAAGGGATCCTTCCCAGCGACGCGAGGAACTCCCGTATGCAGACTTCACCCGCCGTGCTCAGCCGCGGCCTCAACGTCCGGCACATCCGGTTCATGGCGCTCGGCTCAGCCATCGGGACGGGCCTTTTCTACGGCTCCGCCTCCGCGATCCAGGCGGCCGGCCCCGCCGTCCTTCTCGCCTACATGATCGCGGGCGCCGCGGTGTTCATGGTCATGCGCTCGCTCGGCGAGATGGCCGTGCGCCATCCCGTCGCGGGCTCCTTCAGCCAGTACGCGGGCCGCTATCTCGGGCCACTCGCGGGCTTCGTGACCGGCTGGACGTACGTGTTCGAGATGGCGATCGTCGCGATCGCCGACGTCACCGCGTTCTCCATCTACATGGGCTTCTGGTTCCCGGACACGCCGCGGTGGATCTGGATCCTCGCGGTCATCTTCTTCCTCACGGGCGTGAACCTCCTGAGCGTCAAGGTGTTCGGCGAACTCGAGTTCTGGTTCACGCTCGTCAAGGTCGTCGCGATCGTCGCGATGATCGCCGGCGGCGCCGCCCTGATCGTCTTCGGCGTTCAGCTCGGCGGCCAGCATCCCGGCGTCGGAAACCTCGTGGACCACGGAGGCTTCCTCCCGAACGGCTTCGGTGGCATGCTCGCGGCGTTCTCGGTGGTGGTGTTCGCGTTCGGAGGCGTCGAGACGATCGGCGTCACGGCGGGCGAGGCCGAGGACCCGAAGCGAGCCATCCCCCGCGCCGTCAACACCGTGCCGGTCCGCGTGCTCCTGTTCTACGTCCTGACCCTCGCGGTGCTCATGAGCCTCTTCCCGTGGTCGGAGGTCGGCGCGCAGGGCAGCCCGTTCGTCCAGATCCTCTCGAGCCTCGGCGTCCCCGGCGCCGCGAACGTGCTCAACGCAGTCGTCATCACGTCCGCGCTCTCGGCGATCAATTCGGACATCTTCGGCGCGGGCCGCGTCCTGTTCGGGCTCGCCCAGCAGGGGCACGCGCCGTCGTCCTTCGGCAAGGTGTCCAAGCACGGGGTGCCGTGGCTGACCGTGGTGGTCATGACGGGCGTGCTGCTCGTGGGCATGGTGCTCAACGCCGTCATTCCCGAGGACGTGTTCACCGTCATCGCCTCGATCGCGACGTTCGCGACCGTCTGGGTGTGGGTCATGATCCTCGCGAGCCACGTCGCGATGAAGCGCGAGATCCGGAAGTACTCGCTCGCGCCGTCCGAGTTCCCGTCGCCGCTGTGGCCCGCGGCCTCCATAGCCGCGATCGCGTTCCTGGCGCTCGTCATCGGGGTGCTCGGCTGGTTTGAGGAGACGCGCGTGGCGCTCGTGGTGGGCGGCGCGTGGCTCGCCGTCCTTGCGGGGGCCTACGCGCTGTGGGTCCGTGGCGACGGACGACGGCGCCCCGCCCTCCGCGACGAGACCTCGCCGATCCCGGTGGTCGCCGAGGGCGAGGTCCGCGAGGCGGTCGGCTCGAGGCGGTAGGCCGAACCGCCACCGCCACCGCCGGGCGCAACACTCGGTCTCGGAACCAGGCGTCAGCGCGTCACACTGGTGTTGGACATGTCTAATTGAGAGCATCTTCCTGCCTGCACCCGCATGGCAACCGTTCGAGCACCATCAGTGAAGCTCAGGAGCAACCATGTCCAACCCGTCCAACATCCAGGCCCCGGCGGCGGCCTACGCGCCGCCGCCGGTTCCTGGAAAGACCCTTGGGATCATCTCGATCATCCTTCCGTTCGTCGGCCTCGGCCTCATCGGCCTCATTCTGGGCATCGTCGGGAAGGTCCAGGCGAAGAAGGCCGGATACAAGAACACGCCCGCGGTCGTCGGCATCGTCCTCGGCGCGATCAGCGTGGTGGTCGGACTGATCGTGACCATCACGATCATTGCCGGGATCACCGCCGTGGCCCAGCAGTGCCAGCAGCTTGGCCCGGGCGTCCACCAGCAGGGTAGCGTCACGATCACCTGCGGCAGCTAACTGCACCCAACTGCTGCCCGAACCCGCATCTCCGTATGGAATTCGCCACGGAGATGCGGCTCAAGGCAGGAGTTGCACCCTCGCAGCAAAACGAACGGCGCCGGTTCGGGCCCCCAATCGCCCGAACCGGCGCCGTCAGCGGTTGCCCGGCCCCGCTACCGCGCCGACCAGCCGCCGTCCATCGTGTAGCTCGCGCCGGTGACCATGCCGGCGTCGTCGGACGCGAGCCAGCACGCGAGCGAGGCGACCTCCGCGGGCTCGACGAGCCGCTTGATGGCCATCTCGGTGAGCATGACCTCATCGAGCACCTCGGACTCGGGAATCCCGTGAGTCGCCGCCTGATCCGCGATCTGCTTCTCGACGAGCGCCGTGCGGACGTACCCGGGGTTGATGCAGTTCGAGGTCACGCCGTGCGGGGCCCCCTCCAGAGCGGCGACTTTGGAGAACCCCTCAAGGCCGTGCTTCGCCGCGACGTACGCGCTCTTGAACGCCGAGGCACGGATCCCGTGCACCGAGCTGATGTTGATGATGCGGCCCCACCCCTGCTCGTACAGGTGCGGGAGCGCGGCACGGATCAGGAGGAACGGCGCCTCGACCATGAGCCGCTGGATCCGACGGAACGCTTCCGGATCGAACTCGTGAATCGGCGCGACCTTCTGGATTCCCGCGTTGTTGACGAGGATGTCGCAGTCGAGCTTCAGCGACTCGAGCGGCGAGGTGTCGAGCAGGTCCACGGCCCACGCCTCTCCGCCGAGGTCGGCGGCGACCTTCGCAGCGGCCTCGCCGTCCAGGTCGGCGATGACGACGGCGGCGCCCCGCTCCGCGAGCCCCCTCGCCACGGCCGCGCCGATGCCCGCGGCGCCGCCCGTCACGAGGGCCTTGCGGCCCGCGAGCGCTCCGCCCGTGGACAGTCCGCTCATGCGCGGGCCTCCGCCTGGCCGGTCCCGACGTCCGCCCGGGCGGCGTCGGCTGCGTCCAGCTCGCGGAGCGACGCACCGCGCGTCTCGCGCAGCGCCACGACCGAGATCACGGTGATGACGGCGGCAATCGCGAGATAGACCGCCGTGGGCCACCACGAGCCGGTGGCCTTGAGCCATTCGGTCGCGAAGACCGGCGCGAGCGAGCCCGCCACGATCGACGTGACCTGGTAGGAGATCGAGACGCCCGAGTACCGCATCCGGGTCGGGAACATCTCCGCCATGATGGCCGGCTGGCCCGCGTACATGAGCGCGTGGAAGACGAGGCCCACGATGATCGTGATGAGGATGACGAACGTGTTCTTCGTGCCGAAGGCCGGGAAGGCCCAGAAGCCCCACGTCGCGGCGAGGATCGCGCCCACGAGGTAGACGGGCTTGCGGCCCACGCGGTCGGCCATGCGGCCGACGATCGGAATCACGATGAAGTGGCACACGTGTGCTATTGCGATCACGCCGAGGATCGAGCCCGTGTTCATCTTGAGGCCCGTGCCGAGGTACACGATCGAGAACGTGACCACGAGGTAATACATGATGTTCTCCGCAAAGCGCAGCCCCATGCCCACGAGCACGCCCTTCGGGTAGCGCTTGAGCACCTCGAGGACGCCGTAGCCGGCGGCCTTCTCGGCGTCCAGCTCGGCCTTCGCGGCCTCGAAGATCGGCGCCTCGGTGATGCGGGTCCGGATGACGTAACCCACAACGACCACGACCGCGGAGAGCCAGAACGCGACGCGCCAGCCCCAAGCGAGGAAAGCGCCGGAGGGGAGGAACGTCGTCATGACCCACAGGACGAACGTCGCGAGGACGTTGCCCACAGGAACGGCCGCCTGCGGCCACGAAGCCCAGAACGCGCGCTGCGAGTCCGGCGCGTGCTCCGCGACGAGCAGCACGGCGCCGCCCCACTCGCCGCCGAGCGCGAGGCCCTGGACGAAGCGCAGCACCACGAGGAGGATCGGCGCCCACACGCCGATCTGCTGGTAGGTCGGGAGGCAGCCCATGAGCACGGTCGCGACGCCGATCAGCATGATCGTGATCTGGAGCGTCTGCTTGCGGCCCAGCCGGTCGCCGAGCTGCCCGAACAGGACGCCGCCGAGCGGACGCGCGATGAAGCCCACGGCGTAGGTGAGGAACGCGGCGATGATCGCGTCGTACTCGTTGCCCATGGTCGGGAGGAGGATCTTGTTGAAGACGATCGTCGACGCGGTCGCGTAGAGGAAGAAGTCGTACCACTCGACGACCGTTCCGGCCATCGACGCGGACACAATCTTGGTCAGAAGCGATCTGTCGGCGGCCGTGCCGCCCGAGCGCTGCGTTGAGCTCATGGGTTCCCTCCCGGGGTCTGCTCTGACGTGTGCCCCACGGCACCGGGCCCTGTGATGCGGGCCACCTTTGACCAAGCCAGTATTGTTGCGCGAATTTGTGGCATCAATAGTCAGTTCGGCAAGGTACCTGTGCATTCCTGCACGTACTTGCCTCCGCCGGGCTACAGTGGGCCGCATGACGACGGCGTCGCCCTCCCCTGACCAGCTACTCGTGCTCCTCGAGGTCTCCCGCGCGGGCAAATTCACGACGGCGGGCGAGACCTTGGGCCTCAACCACACGACAATTGCCCGCAAGATCGCGGCGCTCGAAAAGGCCCTCGGAGGGCGAGTCCTCGCTCGCGCGGCGGGCGGCTGGGAGCTCACTCCCCTCGGCGAGCGCGCGGTGGGCGTCGCGGCCCAGGTTGCGGACGCCGTCGCCCGTCTGGCGCCGGGAGCCGACGATCCGGTGACCGGCGTGGTGCGCATGACGGCGACGGACGGCTTCAGCGCGTACATCGCCTCGCCCGCCGTAGCGGAGCTGAGGCGGGAACACCCGAACCTCGCGGTCGAGCTCATCACGGTGACGCGACGCGCGCTCCAACAGCGTTCGGGCGTGGACATCGAGGTCGTGGTCGGCGAGCCGCAGGTTCACCGGGCCGAGGCCGTGCGGCTCGGAGTCTACGCGCTCGGCATGTACGCGTCTCGGGGCTACCTCGCGCAGCACGGGGCGCCGCAGACCCCCGATGAGCTCGCGCGGCACGGGCTCGTGTACTTCGTGGACTCGATGCTCCAGGTCGACGACCTCGATGCACCCCGCCGCCTCGTCCCCGAGATGCGGGACGGCCTCACCTCGACGAACGTGTTCGTGCACGTCGAAGCCACGCGGGCGGGCGCGGGAATCGGCTTCCTGCCGTGCTTCATGGCCGACCGCCACTCCGACCTCGTCCGGCTCCTGCCCGACTACTTCCGCGCGCAGCTCCCCTACTGGATGGTTCTGCGACCCGATTCGATGCGGCAGCCGGCCGTCGCCGCCGTCGTCACGGCGCTCAAGCGGAAGGTCGAGGAGTCGCGGGCCATGCTCCTGGGAAACTGAGCGTCAGCTCGCGCCCGGGGGGTCGTGCCGCGGCCGCGCGGCTCCGATCCACGAGCGCACCTGGGCGTCCTCCCAGTACTGTGCGGGGACGCCCCCTCCGAGCAGACGACGGCGCAGCCCGGACGATCCTTCGAGCGGCGTATCGCTCGCCGAGACGATGATGTTCCCGAAGCGCCGGCCCTTGAGCATCGCGGGGTCGGCGACGATCGCGACGTACGGGAACACGTCCGCGATCGACGCGGCCTCCTCGCGCGCCGTCACCTGATCCGGCGCGCTCCCGACGTTGGCGACGAAGAGCCCGCCGCCGTCGAGGAGCCGCGCCGAGGCGTGAACGAACTCGACCGTGGTCAGCGGATGCGGGGTCCGCGAGCCCGCGAAGACGTCGCGGATCACGAGGTCCCGCGTCTGCGGCGTGAGGGACTCCGTGACCGCACGGGCCTCGCCCACGCGGAGCCGCATGAGCGGCGCCTTCGGCAGGTCGAACCACGCCCGCACGTACTCGGCGAGCTGCCCGTCGAGCTCGACCACCACCTGCCGCGCGTCCGCGTAGCGCGCCGCGAGATACCGCGGCATGGAGCACCCGCCGCCGCCCTGGTGCAGGGCACGAAGGCGTCCCGTGGTCTCTGGCGGGAACCGCTCCTCGACGAGCGCGACGATCCAGCGCATGTACTCGAAGTCGAGCCGCAGCGGATCGCTCAGGACAATGTGGGAGCTCTGGACCCCGTTGATCTTGAGGAGCCAGCCGTCGGACGAATCGCCGTCCCGCTGGAGCTCGGCCGTGCCCGTGTCGATCGGGTACAGGCCCGGCGCGAGGCGCGGGGTGCGAGCGTCCATGGCGTAACGCTATCCCAGCGCGGCGCGCGGGCTGTCCCCGAAGGACCGCAAGAACGCCCCCGGGGCCGGTCCTGCCCCGGAGGACCATCCCGTACGGGTTTCGCGCGCCGGAGGCGAAGAGCCGGGCGACGCGCCGCGCGACACACCGGCTGCCAACCCTGTGCCACTCAGTACGCGTACTCGCCGGAACGCTCTCTGGCCCTCAGCGCACTACCGCGAGCGCAAAGCCGTCCCAGCCCTTCGACCCGACGGTCTGCACCACGGTCGCGTCGAAGAGCGGGCCGCCCAGCAGCTCGAGCGCGGCCACAATGCCCGGGGCGTTGGTCTCGTCCTGCGACGGATCGAGGAGCGAGCCCTCCCACACGGCGTTGTCCACGACCACCACCGTTCCGGGCCGGCCGAGCCGCACGGCCCACTCGAGGTAGTTCGAATCGTTCTGCTTGTCGGCGTCGATGAAGACGAAGTCGTAGGGCCCCTCGAGATCGGGGAGGCTCTCGAGCGCCGGGCCCACGTGGACGTCGACGCGGTCTGCGAGGCCCGCCGCGGCAAGGTTCTCCCGCGCGACCGCCGCGTGCTCCGGCAGGTACTCGAGGGTGTCAAGGTGCCCTCCGTCCGGGAGCGCCTGGGCCATCCAGATGGTGCTGAACCCGGCGAGCGTGCCGATCTCGAGGATCCGCCGCGCGCCGCTCATCCGGACGAGCAGCTGGAGCAGCTTGCCCGCGGTGGGCTGCACTTCGATGGGCGGCATGCCGCGTTCGACGGCGGTGGTCAGCGCGCGCTCATGCTCCGGTCCGGGCTTCACCACCGTCGAGGTGAGCCAGCGTTCCACGTCGATCCATTCGGGCTTGGCCATGTGCTCGATCATGCGGCCAGTCTGGCCCGGGCGACCGCCGCGGGGGAAGGGGCCTCGCCCCACTCGCCCTCGATCTCCGTGAACATCGATCGTCTAGGACACGGGCGAAATTCCGCGAATTCGGCCGAGGAGTCAGGGCCGCATCGAGCGTCTGGCCGACAGTCGAGTCGACTAGAGGTCCGTAAATTCAGGAACTTCTATTCACGGATGGGCGGAAAGCGTAGGGTCGAGTCATGGTTCATTTCAGACCCGGCTCGAGCACCGTAAATTCGGTCTTTGTCGATCCTCGTGCGCTAGATGTCGCCCTCTACATCCGGGACCGGCTGGGACTGGACGCGGGACTGGGAAGCTCTCCGGAATTCCGCCTGGCTCCTACTGTCGAATCCGATAATTCATTGCTGGAGGCTGCGGACCGAGCCGCCATATCGCGGGAATGGGAAGCGTGGTGGAAAGAGCTTGTCGGCAGGACCGTCCTCGGCCGACCGGACTTGGATGGTCCGATCGACTACTACGGACCGCTTCTCGGCAACCGACGGCTCCACGATGTCGCCGAGCCGCTGTTCGAGGAAGCGAACACGTGGTATTCCGGGCAGGCTGACTCGAACAGAGGAGAGTGGGGAGACCTTCAATCCCCGACCTTCCGGCCGCGTGTCATCCAGGAGATGACCGTGAAAGCGCGGCCACGGATCAAAGGGCCCGTGGACATCGTCGTCCTCACCATTCCGGTCAACGGCAAGCTCGGCTGGCGGATCCGCGACCACCGCTTCGCGATCACGAAGCCCCTCCTCCGGGACTTGCAGACATTCAAAGAATGGTTTGGCCGAGAGCTAGACGCAGGCCTCTGAACTCGGCCGCAGGTCAGGTGCAGCCCAAGGTTGGACCCTGGCTGCACCTGACCTCCGCGGAAGCTACCGTCAGGCCGATTACTCTCTAGACGTTACCGGCGTCAGTCTGCGTGGGTATGTTGCACTGCAGCCCCCACCACAGGGTGACCGAGCCCGAATATGCGGCGGCAAGAACGCCTTGGCCCCCTGCCCACACGACCTGTCCTGTGCCGTACCAGCTGCCGTTCATCCAGCCGGTGTCCTTCCATTGCCCCACTCGATACGGGCTGTTCCACTCACTATCCGCGCCGAGGAACCGTAGGCTACAGAATCACCCGTGGCGCCGCAGACATCGATGCCGTGCTCCTTCGCGTATTTCAGCGACTTCGGGCTGATGTTCGCGCAGTCGGGAACCATTGGGATCTGTATCAGCTCGCCGAAGCCGTTGAATGCAGTGCATTGCCGACAACCCCGCAATACTCGGCCAATGTGACTTTGAGTTCAAAACCCCTCCTCGATTTGCTTTGGTTCGCTCCTTGAGGAGGGCCCTACACAACTTGCGCCATCCCCCAACGTGGCAGACCATACTCGTCAAATCAAATATGGGTCAATGGTTGAAGTCGGTCAAACAACTTACACGTGGAGGTCTAAGTGGTGGCGAGAATTGTTACCCCATTTGTCTCCGTATTGATTTACGGGAAATTAAGTGTTCCGGCGGGTGAGGTGCGAGAAATCTAAGTGGTGTCGAACACTCCTGCTCAGTGGCCCTCCGGCAATCACGACAACGCCGAGCATGCGCCTTCGTCATCGATGACGAGACCCCGGTCAGGCAGGAGCTCAACCCGCTCCCCCACGGACAGGCTGCTCTCAGAAACAGGTACAGTCCGACCAGTCGACGTTCACTTTTGGTCCAACGGCGGGTGCGGATGCCATTCCTCAGCGCCCTGACCCATCAGGATCTCTTCGCGCCTCCTCGATCGCGCGCTCGAGGCGCTCGACCTTGCCGTCGATTTCACCCGAGTGCCCCGGGCGGATGTCCGCCTTGAGCACGAGCGAGACCCGCGTTCCGTACCGTCCCACAGCCTCCGTGGCCCGCTTCACGACGTCCATGACCTCGTCCCACTCGCCCTCGATCTCCGTGAACATCGAGCTCGTGCGGTTCGGGAGGCCCGATTCGCGGACAATCCTGACGGCCGCGGCGACGGCCTC
This sequence comes from Sinomonas sp. P47F7, assembly GCF_049332655.1. Classification (GTDB taxonomy): domain Bacteria; phylum Actinomycetota; class Actinomycetes; order Actinomycetales; family Micrococcaceae; genus Sinomonas. The sequence continues at coordinate 333,126 of NZ_CP186327.1, read as the reverse complement.
GTGGACGGAATCAGGAGCGACGCCCGACGGCGCGTGCCCGGCTTCCGCTGGCCGCTCGCCGGACGGGGACACCGAGAAGGCGACAATCATGCGCCCAGTCTCGCACGCGGCGCGCCGGCGCTCGGCGTCATATTTGCCCTCTGAATGCTAATTTCTCCTGAGAGTCCAGCTTCACATCTACGAAAGCGTCACTCTCGGTAGATACGGTGGGGGTATGCAGTACGAAGGAGCATGGCGGAAGCCGATGCGTGCAGACGCGGCCCGGAACATCGAAAAGATCATCTCGGCCGCCCTCGAGTGCTTCCGCGAGGACGGCCCCCAGGTGTCGCTCAAGGTGGTCGCCGATCGCGCGGGCGTCGGCCCGGCCACGCTGTTCCGCAACTTCGCGGACAAGGACGAGCTGGTCCTCGCCGCGATCGAGCGGCAGATCCGGGTCAAGGTCGAGCCCGTGACCGAGGCCGCGCTCCGGAACCCCGATGCGGCGGCCGGGCTCATCGAGGTCCTGAGCGCCGTGATGCAGGTCGCGAATGACGAGCATCACCTCCTTTCCGCCGTAGCGGGGCGGCGGCAGATCCTCGTGGGCCTCGCGGGCAAGCTCATCGAGTCGATGGGCGTGCTGCTCACCCGGGGCCAGGATCAGGGAACCCTTCGCGAGGAGCTCCGGCTCTTGGACATGGTGCGGCTCGTCGCGATGCTCATCGGAGTGGGCGACACGGTGGCACCTGGGTCGATGGCGTGGCTGCGCTACGTGGCCCTTGTGGAGGACGCCATCCGCACCCACCGGGAGCAGCGGCCCCTCCCGCCCCTTGAGGCGATCCCGGAGGTCGACCTCCCGCTCTAGCGACTCGGGCTTCGCGTCACGGCCGCGGGCGACGAGTGGAGAATGTTCATCTGCACCGTCGCCAAATGTCGGATTCCGCGACTAGTGTCTGGCTCATGAACACCTATGACAATTCCTACAGCAGCGGTGCCACGGCCGCCGCCCTGTTCAGCCTGTCCATCGTGTTCCTCATCATCGGGGTCGCTGTTGCCGGCCTCATGTTCATGGGGGTCTTCCGGAAGGCTGGGAAGCAGCAGTGGGCGGCCTTTGTGCCGTTCTACAACTACTGGATCCTGCTCGAGATCGTGGGCCGCCCGCAGTGGTGGTTCTGGCTCTTTGTCGGCGGGGCCGTCCTCGCGTGGATCCCGGTCCTCGGCTGGATCCTCTCGATCGGCGTCTTCATCCTCAACATCTTCGTCATGAACGATCTGTCGAAGTCGTTCGGCAAGGACACCGCGTATACCGTCGGCCTCGTGCTCCTGCCCATCGTCTTCGTGCCGATCCTGGGCTACGGCCAGGCGCCGTACCTCGGCAAGGGCGCGCTCATGGGGCCCCGCGTTCAGGGCGCCTACGGGCAGCCGCAGGCGTACGGCCAGCAGGGCTATGGCCAGCAGGGTTATGGCCAGCAGCCCCAGGGCTACGGCCAGCCGGGGTACGGTCAGCCGGGTTATGGCCAGCAACCGCCGCAGCAGCAGTACGGCCAACCCCAGTACGGCCAGCCGGGTTATGGCCAACCCCAGCCCGGCCAACCCCAGTACGGCCAGCCCACGCCCGGGTACCAGCCGCCGGCCTACGGCCAGCCTGGGCAGGAGCCGCCGGCCCAGCCAGGTCAGCCTGGTCAGCCGGGTCAGCCGGGTAACCCCGGCCAGCCAGGCCACCCCGACCAGCCGGGATCTCCCCAGCAGTAACCCAATCGGTCGGCGGGTCAGCCCCAGCCCAGCAGGCGCAGGCCCGCCGCCGCGGCCGCACCAACAATCACGACGACGAGGAACGGCGCCCTCAGGACCAGCGCGATAGCTGCTGCGACGAGGGCGCCGATTCGTGCGTCGAACGCGAGCGACTGGCCGCTCCCCAGGGCGTTGACGGCGGTCAGCGAGGCGAGCAGACCGATCGTCACGGTCCCGGCCACGCGGGTCATGCGCTCGTTCTGCATCCACCGGCGCGGCACCAGATAGCCGAGCAGCTTCGTCGCGTACGCAACCGCGCAGGCCAGAACTACCCAGAACCACAGGCTCACGTGCCACCTCCCGAAGGCGCGTCTCCCGACGGCCCGCCGCCCGCGTTGCGACCGCGCTCGTGCCGGTAGGGATCCACGTCCGGCTCGAGCCCCTCCATGGCGAGAGGTCGCCCGGCCTCGGCGCGCGCGTGGCTCACCCAGCCGAGGACCGCAGCCACGAGGGCTGCCACGAGAATGGGCACGCCGGGCGGGAGGAACGGAACGGCCAGCACGGTCGCGAGCGCGCAGACCACGGCGATCGCGGCAGGCTCGCGACCCTTGAGCCGCGGCCACAGGAGGCCGAGGAACGCGGCGACCGCGGCCCCATCGAGGCCCCACTGCTTGGGATCTCCGATCGCGTTGCCGGCGAATGCCCCGACGGCCGTGAAGACGTTCCACAGGACGAAGACGCCGAGCCCGGCCGTCCAGAAGCCACGGCGCTGTTCGAGCCGGCCAGTCTGACCGGAGGCGGTCGCGGTGGACTCGTCGATCGTGACCTGGGCGGCGACGAACCTGCGCCACCCCTTCGGCCCGAGCATCGCGTTGAGCTGCATCCCGTACACCGCATTGCGGATGCCGAGCAGGGCGGCCGCGGCCGCGGCGGGCGCACCGGACCCACCGCCTCCGACCACCCCAATGAACGCGAACTGCGATCCGCCCGTGAACATCAGGAGACTCAGGGCAACGGTCTGCAGGACGCTCAGCCCCGACGTGACGGCCAGCGCCCCGAAGGAGACGCCATAGAGCCCCGTCGCGACCGCGATGGACAGGCCCACCCGGAACCCCGGCGAGGTGCGCAGCGAAGCCGCCGCCCCGCCGTCGTCCGCTTTCCCGCCCCGCTGAGGCTCGCCCTCTGGCCGCGGATGCTCCGCGTCAGACAACAGCGGCGCCGACCTGCCGCAGCACGTCCGCGGGACGGTTGGTCGTGATCTCCTGGATTCCCGAGGACAGGCAGAGCTCGACGTCCTCAGGCGCGTCGACGGTCCAGACGCGGAAGCGGCGCCCGTCATCGAGCCACTGGCGCACGCGATTCGGGTGCTCGCGCACGTAGCCGATGCCGGGACCTGCGATCCCGGCGCGGCCGGCGTCGAGCATTCCCTCGGCGTCCGCCTGGGCGGCCTTGAGCATGTTCGCGACCGCGCCGCCCGTGATCGGGCCGAGGGCCAGATCCTCGCGCACGTCCTCGACCTGGACGTCGTCCACGAGCATGCACACGTGCTCGGCCGGCACCCGCTCGAGCAGGTAGTCCACGGCCTCCGGATCGAAGCTCATGAAGCTCACGCGGATGTTGCCGAGCCGCGAGGTCTTCGCCTCCCATCCGCGCTCGGCGAGCACCGCGAGCACGGTGTCTTCGAGCCGGAGCTGGTAGGGGCTCGGGTGCTTGAGCTCGATCGCGAGGCCGATCTCCCGGCCCGCGAGCTCGAGGAGGTCGAGGATCTCGGGCAACGTGAGGAGCTGCTGGCTCACGGCCCCGTACTCGTCGGGGAAGCGGGCCCCCTTCCACGAGCAGAAGTCGAGTTCGCGGAGCTCGTCGAGGGTTCGGTCCGCGACGGCGCCGGTCCCGTCGGACGTCCGGTCGAGGTTGGGGTCGTGGAGGAGCACCACGTGCTGATCGCGCGTCAGGTGGACGTCGCATTCGACGCCGTCGGCACCGTCCGCGAGGGCTTGGAGGTAGGCGGCGCGCGTGTGCTCGGCGAACTGGGCGCTCGCACCGCGGTGGGCGTAGACGAGGGGGCGCTCGGAAGTCATGGCATTAAGCTAACCGACAACCGGGCTCACCCCGTCCCGAGGGTGGGGCCGCGCACCCGGCCCGCGAGTAGGGTGATGCGTATGGTGACGCTCAATCGGTCCCCGGGCACCGTCACACGGCAGGCGGAGCTCAGCCCCGCGGACGCCGAGCGGGCCGCGGCCCTGCGCAGCATGAAGACCCTCGCGCTGAGCCTCCTCATCGCGATGGCGGTGGTCTTCGCGATCGCGTTCGCGCTCCAGGAGCGGGTCCCGTGGCTCCAGTACGTGCGGGCCGCCGCGGAGGGCGGGATGGTCGGCGCCCTGGCCGACTGGTTCGCCGTCACGGCGCTCTTCCGCCACCCGATGGGGCTCAAGATCCCCCACACGGCGATCATTCCGCGGCGCAAGGACCAGATCGGCGCAGCGCTGAGCGGCTTCGTCGAGGACAACTTCCTCTCGGCGCCGGTGGTGCGCGCCAAGCTCGATTCCGCGGACATCGCGCGCAAGGCTGGCGCGTGGCTCGCAACCACCGCCGGCTCCGAGCGGGTCGCGAAGGAGGGCGCCGCCGCCATCCGCGGCGCGTTCACCGTTCTGAACGACGACGACGTGCAGGCCGTCATCGAGGGCCTCGTGCGCAAGCATCTACTCACCCCACCGTGGGGGCCGCCCATCGGGCGGCTCGCCGAGCGGGTGTTCGACGCCGGCCATCACCACCGGCTCGTCGACCTGCTCGTGGACCGGGCGGCGGATTGGGTCGCGGGAAACTACGACACCGTGACCCACCTCGTGACAGACCGCTCGCCCTCGTGGGTGCCGAACTTCGCGAACGAGCTCGTGGGCGACAAGGTCTACATCGAGCTCTCCAAGTTCGTCGCCGCCGTGCAGTCCGACCCCAACCATCAGGTTCGCCAGTCGATCGACAAGTACCTCAAGGACCTCGCCCAGGACCTCCAGTTCGATCCGGCGATGATCGCGCGCGCCGAGACGATCAAGACACAGGTGCTCGGGGACCCCGAGGTACGCGACCTTGCGCGCCGCACGTGGGCAACGGTCAAGCACGCCCTCCTCGACGCGGTCAGCGATCCCCACAGCGAGCTGTACCGGCGGTTCACCACCGCGATCCGGGACTTCGGGGCGCGGCTCGTCGCGGAGGACGAGCTCGCGGGGAAGGTCAACGCGTGGATCGGGGACGCCGCGAGCTACGTGGTCTCGACGTACCGCTCCGACATCGCGGGCGTCATCGAGGACACGATCGCCCGCTGGGACGCCGAGGAGACGTCCCAGAAGATCGAGCTCCAGGTTGGCCGCGACCTCCAGTACATCCGGCTCAACGGCACCGTGGTCGGTGCCCTCGCGGGCCTCGTGATCTTCGCGATCGCGCACGCCGTCTTCGGCGGGTAGAGGCACTATCCCTGAGCGTTGAATCTCACTGGATTGACGAAAAATGTTACGTCAGTTCTGATCGTTGACTCACCTTCTTTCGCGCTCAAAAATGTCGTTGCACGCGCGCGCAACTCCATTTCTGGGCACGTCCATATGAAGGGACAGGGATGGTCATGGCCGAAGAGCCAACGGGCCGCCAGGAACTCGATGAACTGATCGCCGGTGCCGCCGCACTCGGCACCCTCGCAGAGAACGAAGAGGTATTCCGAGCCGCCGTCGACGCTTTCCGCGCGCAAGACGGCGAGTCCATGGCCAGCCTTCTGGCCCGCCATGGGCTCACCGAGCGATGCGAAATCATCTGCCGGTGGCTGCGCAGCAAGGAAACGGTCCTCCTCTGCCTCGAGCTCGCCGGGCCGCCCGACGAGCAGGTCTCCCGTGACGCGCTGGGGTTCGCCCGACTCGTCGCGAAGATCGCCGCCGACGAAGATCTGGTCGAGCTCCTCGCGAGCGCCGTGACCGATCGCAGCCGCGAGGCGTGGGACGAACTCATCAAGCAGACCGATGCGGCCCCGTTCCGCCACGAGCTGTGCCATTGGGCTTCGACCGTCTACTACCGTCTCGTGTGCGAAGTGGTCTGCAACCCGCAGCCCACCGTCGAGCGACCCCGCCTCGCCGACGAGCTCACGGCCGCGGGCAACGCGGTCGGAAGCCTCGCGGCGAACGCGGAGCTCTTCGCCGAGGCGGAGAAGGCCGTCGTCGCCGACCGCTGCCTCGGGCTCCAGGACGTCCTCGAGCGGGCCACCCTCGGCCCCTGGTGTCGGCTCGTCTGCGAGTGGTTCTGCAGCTGGCGGTGCTTCCTGCGGTGCATCGAGCTGTGCCGCGAGTTCCCGCTCCCCGTTGTCGAGTCGCCGATCGCGGAAATGCTCGGGTTCGCGCGCACGACGGCGGCCCTCCCCCAGGCGGGCCTCGAGCGTCTCGCCGCGGCCGCCCTGCGCGGGGACGCGGAGGCGGTGGGCGATCTTGCCAAGGAGTTCGGCTACGAGCGCTACTGCCTCCAGTTCTGCCACTGGGTATGCCTCCTGCGGTGCACGCGCTTCTGCTTCTGCGTGTGCCCGCCGCGCAGCCTCGGCGTCTTCACGAAGATCGGCGGGCTGCACTACGCGACCGACGTCCACAGCGCGCCAGGCAGCACTGGCCTGACCATTGCCGACGCGCGGGCGTTCTACTCGACGCTGCGGCTCAACGGCGGGCTCTCGCTCGTCGACGGGGCCCCGCTCATCGAGTACCGCTTCGAGACGGTCAACACCAACGCGGACGGCTCGACGCTCGCGGACGGCACGCCGATCCTCCCGACGTCCTGGCAGCCGGTGGTGCCAGCCCAGATCGCGCCGACCGAGATCGGCGAGTTCGTGCGCCCGAGGCCGTGGCCGCTCCTCCAAGAGGAGGTTCGCGTCGTGGTCAACGGCACCGCCGCTGGGGACTTCAACATCACGCCGAGCGCAGACGGCTGGATCAAGGTCCCGCCGATGATCCCGGTGCCGCCCATGGTGCCCGTGCCGGATCCGAATTGGCGCTTCTACCCGGGCGACGCGCTCATCCGGTTCATGACGACGACGCTGCCGGGCACGGCCTCGGTCGACGAGACCGGCGTCGTGGCGGGGGCCTCGGCCAACGCGCCGCTCATGACCGACGTCCATTACGGCGTTCGGATGCGCCTGCGGAATCAGGGCACGAGCGGCTCGGGCGCCGACGCGGGGACGTGCTCGCACATCGCGATCAACAACACTGTCTACAACAACGTGTCCCACCACCCGTACTGGCCGGGCGGCCTCTTCGGGGCGTCGAATGAGCTCGCGGTGTCGGACATCGGGGTGGAGGAGCTGAGACTCAACCCGTGCTCGACGCTCTCCGATTCGCTCACGGTCAAGTTCACGGCCGCGCACTCGCACCTCGGCGCCGTCACGGCCGAGTTGCAGGGCCCGGGCGGTCCGTTCGCGTTCGCGCTCGCGCCCGACCTGGGCTCGACGGCCGGCGAGAACCTCTACGGCGAGGCGGTTCCGACGGGCGGATGGTCCTTCGACTCCCTCGCGCCGTGCGCGTATCTGCTGAGCCTGAGCGTCGAGGTGCTCCTCACGACGGGCGACAGCGTTCCGTACCCGCCGCTCACCGACTACATCGCGTTCTGCAAGAAGTAGAACCGGAACGCACCGGAGCCGGCCGTCCCGCCGTAAAGGCGGGACGGCCGGCCCTCGGCGCGCCTCGGGCTAGCCCCGCTGCGGCCGGGGCGGTGGCAGGGCCGGCGGAGGGGGCGCGAACGCGATCCGCGTCGAGCGCACCACAGCGCGTCCCATCGCGAGATTGCCCGCCCCACCGACCACGGCTCCCACGCCGAACGGGAGCGCGCGGCCGAGGAATGCGCCGGTCTGCTTGCGCAGGAGCCACCTGAGGAAACGATCCTGGACCTGGCGTTGCACGAGTCTCGCGGCGGGCCACGGCATGGAGCGGTTGATCGCCGCGCCCCACGCGCGCTGCGGCGCGGCGCCGTGCCCGAACGCCTGGCCCGTGAATGCGCTCAGGAGCGCGGCGCCCTCCTCGCCGAGCATGATCGCCATGACCGTGGTCCGGGCGCGCTCGGGGTCCTCGAGGTGGACCCCGTGCAGTTCGGCGATCGACGCCGCGAAGATGGCCGTGGCCTCGAGGAACCCGACTGTCGCGACGGCAGAGAGCCCGAGCGACGTGACGGTCCCGACTCCCGGGACCGCGGCCGTCCCGCCGACGGCCGCACCCGCCCCCGCGACGGCGGCGAGATAGTCACGCTCGAGCCGACGGCTCAGCTGATCCACCGTGAAGTCCGGGTGCTGCTTCCGCATGCGCCGAAGGTTGGCCATGACCAAGGGGCGCTGGACGTCGACGGCACGCAGGAGGGCTCGTTGGAGGCCCGGCCGGACCGTGCCGTCACGTTCGAACATCGCGCCGTGCGCGGTCCCGTGGGCGATCCGGAGGGCTGAGTTCTTCCTCGCCATGCCTTCCAGCCTAGCGGTGGTCCCCTTCGGAGCGCGGGGCGTTCAGCACGTAATGGCGCAGGAACACCCCCACGTCCGCGAGCTCGGGCCGCCCGATCCGGTGCCCCATGCCCGGATAGGTCCGCGCGGTGAGCTGCACGTGCTCGTCGAGCCATTCGGCCGAGTACGCGACGGCGTCGGGATTGATCACGGGGTCCTCGGCGTCGCGCCCCCAGAAGAACGGCGGGCGTTCCGGGAGGCTCTCGGTGAGGGACAGGATCTCGCTCTCGAGCACGAAGCCGGAGAGGCCCACGGTCGCCGCGTAGGCCTCGGGCTTGAGCCGCAGGAGCGTGCTCGCGAGGGCCATGCCCTGCGAGAAGCCCACGAGCGAAACGCTCGAATGCGAGCCGCGGACGGTGTTCGCCCAGGCCTGCACCGCCGTCGTCGTCGCCATGACCTCGGCGAAGTCGTTCGCGAGGAAGTAGTCGAGGAGGAACCAGCCGCGGTCCCCACCCACGTCGAGCGGGCCGCGCGGCGCCGCAAGGGTGAATTCGGGCGGAAGGCCGCGCGTCGCGGCGAGGATGTTCTCGGGGCTGCTCCCGTAGCCGTGGAGCAGCACGAGGAGGGGCGTGCCCGCACGCTCGGCGGCGGGTCGAGACCACACGACGTCGAGCTCACGCGCTGGCATGAGGCGAGCCTAACGCGGGCCCCAGCGAATCACTGTTTGGCGTCCTGAGAACCGGGTAGTAGACGTCCGTCGACCGGGTGCGGCCCCGCACCCAGCCAACCAGTCAGGAGTGGATCATGCGAATTGGTTCATCGATCGTTCTTATCGCGCTAGGTGCCATCCTCGCGTTCGCCATTGCCCCCGGCCTCATTCCGTATGTCAACCAGACGATCATCGGCTACATCCTCATGGTCGTTGGTGGCATCGGCCTCATCGTGTCGATCATCATGGCGTCGACGGCGCGGAGGACAACGGTGGTGCGGCATCGGGATGGAGAGGTCGAGGAGTTGTGAGCCTGACTGTGTGAGCACAGGATCGCCCCTGTCATGGAACGTGGAGCCCGGCCGAGTGCCGGGCTCCACGTGTGTCCACCCCCAAGCGATCTGCGTTTATGTTGGAATCCGTTGACAAAGCCACATAAACGCAGCTAGAGTCAATCAAACCAAAGTTGTTGTGATGGACACCACACCTTCAAGGGTGGGGAGCACGAGGACAAGGACGTTCGATACAGATGTTCGCCGAGGAGCGCCAGCGGCTCATCGCCGTGCGGGTCGCCGATGCCGGCAGGGTCAGCGTCACGGAGCTCGCCGAGCGTTTCGCCATCACCACGGAAACCGTGCGCCGAGACCTTGCGGCACTCGAGCAGTCCGGCGTCCTGCGCCGCGTCCACGGCGGCGCCGTCCCCACGGACAGCGTCTCGACCACGGAAACCACTCTCTCCGAGCGCCTCGTCCAGCATCTTCCCCAGAAGCTGCTCATCGCGGAGGCCGCAGCTGGGCTCCTCGAGGCGAGCCGGCCCGGCAGCATCCTCCTGGACGCGGGCAGCACCACCGAGGCGCTCGTCGACGTCATGCTCCAGCGCGCGTCGCACCGCCGCAACGACGGCCGGCAGAACAGCCGCCCCGAGCAGCTCGTCATCACGAACGCCCTTCCCATCGCGGACAAGCTCTCCGCGAGCCCCGCCCACGCCGTCCACCTCTTGGGCGGGCGGATCCGCGGACTCACGCGGGCCGCGGTCGGCGTGGAGACGGTCGACGCCGTCGAGCGCCTTCGCCCGGACCTCGCCGTCGTCGGGACGAACGGAGTGCACGCGGCCTTCGGGCTCAGCACCCCGGACACCGAGGAGGCCGCGGTCAAGGCGGCGTTCGTGCGGGCGGCGCGACGCGTCGTCGTCCTCGCCGATGCGAGCAAGCTCGGCGTCGAGACCCTCGTCCAGTTCGCGCGGCTCGACCAGGTCGACGCGCTCGTCACCGACGCCGACCCCGAGGGCGACCTCGCCGCGGCGCTCGAGTCCGCAGGAGTCGAAGTAGTGAAGGCAGGCAACGCATGATCGTGACGCTCACGGCCAACCCGAGCCTCGACCGGACGGTCGAGCTGAGCGGCCCCCTGCGGCGCGGCGAGGTCCAGCGCGCCGTCGCTGTCCGGCAGGAATCCGGCGGCAAGGGAGTCAACGTGTCCCGCGCGCTCGTCGCGTCAGGGCTCGCGACGCTCGCCGTTCTCCCCGGCGACCCCGGCGACCCCGTGCTCGCGGGCCTCGAGTCCAGGGCCGTGCCGTTCGCGGCGCTTCCGATCGGGCAGTCGCTGCGCTCCAACGTGACGCTCACCGAGCCGGACGGCGTGACCACGAAGGTCAACGAGCCCGGTCCCGAGCTGACCGACGGGCAGCAGGAGGAGCTCCTCACGCTGCTCGTCAAGCAGTCGAGCGGGGCGTCCTGGGTGGTGCTCGCGGGGTCCCTCCCGCCGGGCGTGCCCGAGACGTTCTACTCGGCGGCAGCGGCGCGCCTGCGCACCGAGTTCGGGGGCGAGGCGCCCAAGATCGCGGTCGACTCTTCGGGCGCGCCGCTCGCGGCCTCGCTCGGCGGGCGCCCCGACCTCCTCAAGCCCAACGCGGACGAGCTCTCCGAGCTCGCCGCGCTCGTGGGCCTCGCCGACGCCGGCACCCCGGCCGAGCTGGAGGCCTCACCCGAGCGGGCGGCCACCGCCGCACGCTCCCTCGTCGACGCGGGAGTGGGCGCGGTGCTCGCGACGCTCGGCGCGAAAGGTGCCGTTCTCGTAACGGCCGACGGCGCGTGGTTCGCCACGCATGCCCCCATCCGTGCCGTCAGCACCGTAGGTGCCGGCGACTCGTCCCTGGCCGGATACCTTCTGGCCGACACCATCGGAGCGGACGCCGAAGGCCGCCTCCGCCAGGCGGTCGCGCACGGCGCGGCAGCCGCTTCCCTGCCCGGGTCAACCGTCCCGGCAGTCAACCAGACCGATCCCTCCGCCGTGACCGTCACGGCTCTCAAGAAGGACTGACCATGACCGAACTCATCAGCCCGGAGCTTGTCCTGCTGGACGTCGCCCTCGGCGACGCTTCGGCCGACGTGATCCGGACGCTTGCCCAGACCGTGGCCGACGCTGGCCGCGCGACGGCAGCCGAAGGGCTCTTCGCGGACGCCTACGCCCGGGAGCAGAAGACGGCGACCGGCGTTCCCGGCGGCATCGCCATTCCCCACTGCCGCTCCGAGGCGGTCACGGTGCCGTCCCTCGCGATGGCGCGCCTCTCCCGGCCCGTGGACTTCGGGGCCAAGGACGGCCCCGCGGACATCGTCTTCTTCATTGCGGCCCCCGCCGGCGCCGACCAGGAGCACCTCAAGCTCCTCGCGAAGCTCGCGCGCAGCCTCATCAAGAAGGACTTCACGGCGGCCCTCCGCGCCGCCGCGACCCGCGACGACATCGTCAGGCTCGTCGACGAGGCGCTCGGCCTCGCGCCGGCGACCCAGGCATCCGGCGCCCCGGCTGTCGCCGCGCCTGCGGCACCCGCCACGCCCGCCGTCGCCAAGCGCATCGTCGCGGTCACCGCGTGCCCCACGGGCATCGCCCACACGTATATGGCCGCCGATTCGCTCGTCGCCGCGGGCAAGGAGCGCGGCATCGACGTGCAGGTCGAGACCCAGGGCTCGGCTGGCGCGACGCCCCTCCCCCAGTCCGTCATCGACGCCGCGGACGCGGTCGTCTTCGCGGTCGACGTCGACGTGCGCGACAAGGACCGCTTCGCGGGCAAGCCGTACGTCCAGTCGCCCGTCAAGCGCGCTATCGACGAACCCGCCGTCATGCTCACCGAGGCACTGACGACGGCGGCCGACCCCCGCGGCCGGCGACTCGCCGCATCGGCGGGCTCGCCGTCGTCGTCCGCTCCCGAGGGGCGCGAGTCGGTGGGCGGCAAGCTCAAGCGCGCCCTCCTCACGGGCGTCAGCTACATGATCCCGTTCGTCGCCGCGGGTGGTCTGCTGATCGCGCTCGGCTTCCTCCTCGGCGGCTACGACATCACGAAGTACGCAGACACGATCGTCCTCAAGAACAACCTCTTCACCAATCTGCCAACCGAATTCGGGCCGCAGGCGTGGGGACCGGTCGGGGCCTACCTCGGTGCCGTGCTGTTCAAGATCGGTGGCCTCTCGCTCGGCTTCCTCGTCCCGGCCCTCGCGGGCTACATCGGCTACGCCCTCGCCGACCGGCCCGGCATCGCGCCTGGCTTCACCGCCGGCGCGGTGGCTGGCTTCATGGGCGCGGGCTTCCTCGGCGGCATCGTCGGCGGCCTCCTCGCCGGCTACACGGCGCATTGGCTGGCCTCCCTCAAGGCGCCCCGTTGGCTCCGCGGCCTCATGCCGGTGGCGATCATCCCGCTCCTCGCATCGATCGTCGCGTCCGGCCTCATGTTCGTGATCCTCGGCGGCCCCATCGCGTTCGTCACGAAGGCGCTCAACGACTGGCTCTCGGGCATGTCCGGGGCGGCCGCCGTGGTGCTCGGGATCATCCTCGGCCTCATGATGTGCTTCGACCTCGGCGGCCCGGTCAACAAGGTCGCGTACTCGTTCGCCGTCGCGGGTCTCGGTGCTGCCAGCGCCGCGAACCAGGCTCCGTACCACGTCATGGCCGCCGTGATGGCCGCCGGCATGGTGCCTCCGCTCGCGATGGCCCTTGCGACCGTGCTCGACCACAAGAACTTCAACGCCACCGAGCACGAGAACGGCAAGGCCGCGTGGCTCCTCGGAGCCTCGTTCATCTCCGAGGGCGCGATCCCGTTCGCCGCCGCGGATCCGTTCCGCGTCATCCCGGCCTCGATGATCGGCGGCGCCGTGACGGGCGCCCTGAGCATGGGCTTCGGCGCCGGATCCAAGGCCCCGCACGGAGGCATCTTCGTCTTCTTCGCGATCGACAACTTCATCCTGTGGGTCGTCTCGATCGCGGTGGGCGTCGCGGTAACGGCTCTGGCCACCATCGGCCTCAAGCGCTACGTTGGCAGGAAGGCCCCCGCGGCCGTGGAAGCCGAGCCTGTCGCCGCCTAGCGGAGAAAGTTCGAGGACGAACATGCAGCAGTTTCACGGTGTTGGTGTGACGCCGGGGCGTGTGGTGGGGCCGGTGCGGCAGATGCCGGCGCCGGTCCAGGAGCCGCACGCGCGGGTGGACATCCCGGCGGGGGTGACGGTGGAGTCGGAGACCGAGCGGATCAGGGCCGCCTCCAGGGCCGTCCAGGCCGGGCTCAAGGCCCGCGCGGAGGTGGCGGCCGGGGACGCGAGGGGCGTCCTGGAGGCCACCGCGCTCATGGCGGCGGATCCGATGCTGGTCAAGGGCGCCGTGAAGCTGCTCGGTCCCGGGGCCGAGGGCGGGCCCCGGACCGCCGAGCGCGCGGTGTGGGAGTCCGGGGCGGCGGTCGCCGAGAAGCTGCGGGGCCTGGGCGGGTACATGGCCGAGCGGGCCGCGGACGTCCTGGACGTGCGGGGGCGGATCGTCGCCGAGCTCCGCGGCCTCCCGGCCCCCGGGGTGCCCGCGTCCGAGGCCCCGTTCGTCCTGGCCGCCGAGGACCTCGCCCCGGCCGACACCGCGACCCTGGACCCGGCGAAGGTCCTCGCGCTCGTCACATCCGGCGGCGGCCCGCAGTCGCACACCGCGATCCTGGCCCGGGCCCTGGGCCTGCCCGCCGTGGTCGCGGCCGAGGGCGTGGAGACGATCCCGGACGGCACCGAGGTCTTCGTCGACGGCGCGGCCGGGAGGATCCTCACCGGGCCCGCCCAGGCCGAACGGGACGCCGCCGCGGCGTGGGCCGCCCGGGCCAGCGCCCTGGCGGGCTTCGCCGGGGACAACGCCCTGGCCGACGGGCACCGCGTGCCGCTGCTGGCCAACGTCGCCACCGGGACCGACGCCGCCCGGGCCGCCGCCGCCGGCGCCGAGGGGGTCGGGCTGCTGCGCACCGAGTTCGCGTTCCTGGACCGCGACACCGAGCCCGCCCACGACGAGCAGGTCGCCGCCTACGGGGCCGTGTTCGCCCACTTCGCGCACAAGAAGGTCGTCATCCGCACCCTGGACGCCGGCGCCGACAAGCCCCTGCCGTTCCTGACCGACGCCCAGGAGCCCAACCCGGCCCTGGGCGTGCGCGGCTACCGCACCGACCACGCCTCCCCCGGGGTCCTGGCCCGCCAGCTGGCCGCGATCGCCCAGGCCGCCAAGGAGCACCAGGCCCAGGTCTGGGTCATGGCCCCCATGGTCTCCACCCCCGACGAGGCCGCCGCCTTCACCCACATGGCGCACGCCGCCGGGCTCCCCGTCGCCGGGGTCATGGTCGAGGTCCCCTCCGCCGCCCTCACCGCCGCCCACATCCTCGCCCACGCCGACTTCGCCTCCCTGGGCACCAACGACCTCACCCAGTACACGATGGCCGCCGACCGCATGCTCGGGCCCCTCGCGGCCCTGAACGACCCCTGGCAGCCCGCCGTCCTGCACCTGGTCAAGGCCACCTGCGACGGCGCCGCCGCGGCCGCGGCCGCCACCGGGAACCCCAAGCCCGTCGGAGTCTGCGGCGAGGCAGCCGCCGACCCCGGCCTCGCCGTCGTCCTGACCGGCCTCGGAGCCACCACCCTGTCCATGACCCCCCGGGCCCTGCCCGCCGTCGCCCAGGTCCTGGCCACCGTCACCCTCGCCCAGGCCCAGCACCTCGCCGCCCTCGCCCTCGACGCCCCCACCGCCGCCGCCGCACGCCAGGCCGTCCGCAGCCAGCTGCCCGTCCTGGACCAGCTCGGCCTCTAGAAAGGAAAACCAACCCCATGGCAGAACGCACCGCCACCATCGGCTCCCGCGTCGGGCTCCACGCCCGCCCCGCCGCGATCTTCGCCGAGGCCGCCGGGGACACCGGACTCGAGATCACCATCGCCATGGAAGGCGACCCCGAAGACGAAGCCATGGACGCCTCCAGCATCCTCTCCCTCATGAGCCTCGGCGCCGAATACGGCCAGAAAGTCACCCTCCGCGCCCACGGCGACGGCGCCGAAACCGCCCTCGACCACCTCGTCACCATCCTCGAAACCGACCACGACGCCCACTAACACCTGGCGTTGCACCGTCACCCGGGCGCCCGCCCCTCCCGTTGCGCCGTCACCTTCGCAGGGTGCACACCCTGCGAAGGTGACGGCGCAACGCTCTTAAGCAGCTCAGTCGCGGACGGTGATCCCGAGGTGCTCGGCCATGATCTCCGCGAGTTCGGCGGCCTGGAACGGGCTCACGGTGGCCCCGCGGAGGCCCTCGATCCCGCCCACACGCCCTAGGCGCGCTCCGCGAAGGTCCACGTTGCGAAGCTGGGCCGCCGTCACGTCGAGCGCGTCGAGGGTGCACCCCTCGAACGCGACGCGCGTCGCGCTCGCCCGCCCGAGGTCCAGTTCCTCGATGGTGCAGTCCACGAACAGGACGTCCGCGAGCTGGGCCGCCCGGAGGTTGACGAAGCCGAGCTTGCAGCCGCGCACCGCCACGCCGTCCCAGGTCGAGTCGTACAGCTCCGCCGAGCCGATGCGGGACGCCTCGAGCTCGACGTCGCGGAACCGCGAACGGGGCGCCGAGAAGCTCGGGGCGCCGAGCCGCTCGATGCGGGTCTCCACGAAGGAGGCGCCCGTGAGGTCGGCCTCGTGCATTGAGATGTCGGAGAGGGTGCACTCGACGAAGGCGGCCTCGGCCAAACGACGCCCGGCGAGGTCGGCGCCGTCGAACGCCAGACCCTCGGCGCGCTCCCCCGGCCCGGCGTCGCCCGCGTAGCCGGGCACGAGGCCCTCGAGCCGTAGTTCGGTCAGCCGGGGCCGGGTGCTGTCTCTTCGGGCGCTCACCCGCCGATCCTAGCCCGGGCCCGCTTAGGCTGGTGTCCATGAGAATCGCTGTCCTCGACGACTACCAGGGCGTGGCCGCCTCGCTGGCCGACTGGGATTCACTAGGCGCCGACGTCACCTTCTTCACCGAGCACCTAGGCCAGGACGACGACGGCGTGGTCGCCGCCCTGGCAGGGTACGACGCGATCGTCGCGATGCGCGAGCGGACGCCGCTCTCGGCGGATCGGCTCGCGCGCCTCCCCGACCTCCAGCTCATCATCTCGACGGGCCGCCGCAACGCCTCGATCGACCTCAAGGCCACCGCGGCCCGAGGCATCACCGTGTGCCACACGGGATATCTCCCCTCCCCGGCCGCCGAGCACACGTGGGCGCTCATCCACGCGGCCACGCGGCGTCTCGACGTCGAGCTCGGCGCGATCGCGTCCGGCGGCTGGCAGACCACGGTGGGGCGCGGCCTCGAAGGAGCGCGGCTCGGCGTGCTGGGTCTCGGGAATCTCGGCTCTCGCGTCGCGAGGGTGGGCCTCGCGTTCGGCATGGACGTGATCGCGTGGAGCCAGAACCTTACGGACGAGCGCGCCGCCGAGGTCGGCGTGCGGCGGGTCGACAAGGAGGAGCTGTTCGCAACCGCGGACATCCTCACGATCCACCTCGTGCTGTCGAAGCGCTCGCGCGGCCTCGTCGGCGCGGAGGAGCTCGCCCTCATGAAGCCCGACTCGATCCTCGTCAACACGTCGCGCGGACCGATCGTCGACGAGGAGGCCCTGCTCGACGCTCTCCGCGGCGGGCGGCTCGGCCTCGCCGCGCTCGACGTGTTCGACATCGAGCCTCTCCCCTCGGACCACCCCCTCCGGACCGCCCCGCGCGCCATCCTCACGCCGCACATCGGCTACGTGACTCGCGAGCAGTACGAGGTGTTCTATCGCGACGCGGTCGAGGACATTGCGGCGTTCGCGGCAGGCCAGCCGATCCGGCTCCTCGAGCTCCCGCCGAGGAACCTCTGACCCCGCCCGCGGGGGTCAGCGCTTCGGGCGGCGGCTCGGGCCCTGCATGAGCCGGCCCGGCAGCACGCGCGTGAGGAGCACGATCGACTTATAGCGCCGCGACGGCACGGAAACTCCCTTGCCGCGCAGGTTGTCGAGCAGGCCGTCCCGCACCACCCGCTCGGCGCGCAGCCACATGAACGGCGGGATGAAGCGCGTGGTCATGCCCATGCGCTCGTGGAACTCGGTGTGGACGAAGCCGGGGCAGAGCGCGGTGACGAGCACGCCGTCGTGCTTGTAGTGCATGTTGGCCCAGCGGCTGAAGGCGAGGGTCCACGCCTTCGCCGCCGAGTAGCTGCCGCGGGGCACGAACGCCGCCACGGACGCGACGTTGATGATCCGCCCCTCGCGTCGCTCCGTCATGGCGCGCAGCGCCGCATGGCAGAGGCTCAGGGTCGCCTCGACGTGCAGACGGAGGTGCCGGATCTCGTCCTCGAGCGGATTCTTGTCGAAGTCGTGGAGGAGCCCGATCCCCGCGTTGTTGACGAGGACCCCCACCGGCCGCGCGGGGTCGCCCACGCGGTCGACGACGGCGGCGAGCTGGGAGGGATCGGTCAGGTCCGCGGGGAGCACCTCGACCTCGACCCCGGTCCGCGAGCGGAGCTCCGCGGCGGCCTGCTCGAGGCGGCCCCCGTCCCGCGCCACGAGGACGAGCGAATGGCCTTGCGCTGCGAGCTGTCGGGCAAACTCGGCGCCGAGGCCCGAGCTCGCGCCGGTAATGAGGGCCGTCGTCATGGCTCCAGCCTAGCCCGGGGGTGTCATGCACCACCGTCGTTTGTTGATCGGACACAAAGATGCACAGGTCGTTCGACCCCGTCAGCCCGTGGAACTGTAGGATCCCACCAAATCCATCACGCGGCTGTTGATCACTCCGACACCGCCTAAAACGTGCCTCAACGGGAATACTAAGACCATGGATCGCATTGCTATCACCGGTTTCGGGGCCGTCAGCCCCCTCGGGACCGATGCGCCGTCGACCTGGGAGGCCCTCCGAGAGGGCCGTTCGGGCGTTTCGGCGCTCGAGGACGCTTGGGCCGCGCAGCTCCCCACCCGCATCGCCGGGACCGTCCCGGACACGTTCGCAGAATCGCTCGCCGTCCGGGAGATCAAGCGACTTGACCGTTGCGAGCAGTTCGCCCTCGTGGCCGGCCGCGAGGCGTGGGAGATGGCGGGACGTCCCGAGATCGAGGGCGAGCGCCTCGGCGTCGTCGTCGGCACCGGGATCGGCGGCATCACCACGACCATCGCGCAGGAGCACGCGCTCGAAGGTTCGGGCCCGCGGCGCGTCTCACCGCACACCGTGACGATGCTCATGGGCAACGGCCCCGCAGCCTGGCTCTCGATCGATCTCGGCGCCAAGGCCGGCGCCCGGACGCCCACGAGCGCGTGCGCCTCGGGTGCGGAGGCCATCGCGATGGGGCGCGAGATGATCCTCGCCGGCAGCGCGGACATCGTCGTCGCCGGCGGCAGCGAGGCCGCGATCACGGGCCTCACCCTCGCCGCGTTCGGCCAGATCCGCGCCCTCTCGAAGCGCAATGAGGATCCGCAGGCCGCGTCCCGGCCATTCGACGCGGATCGCGACGGCTTCGTGCTCGGCGAGGGCGCGGCGCTGCTCGTGCTCGAGCGCGAATCGCACGCCCGCGCGCGCGGCGCCGAGATCTTCGCCTTCGTGGACGGCGCGGCCGTGACCTCGGACGCCTTCGACATCGTGGGGGCGGACCCCTCGAACCAGGCCCGCACCATGAACCTTGCGCTCCGCTCGGCGGACCTCGCGCCCGGGGACATCGACTTCGTCCACGCGCACGCGACGTCCACGCCGACCGGCGACATCAACGAGGCGGACGCGCTGGCCGAGACCGGGATCCACGCGCCCGTGACGTCGACGAAGGCGATGACGGGCCACCTCCTCGGCGCGTCCGGCTCGCTCAGCGCCATCGCATCCATCATGGCTCTTCGCGAGGGCGTCATCCCGCCCACGATCAACGTCAATCGGCTCGACCCTGCGATCAAGCTCGACGTCGTCGCCAACGTCAAGCGCGAGCTGCCCTCGCGTGCGGCGATCGTGAACTCGTTCGGCTTCGGCGGGCACAACGCGGCCATCGTCCTGAGTCACAGCTGAGAGCCCGCCGCTCACCGCGAGCGCCCGGCCCCACATGGGGTCGGGCGCTCGCGCATGTTCAGGGCCGAGTCAGGCTCCGGGCGTTCGGCGAGCGGCCCGACGAGCGGTCACCCGCAGCTGCAGGATGCGCACGCCGCCCGCGATCGCCACGATGATTCCACCGGCCACGGCGGCGATGAGGAGGGCGAGTGCAAGGGGCACGTTGCCGTCGAGCCCGAGGAAGCGCACCCGCACCTGGTCCTGGTTCTGGATGAAGAACACGATCAACAGCACGAACACCGCGAGGCCCGCGACAACCGAGGCCCACACCGCCCCGGCGCGCGTCACGCCAGGCTGGTGCCTCGCGGGCGTGGGCTCCCTCCGCGGAGGCGTCGGTTCGCGCTTCGCGGGCGCCGGTTCCCTCTTCGCGGGCGCGGGCCCGGTCTTTGGCGGCTCGGGCCGCTGGCTTCCCCGCGCGTCGCCCTCGCCGGGCACGGACGGCGGCGTCTCAGATCGCTCGCTCATGGGTCTCCTCTCCTCAGCCCACCCTAGGCACCTCGCGGAAGGAGCGCGAAGCTTTGGCGCGGCGTGGGCGTGGCGCCGTCGCCCGGCCCTCACCGGTGAGCGACCGCGACCGTCCCGCCAATCTCGGGATCGCGCATGATCCGCACGGAGAAGCCCGCAGCGGTGAGGATCGCCGCCGTCGTCGGCGCCTGGTGCTTGCTCGTCTCGATCAGCAGCGCTCCGCCCGGGGCAAGCCACTCGCCTGCGCCGGCGGCGACGCGGCGGTGGAGGTCGAGTCCATCGGCGCCGCCGTCAAGCGCGGCGAGGGGCTCGTAGTCGCGCGCCTCGGGCGGCATGAGCGCGATTTCCGCGCTGGGCACGTACGGCGCGTTGGCGGCGATGACGGCCACGCGGCCGCGAAGGCTCGCGGGAAGCGCGGCGAAGAGGTCCCCCGTGTGGGCACGCCCCGCGAACGGGCGCATGTTGCGGCGCGCGACCCCCACCGCCACGGGGTCGACGTCCGCCACGTGAAGCTCGATCCCGGGCACCACGCTCGCGACGGCCGCACCGATGGCGCCGCTGCCGCAGCACAGATCGACGACGACGGCGCCCGCCCTGGCCGCCGCGGCGAGCCTCGCCGCCTCGCGCACCACGAGCTCGCTGCGCTTCCGCGGGACGAAGACGCCCGGCTCAACGGCGATGCGCAGACCGAAGAATTCCGCCCAGCCGACCACGGACTCGAGCGGTTCGCCGGCAATCCGGCGCGCCGCGAGCGCCTCGAGCTCGGCGCCGTCGCCCGCTGCCTCGCACAGAAGGCGAGCCTCGTCCTCGGCGAAGACGCAGCCCGCGGCGCGCAGCCGGAGCACGAGCGGATCCTCGGCGGGCGCGGGCCCGAACGGCTGGCCGGAGTCTGGCCTCGGGGTGGTCACGGCGATAGTCTGCCATCACCGTCGGGCCAGCGCGGCCCCCGACTGTCAGGAGGAAGCATGGCAGGGCACACCTACAGCATTTCGGAGATCGTCGGCACCTCACCGGATGGCATCGACCAGGCCATCAAGAGCGGGATCGAGACGGCTTCGCAGACCGTGCGAAACCTGGACTGGTTCGAGGTCCAATCGATCCGCGGGCACATCGAGAACGGGACCGTCGCGGACTGGCAGGTCACGATCAAGTTCGGCTTCCGGCTCGAGCGCTGACCCCGTGGGGCGGCCGGCCCCACGGGCAGGCCCCCGGGGGCGGCTGGCCCACGTGCGGGCCACGAATGTCGGACCCGCTCCCTAAGCTGATGACGTGTTCAGTCCTTGGGGGGCACTGCGCGAACTGGCCCACGTCACACTGCATTTCATCCTCATGCCGGATGGGGCGCCCGGCCGCACTGACGGCCGGGCGCGCATCTGGCTCGACAAGCGCCTGCAGCAGGCGGAACGCCGGTGTGCGCTCACGCATGAGCTGGTCCACCTCGAGCACGGGCACACAAGGTGTCAGGGCGCGCGGGTCGAGCGTCACATGCGGGAGGAGACGGCGCGGCGGCTCATCCAGATCGATGATCTCGCGGAGGCCTACCGCTGGACCCACCACCCCGCCGAGCTCGCGGAGGAGCTCTGGGTGACGGCCGATGTCGTCCGTGATCGCCTCGCCGCGCTCAGCGAGAGCGAGCAGGCGAGGCTCGCCGCCTGCGCGAGGGCGGCGAGGGTCCCGTGAGGGGCATCACTTGTTTCGTCTGCGCACGTACAATGCCGCCATAGTGGCCCCGCTGTTACCTTCCCACAGGCCACCCAAGGCACGGAGGAGTTGGACTATGGCAAAGCAGGTCGCGGCCTCGGGCAGCGTAGTGATTGACCGGCCAATCAACGAAGTGTTCGCATTCTTCTCTGACGCGGAGAACGATCCGAAGTGGCGCTCGGGGGTCAAGTCGATCCGCCGGCTCGGCGAGCTCGGCGTGGGCGTCCAATACGAGCAGACCGTCACGGGGCCGGGCGGGCGCAGCATCCCGGCCGACGTCAAGGTCACGGCGTTCGAGCCCGAGAGCCGCGTGGCATTCGAGGCGATTTCGGGCCCCGTGCGCCCGCACGGCGAGTACCGCTTCGAAGCGGCCGACGGCGGCACGAAAGTGACGTTCAGCCTCTCCGCCGAGCTCTCCGGCCTCAAGGCTCTGGTCATGTCGGGCATGGTACAGAAGACCATGGACTCCGAGATCGGCGCCCTGCCGAAGGCCAAGGCGCAGCTCGAGGGCGCGTAACTCCGCCGAATCCATACAGCCAACGGCCCCCGTCCTGTTGTGGACGGGGGCCGTTCTGTGCATCAGGGGCGCGCCCGAGGTGCCACGTGGGGGACGTGACACTTTTCACTCGCACCAAGCCCGGGCGCGCTCTGGCCAGCCTACTACGAGGTCCGGCCCACGATCTCGGTGGTGCCACCCGACCGTCTCCGTGTTTCCGGACCGCTGAACTCAGTGAACCGCCGGCCGCTCGGACTGTCGGTCCGTCGCAGGACCATGTCCGTGTGAGCGCATTGAATCAGCACGACGAGCCCGACCGGGATCCTCTCCTGGTGCCCCGAGCCGCGATCGAGTCCCGGAAAGTCACCCACGCCCCCGGGTCGATCCCCGTGTGGGTGCGATTCGCGTTCGACGACGGCCGGACCGAACAGACCGACAAGGGATTCGCGCTCGCCTGGACCGACAGGCATGTGCTCGTCCAGGTGCTCTGGCGGATGTCCTACTACCAGGCGGCCCGCGAGTTCTGGGTCGAGGCGGGCCAAGTGAGGCGCCGCCTCATCGAGCCGCAGTGGATCGGCCGCACGGCGTAGGGCGGTATCCCTGAGCCGTGAGTGGTGGACCTTCGTCGGGGCGTGCCCGCACTAGGGCAGCCGCGGCGCTCGCACGGCCATGAGCTGGCGCAGGTCCTCGTTGCGGCGGTCGAAGGACTGGTCGATCTCGGCAGCTGCGGCCCAGGACCGCCGCAGGTTGTCGCGGAGTCGCTCGATGCCGGCCTCGAGGCCCCGGATCAGGAGCGCGCCGGCATGCTCGATGCGAAGCTCGCTAACACTGAGTGTCCTCTGAAGCTGCGCGATGGCGGTCATCGTCGTGCCTTTCTCTGAAATGGTTGCCTTTCCTCTATTCGACTGCGTGCGGGGAGCAACCACATCCGTGCTCAGTACGGATATCCATAGCCCGTGCCTGTGCCATCATGAATTCATGAGCGTGGGCGAGGTTCCTGCGACTCTGCGGCACGCTGGCGTCACGCAGCGAGAACTGGACGTGCTCCGTCTGGTGGGGATGCGGCTGCGCAATAGCGAGATTGCCGCACAACTATTCGTGTCTGAGCGCACCGTAGAGAGCCACGTCTCGGCCTTGCTCCGCAAGCTGGGCGGGAGCGATCGGCTCTCCCTGGCTGCCGCAGCCGAGCTCTTGAACCGTGCTGGGGTCCCAGCGTGGACGCTTCCGCGCCAGCTGTCCTCGTTCATCGGGCGCGAGGAGGAGATGGCGCGGCTGTCGGAGCTCCTGACGCTCCACCGACTCGTGACCGTCACCGGACCCGCTGGCACGGGCAAGACCCGTCTGGCTCTGCAGGTGGCCGCCGGCTCGGAGCGAGAGACACCGCTTCTCATCGACCTCGCCTCACTGCCGCCGGAGGGGGACGTGGCGGGCTTCGTCGCCGACTCGCTCGGGCTCGGGCATGGAGGCGGTCGCCTCCTGGACCGCCTCACCGAGGCCCTCCGGGAGAGCGAGACGTGGATCCTGGCGGACAATTGCGAGCACGTCGTCGAAGCCCTCGCCGAGCTGCTCCGCGAGTCGATGCCCCGCTGCCCGGCCCTGCGGGTCCTGGCCACGAGCCGGCGGCCGCTTCACGTCGAGGGAGAGGCCCTGTACGAGTTGGGCCCACTGTCGGTGCCGTCCGAGACCGACAACCCAGCCGTAGTGCTGGCATCCTCGGCCGGCCGGCTGTTCGCCGAACGCGGCGCGAGCTCCCTGGCTGGCTTCTCCGTGAACCCGGAGAATGCCGGCGCCGTGGCGGCCCTGTGCCGGCACCTAGACGGTCTGCCGCTCGCGCTCGAGCTCGCAGCCGCCCGCCTTCGGGCGCTCACCCCGCAGGAGCTGCTGGCCCACCTTGACGAAGCACTGCTCGCGGCAGGACCCGACGGTGCCATGACGCGGCACCGCACCCTAGAAGCCGCCCTCCAGTGGAGCCTCGAGCTCCTCTCCGACGATGAGCTGCTCCTGTTCGGCCGATGCTCCGTTTTCCCGGCCGACTTCGACTACGACACCGCGGAACAGATCCTTTCCGCCCCTCCGCTCACCGGCCCCGGCGTGCGCCGGCTGCTGCCCCAGCTCGTAGACCACTCGCTCGTCTCGGCGCGAACGGTCGGCGGGATCACGGTCTTCAGGATGCTGGACAGCGTGCGACACGCGGCTGCCGCCCGGCTGGCGGAGCGCGGCGAGTCAGAGCTACTGGCCGGGAGCCATGCCCGATTCCACTTGGACCATGCTCTCGAGCTGGCGCAGGGGCTCCGTGGCCCGGACCAGCCGCAGGCACTCTCCTGGTTCGAGCAAAGGTGGCCGGATCTGCGCACCGCGATGTCTTGGACGCTCGAAAGCGGCCAGACCGCGGATGCTTGGGCTTTCCTGGCTGGCATCGGGATGGGCTGGGAGACCCTCGGAGTCCGGCGAGAGATCTTCGACTGGCTCGACCAATTGGAGAAGTCGCCGCCACCGGCAGCTCTGAACGCAGGCGCCTGCGCCGCGGCCGCCGTCGTCCTCTGTTGCCAGGACACGGGAGCGGCGCTGGACAGGGCCCGCCAGGGGGCTGCGCTGGCCGCCGACGGCGACAGCGCCACCGTGGCACTGACGCAGCTGGCTTTGGGCTGGGCTCTGGGGTACCACGAAGGTTCGGGGTCTGGTCAGGCCGAACTCGAGGCAGCGGAACAGAATTTCGCCGCCTTGGGCGACCGCTGGCACCAAGCGCTCGCATTGGAGGGCCTCGGCCTCGGCGAGGAAGCGACGCCCCGCTCGGTGGCGACCCTCCTCACGGCAGCAGCGCTATTCGGAGAGCACGGCGATCAGGTCAAGCGGGCCAACTGCCTGAACCAGATGGCTCATCGCTGCGTGGACGCCGGGATACGGCTCGACGAGGCGAGTGCGTGGCTCGAGGAGGCCCGTGCGCTCGCGCTGGCCACCGGCAACGAACACGAGCTGCTGCATTCAGACCTTTTCCGAGCGCGGCTCGACCTCAGAACTGGCAACCGGGTGGCGGCGGCAGCCGGCTTTGGGCTGCTTCTTGGTGGGTTCCGGCGCATTGGGGACCGGCGATGCGCCGCCCGCTGCTTGCTGGGCCTAGGCCAAACGGCCGCGCTGCGCGGAGACTCGAGTGCGGCGGTCGAGCTGCTGATCGAGAGCGCAGGGATCGCTGCCACCACCACGGACGCCTACGAGTTGACCACCGCGCTGGCGCTGCTGGCCACGTCCGCGCTCACACGGAAGGGCCCCCGCGCGGCAGCGATGCTGCTCGGCGCCGCCGAGGCCGCGGCCGTCCGGCTCGACCACGCTCGCCGTGATGCCATCCCAGAACTAGACGAGGCCCGCGCGGCGCTGTCAGGCACTCTGGACCGCAAGGAGTGGGAGGCGGCGCTCACCGAGGGTGCGCGGAGCCCGATTCCAACGTTGCTGCACGCCTGATCCTCAAGCACGCATCCGGTGGACCTTCGTGCAGAGCTTGAGAACCCTGGCCCGGCCCTGAAAACCGTGGTATCTCGCCTGTCTCGCGGTGAGTACAAGCATGGTTCACGGCCGTTTGAGCCGCTAATCACGGACGCCCGGGGCCGGCTCGTGCGCTCAGTTGGAATGACTCAAACCTTTCTGAATGCGGCTCAGGTCGACGAGCTGGTGACGCTCTACGAGCGCGGCATGGCGCCGCGGGAGCTCGCCGAACGATTCGGGGTCTACCACCGCACTGTGATCGGGCATCTCGTCCGACGGTCGGTGCCCATGCGACGAGGAGGACTCCGCGAGGAACAAGTGCCAGAGGCCGTGGTGCTCTATGAGAGCGGGCTGACACTTATGGAAGTAGGTCTCCGCTTCGGCGTGAGCCAGCAAGCGATACGAAGATCCGTGGCCGCGAAAGGTGTGAAGATTCGCCCCCGCGGCCCCCGCGGCCGAGGCGCCACCGGTTGAAGCGCGCACGCCATCAGGCGCCTCGAGGGGCCGGATGGATCTGAATGACCTCTTCGCGGCGTGCAGGTACAGCGCCGCCAGCATGGACGGATGCGTCGAGGGGCATTCAGATGGACCCGCACAGAGGGAGATCATGCCTCCACGCATGACTAGGCGGCCGACAGTCGGCCGGCTACAGGCCGAGGCTGGAGCGTGCCGGGCTGCCGCGGTGGGTCGATTCCGGCCGCTGATCGTGGCTCGGGCTCAATGCGGTGGCTCGGTCAAGGGCTGCGCGTGCTCGGGCGGCGTCGGTCCTCTGCGCGGCCTTCTCGGCCGGCGCTCCGAGGGGTGTGGGTGCGGTGATCCCGTAGCGGTCGCGGTAGGCGGCGACGGTTCGGGCGAGGCGGCGCCAGTTCATCGTCGTCCGTTCGTCCTGGGGTGGGGTGCCGAGGGCGGCGGTCCAGCTTGCGCGGTCGTTGAGGGCTTGGTCGAGGAGGGCGTCTGCGCGGGCTTCGATGAGGTCGCGGCGTTCGTGGAGTGCCTGCCTCATCTCGGGACTCATGCTGCCGGTCGCTTCGGGAATGAGCCCAGCGATCAGACGCGGTGCCTTCCGTGTGCGTCCGGAGCCCGCGGGGCGGGCGGTGGCCCGGGCGAAGCGGTGGTGGAGGACGGCGGCGATGTCGTCGGCGTCGCCGAACCCATGCGCCTGGACTAGGCGCGGCAGCAGGGCATCGATGTCGTGGTGGTTAGCCTCGGCCCGCCGGAGTTCCGCGGTGAGTGCCCCGAATGAGTCGGAGCTGATGGCGTTTGCTGCTTGTTCGGCAGCGAGGCCGGAGGTGCGGATGAGGTGGGCCCAGCGGTCGTGTTGGGCGGCTGCTGCGAGGGTTTCGTATTCGGCGGCGAGCTGGGCGATTGACCCCCATGCCCCCTGCTCTTGGGTGGTGGCCTCGTGAGCGGAAGGCTCGGCACCGATCTGGTGGAGCACCCCGTACAGGACGCTGCGCCCGGTGGCCTCCGTGTTGTCGCCGGGGTGCGTCCCCTCGTGCCCGGTGTCGGGCTTGTCGGTGGCGACGTAGGCGGTGTTCGATGCGCGGCCGCGGGTCATGGCGACGTACAGGGTCTCCCGCGTCATGGATGCGTCGACCAAGAGGTGCGAGCTGTCGACCGTGATGCCCTGCGCTCGATAGGAGGTGACGGCATAGCCGAGGTCCAGGCGCTCGGCGGCGTAGTCGGCCGGAAGCACGACCGCGCCTCCCCGCTCGCGCCCCGCCCGGCGGAGGGTGACGGAGCCGTCCCCGCGGACCTCGGTGACGGTCCATCTGTCGCCGTTGCGGACCCAGGAGCGGCCGGCGCGGAGGCGGCGGTCGTTGCGGCGGGTGATGACCGTGTCCCCGGCCGCGGCGCGGCTTCCGTCGTGCAGCTCGACCTCGCGCGACCCGTGCACGGTTCCATCGAGGACCAGATCGGTGCGCGCCCGCACGTTCAGCGCCGTGACTGCCTCGTTCGAGTCGGCGATCAGCAGGGACGCCCGTCCCGCGAGCAGGTCGGCACGCCACGCGCCGTAGGCGGCATCGACCATCGCCTCCGTCTCCCCCTCAAGGACACGGCCGTTTTCGATGTAGGTGTCGATGACTTCGGTGCGACCGTGCCGGAGGCCGAGGGAGGCGGCCTTCTCCCACTCGTTCGTGAAGCGGTGCACGTCGAGGAGCTCGGGCGCGTCGTCGCGGTCGTGCACGAGCAGTGAGAACGCCCCGCCGGCGTCGACGGACTGGAGCTGGGCGTAGTCGCCGACCAGGAGCACCTTCGCCCCTGCCTCGGCGGCAAAGCCGGTGATGCGGTCGAGGCTGAGCGTTCCGGCGAGGGAGGCCTCGTCGACGACGACGAGCTGGCCCTCGCGGAACGACTGGCCAGTGCGCTGGTGAGTGTCCCACCATTTCGCGGTGTTCTCCGTCTCGATGCCGAGGTCGTCGGCGAGGACCTGGGCCGCTGCGGCGGAGGGGGCGAGCCCGACGACCGAGCCGTCCCCGTGCTCGGCCTGCCACGCCCGCCGCAGGACGCTCATCGCGGTGGTCTTGCCCGCCCCGGCGGGGCCGACGAGGACATCGACGATGCGCCCGGAGGCGGCGACCTGGGCCAGCGCCGCGGCCTGGTCTCCCCCGAGCATCCCCCTCTCGCGGTCGGGCCTGGCGATGGTCCTCTCGACGGTCGCCAGCGAGACAGTCGGGCCAGTGATTGCGCGGGCGCGCTCGAGGAGGCGGTCTTCGGCCGCCAACAGGACCTCGGAGGAGAACACCGTCGAATGCTTCGGCCGGAACACGCTGGTCCCGTCCGGGCGCTGGAACACCGCCGGGCTGGTGGCGAGCTCGGGCGGGGTCAGACGCAGCGAGGCAGCTTCGGCGGCGTCCACGACGAGGCCGACAATGGCCTCGCGGTCCTCGGTCGTGGCGAAGCGGTAGCCCATCGTCTGGCGTGCCGCCTCCGCCGTGAGGTTCCACCGCCGCCACGTCGACCTCTTCTCCCCCACTGCCTCCACGACGCTCGCGCCGAGCGAAGCGATCACCTCCAGAGACACATCGTCGGCGCCCAGGAGCAGCGGATCCCCTTTCGACGTAATGCTGCGCGCCCAACCGGTTGCGTCCGCCCCCAGCATGCGGCTCGCGCGCTGCCGCCACTGGGCGGTCAGGTCCGCGAGCGATCGGACTTCCTTCTCCGGGCGGGTAGTGAGGGTGGCCAGGGAGCGGAGCTTGATGACCGTGGTGTCCGAGGGCTGCCGGCCGTGCC
The DNA here is from genome assembly GCF_049332655.1 of Sinomonas sp. P47F7. Lineage (GTDB taxonomy): Bacteria > Actinomycetota > Actinomycetes > Actinomycetales > Micrococcaceae > Sinomonas. Next base: position 304,549 of record NZ_CP186327.1, on the reverse strand, counting down.
GGTCCACGTACTCCGCGATCAGCCGGTCCTTCTCCACCTCGATATGCCGCGAGCGTAGGGAGAACTCTCCCACCAGCTGCTCGGGGACGCCGGTGATGGCCCAGGCCGGGTTGCGGTCGCGGCCGCGATCGCGCCTCTCCCACCCGACCCCGAGGGCAAGGGTGAGGTGATCGGCGAACACGGCTTCGTGGAGTTCGGAGAGTGCAACGGTCGCCGCGTGCATCGGGCGGGAGTCCAGGCTGCGCCACCTGCCGTCGAGCACGGTCTGGACCTTGTTGGAGATGACCACGTGCGTGTGCAGGTGAGGATCCCCTGCACGGGAGTCGAAGTGGTCATACGCGGCCGCGATCAGGCCGATGACATCGACCTGGGCGACCGCGCCATTGCGGCCGGCTGCACCCGCACGCGTGGCTGCAACATCCCGCTCCATGTACGCAACCACCTCCGCAACCGCCGCATGGTGCGCCGCCGCGATCACCTCCTGCATCCCCGCGTCGGCAACCGCCCACAACACGGACGCGGACTTCGGGATCGAGAACGTGAAGTCATACCCCGCGACCGCACGCCGCGACGGGGCCGCGGCCTCCTCGGCCACGATCTGCGCGACCGCCGCCTCCCGTTCGCCGTCGCCGAGGTCCGGGCCGAGCGCCTCCGTGCGCTTCTCGATCCGCTCGGCACGGCTGGCATACGCCGGGTACGCGCGGCCAAGCGGATCCCCGCTCAGCGGGTCACGGCCCATCCCGATCAGGAGCTGAAGCTGCGCCTCGGAAACCCTGTCGCCTCCACGGAGCCGCCCGTCGCCCAAGGCCGTGATGCCGGAGCCGAGCCAGCGTCCGGGCGGGGTTCCTTCCGCGTTGTAGTACCGGGTCAACGGAGTCGACAGCGGCCGGTTACCATCCCCCGCAGCGACACTCCGCAGGAGATACTTATAGCCATCCCCCGCCGACATCAACCGCATCGACACCGTCACGCGCCCGCCTCCAGACCTGATTCACCAGGTCAGGTACGCAGGAGCTCCCGGTGCAGGGGTCGTATTCGAGTGGCGCGAATGGGGTCAGCGACGCCGGCGGTGACCGTTCAGCTGTCGGCTCGTTGGGTGACGTATGCGGACCAGTCGCGGGCGGCGAGGGCTGCCCATTTGACGGCGGTCTTGTCGGCGACTCCGATGAGTTCGGCCAGGACGGGCGCGGGGACCTCGCCTGCTAGGGCGAACATCGCGGCGTGGCGGGAGCGGCCGGGGCGGATGCCGCAGGCGACCAGCTTGGCGCGGAACACCTCTCTGACCAGGTGGCGGCCGGGGTGTCGGCCGGGGAACAGCCAGCCGTGGTCGCTCCTGGCGATCGAGGGGGTTCCGGGCTTGCGGAGGTAGCAGCGGATCAGCTCGTCCAGGCCTGGCGGCATCTCGATCGGGATCGTGTCGAACGCGACCAGGACGCGGCCGTCGTCTTCGACGTTGATCTGGTTCGTGCGCATCGCGACGATCTTTTCCAGTGGCTGGGCGAACAGGAGGGTGAACAGCCCGCCGATGCGTGCGTAGAGGCTGATCTGCTCGTCGTGGAGCAGGAGGTTGATCTGGTCCCACCGGTCGGCGTCGGAGACGACGACTTCCGGGATCGTCGACTCGCGCCAGGGGATGTTCACGGTCGGGTTGATGCGGGTGCGCCGCAGCCAGGCGACGAAGTTCTGCTGGCTGTTGCGTCCGCCGGGATGCTCGGCGAGGTAGTCCTCCAGTTGCGTCTGGGTGAGGGATGCGAGCGTGATGCCGCGGCGGGTGGCCCAGGTGCTGAGGCGGATTGCGCCGCTCACGTTCGAGCGGGCGCCGTAGATCGCTGATTTGCTCAGTCGGCCCTGCTCGGCGAGTCCTCGCAGGCGGCGGAGGTGATGCCAGTGCCCGTAGCGGCTGATGACTGCGGCGCTGTCGGCGTCGAGGGGTTCGAGGATGTCGGCCAGCCAGCGCTCGAACCGATCGATTGGCGCGTGATACGGAGGGATGACCCCGGTGCTGGCCAGGAGCTCGCGGAGGTAGTTGTGCGAGCGGTCTGCTGGCAGGCTGCGGAACGTCTCATGGGTGATCGGCAGTTCGCCGCGGGCCATGAGTGCGAGCAGCCTGGCCCCGGTTGCGGGCGGCTTCTTCAGCCAGGTGATCACGCTCTGCGGTCGCGGCGCGGCGGTCAAGTCCTTTTGAGTGGTGTATCTGATCCTGTGGTCCTTCGGGCCGTTCGTTATGCGGTGAGGGCGTGGAGGTCGGGCTCGGTCGCCTCCTCGGGGTTGGGCTCGCCGATGCGGCGTGCGGCGGCGAGGGCGTCGAGTCCGAGGTAGCGGCGCTGCTCTGCCCACTCGTCGTGCTGCTCGGCCAGGACGGCTCCGACGAGGCGGATGATCGAGCCCCGGTCGGGGAAGATCCCCACGACATCGGTTCGACGACGGATCTCCCTATTGAGTCGCTCGTTGGGGTTATTCGACCAGAGCTGGCGCCAAATGGACTTCGGGAACCCGGTGAAGGCCAGGATCTCCTCTCGCGCGGCCTCGAGGTGGGCGAAGGAGCGCGGGAGCTTGTGCTCGAGGGCCTCCAGGACGCGGTCGAACTGGGCGTGGACGGATTCTGCGTCGGGCTGGTCGAAGACGGTGCCGAGCAGGGTCTTCACCCACGGCCACGAGCTCTTCGGGGTCACCGACATCAGGTTCGCCGCGTAGTGGGTTCGGCAGCGCTGCCAGCTCGCGCCTGGCAGGGTGGCCCCGGTGGCGGCGACCAGGCCGGCGTGGGCGTCGGAGGTCACCAGCTTCACCCCGGTCAGGCCGCGGGCGACGAGGTCGCGGAAGAACCCCAGCCAGCCGGCCCCGTCCTCGGCCGAGCTGACCTGCAGGCCCAGGATCTCCCGGTAGCCCTCGGCGTTGACCCCGGTCGCAACCAGGACCGCGACCTTCACCACCCGCCCGCCCTCGCGGACCTTCATCGTCAGGGCGTCGGCGGCGACGAACGCGTACGGGCCCCCGTCCAGTGGCCGGGTGCGGAACGCCTCGACCTGTGCATCCAAGTCCCGGGCCATCTCGGAGACCTGGGACTTGGACAGCCCGGTGATCCCCAGGGTCTGCACCAGCTTCTCCATCCGGCGGGTCGAGACGCCCAGGAGGTAGCAGTTCGCCACCACGGTGGTCAGGGCGGCCTCGGCCCGACGGCGCCGCTCCAGCAGCCAGTCCGGGAAATACGAGCCCTGCCGCAGCTTCGGGATCGCGACGTCGATCGTGCCCGTACGGGTGTCGAAGTCCCGGTGCCGGTACCCGTTGCGCCGGTTGACCCGCTCCGGGCTGGCCGTGCCGTAGGAGGCGCCGCAGACCGCGTCCGCGTCGGCGGAGAGCAGGGCGTTGACGAACGTCGTCATCATCTCCCGCAGCAGGTCCGGGGAGGCCTGGGCGAGGTGTTCTTCGAGGAAGCGGGCAGGGTCGATACTGTTGGGTGCGACGGTCATCGCGGCAGGTCCTTTCGAGTCGAGGTAGAAGACTTCTCGAAGGATCACGCGGTGACCGTCCTCGTCTGAGACGACACGCTCACCGGGAGCCGTACACCACTTTGCCGGACGCTACCGGCGCGGCGGCCAGCTCGTCGTAGAGGAGGCACAGTTCGGCGCGGACGAGTCCGGTGGCAGGGTCGATCAGCAACTCGGTGAGGCGTTCGGCGAGGATGCAGCGTGCGCAGCGGGTGGAGCCGTAGGGGTGGTCCTCCCGGCCGCAATCGGTGCAGGCGAATACCGAGTCCTCACCGGCGCAGCCTGCGCAGACCAGGAGCCCGTCGTTGCTGCTCGAAGGGTAGGCGATCGGGCGCAGCTCGAAGCACTCGGGACAGACCGCCGGATGGTAGGCGATGCCGCGGCGGCAGCGATAGCAGATCGGCCCCGTCGGGAGCATCACCGTCGTGCCGGTCAGGCCGCAGCGGACGCACTCCCGCTTCCGGGACTCGCTCACTCGCCCACGCCGTCGGGGCGGCGAACCCTGGCGCGGATCGGACGGATGTCCCCGATCCCCGGCCCGCCGCGGTCGTTGACCGCTGGCGCCTGCCTCTGCTCCTCGACGTGGAGCTCGAGGAGGTCCGACGGGGTGCAGTCCAGGATGTCGCAGAGCGCGGCGAGCAAGTCGGTGTTGATCCGCTGCGGTGGTTTCGTCACGATCCGGTGGATCATCTGCCTGGACAGCTCGATCCCGCGCTCGTGCAACGGCTCCATCAGATCGGTGGTCTGGAACATGCCCTTCGCTGCCATGAGCTGGCGCAGATGCCAGAGCATGGAAAGTTTCCTCGTCACTGCTGCTCCTTCTCGGTCGTGTAGACGCGCGCGAGCGCGGCTTTGAGGGTCTTGGTCTTGAAGTCGTTCGAGACCGACGTGTAGATCGCCGTCGTGGAGGCGTAGGAGTGGCCGACCTGCTCGGTGACGAACCGCTCCGGGTAGCCGAACTCGATCAGATGAGTCACGTACGAGTGCCGCAGGCAGTGCAGGCTCAGCTCCGCGTCGAGGCCGGCCTGCTCCCGCAGCCACGCGAAGCGGTGATCCATCGACTTCACCGAGATCCGCTGTCCGCGCTCGGTCAGCCAAAGCGCATCCCTCGTGCCCGGTTGCAGAAGCGGTCGGGCCTCATCGACCCACTGCCGCAAGCCGTCAACGACCCAGTCGAACTCGGGCACGGTGAGCACCGTGCGCCGCCGCGGAGTGCCTCCGCGCACCGCCTTGCCGTAGCGGACGTGCACGGCACCGAAAGTACCCCACTGGCGCATGTGCGGGTTCGGACGCAGGTCCGCAACGTCGAGATTGCACAGCTCGCGGCGGCGCAACCCGTAGGCGTAGCAGGTCTTCACCATCTGCGCGTCCCGCAACGCGGTCCACGCACCCTTGCGCCCCGAACGGCGGATGCGCTCGACCCGCGCGTCGAGGAAGTCGAACAGGTGCTGCAGCTCGTCATAGGTGAACGGGCGCCGGCCCGGCCGGCCCTCATAGTCGTTCAGATGCGCGACCGTGTTGAAGTCGTGGCAGACCTGCGACGGGATCGCCGCGAACCGCTGCTCGCACTCCGTGACCCACCCGTAACGGCCGTCGAGCAGGTAGTCGCAGAACATGCGTTTCTCCTATGTCAAGCCGCCGTCGCAGCGCAAGCTGCGGCGTGTGCTCGATGGTCGGTTTGGAGGTGGTTGTAGACGATGCGGGATAGGCGTCGTTTGAGGCAGCGGAGGGCTTCGGTCCTGCTGTCGCCTCCGTTGAGGCGTTTCTCGTAGTAGGCCTTGCCCAATCCCTGTATCCGGATTTGGGTGACGGCGATGCGGTGAACGGCTGCATTGAGCTGGCGGTTCCCGGAACGGGTGAGCCGGACGCGGCCCGCGGTGTTGCCCGACCAGACCGGGACCGGGGCGATGCCGGAGTAGCGGGCGAACGCTGCCTCGGACTTGAACCGGGCGATGCCGGCGACCTCCCCGACGATCTTCGCCGCGGTCAGCGCCCCGCACCCGGGAATCGCCACGAGGGCAGGGGCGGCCTCGCGGGCCCGCGCTGTGATGCGCTTCTCGAGCGCGTCGATGCGGCCGGTGAGCTCTTCGACGTCGCCGAGCTCGTCCAGGGCGAGCTCGGCGACGATCCCGTCGAGGGCTTCCAGCCAGGCGCGCAGGCGCTGCTGGTGCTTGCGGCGGTCCAGCGACCGGGCGGGCGGGGCCATCGCGGGGTCGAGCTCGTGGACCCGCCACAGCAGCCGGTTCACCGTCGCGGTGCGGTGCTTGATCAGGTCTTCCCGCCGGTCCACCAGGAGCCTGAGCTCCCGGGAGGCCTCATCGTGAACCGCGGCGGGCAGGTCCGGCTCCCGCAGCACCGCCCGGGCCACGGCAAGGGCATCGATCGGGTCCGACTTGCCCCGGGTCCGTGCCGAGGCCCGCGCCTGGGCCATGAGCTTCGGTGGAACCCGCACTACCTGCTGGCCCGCGGCCAGCAGGTCCCGCTCGAGCCGGGCCGAGAGGTGACGGCAGTCCTCCACGCCCCACCGCACCTCCTCGCCGAAGCGTTCCCTGGCCCAGCGGATCGCCTTCCGGTGGCCCTTCTCATCGGCCGACACCGTGACGTGGCCGAGCTCGCGGCCGACCTCATCGGCCGCGACGAACGTGTGGGTGTGCTTGTGGACATCGGCGCCAACGACAACCATGGTGGTTGCCTCCCTTCATCGTGAGGAACGGCTGGGCCGGTCGGCGGACATACCTCAGTGGGGGCGACGCCACGCTCCTATCAAGTCACGCCGGCCGGTCCATCACACCCGACGCCGGCAAAACGCATGGACGCCAGCCCGAAAGCGGCACCAAGGCTACGAGCCAGACGACGGGTGATCAGGATCCAACCACCGCAACAGCGGCAGCACCACCCTCACACTGAGCAACGCTAGGTGATACCCGCGGATCGTCGACGGCGCCAACCGCGAACCCCCGCTCATCAGCGACACGGTGAAGTCCTCCACATCGCCCGCGTTCCACTGCCACGGGAACGAGCCCGCGAACTCCACGAACCGCCTAAGCAACGCCACCCGGGGCGCGATCGTGGCGTCCGCCAGCAACCGCGACTTCTGCTGCCGCTCCCACCCGGTCAGCATCGCCTCGAAAACCGCCGCCTGCTCGTCCAGATGGACCACGCCCGGCGCTAGCACCAAGTGCGCAGACCCCGGAACCTCAGCCCTCAAACCCCGCCCCCAACAGTCAACTCTGATTTGACAATGACAATCAGAAGTTACCACGGGTTGCAGATGCCGCGCGCGACAAGGGAACCCGGATCGCGGGCCGGAGCATTCACACCCCAGCACCCGCGCGGCGGGTCGACTCAGAGTTGATTCGGGACCTTTACCCCCGATCTGCCAGACGCGTGCTCCGTGGTGAGGTGCTGCTCGGACGTACCCTGTGTCAAGGGACATCACGGCGCTCGATTTGAGCCGCTTTGCGTTCTCTCCATGGCGTTAGGCACAACGCCTTGCCGAGCTCACACGAAGGATTGTCCAGAACGCCCTGGACAATCGCCGCCTTCTTGTCTGTCGATCGCCACGTAATTCCCGAGCGTTCTCGCCACGGAATTCCCCAGTGCCTGATGCGATGGTAGCCGGGTTCCGGGGCCCTGGGGAGTGCTGAAAGTGCAGCCTGGCGCCCCGGAAACATGGGTAACTAACGATGTTTCCGCCCCCTATGGGAGGAGTGCCGTCTGCTTTGGGACGTTGAGCGGGACGGCGATAGGGCGTCGCCGTGCCCGTCGTCAGCGGCGCGATGACCTTTATGAAAGTTCGGTCCCGGCCGCAAGGCGGCAGGGAAATCTCGTTAGGGTGTGGCGTGGTGGGACCCCGTGAGGCCAGAGCAGATCGGGGGGCCCGCCGCGACGTCAGCGCAAGGATCCAGAACGGAGTTCTGCTCTCATGACGGACACTAGGCACGAGATACAGGCGAGGTACCGCAGCGAGGTTCTGCAGTGGGCGGCCAGTCATGCTGATCCGAAGCGCGCCAACCAGCTCTTCAGGAGCCATCACGCGTTCTACAAGTCGATTCGCGACCTTCCCGAGGGGCGTGAGGCTCTCCTGACACTGCTTGAAGACGAGAGCCTGCCCGTCAGAGTCATGGCCGCGACGCATGTTCTGCCATTCGCCCCTGACCGCGGCGTGCCAGTGCTGGAAGAGGCCGAACGAGCGGGTGATGTGATGTCGATAGACGCGAAGTACACATTGATCAGCTTTCGCTCGGGGAAGCTCAACCTTGACTGGTAGGACTCCATGGCGTTCTCCCCCCGGAATCGCCCAAGCCCTGTCTCGGTTCAGTGGGTGGCGGGGCGTCGGCGTGTCCGGTAGGAGCCGGTCTGGATGGTGATCTGGTGGGCGTTGTTCACGAGCCTGTCGAGGAGGGATTCGGCGACGACCTGGTTCGGGAACAGTGGGTACCACTCCTCGGGGGCACGGTTGGTGGTGACGACGATGGAGCGGGCGGGGCGCTCGTTGATGATCTCGTAGAGGTCGTCGCCCTGGGCGGGGGTGAACTCGCGCATCGCGAAGTCGTCCAAGATGAGCAGGTCGGGCTTGGTGTAGGCGCGAAGGCGCCCGGCCCAGCTCCCGTCCGCGTGGCCGCCGGCGAGGTCGGCCAGGACCCGGGAGGTGGGGGCGAACCGGACGGTGTGCCCTGCACGGATGGCCTGATGCCCGAACGCTGTGGCGATGTGGGTCTTGCCGGTGCCGACGGGGCCGCTGATGATCACGTGCTGGCCGGTGCGGACCCATTCGGCGTTGGCGAGGTCGCGGATGCGAGCGGCGGGGATGCCGGGGTCGGCGGTGAAGTCGAAGTTCTCGATCCTGCCATCCGTCTCGAACTTCGCGGCCTTGGTGCGCCGCTCGAGCGCCGCGGAGTCGCGGCGGTTGATCTCGTCAAGGCACAGTGCCTGGAGGAAGTCCAGGAACCCGAGCCGGCCGTCGGCGGCCTGGGCGAGCCGGTTCTCGAGGGAGTCGAGCATCCCGGACAGGCGCAGGGTGCGAAGGGAGGCGGCGAGCTGGGTGCGGTCGGCGCCGGCGGGTCCCGGGGCGGTGCTGGGAGTGGTGGTCATGATGGTCTCCTGTCTCGTCGGTGAGGGGGCGCACGCGTTCCCGGGCCAGCCGCCGCGGCTGCCTCTGGGGGCATGCGCGTGAAGGTTCAGCTGGCGGTGAAGGCGCCGGGGCCGCGGAGGTAGGCCCCGGCGCCGTTGTCGCCGTTGGAGCGCACGGGCAGGACGGTGACCCCGGCGGCGAGGAGTCCCTTGACGGTCTTCAGCGTCGGGTCCCCGGCCGCTGCCGCGGCGGCGCAGGCGGTCTCCACCGCCTCGGGGCGGTGGGTGCCGGCGAGGCGGATGATGCCCTGCGCGGCCCGGATCCGGTGCACCGCCGGCTCCTCCAGCAGCCCCTCGACCACTGCCGCGGCGGCGGGGCCGATCAGGGACGCGTGCTCGCGGCACCATGCGGCGTCCCGGGTGAAGAACCCCGCCGCCGCGGGTGGGTAGTCGGCCAGGTCGGTCTGGCGTCCCTTGGCGATCCTGGGGTGGACCTTCGCGATGGCCCCGTCGAGGTGGAACTCGACCGTCGTGGCGCCCAGCCGCACGTCCAGGCGGGCGCCGACGAGCTGGTAGGGAACCGAGTAGAGCACGCCCCTGACGGAGGCGTGGCAGTCCGACCCGACCGTGGCGGTGCGCCATTCCGCGGGCTCGAGCCTCCGGGCCGGGAGCGGGGCCATGGCCGGGCGCTCCACGGCGGCGAGGACTTCCCACGGGCTCTGCCCGGCCAGGGCCCTGGGCTTCCGGGCCCCGGCGACCTCGCGGCACCACCGCTCGGCCTCGGCGCGCATCTGCGCCATCGAGGTGAAGGACCTCCCGGCCCAGAACGAGCCGCGCACGTACTGCACCATCCGCTCCACGTGCGGCTTGTCCTTGGGCCTGTTGCCCCGGGCCGGGTCCAGCAGGGTCCCGTAGTGCTCGGCCAGCTCGGCGTAGGCCCGGTTGAGCTTGGGGTCGTAGAGGTCAGGCTTGATGACCCCGGTCTTGAGGTTGTCCGAGGTCAGACGCCGCGGGACGGCGCCGAAGAACTCGAACGCTGCCACGTGGGCGTTGGTCCACGCCGTCTGGTCCATCCGGGTCGTGGGATAGACGAAGGGCTGCTTGGAGAACGGCAGCGTGAGCACGAACGCCCAGACCCGGTGGCCCCTGCCGGTGTCCGCGTCGCGCCAGTGCCCCAGCATGCCGTAGTCGACCTCGCCGAGCTCTCCCGGCGCGGACGGGGGGCTTGAGCACCGTGGGCTTGCGTCCAGCCCGCCCGGCGTCGGGCAGGGTCGCGGCCAGCCACCGGTAGAACGAGCGCTGCGAGGCGCTGACCCCGTGCTCGTCGACGAGGCGCTGGTGGACCACGGCCCCGGCGACCCCGGCCTCCAGCTGCTCCCTCACCCACTCGATCCGGGCATCGAACTCCGGCCAGGAGATCTGCCGCAGCCTCCCGTCCACGATGGTCGGGAACCAGCCCGCGACCATGTCCCGCCACTCCTCGGCGCTGAGCCCGAGCCCGGGGGCCAGGCCCTCTGCCTCGGCCGGTGCCAGGTACTTCTGCACCGTCTTGCGGTCCATGCCCAACGACACCGCGAGCTCGCTCTTCGAGCGGCCAGCGTCCCAGTGCATGAACAGTTCGATCAGATCCATCGATGCCACACTCCTACGCGCCAAACCACGAACCCCCGCCTCCGGCCCGGCCATCGGACCCGAGGCAAGGCTCTCGGACAAGGCACCGGCGGTGCGTGACGTCGTCCCCATGGGAATTACGTGGCGAACCACCGCTCAAGGTGGGGAAATCCGTGGCGAAAACCGACCTACGGGTTGGGAATTACATGGCGGACGACATCTTGTCAACAGGCGAGCTCGGGCGGCGATCCCGGCCCTGTGAACGAATCCCCACCGCTTTGGACTATCGCCTTGCCGGCGCCTGTGTGGCTTGGCTACTGGGCGAGCGCGACAGGGAGATGGCAAGAGAACGGCCGCCGGATTGGCGGCTCCCGGACGGCAAGCGACAGTCGGCCGACTTGGCCGGAAGTCGGTGGCAGGGGTAGCCAGATGTGCAGCAGTGCGTCTCGATGTCTCCGTTGGCGAGAGGCCGAAACCAGGGTGACTGAAGTTGCACTTGGCCAACCTCGTGGCTGTGAATCGCAGCGTTATTTGACGTGTTTGTCGCAGCGTTAGGTGGCAGGATGATGCGCAGTTCGAGGATGATGATTGTTGCGCGGCCCCGAAGCAGGGTCGCCGCCTATTCCTGGCGGAACAATGCGAACAGTTGGGGTGGCCGTGATGAGTGACCCGGTGGGGAGTTACGGCCCTTCTGAGCTGGCCCGTCGGTGGGTCCGCGCGTTGAGCGAGCATGATTTGGATCGCGTTGCAGACTGCTTCGCCGAAGACTACATCGACGAGGCTCCCGCGCGGCGCGGCGAGCAGGTACACGGGCGCGACGAAGTGCGGCGAAACTTCGGGCGCCTGTTCGCCGAACTGCCCGACCTGCGGGCCGAGGCACTCGCCACCGCCACCAACGGTCAACGAGTCTGGATTGAATGGCGGATGTACGGAACCCGGCGAGATGGGTCCCTGATGGAATTTGTCGGGGTGAATGTTTTCGAGGTGATGAACGGGAGATTCTGCAGGGGCCGGATCTACACCGAACTCGTCCGCGATGCCGGTGGCATCGACGCCCAGGTCGATCGTATGACCCGCGGCCCGGCAGGCTGACGGGGATGCCGACGTCGACTTGGTCAATCTGGCCGAGCAGGGCACGGCTCCGTTGGCCCGGACGCAATGGACGGCTCGGCACTGTTCGGGGTGCTGTTCGTTGCACGGGCGGCGAGAAGACCAGAGACCTCCGCCATGGGTTTCGCAGCCTCGCGGGCCCGGCAGGGCTCGGAGGCAGGGTTACCCCTCGTGGGTGTGTAGCCAGCGGCGTACAGCGTCGTCGAACGCTTCTGGGGCTTCGATGAAGCTCAGGTGGCCCACGTCGGGGAGGACCATGAGTTCGGACCCGGGGATCCGCCGGTGCATCTCCTCTGCCACGGTCAGGGGAGAGCGCACGTCGACTGACCCATACAGCAATAGGGTTGGAACCGAGATGGTGGGCAGCACGGGGCGATAGTCGGCGCGGCCCGAGGCAGCCAGGAGCGAGCGCATCCCCGCGGGACGGAAATCCTCGAACAGGCGTGCCACCTGGGCCTTCATAGACTCCGTTGCCCGCTCGCTCAGGAGAGTGGGCAGCCAGACGGGGATGATCTCGGCAGGGGCCTTGTCCAACTCTGCGCTGGCCTGGGCATAGCGTCGCTCCACCTCCTCCGGCGGGAGCGATCCGGCCCAGCCAGCATAGGCCGAGGCGAGGATGAGCGTGGCCGGGATCTCGGGATGCCTCCGCCACAGGTCCAAAGCGACACCCGAACCGAAGGAGAGGCCCAGCACGTGCGCCCTCTGCGGCCCGTCCGCGAGACCGAGGGTTTCGAGGACTCCTGCGAGGATGTCGCCGAGCGCGACACTCCCGTCCGGCAGCTCGTCCGAGCCCCCGCAGCCCGGGGTGTCCCAGGCGATGACCGTGAACTCGTCCGAGAGGTCATCGAGCTGGCGGTCCCAGACACGGCTGTCCTCGTAGGCGCCGTGCAGGAGGACAAGCGGCGGGCCCTGGCCAGCCCTCCGGTACGCGACGCGGAGGCCATCTACCTCCACGGTGTCCATGCGAACATGGTCGGGGCTTGGCTGCACGCGGGTCAAGGGGGCGAGTTGACTCATGGAAACCCTCGCCCAGGCGCTGCCCGACTTCCGACACGAGCTCGGTTGGGTGCTGGAAGACCTGCAGCGAGTGCCGATACGAGATCGAGCACGACGAGCCGAATTCTCCGCAGACGCCCTGTACCGCGCATACCGGATAGCTCCGTTGGCGCGCCAGCCCCGACGAGGTGTCGTTCGGCGGTGGAGTCGCGAGGGATGTCGCGTATCAATGGGCGGGAGAACGCTGACAAGAGGCAGCGTCGAGCGGCTACTGCGGTTTTGCGCGTCCCCAGAGCTTGGTCACCAGCTCCGCGGTCCGCGCCGGCTCGGCCTGATGGCAGGTGTTCAGGTGGTGCAGGCCTTCGAACTCCTCTGAGGTGAAGTCTCGGAAAAGTCCCTTGAGCCGGTCGCGCATGGCTCGCCACCTCGGGTGGGTGAGGGACCCGAAGGTGAATAGGACCGGCCCATCGAACTTCGAGTAGCTGGCGGGATCGACGCGGTGGTTCCGGAGGGCGTTGGCGAGAGCCGCCATTCCGGCGGGACGTTTCGCCATCCACGGTGGCGGCGGACCCTCGGGCGGACCGCTCAGCTCAACCCCAGATGCGACCTGGAGTTGGAGGAATGCGGCGACGGACTGCGGGCCGGGGAGCTTCACGGCGTCTTCGATCTCGGCCCAGTAGGGATCAGCCTGATCGACAGGGGTGAAGTCAGAGGCTGGCTCGTCTACCGCGAGAGACAGCACCCGCTCGGGATGGCTCGCGACGAATGCGAGAGCGCACGCAGCGCCGCCCGAATGCGCGTAAATGTGGAACCGGTCCCAACCCGCTCGTTCGGCCGCGCGTCCGATGCCCTCAACTTCCGTCTGCACCGAATAGCCTGTCGGCGGCGCCTCGCCGGAGTAGACCTCGAGGTCCTTCAGCAGCGGTCTGATTCCGGGCAGGTGGTTGAGGAAGGGGCGGTATCGAACTTCGGCAGGGGCAATGCCCCCGGGAAGGAAGAGCACGTCCGTCATAGCGGCAGCATACTGAGCGCGGTGTCCGAACGGGAATAGTTGATCCCCCCAGCCTCCCTCTTTCATGCGACTGGGTCGGGGCGCCCTTGACGGCCGGCGGGGCCCGGGGTGGCGCGGATCGGGGCCATTGGGTCTGCAAACGCCGGCACTTGGTTTTCCTCGAGCAGTTGGAGCTTCGTCTGCCATACGATTCGGGACCGGGCGAAAATCTGGGCGTTCTGTAGACGGCCGTCCACGGGACACTCGCCGCCGGGTGTCGAAGTTCGAAGTCCTCTGCACGCCGACCAGCGGAAACGCGCTCGTGTGCGGATGGCTTCGGTCATTCGGCGTGTCCGAACTCGTGTGCACGACACGACGAGCGTGCGCTCTGGCCGCAGTCATCGCTAGGTGGCAGGTTGGCCGCCCGGCGTCGTGTGTCCTAGGACAGGTAGCGGTAGATGGTGGGGCGGGTGACGCCGAATTCGGCGGCTATCTGCGCCACGGTGTAGGCGCGCTTCCCGTCGGGGCCGGTCTCGTCGTACACCTGGCGGGCGAGTTTGACCTCGCGGGGGCCGAGCTTGGGCTTCTGGCCGCCGGTGCGGCCCCGGGCGCGCGCGGCGGCGAGCCCGTCGCGGGTCCGCTCGGACATGAGCGCGCGCTCGAATTCGGCGATGGCTCCGAGGATGTGGAAGAACATCGTCCCGACCGGGGTCGAGGTGTCGATGCCCTGGTCGAGGACGACGAGGTCTACGCCTTGGGCTTGGAACCGGCGGGAGAGCGCGATCAGGTTCTCGAGCGAGCGTCCGAGCCGGTCGAGCTTGGTCACGACCAACTGGTCCCCTGCGCGGTTCGCGGACAGGAGCGCCTTGTCCAGCTCTGGGCGGGAAGCGAGCTTGCCGGAGGCCGAGTCGACGAACACCGGATCGCAGCCGGCCGCGGCGAGGGCATCACGCTGGGCGTCGGCGTGCTGGTCCCTCGTCGACACCCTCCCATACCCCACGCGCATGACCCGACGGTATCAGGAACAGGGGAAAGCAAGACATAGGCGCGTACACGAGAAGCTTTACAAATCGATGCTGGGGAATTTGCGACATCGCGCGGGCTTCCTCTGCCTGTCTCAGAAACGTTCGTTTCCGGACGCTGTGAAGGCCTAGCGTCGATTTTCAAAGAATTGACGAGCCACTCCTTCTAAACCAGAAAATACGCCGTCACTTCCAGACTGAGCTTCTCTCTGCAGCGGAATTTATCAAGCTGGACTCATCCAACCTGATAAATTCCGCTGTCCCACAGGATCGAAGGAACTAACAAAGACTGCTGGCGTGTGCAAAAGTGCTGAATGTGTCCGGCACAGCAGTCGCCGTGCCGCTCCACGTGGTGTTCAGCCCTGTGGCCAGACGGATAGCCCCCCGAGGTCCTAAGACGTCACTGTTTGAGAGGCACGACACGTCGTTCTCTTGTCCAGTAAGGATTGGAGATCCATTGATCTGAACTTGCAAGCCAGAGGAGGGGAACTGGGTCGTCTGATAGCTCAGTGATACGGAACCATCAGGCTTGACAGCAGCGACTACTTCGTTTTTGAAGGACGGGGTTACTCCCTGGGCTGTGAGAGGATTTGTGCCAGTGTAGGAGATGTTGATTGTGTTTGATCCTGGCGTAGTTACGGAAGTTGTGTCTGCTGCGCGGGCAGTCGTCCGACACACGGTAAGTTCGGTTGCGGTGCGCTTGTCTGTAAATGTCCTATTCCTTACCGTGAGGCCCACGTGCGGTTCTGGTGAGGTTTGCACATTGGTAACGGTCTGCCCGTCCCAATCAAACGTTATGACATCCTGTACTCGGTAACCGCCGTCGAATGCGGCGTGACCGTCACCGTCGAAGGTCGACGTTACAGAAATATGAGGTGTTGTGTCCTCCACTGGAGTCCAGCAGCTTTCAGCCGGGGAATGAATATTCACCCAGGCTCTGTACGGGAGAGATACGGGCTGAAAGGGGTCAACAACTTGGGGTTGTGGAATCCAACTTCTAGTCCTGATTGTATAGATATCTTTGATGTCAGCAGTAGTCGTGGCGCTGGACGTCAGCTCAGAATCGCTGGCACTTAGCCTGAGAACGTAGTGACCGGGTTTGGAGAACGTTGCTTGAGTATTCGCGGATGTCGGATTGGTGAAGGTCACCACACCGCCAGTGGGTCCGTCGGCCATGCTCCAATTAATAGTCGTTGCCCCCGGGGGGGACGGTAGTCCGTCATCGGTGACGTTTCCGGCAAGCGTGATTAATTCATGGCTGTGGCCGCTAACTGCGGGACCGGCGTCGACAACCGGAGCATGGTTCATAGCTGCACTCAACACGCCGCTGACTTGGAGGTGCTCGGTTTGAGTTAGCGCCCCTGCGATTCCCGGCACCCCATATGGGTCTGTCCTGTTGTGAGTCCAATCTGCAGCAAAGTCGATCGAAGGGGCCGTGTAGCTCGGATCTGTAACTTGTCCCCCGAACCCGCCGAAATTAGGCATGATTTCAACCTCGTAGGGGGCGCCAAATACGCATTGACCCGGGATCGGACCGGAACCGTTAGCGGTTTCTGTCGCATTCGCTCCCACCGGAACGGAATCCGGAATTATGATCAGATTTGCCTGCTTGGAGTTCTGATTCCATGGATACAATCCTGGGCCTGGGTTCAGCGAAGTCGACGCCGGAAAGCCTGGAAGGATCTCCACACCCTGAGCCATTAGCTGGTCGCGGTATGCAGACAAATTAACTGATGAGAGCGTTGCCGAAGTAGCCGTTTCGCAGCTCGACGCGTTTGCGGGGAGCCCACAAGCATATTTTCGAAGGCTGCTGGAGCTATTTTCCGTTGCGGAAATGGTGGACGTGTTGTCGTCAACCCATGTCGTCGCGTCTACATAGGAATTACTGTTCGGATCATAAACGCCATGTACTACTTGCTGAACAAGGCTAACGTTCATGTGACCGCTCGTGGTCCGCGTTTCATGGAGATGGTCCCCGCAGCTGTCTGCCGGGATGTCTTCTTGGAATGTGTAGTTCCAGGTAATGGTTCCACTAAGTCTCGGAACAGATGGCGCGGCGCCTGTCGCTGCCCTTGCTGCACTGGGTGAGACGGACACGAACGATAAACACAGGGCTGTGATGATCAAGACTGTGAAGGTGGGTTTTCGCCCTCGTCGGCTGGAAATGAGTGTAAACATGTGTGCCGTCCTTCTTATGGTGGGCGCTTTGTGGTGGGGGTTTGAGGAGTCAAATTGCCAAAAGCAAAGCATCGGGGCGCCGTCTCCCGCCCAGGCTGGGCCTTAATGATTGCTTGGTAAGTGCGCGGCGTCCAGCCCTAACCGATGGAACATGCCCGACCTTGCTTCAACTGCTGAGGGTCAGATTGTCTTCGCGCCTGAAGGGACAAGGCACGCGTGGCTCTGACAGAGTTATTGGGACCCGAGTTGTCGGAGTTGGGTGGCCCCACCTGACGACATGCCGGGGCAGTTCTGTCAAAGATAGGTGGCCCCACCTGTGGGTGGTTCTCGTCTGGTTGTTCTGGAGACGGGAGGGCCCGGGATCGGGTCGAGGTTGGATCTGTTCGCCGACATCCGTCGGGATGCGAGGGTCGAGGGGCTTTCGATCTGCGAGCTCGCGAAGCGGCATGGGGTCCATCGCCGCAGGGTGAGGCCAGGCGATGGGCTCCGCGCGGTCCCGCCGGGCCGGAAGCCGCGCGATCAGGTGGCCCCGAAGCTGGACCCGGTGCGGGAGCTGATCGATGCGATGCTGCGCCAGGATCTTCAGGCGCCCCGGAAGCAGAAGCAGACGGCCACCCGCATCCACCGGCGGCTTCTGGATGAGCACGGCGCGGTGGTCTCCTACGGTACGGTCCGTGACTACGTGCGCGTCCGCAGGGGTGAGATTGACTCAGAAGCAGGCCGGGCGGCGGAGGTCTTCGTTCCCCAGGACCAACGCGCCGGGTGCGGAGGCAGAAGTCGACTTCGGCGAGGTCTGGGTCGTGTTGGCCGGGGTGAAGACGATTGGCCCTAACGTTGGATATTTCACTTTTTCACAAGCCGCCCGCCCTAGCGGTCAGGGCAAGGCCGAGAGCATCGGGCACTTTACTGTGGGCCGGGCAGGCGGAGAGGCACGGCGGAGACCCAGACCCGAAGTCTGATCATCTCTCAGGAGGCCGCTGAGGTCGCGGTGATGACCGCTGTCGCTCTCGTGCAGTTCCCTTCGGGCGCCGTCGCCCGAAGAGGTCAAGCGCCAAGTGGCAATTAGGGCGGCCCCGTCGGCTCCGCGCATTTCTGATCGAGTACCCTGACCCCATGCCTGTGGATGGGGAAGTCTGGCACTACACGACAGCGGCTGGGTTGATCGGCATACTCACCGAGAATGTGCTACGCGCAGGGTCGGCGGCATTCATGAACGATCACCGAGAGATTCATGCGGGCCAGGTCGCATGGAACGCTCGCATTGAGCAAGAGGCGCAGCAGGTGACTGAATCGCTAGCGCAGTCCATAAGGAACCTCGGATCCTTCGCAATATCAATCAACCCCTACGACGTTTATGTCGCCTGTGCATGCAGGAGTGGCAATAATCTAACGATGTGGAGAAACTACACCGGTGTCGACGTTGGATTCGCAATCCAACTCGATCCGACCAAGCCGCTGTCCATGCGAAGACAACACCGTGCCGAAGATATCATCTTCCCCAGCGATCGCGAACTCCCGGCCAATGTCGGCGGCTCCGAGCAGACCGTCATGGATTTATTCAATGGTCTGCTGTCAACCGCCTACAAGCCCCTTCGGTGGGAAGATGCAATATACAACCCTGACAAACAGAATGCCATAATGGATAATGGCGTAAAAAAATACAGGGACTATGTCGACGGAGCCAACTTCACTGATGTCACAGTCAAAGACTTTTTTGAATTCATGCTGGACTTGGAGCGACACCTCCAGCTATTCAAGAACATTGCCTTCAAAGACGAGCTGGAACGCCGGATTGTGAGCCCTCTTTCTCACCCCTACCTGAAGCGCGCTTTCATGAAGTATCGGCCGGGGAAGTACGGCGTGGTCCCATTCGTTGAGCTGGGAATCCCCGAGGGTGAGTCTGACGCGCATTCAGACGGACCACAGACCATCCGCAGGCTCCCAATACTGCGAGTGACGGTCGGGCCGACGCCCTATCCAGAGGCGGCCCGAAGAAGCGTCCTGGACTTACTCGGAAGCTGTGGCTACGGTGATGTGCCTGTGGATTCAAGCGAGATTCCGTTTCGGCGCTAGCCCCCAGCAAGGCCTCTGGCGAAAATGCGCATTGAAGATGTAGCTTTGGCGCATGAGATTCCGAAGGACGGCCCTCACCGAAATCATGACTCGGATCGCTGCGCTCGGCCTAGAGGCCTGCCCGATCTGCCACAGCGTTGACGGGCTCGCCGTATGGCCAAGTCCGGCCATACTACCGGTGGGAGGCTTGACGATTGACCCCAAAAGGCCGAAGGATCGTGAGGAGAATTATCTCTTCATGATCCGCGTCAGCTGTCAAACTTGCGGTCACACCATGCTGTTTGACAGCGAAGCAATGGTAGGGGGCAGGGAAAAGATCCTAATTCACGAGCTGACTGAGGAGGAAGAAGACGCGCTGGAGCGCGGTGAGCAGTAGCCCGAACACGATAAGGCCCCTCAAATCCGCAACTAAGCAGGATTTGAGGGGCCTTATCATATGCACAGTTGGGGGAATTCGGATGCGAGTTCTTCGAAGAGGTGCCAATCGGAAGGCTGAATCCTTCCAGGGCGAGCTTGAATTGCGCAGAAGACATACCGTTATGTTACGGGCAACGGCAACGGCAGCGGCGAGTGGGCAGCAGGCCATAGAAGACCAGCGCCCGTAAGCCGGCCGTCCACGTCCATCCGACCTCGAGCCGGGCAGCCGCTTGATTCCCGCGGTGGGGGATGTACGCAAGACCTGCACGATGAAATGCACGGTGATGGGGGGGTGCCCTAAACGCTGCACTCCAGGTCGTCTCTCAACCCTAGGGATGCGAGACGTCTCACCCGCCAGGCGACGGCGGCGCCGCAATTTGTGAATGTGGGCGGTATGTGGCGGCTTTCTGTCAGTGATAAGTGGCGGCCTCTCTGGGGGGACCAGAGCGCGGCGCGCCCAGCGGAACCTCTGGCACAGCATATGGAATCCCCCCAACGGAGCCCTCGGAAGATTTGCGCGGCGCTGAATCCGAGAGGATCGGGCCCCGGTCAGACGCCAACTTCAGGCCACTCGCCAGGGTCGCCGGAACGGTCGAGCGCGCCCCTCACACGGGCGATCAGGTACCCGAGGTGTCGCCGCATCCGGGTCTCCGCCTCAACGCCCCACTTGGCCACTGGGACGCAGACGTTCAGCTCGCGCTCTCCCTCCAGCGTAAGAGCCATGAAGACGTTGCCGTCCGCCGACGGAGCGAAGTCAACGAACCTGCGACTTCCAGAGGCGGTGGTCTGACTGCAGGCATCGTCAAAGGGTTTGCTCAGGAAAAGCCAAGAAGCCAGAAAAATGTCGGCGGCCGCCTCTATCGTCCTGGCATGCGCATTCTTCACACCTCGGACTGGCACATCGGGCGCACTTTTCATAAGTTGTCGACCCTCTCGGCGTTCGAATCTGTCTTCAAGGCCCTGGAGTCGATCGTCCGCGAGAAGAAGGTCGACGTCGTCGCCGCGGCGGGCGACATTTTCGACTCGTCGACGCCGTCCGCGGACGCCGTGCGTCTCCTCGACTCGATCCTGCTGCGCTTGAGCGATGCTGGCGCACGGGTGGTGCTTACCAGCGGCAACCACGACTCACCCGCCAGGCTCGGGGCGAAGGCTCCTTTCGCGCACAAGGCTGGAATCCATGTCCTCACCGAGACGGACGGGCTCGCTGCTCCGATCACGATCCCGGACGAGCACGGCGACGTCGCGTTCTACGGCATTCCGTTCATCGAACCCGCGCTGCAGCGGCATGTGTGGACCGACGCGGATGTGATGAAGTCGCAGAAGGACGCCCTCGGCTACGCTCTCAAACTCGTGCGATCCGACTTCGCCGAGCGTGGAGGCCGTTCGATCGTCCTCGCGCACACGTTCGTCCAGGGTGCCGACGGCGAGTCGTGCGATTCCGAGCGCGACATCGTCGGCGGCATCGACAAGGTTCCGGTCGACTACTTCACCGACTTCACGTACGCCGCGCTCGGTCACATCCACGGCCGTGCGAAGCTCGCCGATAGTGTCCGGTACTCAGGGGCCCCGCTGCACTACTCATTCAGCGAGGCTGGGAAGGCCCGTGGCGGCTGGCTCGTTGACCTCGACGCCAACGGACTCGCGGGCGTCGAGTGGGTCGATCTGCCGGTGCCGCGCCCTCTGAGCGTCATCACCGGCACGCTCGAGGAGTTGCTTGTCGATGATGCCTACGCCGCAATCGAAAGCAATTGGATCAGCGCGACCATCACCGACCCGGTGCGGCCGGTGAACACGCTTCGCCGGCTGCAGGAGCGGTTCAAGCATGCTGTGGAAATTACCTTCGCCCCGAGCTACATCCACAACGACGGCGGCGCGTCGTACGCCGAGAAGGTGGCTGGCAAAACCGACTTCGAGCTAGTGGATGTCTTTCTCGAGACCGTCCGCAACGGGGAAGGCGTCACGAACGAAGAAGCCGACGTCATGCGCGAGGTCATCGGCGACGGGAGCTTGGTGTGAAGATCCACAAGGTCAATATCGAGGGCTTCGGCGCCTACAAGGGGAAGGAAAGGGTCGATTTCGACGCCTTCGCCGCCGACGGCAAGTTCGTCATTACCGGCAAGACGGGCGCTGGCAAGACCACGATCCTCGATGCGATCACCTACGCCCTCTTCGGCCGCGTTCCCCGCTACAACGACACGGCCGACGAGCATGTCCGCAGCCGTTACCTCGCCGACAGCGCCAACCCGACCGAGGTATCCGTCGAGTTCTCTGTCGGCGAGGACCGCTACCTTGTCACCCGACGGCCCGCTTACTTGGTTCCGGGCCGCAAGACGCCAGTCGCAGCCTTCGCGGAGATCTCTGCACTCAACGGCACGGACTGGGAGACGCTCGCAAGCCGGAATCTGCGAGAGGTCGCCGCGAAGATCGACGACATCGTGCGCCTCAACCCCCAGCAGTTCCAGCAGGTCATCCTTCTGGCACAGGGTCGGTTTCAGGAGTTCCTGATCGCCGACAGCAAGACCCGACGTGAGCTGCTCCGAAAGCTCTTCAACACCAATCGGTTCCTCGACTACAGCACCGACCTCGACATCCGTGCGGCAGCGCTCAAGAAGAGCCTCGACTTGACCACCGAGGCGATCTCCACCAACGCTGTCAACATCGCCTCCGAGGCAGGTCGCGAGCGGCCCGCCACGCTCGACGTCTCCAACGGTGCCGCGGTACTCGCCTGGGCGGAGCCGATCGTCGCCGAACAGAAAGAGACGGTGGGCAAGCTCGAGGCCGTCGCCGCCGAGAAGAAGCGTCTGTACGACAAAGCGTCCGCGGCCCTCACAGAAGCCGAGCGCATCAATGCCCTGCAGCGTCGCAAAGCACAGGCCGAGACGCGCAAGACCGAACTCGCAGCCAAGCAGGAGTACATCGACGCCGCGCGCGTTCGGCTCGGGAACGCCGAAAAGGCCGAGGTCGCCTGGCTCGCGGTCGATTCCGAGCGCGAGGCGGCTGCCGAACTCGCCAAAGCCACCGCCGCGCGAACCGTTGCGGCCGCCGCATATGCAGGCCTGTTTGACGATGAGAGCCCCACCGCGGAATCACTTCGCGAACGGGTCACGGTGCTCACAGGAGAGGTCGTGAAGCTCGACGAGCTGGTCCCTCGCGAGGAGGCCCTCGGCCAGCTCGCCAAAGCGGCCGAGAAAGCGGCTGCCACCCTGGAGGGCGCGCACGTCAACCTTGCCGCCCTCGAATCCAAACAGACTCAGATGAAGCAGTCGGGCCCAGAACTCGACAGGCAGATCGCGACTCTTGCCAACGAGGCATCAAACCTCGCCCCAGCCGAGACGAGGCTCGCGGCGGTAAGCACCCAGCTCGAGAACGCCCGCGCCGCCGAAAAGACCGCGGCTGAGCTCGAGAAGGCACGGACCACACACGCGAAGGCCAGCGCAGCAGTCGAAGCGGCGACTGGGGCACGCACAAAGGTACTGAAGCAGCGGCTGGCCGAGCACGCTGGCGTGCTGGCCGAGAGCCTCACAGACGGTGAGGCGTGCGCCGTGTGCGGGTCGACCACCCACCCGAGCCCGGCAAA
This sequence comes from Sinomonas sp. P47F7, assembly GCF_049332655.1. Lineage (GTDB taxonomy): Bacteria > Actinomycetota > Actinomycetes > Actinomycetales > Micrococcaceae > Sinomonas. Next base: position 282,016 of record NZ_CP186327.1, on the reverse strand, counting down.
GCTCAGCACAAGCCATGTCACCGAGGCCGACGTCGACAAGGCCGAGGCCGCCGCACAGAGGGCGCAAGCCGCTTACGAAAGTGCGAGCAGCAACGTCAGCGTGCTCACCGAGCGGCTCAGGGCCCAGACGAAGGCAGCAATAGAGCAGCCCGTCGCGGTGCTCGAAGCAGAGTACGCCGATGCGGAGGCGGCACGGGACGCCACAGCGTCTGCCCAGGCGCGGCATGCCACACTGACTGGCGAACGTGCGCAGGTCCAGAACGCTCTTGCCGCAGTGGCCGATGAGATCGCCCAGGCAAAGGAAGCCCGCGCAACCGCCGAGAGCGAGGCCAACCATGCAATGGCCGTCTTCGCCAACGAGCGCAAGGCAATCGAAGACGCGCGCGGCGACTTCGCGTCAGTCAGTCTGCGAGTCAAGGACGCCAAGAGCCGATGCGAGGTCTCACAGAGGCTGCTCGACACGACCGCGACACGTGACAAAGCTCAGGAGGCCGCCAGCAAGGCGGGTGCCCGGCTCGCCGGAGTGCTCGCTGAGCAGGGCTTCGAAGCGGCTAGCTCTGTCGAGTCCGCGCGCTTGCCCAAGGCCGAGCGCGAAAAACTCAGCGACCAGATCTCGATGCATGCGGCAGACACCGAGGCGGCCAAACAGATTCTTGCGGAGAAGGACCTGCAGAACCTCCCGGCAGAGCCCGTCGATCTCACACCACTCCGGAGCGCACGCGACACCGCCGAGTCGAGCCTCCACGACGCCACCATCGCCCTCGGCCAGGCGCAGACGCGCTCCGGCTCCGTCGAGAACCTCTTCAAGGAGATCCAGAAGAAGCTGAAAGAGGCAGCCAGCGAGCAGAAGAACTATGCCGTGGTCAACCGCCTCGCACTCACCGTGCGGGGTCAGATGCCGAATACCAAGAAGATGACGCTTGAGACATTCGCGCTGGCAGCCGATCTCGAGGAGATAGTCGCCGCTGCAAACGTGCTCCTCTCGAAGATGACCGCCCACCGCTACGAGCTGCGATACAGTGACGAGCTCGCAAAGCACGGAGGACAGTCCGGCCTTGCCATAGAGGTCAACGACGCCTACAACGAAGAGACCAGACCGCCGCAGTCGCTATCAGGCGGCGAAAAATTCCAGGCCTCGCTCGCACTGGCGCTCGGCCTCGCCGAGGTGGTCACGAGCCGCAACGGCGGCGTACGTTTGGACACGCTCTTCATAGACGAGGGCTTCGGCGCCCTCGACTCCGAGACACTCGACGTCACGCTCGACACCATAGACGCACTCCGTGAAGGCGGTCGCACCGTCGGGCTCATCAGCCACGTGGAGCAGGTGAAAGAGCGGATCACAAACCACATCGGGGTGTCGGTCACGGAACACGGCTGGTCCACCTTGAAGAACTAGCAAGAATCATGTCGTTGGGACAAACTCAAGCTTGCTCAGGAAGACGCAAATGACGTGGCCTATAGTCCACTGTGCTCACGCCGTGTGAATCGCGGTGCTATCTGGCCTAGTTCTCGCAGGGCTAATGGCACGCCGCCCTTCAAAGGATCCCTACCGACACTACGCTCACTACGACCGGCCCAAGCTTGGGGGGGACATCATGGGAAGATTTCCGCTTTCAGCACATCACTACGAGATGGCGCGCTGGGATTGGGAGGAGAACACCCTCGACCCAGCAACCTTGGATGTCCGCGACGACCGGGACGCGGTATGCGTGTGGCGGTGCCCCAAGGTCCGACACCGTTGGGTTGCTTCGATAGGTGAGCTCTTCGCCAAGGGAGGTACATGGTTTTGTCCGCAGTGCTACCCATTCGAAGACCCACCGGCGACGTGGGACGATTCGTTCGAAGCCCGCTACCCGGCCGCGGCTGCCCTGTGGGACGAGATGCGCTTTCGCCAGGCCGTGCGTCATGAGAGCAAACCCGCGCGAGAGCTGCAACCCTGGAACTACGGAGAGAAGATCCTCCTCATGTGCCCCCAGCCTCGGCACATGGCGGCCACCGTGAGCACCAAGGATTTCATCCTGGGCCACATCCAGGAGGGGCGGTATTGCCACAAATGCGCAGCCAACCGGAAATACGACCATGTGCTCCCCGGCGACGTTTTCATGGGTCCCCCGGCCGAGTCCTCCAGAACGGAGCGCCATCTCGCGCGACACCTCGGCACGTACTTCGAGCTGGCCATGCCTGGAGTCAACGCGCTCATGTACGGCGCGGAATTCCGAGGCGCCCCCTGGGGGCGGCCGGACATCATCATCCCCGCTCTCCGCGTCGTGGTCGAATTCGACGGGACCGGGCTCGACGTCGAATGGGGCCACGACACCCCTGAGGGCCGTGAAGCTGACCTGGACAAGGACCGTCTCACCCGTGCCGTCGGGTGGGAAGTCGTCCGCATCCGGACCGGAGGGACAGGGCGCCTCGGACCGTATGATCTGGAAGTCGCTGACGGGGCGCATGCGGATCCCGCCGAAATCGCCTGGCAGGTCCTGCGGGCCGCGATGGCGATTGAGACCCTTGACATCGGCATGGGCTCCCTCAAGGAACCGGCTCTGGTACTGCTCCATGAAGGTGCGTGAATCAGTCTAGGTTGCTGTCCCAGAAACCTAAAGCTTTACGAGACAACTGATGATGGCAGCCGCCCCACTCCTCAGAAGCCGTGTTCTCGAGGCTACGGATGTCTTGGAAACACGTCTCACCACAATCTGCCTCAGAGATGATGATTTCAGGGGTTTGTGGGGCACACTGGGCGGGTGAGGCTTCTGGGGTACACGCGGGTGAGCACGGTCTCCCAGGACGCGCGGCTGCAGCTCGACGCGCTGCGCGGTGTCGGCGTGGAGTCCAGGGACGTGTTCTCGGACGTGACCTCGGGCAGCCGGACCGCGGTCCAGCGGCCGGGGATGAAGCGTCTGCTGGACTACGCCGAGCCCGGAGACACCGTTGTGGTGTGGCGCATCGACCGCCTCGGGCGCTCCCTCAGCGATGTCCTGAACACCGTGAACCTGCTGCGCGAGAGCGGGGTGAAGATCCGATCGGTCTCGGACGGGATCGACCCAGAGACCTCCTCGGGCCGGATGATGCTCGGGATGCTCGCGACCCTGGCCGAGTACGAGCGTGAGCTCATCGTCGAGCGGGTCAACGCGGGCATCGCCGCGGCGAAGCAGAACGGCACCCGGTTCGGCAGGCCGCCGCTGAACCATGACGTCGTGGCGGAGAAGCTCGCGATCGTCAACGACGCCCGGGCGAAGGGCCGCACGGCCGAAGACGCCGCGAAGCTGGTCGGATGGTCCAGGGCGACGCTGTACCGCCACCGGCTCGCCGCCAGTTCACGCCCGGCCGGAGCCGACAGGGTTTGAGATGGACGGGCTGCGGCGGTGGCGCCTCCCGCGCCTCCACGTCGAGGACAGCATTCCGCTGACCGCCTTGGCGCAGGCCACCGACACCACTCGGGTAGCTCCGTGACCGGCCTGGACCGTTCGGCTGCAGTCACCGCGCTGTCCGAGCCGCAGCGCGAGCAGGCGATGGCCCGGTACGGGGTGTTGCGTGCGCATCTGGAGGACGGGGCCTCGCTGGTCGTCGCCGCGCGGCAGGCCGGAGTGCCCTTGCGCACCGCGCAGCGCTGGCTGGCCCGCTACCGCGAATCCGGGTTGGCGGGCCTGGCCCGCAGTGCCCGGTCGGACCGCGGGAGGCGCGCGCTGCCCGATCAGCTGGTGGCGCTGATCGAAGGGCTGGCGTTGCGGCGGCCGCCGCCCTCCGCGGCGAACGTCCACCGCCAGGTGGCCGAGATCGCACCGGGGCAGGGATGGACGGTGCCGTCCTACAGCACCGTCTACGAGATCGTCGCCGGACTCGATCCAGGCCTGCGGACGCTGGCGCACGAGGGCACCAAACGCTACGAGGAGGCATTCGATTTGGTGTACCGCCGCCAGGCCAGCGTACCGAACGAGATCTGGCAGGCCGACCACACCGAACTTGACCTCTGGGTGGTGACTCCGTCGGGGAAGCCGGCTCGCCCATGGCTCACAGTGATCGAGGATGACCACTCCCGTGCCGTAGCCGGCTATATGGTCAGCCTGGATGCGCCCTCGGCGATCAACACGGCCTTGGCGCTTCGGCAGGCGATCTGGCGCAAGCCCGATCCAGCCTGGCCGGTGTGCGGCATCCCCGGCGTCTTCTACACCGACCACGGAAGCGACTTCACCTCCCGGCACATGGAGGCTGTCGCGGCTGAGCTGAAGATCAGGCTGGTGTTCTCCCTGCCCGGCAAACCACGCGGCCGAGGCAAGATCGAACGGCTGTTCGGCAGCATCAACCAGATGTGCCTGTCCGCGCTACCGGGCTACGCCCCGCGCGGCACCCCCGACCGGGCCGGACAGGCCAGCCTCACCCTGCCCGAGCTGGACGCCGCGATCGGGCGGTTCCTCGTTGGCGACTACCACCATCGCGTGCACAGCGAGACCCGGCGGGCCCCGGCCGAGCACTGGTCGGCCGGTGGCTTCCTTCCCAGGATGCCGGACTCGCTCGAACAGCTCGACCTGCTGCTGCTCACCGTCGCCCAGCCCCGCAAGGTCCACGCTAATGGGGTGCACTTCCAGGGACTGCGCTATTTGGACACGGTGCTGAGTGCCTACGTCGGCGAGCAGGTCATCATCCGCTACGACCCGCGTGATCTGGCCGAGATCCGCATCTTCCACGACGAGGAGTTCCTGTGTCGGGCGATCTGCCCCGAGCTGGCCGGACGAACCGTCGCGCTCAAGGAACTGACCGCCGCCCGCAACGCCCGCCGCCGCGAACTGCGCCAGGGCCTGAGCGTGCGCGCCAAGGTCGTGGACCAACTCCTCGCCGTCCACCAGCCCGACTACAACGATCCGGCACCAGCACGCGTGACCGCGCCGACGGAGTCGGCCGATCCCGACCACAACGCAGCGCCCAAGCACTCGCTCAAGCTCTATCGAGAGGACTGATCACATGGCGGGCACCGAGGCAGAGGGCGCCGAGGACCAAGCGGCCGAGACACCGGATGAGTCGAGTGGTGTAACCGCCCCCGAACAGCGGCGAGTGCCCATGCGGCCAGCGCCAGAGTTTGTCGTCACCAAGCAGCACCGCCGCTTCGCCGAGTTCTGCGACGCCGTCCGGCGCGACCGCTACATCGGCCTGTGCCACGGTGCACCCGGCGTGGGCAAGACTCTGTCCGCCCGCCACTACAGTTCCTGGGACACCATCGCCCCGGTGGTCGAGAACTTTCGGTTCTTCGAGACCGTCGCACCCGAATCAGCCATCGTCTCGCGCACCGTCTTCTACACCCCCAAGGTGCACAACACGCCCCGCACGGTTCACCAGGAAGTCCGTTCGCTGCACACACGCCTCAGCTGGGCCATCGAAATGACGCTGCACCCCGACCACGAACCCGAACGACTCGCCCAATCCGATGGGCCATACACCGAGTTGGTCATCGTGGACGAAGCCGACCGACTCAAGACACCCAGCCTCGAGGCTCTACGCGATCACCACGACCGCACCGGCGCCGGCCTGATCCTCATCGGCATGCCCGGCATCGAACGCAGACTCGCGCGATACCCACAGCTCTACAGCCGCGTCGGGTTCCTGCACCATTACCAGCCGCTGTCCACCGACGAACAGGCCTTCGTGCTCTCCCGCCAGTGGCCAGACCTCGGTCTCGACGACACCGACGACTTCACGACCGGTGAGGCCCGCGCCGCCATCATCCGCGTCACCGGCGGCAACTTCCGGCTCACCGCGCGGCTGATGGCCCAGATCCACCGCATCATGGAGATCAACAAGCTCAGCACCGTCACCAGCGAAGTCGTCGATGCAGCCCGAGAATCCCTAGTCATAGGCATCCTGTAACGCCATTTACCGCTGGAGATTCGGCGCCATCAAGCTCTGAAGATCACAGCGATTGCTCGAATTTTCCGCGGAGGCGCGCGGGTTTGTCCGAGGCCGGCGATTCTCGTAACCATGTCTCGGAACCTTCTGGTTGAATCACTGTATCCATCATTGGTTACGAGACACATCGGAGCAGCCCAATGGCGAAGCTGATCGGCTATGCGCACGTTTCGACCCGACAGCAGTCCACCGACCGGCAGCTGGCAGACCTCCTGGCGGCCGGCGTCCGACGCGATGACCTCTACGTGGATCACGGTGTGTCCGGGGCCCGGGCCTCACGACCGGAGTTCGATCGAGCGCTCGAGGCGCTCATCGAGGGGGACACCCTCGTGATCACGACGCTCGATCGGCTCGGGCGATCCACCCAGAACATGCTCGCCTTCGCCGACGAACTCCGGGCCCGGGGCGCGGGCCTGCGCGTGCTGAACCTCGGCGGTGGCGACGTCGACACAGCGACACCCATGGGGTCGATGCTGTTCACGATCATGGCCGCCCTGGCGCAGATGGAGCACGAGATCAAACGCGAACGCGTCATCGACTCCATCAGTAAGCGCCGAGCGGCCGGGAAGGACCTCGGGGGCCGGCCTCGCCAGATAACCGACAGCCAGGTCAGGAGCGCTGTGCGCCTGGTCGAAGGAGGCGACCCCGCCGCCCAGGTCGCTCGCGACCTCGGAATGTCACGAGCCACGTTCTATAGACGATCGCGAACACTCACGAGCTAGCGACACCAAGCGATCACAGAACACCGCCAAAGAGCGATCAAATCCACACTCATGGCAACGTTGGCCATGTTTGCTGTCAATTGGTCCGCCACACTGGCAATCGACAATCGGGCTCGCATCGAGGCTTCCGTCTCCACATCTGGCGCTCGGTCTGGCAGCGATGATGGACCTACTCTCGGGGTGTATATTTCCCGCCGGGCGCTGGCGGAGGGATGCGGAAAGCCCAGCTACCGCCCACATGAAGTCTTTGACTTTGGGAAGACATACCAGTTGACCTGGAAGGTTGCCACCGCGGCCCGATTAGGCGTCTGCAGCCTCTTCCGTCGGGCCTTGAAGATCACGTTGGCAGCCGCCTGCCCTCGACCTCGTACAACGTTGGGGGTTCCGCTCCTGGGCGACCGACGGTGATGGCTGCGGCTTTGGCGGCGAAGGCCCCAGCTTGTGCCAGTTCCTTGTTGGTGATCGGCCTGACGCGCGTCCTCCTGGTTACCAGCAGAGCCCACAGTAGGGCGGACATGTAGCTGTCTCCCGCGCCGACCGTGTCCGAAACCGGGGCGGTGACCGCCTTGATCTCGACTGTCCCAGCCCCCGCAGTGAGGACTGACCCGTTGGCTCCCTTGGTCACCGCGACAATAGGGCCAAGCGTGGCTACCACGTTGGCTGCCTCCTTGGGGCTGAGGTCCGGGTACAGGAAGGCGGCGTCTTCGTCGCTGAGCTTGACGAGGTCGGCGAGGGAGGCGAGGCGCTCGAAGCGGCCCAGTGCGGAGTCTTGGTCGCCGACGAGGGCGGGTCGGATGTTGGGGTCGAAGCTCACGGTCGCGCGGGCACCCAAGGCCAGGACTAGCTCCTCGACCTTGCCTGCGCCGGGGTCCAGGAAGGCGGAGATCGAGCCGATGTGCAGGTGCCGGACAGAGGGAAGGTCTATCTGGTCGGGAAGGTCCCAGGAGATATCGAAGATGTAGGCGGCAGCTCTATCTTGTCCGATCTCGGCAGCGGGCTGTCGACGTCCGCGGGAGCGACCACGACTCGGGCAGCAGAACGACTCCCGATGCCGCCAGCTTGGCCGCGATTGCCTGCCCTCGCGGGTCGGGCGCGATGGCGGTCAGGAAGGAGGTTTGTACTCCGAGTCGTGCGAGCCCTAGGGCGACGTTCGCGGGCGATCCGCCTGGGTGCTCCCGCTCCCCGGACGGTGTCCGGATGATGTCGGTGAGGGCTTCGCCGACCACCAGGATCCCCGACTCTGCGCCCCCTGCGCCCGCCGTCACCGTTCGACCTCCTGGGTGGTCACCGGGCGGGGCATGGCGGGTGGCCGTTTCGGGCGGGGGCGCGGCGGTGATGACGACGGCACGTGTCTCCTTCAGGGACAGGGGTTCAGGATGCGCGGGGCGTGTTTGCGGCCATGGGGCGCGGGGTGGGCGAGACGCCCGTTCGGAGAGCCATGTAACCGGTCGCGCTGCCCTTCGGTCAAGCCTGTCCGGCCCCGTGGAGCAGGCCAAAATGTTTGGCCCTCACCTGGCAGATTTTGGCATTTTTTGGCGGTTGACCTCGCGCCCCGGCGAGGCCTACATTTCTTGCCAAGACGTTTTGCCAATACGTTTTTCCAAGGCGTCTCACCCTGGGGTCCATCCACAGAGCAGTGACCAACCTGCACAGGAAACGAATCGGAGTAAGGATGCTTCGCAAGAAGATCGCAGTGGCGGCAGCGCTCGCCACTGCTGCCACTCTGGCAATGAGCGGCTGCGGCGTCGGCGGCAGCACGTCGTCACCGGGGAAGACCATCAGCGTCCTGGTGGAGGCCGGCGGGCACGCCGAGCTCCAGCCGGTCGCGGACGAGTTCACCAAGGAGACCGGCACGAAGGTCTCCTTCGTCGAGCTCCCCTACGACGGCCTGTATAACAGGCTCAACAGCGAGTTCACCTCCGGCAGCGTCTCCTTCGACGTCGCCGCGATGGACTCGGTGTGGATGCCCACCTTCAAGGACGCCGTCAGCCCGCTGGACAGCCTCTTCACCGACGACGTGAAGAACGACCTCTTCCCGGCCCTGGTCAAGGAGGCCAACAGCGGCGGGAAGTACCTCGGCATGCCGGTCTGGACGAACTCGGAGATCCTCTACTACCGCAAGGACCTCTTCAACGACTCCGCGAACCAGTCCGCGTTCAGGGCCAAGTACGGCTACGATCTCAAGCCGCCGACGACCTGGCAGCAGTACCTCGACGCCGCGGCGTTCTTCACCAAGGACGGCATGTACGGCACGGACATGAAGGGCGCTGTGGAGACCGAGTACCTGGCCCTGCTCTCCCAGACCGGGGAGAAGACCATGGTCACCAGCGCCGACGGGTCCAGCGTCTCCCTCGGGGACGCGAACAGCCTCAAGGCACTGCAGTTCGACGACAGCCTGGCCAAGTACGCCCCTCCGGGCGCGGCGCAGGTGGACTGGGCAGCGGCCCAGAACCTGTTCAACCAGGGCAAGACCGCGATGTCGCTGTTCTGGGCGCACGAGTACCGGCAGGTCCCCAAGGACTCCGCTGTCTCGGGCAAGGTCGGCGTGGCCCAGATGATCGCCGGCCCGGGCGGCGTCGCCGGAGTTCCCGGTGCCTGGTACCTGACGGTCCCCAAGGCCAGCGGGCAGCAGCAGGCCGCGACGGACTTCGTGAAGTTCGCCTACGACCACAACGAGCTCGCGGCCACCAGCTCCCTGGGCCTGGTGGCCCGGAAGTCGGCGTTCGCGAAGTATGAGAGCCAGTCCGGCTATGAGAACTACAGGCCGCTGGTGGACACCCTCAACGCCCCGGCCACGATCCCGCGGCCGGCAACGCCCAAGTGGCAGCAGATCGTGGACACAGTCCTTGTCCCGATGATCCAGAAGTCGCTTCAGCCGGGGGCCGATGACCAGGCCCTGCTGAACGCCGCGAAGGAGCAGGTCCAATCGCTAGTCAAGTAGTGGTGGGCCGCGCGGGTGGCGCCACGCGCCGCCCGCGCCGGTCCCCCGGCAGAAAGTCACCCTTCCGTCTCACGGACCGCCGCTTCGCGGCCCTGCTGATGCTGCCCGCCGGGGCGTTCCTGGCGCTGTTCATCGGCTGGCCGCTGGTCCAGTTCGTCGCCGACGGATTCTTCAAGATCAGCCCGTACGCCGGCGGCCCGCGCGAGTTCGTCGGGTTCGGCAACTACGTCCGGCTCTTCCAGGACGCGGACTTCCTCAACGCCGCATGGCGCACCGTGCTCTACGCGGCCATCGTCGTGACCTTCGAGTTCGTCCTCGGCCTGGCGGTCGCGCTGCTGTTCACCGCCTTGGGGAACGCGTCCCGGGTGTTCAGGACGGTGTTCCTGTACCCGCTGATGATCGCCCCGATCGTGGCGGGCCTGCTGTGGCGGTTCCTCCTGATCGACAACTTCGGCGTCGTCAACGAGCTGCTGGCCCGGGCCGGGATCCTGCACTCGAGCACCGACATCCAGTGGCTCTCCAACCCGAACATCGCCCTGTTCTCGGTCGCCATCCCGGACATCTGGCTCACCACCTCGTTCATCACCCTGGTGACGTTCGCGGGGCTGCAGAACATCCCCGGCGACGTCATCGAGGCCGCCCGGATCGACGGCGCACGCTACCCGACCGTCCTGTTCCGGATCCTGCTGCCGCTGCTGCGCCCGGTCATCGCCGTCGCGCTCATCGTCCGCGGGATCGACGCGGCCCGGGCCTTCGATGTCATCCTCATCCAGACCAACGGCGGACCGCAGTCCAGCACCGAGACGATCTCGCTGCTGATCTACCGCACCATGGTCCGGTTCGGTGACCCGGGCCTAGCCAGCGCCATGGGCACCGTTTACCTGATCGCCATGCTCGCCGTCGCCCTCGTGGCCATCCTGTCCATCTGGCGTCCCGGAAGCGAGGAGAAGCCATGAACGGCCTCGAAGTCCGAAAGCTCAGCTCCAAGACCATCCTGTGGATCATCCTCGTCTCGGTCGTGGTGCTGTACGGCTTCCCCTTCCTATACATGCTCCTGACCTCGTTCAAGACCCCGGTCGAGACGATCGCTGTGCCCCCCAAGCTCCTGCCCAGCGAGTGGACGGTGGCGAACTACGTCTCCGCCCTCTCCAGAAACGGAGTCATCGTATCGTTCCTCAACAGCATCATCACGGCCACCCTCAGCACGCTGATCTCCCTTGCCCTCGGGCTTCCGGCCGCCTACGCGGTGGTTCGGTACCGGACCCGGCTGGGCCGGTTCTTCATCGTCGCCGCCCTCGTGACCCGCATGGTGCCACCGATCGTGATCGGCGTGCCGATGCTCTCGATCTTCCGCAACCTGGGCCTGTCCGACACCTCCATCGCCCTGGCGATCGCCCACACCACGATCTCCCTTCCCCTCTCGATCTGGCTCATGTCCAGCTTCTTCGACGCCGTCCCCGGGGAGCTCGAGGAGGCGGCCAAGATCGACGGCTGCTCCCGCCTCGGCGCGTTCTGGCGCGTGGTCATCCCGGTGACCGCCGGCGGGGTCGCCGTGACCGCGATCTTCGCCTTCCTGGCCTCTTGGAACGAGTTCCTCTTCGCCCTGCTCCTGACCGCGGTTCGGGCGCAGACCACCCCCGTGGTGATCGCCAACTTCCAGACCCAGTTCGGCCTGGACTGGGGTTCCATGACCGCCCTCGCGGTCGTGTACTCCGTCCCGGTGATCCTCCTGACCCTCCTCCTTCAGCGGCACATCGTCGCCGGGCTCACCCTCGGAGCGGTAAAGGGCTAACGCCCGCCGCCCCCGCTCCCATCGAAAGGAACAGCCACGTCATGGATCTCTGGCAGCCATCCGGAGCATGGGCACCGCGCTCCCGTCGAGGAGCGCCTTCCGCGACGCCAGCCGGAGCACAGCGGAAAGAGGGGGTCTGAGACGATGAGGGATCGGGGAGAGGGAACAAGGTGAAGAGCGTGGGCATCCGGGACGTGGCAAAGCTGGCCGGCGTCTCAGTCACGACCGTCTCGCACGTGCTGAACGAGACCCCCCACACCCGGGTTGCGGAGGAGACCAGGAACCGCGTGCGGGAGGCGGCGCAGAGCCTGGGCTACGGCCCGAACCGCGTCGCCCAGGCCCTTCGGACCCGCAGGTCCGGGCTAGTCGGCCTGCTGAGCGAGGAGATCGCCACCACGCCCCACGCGGGCCGGATCATCCTCGGCGCCCAGGAGGCCGCCCGCGCGCACGGCCTGACCCTGGTGATCGTCAGCGCAGAGCGCGGCAGCAGCGCCGAGGCGCATCAGGCCGATGTGCAGGCGCTCATCGACCGGCAGGTCGACGCCATCCTGTACGCCACCATGTACCACCGCAAAATCTCCCTCCCGGCGAACCTCCACGAGATCCCCGCGGTCCTCATCGACGCCACCGATGATGACGGACCATTCCCCTCCGTCGTCCCAGACGAGGTCGGCGGGGCCGTCGCCGCGGTCCGGCACCTGGTCGAGGCAGGCCACCGGCGCATCGCGTTCCTGAACAACAACGACGACGTCCCCGCCACCCATGGCCGCCTGGCCGGATACAGGCAGGTCCTCGACGAACACGGCATCGCCTATGACGAGAAGCTCGTCGCGGAATCGATCTCAGAGCCCGCGGAAGCCTACGAGCTCGCGAAGGAGATCCTCGCCCGCTCGGAACCGACCGCCCTGTTCTGCTACAACGACCGCATGGCCATGGGCGCCTATCGGGCAGCCCGGGAGCTCGGGCTGAAGATCCCGGAGGACCTCTCGGTCGTCGGCTTCGACAACCAGGAGATCATCGCGGCCAACCTCTTTCCCGGCCTGACCACGGTGGCCCTGCCCCATTACGAGATGGGAGCCTGGGCCCTGGAGACCGTCCTGAAGATCCTCGCCGAGGGCAACGACCGCTCCCCTGCCCCTGTCGGGCCGGTCGTGCTGCCCTGTCCGCTCGTGCTCCGCGACTCGGTCGCCCCTCCACGGCCGTAACCCCCAGCAGGGCCCCGGGAGCGCCGCGCACCCCTCACGCAGTGGCGTCGCACCTTCGGCTGGGCCGGCCACCCCGACAACTAGAAACGATTCACAGAGAGACGACATGCCGCAGCATTCCGCGACCGACGAAAGCCCCGACCTCCACAGCCCCGCCGTCCCGGCGGGCCAGGCATTCTCCCGCCCCGCCTTCCACTTCACCTCCCCCTCGGGATGGATCAACGACCCCCTCGGGCTGACGTTCCACGGCGGCCAATACCACCTCTTCTACCAGCACGTCCCCGGCTCCGCCGACTGGGCCCCGCAGTGCCGCTGGGGCCACGCCACCTCCGACGACCTCCTGACCTGGGGACCAGGCCCCCTCGCGCTCGAGCCCGGCGAGGGCGACGGCGGCTGCTGGTCGGGCAGCATCGCCACCGCCCCCAGCGGGCAGACGGCCCTGTTCTACACCTCGGTCGACGCCGAGGCCTTCGAGATCGGCAGGGCCCGGATGGCCTGGCCCGCCACCGGCAGCAGCTTCAGCTGGGAGCACTGGGTCAAGGGCCCTGTCGTCGCCGAAGTCCCCGAAGGGGAGGAGTCGGTGGCGTTCCGGGATCCCATGATCTTCCACGACGGGACCTGCTGGCGGATGATCATCGGCTCAGGCCGCCCCGACGGGACCGCGCTCGCCTACTCCTGGACCTCCGAGGATCTCTCGACGTGGCGCTACGACGGCGTCTTCGCCTCCCGCCACTCGAGCGAGACCGACGGCGTGTGGACGGGCTCCGTATGGGAGTGCCCCCAGGCCGTGCGCGTCGGGGAGAAGTGGGCGCTGCTCGTCTCCGTCTGGGAGCCGGTGCGCCCGCACTACGAGGCCTACGCCCTCGGCGACATCGTCGACGGACGCTTCGTCGCCGACACGCCCTGGCGCCGGCTCACCTACGGCGCCTCCTACTACGCGGGCGCCGTCTACCGCGACAAGGACGGCAACCCCGGGATCATCTACTGGCTCCGCCACGTCTCCGACCCGGAAGGCGGCTGGGCCGGAGCGCACAGCCTGCCGCACCAGCTCGCGCTCGTCGGGGACGAGCTCCAGATCCGCCTCCCGCTGAGCCTGAAGGGGCGCCGCGGCCTCGGCCAGCCGCTCGCTGCCCTCCAGGAGCGCCAGATGCCGGTGGGCGGCGCCTTCGATATCGAATGGTCGCACGGAGGAAGCCTCTCGCTCGACGAGGGAATCCGGAACGTGTTCCGGATCGAGCGAACCCAAGGGCCCGAGGGGAGCGCCCTCACGGCGATCTCCGACGCAGGGCAGTGGTCCGTGCCCTGCGGCGGCCCGGTCAGAGTCGTGGTCGACGGGCCGATCGTAGAAATCATCGGCTGCTTCGGGGCCCTGGCGTTCCCGGCGCCCCGGGAGGGCGGCGCCGCGCTCAGGTCGCGGGACGCCGCAGGCACGGCCTACCCGCTCGCCTGAATTCCGCCACGGAAGGGAAGAAACGCATGTCCAGCAGCAACTACTACGATGTGAGCGCCTGGCCCGTCGGCAACCCGGCCAAGGATGTCGGCGAGGTGATCAACAGCATCATCGCCGACATCAAGGACCGGCAGGCCGCCACGGACGCGGACGACGGGGGAAAGCCGGGCGCTGTGATCTACCTCCCGCCCGGGGACTACCGCCTCCGCACGCAGGTGGTGATCGACGTCAGCTTCCTCAGGATCGAAGGCTCGGGGCACGGCTTCACGTCCTCGAGCATCCGGTTCAACGTCCCCGAGGACGAATGGCCGGGCCTGCACGAGCTGTGGCCCGGTGGCAGCCGCGTCCTCGTCGATATTCCCCCCGCCGGAGACGGGGAGGAATCCAAGGGAGCTGCCTTCTGCATCGAGCGCAGCGGGAGCCCGCGGATCAGCTCGGTCGAGTTCTCCAACTTCTGCATCGACGGGCTGCACTTCGACTCGGACGGGTCAGGGTTGCATCCGGAGAACACCTACGTCAACGGCAAGACCGGCATCTATGTGGCGAGCGCCAACGACTCCTTCCGGGTGACCGGCATGGGGTTCGTCTACCTCGAGAACGCCCTCACCATCTACAACGCGGACGCGCTCTCGATCCACGACAACTTCATCGCCGAATGCGGAAGCTGCATCGAGCTGCGCGGGTGGGGGCAGGCATCGAAGGTCACCGACAACCTGGTCGGCGCAGGGCCCAAAGGCCACTCGATCTACGCCCAGAACCACGGCGGCCTCCTGATCACCGCGAACAACGTCTTCCCCCGCGGTGCCAGCAGCGTCCGCCTCGAGGGCGTCACCCGTTCGAGCGTCACCAACAACCGCCTGCATTCGTTCTACCCGGGGATGGTGGTCCTCGCCGCCAACAGTTCGGAGAACCTTGTGGCCACCAATCACTTCCTGCGCGACCATGAGCCCTGGACGCCCTTCCTGGGAGTCGACAACGGACTGGACGACCTCAACGGACTCCTCCGCGTCAACGGCAGCAACAACACCGTCGTCGGCAACCACTTCTCCGAGATCATCGACGCACAGAGCATTCGGCCCACCGGTGCTACGCCGGTCATCATCCGCCTGATTGAGGGGGCTGGCAACTTCGTCTCCAACAACCACGTGGTGGGGATGGACGTCAACTCCAAGTCCGGCGACGACTGTTTCTCGGCTCAGGTGGACGCCCTGCTAACGACCCAGGCTTCGGACGGCCTGGCCGTGACGGCTGTCATGGTCGATCCCGAATCAGCTCGCAACACGATCCTCGATTCCGGAAGCGACGCCCAAGTCATCGCGGACCGAGCAGTCAACGCCGTCAGGGGCACGCCAACGATCGGCTTCTAGGCGGGACGTCCGCGGCCAAGGCGCAGGAATCGAGCCGAGGTCAACGCGTTCGGATTCTCTCGGACTGTTCGGCTGCCGGTGCCGTCGCCCTTGCCGAACCCTCACCCAGACAGGGAGGCGTGGCATGACTCCGGCCGCAGAGCGGACGGAGGGCGCCTCGCGCGTTCTCATCAAGGGCGAACGGGGAACATCGGCAGAGGCCTCGTGCCCCGGCTTCTTGCGACCGGAAGGACCGTTGGTGGTATGGGACCTGCCCCCTTGCCGCCGCCCCGGCTCTCCCACCCGATTCGTCCCGGCCGAGGTCCGGACAGGCGAAGGCCTCGCGGAAGCCCTGATAAGCGCAGACGTGTTGGTGCAGCTTCCGGCCTGGCGCGGCTTCCACGCATTTCCCGCACGTAGCCAGAATTCCGCGCGCGGTCGCCGTGTTCTGGTCGATCTGCTCGCCTTGCGTGACCCAGTTGCTGTATGCGATCTCGCTGACGTACAGCAGGAGGCGGCGAGCTTGCGGTATTCGCCGGGCATCGGTTCGGTCAGTGGTCGGAAATCCAGAAGGAGTAAAGGCGCGCATCGTTGGAGAGGCTGAACTGAAGCTCGACGGCGCGTGGGGACCGCGCGCCGTCGTCTGCGGCGAGGCGCAATGCAATCCGCGTGCCATCGGTCCCTGGCGCCAGGGAGAAGCGCTGGTGCTGGCCCGAATCCGGATCGGTGACGATTACCCTGAGCCAGCCGTGCCCAGTGTCGACGTTGAGGTAGAGGCAGTCGCCGCTGACGGTCAGCGGTCGGGTGGTCATGGAGCCCTGGCCGTCGGGGCCGGGGGTCAGTGCGCAGAATCCGTCGCGCCGGAGGGTCGCGACGCCCATCGATGCTCCAGCGTACATGTGGGTCCCGAGCAGGGGCGACTGCCCGGAGAAGCCTGTGTAGTACAGCCGGGTCTCGTCGCCGACCGGCAGGATTCCGCCGTTGACCATGTGCAGGTATGCGGCGTCCCATGCGCCCTCGGTCCGGGTTGAGGCGAGCAGCGGCTCCGGCGCGACCGTGTAGTGGTAGCCGTCCCGGGAGATGCCGAGGTACAGGTCGATGACCTTCGGCGTTCCGTGCGCCTCGGCGTAGTCGTTGCTCGGTCCGCGGTAGACGGCGAAGACGCCGAGCATGGCGGACTCGTACGGGATACAGGTGACCTTGTAGATCTCGGGCGCGGGGAGATCTCCGACCGTGGTGCCCGAGTCGAAGCCGAGGCTGCCCACCCAGGGCACCACGTCGCCGTTGTCCGTCCAGGCCGATGCCTCGGCGAAGGTGCGCCCGGCGTGCCAGCCTCGGCCCCGGCCGTAGGGGCCGAGGTGCGTGCGGAGGCTGAAGACCCACTGGTCGCGGAAGGGGTCGTGGAAGAAGGTCGTGTTGTCGCCGCATGGGCCCGCGGGGCGGTCGTAGGTCCAGTGGATGCCGTCCGCGGAGTGGAGCAGCTCGCCGCCCTCGGTGACCACGGGCGTCCCGTGGCGCGGCAGCTCGTCCGGGACAAACGCGTCGGTCCGCTCGCGGACCCAGCGGAGCATGCGGAAGCGCGCGCCGTCCTCGGCGCGGGGGTCGTGGACTATGCTCACGCCGTCGCGCTGGAGCAGGTGACCGTTGCGGGTCTCAGTCAGGCCCGTGAGCTCCTGCGGCGGGGCCGAGTGCCAGTCGATCCCGTCCGGCGACGTGCGGGTCACCGTGCCGTCGAACCAGCCGGACATGTACCAGACGCGCCACTGGCCGGTCTCGGGGTCGCGGTGGATGCCGTCGTCGAACGGCGCGGCGACGGGGCAGCGGCCTCCGTTGAGGTCCCGCTCCGTTTCCGGGCGGAGGATTGGGTTGGCCGGGTGCGGGGTAGGGGCGACCCAGACCCGGGTGAGCGTGGAGTCGGCGATGAGGTGGTCGTCGAGGAGCAGCTGGCGGCCGCGAGTGGCGTCAAAGGGTGCGGGGTTCATCACCATGATGGTTGAGGGTCACTTCCCGGTTGAGGGGCCACATCCCGGTCGGGAAGTGACCCCTCAACGTCAATCGGATCAGGAGTTCTTCTTGTAGCGGTCGTAGGCCTGCTGGTATACGGAGATCACCTTGTCGACGCCGATGCTGTTGAGCTGGGACACGTAGCCGTCCCATTCCTGGTCGATGCCACCGGCGACGACCCACTTGGCGATCTTCTGCTTCACCAGGGTGGCGATGTCCGTCTGCGGGCCGTTGATCTGCTGGAGCTCGTCGGTGGAGAGCATGACCGGCGGGAACTTGTCGTTGCCGGCGTACGGCAGGTACATGTCCTTGACGATCTGCTGGCGCTCGGCCGCGCGCGGCTCGGGGGCCACGACGGTCTTGAAGTCGTCAGCGGTCACCGCGAACGGACCGCGCGGCGCCACCTTCTGCCGGCGCTCGCCCTCGCTCGTGGAGGCGTCCGCGGGAATCTGCGTGAGGATGCCGGTAGCGGCGTCCTTCTGGAGCGTCACACCGATCGGGCCCCAGTTGGCCTGGGCCGACTGGACCGGGTCGTAGAGGTGGTCCGCCCAGCGCATCGTTGCGGCGGGGTACTTGTCCGCGCGGGTGATGGCGAAGGCATTCCGGCCGATGTCGGACGCATTCGAGCGGCTCGCGATCTTCTGGCCGTTCACCCCGGCAAGGATCGGCATGAGTGCGTAGTCGCCCACGCGGTTCTGGCCGACCATCTCCTTGATCTCCCACCAGGAGAACATGCCGAGCGACTCGGTGGCGGTCTTCCCCTTGGCCAGGTAAGCCTTGTCGTCCTGGGAGTACGCCTCAGGGTCGATCAGGCCCTCCTGATACCACTGGTGGAGGGTGCTGAGCGCCTGCTTGAACTGCGGCGTGTTCGCCGTGAAGGAGACCTTGCCGTCCTTGACGATCCGGTGGTCCTGGTTGTCCGGGAGTCCGCCGAGTGCGGCGACGATGTCCGTGATGTCCGCCGTCCACTGGCCCTGCTCGAAGCTGAGCGGGATGGTCTTGCCGCCGCCGGCCGGGTCCTTCTGCTTGAACGCGAGCAGCGTGTCGTGCAGCTGCTGGATGGTGGTGGGCATCCGGAGGTTGAGCTCCTTGAGCCACTTCGTGTTGATCGCGAGCATCGGCGCGAACTGCGTGAGCCCCAGCTCCTGGACGGTGGGCAGGGTATAGATGTGCCCGTCCGAGGACGTCACGGCAGCCTTGACGTCCGGGCGCTCCTTGAACAGCTTGGAGAGGTTCGGGGCGTACTTGTCGATGAGCCCCTCGAGCGGGACGAGCGTGCCGTTCGCGGCGGCGGTCGCCACCTCGGCATCGGTGAGGCCCGTGTTGAAGAACGCGTCAGGCAGGTCACCGCTGGCCAGGATGAGGTTCTTCTTCTCCTGGTAGGTGGCGTCAGGCAGGTTCTGCCAATCGATGTGGATGTTGGTGTCCTTCTCCCACTGCTGGACGAGGGACATCGAGCTGTAGTCCGGGGCGAGTGGGGCCTTGCTGCCCGAGAACTTCAGCGTGAGCTGCTTGGTGACGATGGGGAGCCCAGAGGCCTGAAGGCCGTAGTCCGCCGAGGCATCCTGCGCCGTGGTGGCCCCGCCGGAGTTCGAGCAGCCTGTGAAGGCCAGCGTGCTGGCCAGGAGAGCGCCGACTATGCCGGCCCGTTTCATGGACATGGGTATTTCCGTTCTTCTGTGAGGGATTTCATTGGGATTCTGGAGGGGGAATGAGACAGTGCTGGGGAGTCTGGAAGGATCAGCTCTTGACGGCACCGATGAGCGCGCCCTTGGTGAAGTGCTTCTGCATGAAGGGAAGGGCGATCATGAGCGGCAGGCTGGAAACGACGATCATCGCGTATTTGGTCAGATCAGCAATGCGCTGCTGCGCCGCGTACGACGCCGCGTCCCCGGCGCTGCCGGTCGCGGAGGAGACGTCGGATTGGATGAGGATGTTCCGCAGGACCAGCTGGAGCGGATACTTCGAATCGTCATTGAGGAAGATGAGCGCGTCGAAGAACGAATTCCAGTGCGCCACAACATGGATCATGACCATGAGCATGATGAGCGGCTTGGAGACGGGCAGCGCCACCTGGAAGAAGAACCTAAAGTCGCTCGCCCCGTCCATCTGGGCCGCCTCCCGGAGTTCGTCGGGGACGGTGTGCTCGAAGAACGAGCGCGCAATGATGAGGTTCCACACGCCGACTGCGCCGGGGAGCACCACTGCCCAGACGGTGTTCATGAGTCCTAGGTCCCGCACCACGAGGTACTTGGTGATAAGTCCGCCGTCGAAAAACATCGTGATGACGAACAGAAGCATGAAGAACTTCCGCCCCGGGAGGTCCTTGCGGGAGAGCGCGTAGCCTCCCGTGAGGATGGCTGAGACGCTGATCGCCGTGCCGAGCACGGTGTAGACCACCGTGTTCTGCAGGCCCGAGATGACCTTGGGGTCCGCGAAGATGCGCTGGTATCCCTCGAACGTGATGCCGGAGGGCGCGAACCACACCTTGCCCTCGTACACGGCGCTCGGATCGCTCACCGACGCGATGGCGATGAAGTACAGCGGGTATACGACCGCGGCGATCGCGCACAGCAGCACCACGACGGCGCCGGTATTGAACAGCGGGTCCTGCATCCGCGACCACCGGGGGGTTGGACGACGGGGGGTGGCGTGCTCTGCGGCGGCGCGCGCCGCGGGGAGGGTCTTGAGTGTCATGGGATCACCACAGGCTTGCTTGATTGGCCCGGCGTGCCACGGAGTTGAACGTAAGCAGCAGCGCGAGGTTGAGGATGGAGTTGAAAAGGCCGATGGCCGCGGAGTAGCTGAACTGCGCCTGCTGCAGGCCCTGGTGGTAGACGTAGGTCTGTATGATCTCCGAGACCGGCAGGTTGAGGCTCGTCTGCATGAGGAGCGCCTTCTCGAAGCCCACGTTCAGGAGGTTGCCGAGCGCCAGGATGAAGAGCACGGTGATGACGGGCATGATGCCGGGCAGGTCGATGTGGCGGATCCGCTGGAACTTGGACGCGCCGTCGACCTTCGCCGCGTCATGCAGCGCGGGGTCGATTCCGGCGAGGGCCGCGAGGTAGACCACCATGGAGAATCCGGCGTTCTGCCAGACATCCGAGATCACGTACACGGGCCGGAACCAGTCGGGTGAGCCCATGAAGAAGATCGGCTGGCCGCCGAGGAGGTGGATCGCGTTGTTCACGAGGCCGGCCCGCGGCGACAGCAGCACGAAGATGATGCCCACCACGACAACCGTGGAGATGAAGGCCGGCGAATACAGCACGGTCTGAGTGAACTTCTTGAACTTCTCGCTCTGGAGCTGGTTCACGAGGAGCGCCAGGATGATCGGCACCGGGAAGGCGATAAGCAGTCCCAGAACCGCTATCCAGAGGGTGTTCGCGAGGATCTGCCCGAACTGGAACGAATTCACGAAGCGGATGAAATGCCGGAGGCCCACCCACGGGCTGCCCAGGAATCCATCGACCGGGTTGTAGTTGCGGAATGCGATCTGCACCCCATACATGGGCCAGTATTTGAAGACTGCGATGTAGACGAGCGAGGGCAGCAGGAGCACATACAGCTGCCACGCCCTGAGGATGCGCGTGAAGCGCACACGCAAACTCACCCTCCGTCTGGTGGAAAGTGTCCTGCTCATGGGATCTCCGTCAATTCCTGTGCGGCGAAGAACTCGATCTCCGCCTCCTCCGCCTCGCCGAACACGAGGTCGGTGATGGTCGCGAGGCCGCCCTGGATGAAGACCTCCAGAGAGCATGCGTCCACGTACACGTCGAGCCGCACCGTGCCGTCCACGGAATCCAGTGGCGCTGTCTCCACGGATGGGAACAGCGCGTGGAACTCGGCCGGCACGCCGGTGCGGTCCAGCGTCACCTGTCCGGCGGCCGGGTCCGCGGTGAGGACCACCTCTCCCCCACCGGCCGAGAGGCGCAGCCCGAACGCGCCGTCGTCCGCCCGCCGCTCGACGCTCACGTGGGTCGGCTCGCCGCGGCGCACCACCGCGCGCCCCCCCTCGCGCGGATCGCCCACCCTGAGCGCAGCGAACTGCGCCGCGGCCGGCACCTGCACGAGCCGGACCCGGCCGCCCACGGTCCGCAGCGACACCTCGCGCGGGAGGGACATCGCGCTGCGCCACGTCCCGGTAGGGGTCGCGTGGGCGTAGTCCCAGTTGTTCATCCACCCGACCGTCACCCGGCGCCCAGGCTCCCCGGCCGCATCGAGCCCGTTGAACGAGACGGCGGCGTAGTAGTCGCGGCCCCAGTCGAGCCAGGACCCACTGACGGGCGCGGCCTGGAACGCCGCGCCGTCGAACTCCCCGATGAAGTACCGCGTGCCGGACCCGCCGGCCACTCCGCCCGGATTCGTGCTGATCACAAGGACCCACGCCGTGCGGGCGGGGTCCCCGTCGATCGGCAGCTCGAACAGGTCCGGGCATTCCCAGACGCCGTCCCCGGGCTCCTCGAGGGTCACTTCGCTGAGGTACTCCCAGTCGCGCAGGTCCGCGGACCTGTACAGGAGGACGCGCTGCTCCTTGGCCTCAACCGCCACCATGACCCAATAGGTCCCGGCCGGCCCGGAGTACCGGAAGACCTTCGGGTCCCGGAACTCGGCTGAGCCGCGGTCCAGCACCGGATTGGCGCCGTACTTGGTCCAGGTGGCGCCGCCGTCGAAGCTGTAGGCGAGCGACTGCGCCTGGATGCCGTCCCGGCCCGATCCCGGACCGTAGGCAGACGTGTAGACGGCCACGAGGGGGGCGGTAGCTCCGTCCCCGAATCCGGACGTGTTCTCGGCATCCACCACGGCACTGCCGGAGAAGATCGCCTCCGTGTCGCTGCACGGGATGGCCACGGGCTGCTCGGTCCACGTCACGAGGTCCGGCGATGTCGCGTGGCCCCAGGACATGTTGCCCCAGTCCGGCCCGAACGGGTTGTGCTGGTAGAAGAGATGGTAGGTGCCGTCATGGAACACGAGACCGTTGGGATCGTTGATCCAGCCCTCGGCGGGCGTGTAGTGGGCGCGCGGACGGTAGAGGTCGCGCGTGGGCGCAGTGGTCATGGAATCGCTTCTGTCTCAGGCGTGCACGGTCAGGGACCGCATGGTCTGGGTGGTGGGCGGCTCGGCGTCAGCCCTCGAGATGGCCCGGCGGACGCCAGCACCCCCTCGTCCGGCGCCGCGATCCGGGTCCGGCCTGGGTCGAACAGCGCGGCGACGGGCGCAGACATGTAGCTGTCCCCCCGCGCCCGCCTTGTCCCGCACCTCGGTGGCGACGGGCTCGACGGCGGAGCCGCCGCCCGCGTAGGCGAGCAGCGAGCCGTGCGCCCCCGCCCGTCACGGGCACCGCGGCCGGGCCCATTGCGAGGTCCGCGGCTGCCGCTTCCTCCGTGGTGAGGCCCGGGTAGAGGAAGGCCGTGTCCTCGTCGCTGAGCTTCACGACGTCGGCGCCCAGGGAAGATCGAACGCGTCGGAGGCGGCGCGTCGTCCGCAATGCGTGGCACCGCGATGGAGGTGCGCGTCTACGACCACGAGCCAGGGAGGACGACGACGCCGCTCGCCGCGAAGCGCTCGGCGATTCGCCTCGCGGTGAGGGTCTCGGCCAAGGGCGGTGAGGAACGCCCTCTCGACGCCGAGCCGGGCGAGGCCAGGTGGCACGTTGGCCGGGGAGCCGCTGGGTGCTCGCGGACCGTGGTGCGCGCGTGGATGATGTCGGTGAGGGCCCCACCGATGACGAGGGCGCTCACCTCGTCGCCCTGGGGGCTAAACTGGCGCGTAGAGCTCGCGTAACCGCTGTCTTCATGGCGTAAATTCCTTCTTGGGGGGGAATTGCTGGTTCTATGCCGGGGCGGCTGTTGCCGCAGCCGCCCCGGTATCTAACGGGGGCCTGCTACCGAACCCCGCCGGATGATCGGGCAGTCGAACCGGATCTGCTCCGGTTCGAGATCCGGATCCTCGATCTCGCTCAGGAGACGGCTGACCGCCCACCGGCCCATCTCGTAGTGCGGGAGGGCGACCGAGGTGAGCCCAGGCCAGAGGCCGTCCGCAATGATGTCGAAGTTGTCGATGCTCACCACGGACAGGTCCTCGGGGATCGAGAGGCCGAGCGATGCGGCCACCTCGTAGGCTCCGAAGGCCTGCTGGTCGTGGAAGCAGAACAGCGCGGTAGGCCGGTCCTGCCGGGACAGCAGTTCGTGGGCGCCGTCGCGGCCGCCCGCCGGACCCGGAGGGCGGGTGGCGACCAGCGCGCCGTCGTACGCAATCCCGACCTCGGCGAGACCCTCGCGGTAGCCCGCGAGACGGCCCGCAGAGGCGGGGATGTCATCGGAGTTGTTGATGAAGCCGATGCGCCGGTGGCCGGCGTCCGTGAGCTCCTTGACGGCCGCGCGCGCGGCGGCGGCCTCGTCGGGGACCACGGAGGAGTAGCGGCCGTCTGCGTCGAAGGCGTCGAGGAGGACAACGGGGATGCCCCCGATCCGCGCCGGAACGTGGGCCTGCTGGTGGTACATCCTCGCGAACAGGATGCCGTCCACCTGGTGCTGGAGGAGGGTGCTGACCTGCTTCTCCTCGAGTTCCCGGTTGCGGCCGCTGTCCACGAGCATGAGGAGCCAGCCGCGCTCGTAGGCCGCGTCCTGGGCGCCGAGCAGCATCTCGCCGGCGAATGGGCTCGTGGCGATCTCGTCGCTCACGAGGCCTAGGAGGTACGAGCGCTGGTTGCGCAGGCCGCTCGCAAGCCGGTTCGGCGCGTATCCGAGGCGGGCGGCGACCGCACGGACGAGCTCCCGGGTCTCGGGGCTCACGCGGGACTGGTGCACCTCGCTCAGGGCATGGGAGACGGTGGTCACGGACACGCCAGCGGCCTTCGACACGTCGCGGATGCCGATCTTGGCCATCTTGTCCACCACCCTCCAAAACGTTTTGTGTGCGTTGCATCACAGTATCTGGCAAACCGTTTTGCATTGTCAACCCCGGGAGGTTGAGGGCACGTGGCGTTAGGTCCACGTCAGGTCTTCTGCGGCGCTTGTGTGCGCGGATCTGGAGATGTTGCAGCACCGACCCCGGCGTCGCCGACATGGCAGCGAGCGGCGGCGGCCCCCGCCAGCAGCGCGATGCCCAGCCGGGTCGAGACCGCCGGCCAGGACACCACCCGCAGGCATCGGCGGCGACGCCCCCGATGGCCACTGGAGCGCGGTCGAGACGGCTCGAGATCACCAACTCGGGCGGGCCACCCAGACGATGGCAGTTTTGCTGTCCGAACCGACCGTCGGGTGGCTGCGTGGTCTGTGACGGATCGGCGCGCGTCTGTCCACCTCCGACCAGGCCACGACGCGGATCGCCGGGCTCGGGATCGATCGCTGAGCTCGCGCGCGCATCGAATACCTCCCGGTCCCTGCAGTTCCGCCACCCACGGGCTTGAGCGGCCGCGCGCCCCGGCTTCCGCCCCGTGTCTGCGTTCTTCCGCCACGGGCGCACGTCCACGGCGCGGCCCGTCCACGACCGCGGCAGGTGGGCCGGGCATGTCGGGTCCCGGCACCGCACCGACCCTGACTGCCGGGGAGCGCGTGTGCACCTACCTTCTAGGAGGTGCTGCCCTGATCGACACAATGAGTCCTAAACAGAAGACCCGGTGCGGGTTCACCCGGCTGGGATGGACCCCGGCCACAGCGCATCCAGGGGTCGACTACATCTGCACCAGGCACATTGAGGCCACCTCGAGGGCCTTGACCTTCGAGGCCCTGCGCCGCGGCTTCCGCGCCTGCGCGCTACCGGACATCCCTCGCACGTCGTGGGTGGCCATGCTGCGCCCCGCGCCCGGCAACCCCGGTCGGGGCCTCGAGCAGGCTGCCGCGGGAGGGGGCGTTGTGCTGCGGCTGCTCATCGGCGAACCGCTCAGCGGCCTCCCTGCCGACGGCGCCCCGCTCGCCGGGGACGCCGCGCGTCGTCAGGAGGCCTCACAGTTCAGCGGCACCAGGAATAACCCCAGGTCAGACGGTGGGGCCACCGTGGCCCCACCGTCAAAGGCGAACTGGAATGCCAGGGATGGCCAGGGATGGGTGCCGCGCTCATGGTCGCCGGCCAAGACTCGAGCTCGCCGAGCACACTGCGACGGCGGGCGGCCTCGCGGTCCGCCGTCCGCGGGCAAAAGCCCAGGTCACACGGTGCCGCCACGGTGGCGGCACCGTGCGACCGCCGCAGCACGACGATGCCCGTGCCCCTTTTCTCTCGCGCAGGGCGCGCGGAAAACAGTCGGAGCCTCCAACCCCCAAGATGGGCACCCTCATTGGCGGACAGACCACCACCTGCTCCACCACCACGGGAGACCACGGCATCACTCTCCACAGCGTCTCCCGTCCCACGAGTCCCCTCACGCCGCCCAATGCGATCCGAGCCCACCCAGCGTCGCACGCAGGCAGGCAGACAGGGAAGATCACGCGCTCTTCGCGAACGTGCGCTCCGTGGCCGTGTTCACCATCTCGTTGCGGCGGATGCAGTGCTGGATGGCGATCTTCGGATCCGTATGGCCGAGCAGCTCGGCGGTGAGGTCGACCCCGGCCTGGGCGCTGATCGCGGTCGCGACGGTCCGACGGAACACGTGCGGGGTGACCCATGTGATCTCGGCCAGGTCCATCACGTGCCGGAGCTGGCGGCGGACGTTGTTCTTCGTCGGCGGCGTGCCCTCCCGGCGGCAGAACAGCACGGCGTCTGCCGATGGTCCTCCAGCTTCGCCAGCCGGCGCCGGACGGCCTCGGCGGTGAACGACGGGATCGCCACAATCCGACCTGATATCGCCGCGATTCGATGCCCGGCAGCCTGACCACCACTGCCTCCGCAGAGGGAACCCTCGAGGAACTTTCGATTGGCCCACGAGATGGACTCGGCCGGGTGATGAGTCGCCGAGATCGAGCGCCAGAACGCCCCCAAAGAAGCCCACGAGCTCAAGGCCGACCGGAGCGAGATCGAAACACTCCTTAGAAGTCCGACGCCGCCCTGATCCGCGCTTCGGGGATTTGCGGTGCACCTGCCCGACAAGGGCGACCCAATCGGGGTCGCCGTCGATGTCAGGAGGGCAGTCCCATGGCGATCCACACACAGCAATCCGTCTCCGGGTTCATCGCATCCGAGCCGCAGCTCAGCCACACGACCAAGGGCGATGCAAGGTTCTACGCCCGCATCGGCCAGGAGCACTACCGGCGCGAGGCCGACGGGTCGTTCACCGAGCTCGAGCCTACCTTCCACGACCTCGTGGCCTACCGGGCCACCGCGGAGCGGGCGTACGAGCGGCTTCAGAAGGGCGACAGCTTCGTCGCCGAGGGATACGCCCACACCTTCGAGCACGAACGCGACGGGCAAACCATCGAGAGCGAGGAATTCGTGGCCAAGAAGATCGGGCACAACCTCACCCGCACCACGTACGAGGTCGACCGCACCCGCCGGGCACAGGCTGCCGCCGAACGCGAAACCCCAGCCACCGGACCCCAGATGAGCGAGGCGCGCAGGGACCCGGCAAACGCCTCGCCGGCGCTTGGACTCTGAACGGGCACCGCGATGAGGGCCAACCGCGACACGGCGCCCGAGCCGGACGAGCCAGAGCCCGACGACACAGGCGAGTACGGCAGCCCAGTTTTGGCCGAGCCGCCGCACCCGATCAACTGGAACCTGCTCACCGCCGACGAAGCGGAAGCGGAATGGCTGGAGCTCAACGCGTGGGTGAACTGGCTCCGCCACACCTACGGCCTCCCGGCCGCGGTGATTCCGCCGTCCTGGCACCGGCACCCCGAATTGGTCTGGGAACTCTCCGCGCTCCACCTGCACTGGCTATGCGCCTACGACCCAGACCAGAACGGCTCAGCACCGCTGGGATGGCACCGCGACTTCGCCGAGACCAGGCAGCGCCTCCGCGACTGGGTGACCGTGTCAGGCACCCGGCTCGATCGCGACCGGCCCACGAGGCAGACCGCCTGGCCAGGCGAGGACCCCGCGGCACCCGTCGAGGACACGAGCATCACCAACCGCGACGAGGACTTCGTCCGGTCCGTCCTCGACGACGTCGCGGCCCGTCGGCAGGCCGAGGACGCGTTCTACGCCCACCTCGGCCCCGGCATCGGAGAGAAGAGCGACTGATGGGCACCTACACCAAGAAGACCGAGCGTCGCCGTTACGAGGACCGCGTGTTCTCGGTCCGTGCGATGCATCGCGATCCGGTGGACCTCCACAAGCTTGCCGAGGCGCTGATCCGGATGACGTTGCAGGAGACTGGACTTTCCCGGGCCCGGCAGCGGGCAGAAGACCTGCCCGAGACATATCGTCCTGCACCGGAGGCACCCCGCGCGGCTGAGTAGAATACTCAGTGCAAGCCTCGCGTCGCGTGGGGTGTTGTGGTCCGAAACCCCGTCCTATCGCGGGCAAGTGAACGTGGCCGATGCGGCCTAGTCCTAAAGCCTCCGGGCTTCTCTCACGAACAGCACCCCCGGACACCATCGCGTCCCGAGCGCGAGGGTCATTCGAAACGAGAGAAGACCCCCATGAGTCCCGCCTTCGTGCGCACCGACCCGGTCCGCAGCCTCATCGAACCGACCCAGGGCACCGCGCTGGCGGTCTCATACCTGCGTGTCTCAACCAAAGAGCAGGCAGAAAAGGGCGGCACCGACGAAGGCTTCTCGATTCCCGCCCAACGGGAGGCCAACCGCCGCAAGGCCGAACTCCTCGGCGCAGTCATCGTCGAGGAGTTCATCGACGCGGGAGAGTCCGCCCGCAAGGCGGACCGGCCGAAACTCATGCAGATGATCCAATACGTCAAGACCCATCGGGTCGCGTACTGCATCGTGCACAAGGTCGACAGATTGGCCCGCAACCGTGCCGACGACGTGACCATTCACCTCGCGCTCCAACAAGCCGGCGTCATGCTGGTCTCCGCGACCGAGAGCATCGACGAAACGCCGTCCGGGATGCTGCTGCACGGCATCATGTCGACCATAGCGGAGTTCTACTCCCTCAACCTGGCTGCCGAGGTCATCAAGGGCATGACCCAGAAAGCCTCCAACGGCGGGACGATCGGCAGAGCTCCGATCGGCTACCTCAACGTCCGCATCCGCGACGATCTCGGACGCGAGCTCCGGACCGTCCAGCTCGACCCCGACCGGGCATCCCTGGTCGAATGGGCTTACAAGGCCTACGCCTCCGGGAACTGGACCGTCAGCCAGCTCCACGACGAACTGACCTCGCGAGGACTGACCAGCGTCGCAACACCGAAGAACCCTTCGAAACCACTGGTCGTATCCTCCGTGTACCGGATGCTTACCAATCCGTACTACAAGGGCGACGTGATCTACTGCGGCGTCAGCTACAAGGGCGCCCACGAACCGCTCGTCCCAGCCGAGGTCTGGTATCAAGTGCAGTCCGTCCTCACCGCGCACAAGTCCGCTTGCGAAGCGACCCAGCTCCACGACCACTACCTCAAGGGGACGATCCACTGCGGATCCTGCGGTTCGCGAATGATCGTGTCGAACGCGAAGAACCGGCACGGCAACGTCTACCCATATTTCGTCTGTGCCGGCCGGCACGCGAAACGCACCACCTGCACCCGAGGCGCGATCCTCATCGAGGGCGTCGAACGACTGATCGAGAAGTACTACCAGCGCGTGCAGATCACACTCGCACAGCGCGAAGCCCTCGCCGGAATGCTGCGCCACGAGTTCGACCGCCTCATGTCCGCCGAGGCCGACGAACTGGCCCAGCTAACCACCAACCGCGACCGACTCGAGCGTGAGCAGACCCGGCTCATGCAGGCGCATTACGCCGACGCGATCCCGCTCTCCGTGCTCAAACGAGAACAAGACCGCATCCTTGGCGAACTCGATCAGGTAAACCGTCGTCTCGACGCCCATCACAGCGAATACACCGACGCCCGAGCCCACCTCGACGACGCCCTGAGCCTCCTAGCGAACTGCGCCGACATCTACGCCCGATGCGATGATGCGAACCGTCGCCTCTGCAACCAGGCGTTCTTCACCAAGATCTACATCGACGAAGACGACCAGCTCCGTGTCGAGAACGCGCGACCCTTCGAGATGCTGCTCGACCCCCAGATCAATGCCGACGCCCTGACATGGGCCGCAAACGCAAACAAGGCCCAAACCTCGGCCATTGATCCTTCAGGCCAGGGTTCGAACCTTGTGCGTAGGGTGGGCCCTGTGGGTCTCGAACCCACGACCCGCGGATTAAAAGTCTGACCCTCGCCATCCGGGATCGGCGGCAATCGCACAGAACTCCCACCAAAACTCCC
The DNA here is from genome assembly GCF_049332655.1 of Sinomonas sp. P47F7. Classification (GTDB taxonomy): domain Bacteria; phylum Actinomycetota; class Actinomycetes; order Actinomycetales; family Micrococcaceae; genus Sinomonas. The sequence goes on along the minus strand of NZ_CP186327.1, from coordinate 252,381 downwards.
ACCGGAGAGTCCACTAGGTCGGACGGCAGGCAGACAGGATGGTCCGCCTGTCCGGTCGGTGATACTTGCTGCATCTTGTTGGGCGAGCCGTCTCGGCCCATTGGACACGTCTACCGAGCAACCGCGTCGACGGAATAACATCCTCTCGGCACACCAAGTTGGGGAGAAGATGATGAGTCAGAACGGGCGCACGATCGTCCTTGGCGGTCTGATCTTGCTAGGCATCGGCTTGCTGCTCGGGCTCTGGCCGCAAACTAACCACATTGACGCGCGCAGCTATCCTGCGTCGACGTGGGGTGGCACCGTGCACCCCGCCTACACGATGCCCGCCTCTGACGTCGATTGCGGTTCACCATGGACTGCACCCAATGGGCCCTGCCGGTACGACTGGGGCAACCGGCCAGCCTTCGCGATGCTCGCCAGTGTGGGCGGGGTATTCGTTAGCGGCATCGGTTTCTGGGTTGGCTACACGAAGCGCAGCGAGGAAGCTGGGAAATGAGCCGCCCGCTTTGCGCATCCACAAGCGTGGAGCTATGCGGACTCAGCTCTTAGAGCTCCGCGCGCGGAGCCGAGGCCGGGCCCGGGCTCACCGATCCGCTAGGCGGTGCCGGCGCGAGCCAGGGTAGCCAGCGGCCCGTCCACGCGACGACGGCGGGCAGCGCCATGACCCGGGCGATGCCCGCCGCGACAGCACCGACCGCGAGCGCGGAGGCGGTGAGCCATGCCACGAGCTCGGGCGGGAGGGAGGTGCGGGCGCTGGCGAGGAAGGCGTCGACGATCACAGGTACCGCGACGCCGAGGGTCACCGCAGCGGGCAGTATCACCTGCGCGAACGTGCGCACCGCAGCGCGCCACGGGTGCGTAGCCTGAGTCGGCCCAGTCGGTTCGGCGACGTGATCAGCCATTGGTGACCACCACCGACAGCTTCGACGCGACGTCGGCCGCGATGTCCTTGCCGAACGCGTCGACGACCGCCTGGGCGATCGCCTGCGGATCGGTGGACTTGATCTGCGCGAGCGCAGCGAGGGCCTTGCCCTTGTTCGCGAGGTCGCCGCGCACATCAACGATGAACGAGGCGAGTGGGGCGAGCGCTGCGAGGATCTTCTCGTCCTTCGCATCGATCGAGTTGAGCAGTTCCTCGGGCGAGACGGGGATCCCGTCCTTCGAGGTTAGAGTGCGGTCCTGCCAGCCCATGTCTTCCTCCTGCGGTGTGGTGATGGGTGTGATGTTGCCGCCCTGCGCGGCGACGCCTGCGATGCCCCAGGGGGCCGTCGAGTCGTACACGTCGGCGCCGACGGGGGCCGGGTCGCCCCAGTACAGGTCGCAGACGCTGACGTGGATGTGGCTGCTATGCGGGTCTGAGCCCGTGTAGGCCTGCCACACCCAGCCGTTGAACTGGCCCGCGATCATCGGCGCCGGGGCGCCCGGGCTCATGTCGTGGATCAGGTACGAGAACCGGTTCGTGACCGACCCGATGACGCGCAGACGCTCTGCGAGCGCGCGGCCGGGGGCCTCGGGGATGTTGCCGTTCTCGTCGGTGAAGATGTCGATGGCGTGGACGATCCCGTTCGAGTCGGCGTTGTGGCCGGTGAAGTTCGACGGCGACTTGTAGCCGGTGACGAACTCGGCTGCCCGGGCCGGCCTGCCGTAGACGGCATAGACCTCGTCGCGCAGCGTGAGCAGCGACCTGTCGGGGCGGGCGTACGGGACGCTCATGTTCGGCATGTCAGGTTCCCTCCTCTGACTTCTCTCTCGAATGGCCCCAGCGGGTGTGGAGGTCCGTGAGGAACCTGCCCCATTCGGCGGTCGACTCGACGACCGTGTTCAGGTCCGTTCGGATGTCCCGGTCCTCCTTGTGGAGGAGGCCGAGCTCGCGGCGGGTGGCCTGGTTGTCCTCGCGGATGCCGCGGATGTCGTGGCGCTGCTCGGCGAGCTCGTCCTGGTGCCGTTGCCCCTGCTCACGTGCTGCCTTGGCAGAGGCCGCGGCCTCCTTTGCGATTCCCATGACGGCGTCGAGCCGGTCTGAGAGCGAGATCGGGTTCCCGTTCTCGTCGGTGCGGTTGTTCACCGACTCGTGCACGGCGCGTGCGTCGCGGCGTATCCGCTTGGTGTCTCGGCGGTTCTTCTCGAGGTAGGCGACCAGGATCGCGGTGAGGCCGGTGATGAACGCGATGATGACCTCTTCGTTCATCCGGTCAGCCCATCCACAGGCCGTTGATGTACATGACGCCCCCGGCCGGGAAGGTCATCGACCCGGAGAAGGTGCGGAGCACGAAATCCCCGGTGGTCGTGATGACGAGCTGGGCCTGTCCGACCAGCGCGCCGCCGTTCGTGATGGAGACCGCGAGGTAGACGTTCCCCGGGGGCAGGAACGCTGTCGGGCAGAAGTTGCCCATGAGGGTGTCCCCGGTGCCGAACGCGAAGGACCCGCCGGCGACGCGGGTCATGATTGCGGCGGCCGAGAACTGGGTCTGTCCCAGGACCTTCGACCTGACGATTCCGCCCTGCCACGACCAGTTGGTGTCCGTGGTCTTGAACGCCGCGAAGTCCCGGTCCAGGTTCCACGCGGTCCCGTCCCAGACCTCCAGCGGCACTCCGGCGAGGTCGAGTCGGGCGATGCGCTGGCCGAGCGCCGGCGAGGTCATCTCTGCCCTCTCGGCGGCGCTGCGGATGTCCACGACGCCGCCGCGGGCCGCGGTGTGCCGCCACACCTGCGCGAGCGTGTTCGGGGACTGCGACGCGTACGTGGTGCCCGAGAAGACCTGCGCCTCGGCGAGCACGTACGCCCCGGCGGGGACCGAGGCGTAGGGCTTCGTCGGTGTCGCGCCCGATGCGCCGTTGACAACCCCGAGGGCGGGGGCGTTGTCGGCGTCTCCCTTGCCCGGGTCCCGCTGGAGCACGTAGACCAGGTCCCAGCGCGACCCGGACACCGGCGCGGCCGCCGTCGGCACGCTCGAGGTGCCCGTCAGGGTCGGGTTGTAGACGCCCTCGTTTGCCGCGCGGCTGATCACGAGCTGGCACGGGGCGATGTCGAACGACATCCCGTCCGCGCGTGCGGTCACCAGCTGCGACGCGGCCTGGGCCAGCACCCCCGAGCGCGGAACGCCCGGGGCGTTCTCCGCGTAGAGGCCCGCGAGCGCGAGCCGCATGTCAACGGTGGTCGTGCCCGTATAGGGACCGGTGCCGGTGACCGGGATCCCGAGGCTTCGATTCGCGGTCATGCGGTGCCTCCCATCTGCCGCACAGCGGCCACGAGTTGATGGACGGTTTCTTCGAGCCCGGCGATCCGTGCCTGATGGGCGTCGAGGGCAGCCTGCTGGGCCTTGACGACGTCGAGGAGCGCGACGGCCAAGAGGTCGTAGCGGAGCCCGTCGATCTCGCCGTCGATGGTGATGGCGATCTCCGGCAGGAGCGCGTTGACTTCTTCGGCGATGAGCCCGTACTCGTCGCGTGCGCCGGGGATGAGCTGGGCGGGGCCTTCGGCAGGTTGCCCGTCGACGGAGGCCGGTGGCCTGAGGGTCGGCTTGCGGTCGAACACCCTCGGTTCGAGGGCGAGGACCCGCGCGGGGTCGACCGCGTAGGGACGGACGTTCTCCTTGTACCGGAGCGAGGAAACGTTCCTGCCGAAGTGGAAGCCTCCGTCGTTGCCGACCCAGACGGCGAAGTACTGGCTGCCGGCCACGGTGTTGTTGAACGCGTAGGCGGAGCCGTCGGCCTGGGCCGCCTGCGCGGCCGAGCCGGCGGCCGAGGCGTTCGCTGCGTTCGCCACCGCCGAGGTGATGTCGACACCGGCGTGGGTGTGGCCTGTGGGTGGGAACGCCGCCGGCTTCCCTGTGATGGCCGCCCACGCCACCGAGGAGCCGGTGACGAGCTTGACCCAGGCGCTGTTCACGGGGTCCCAGATCTCCCCGCCGTAGGAGCCGTCGGAGAGGAGCTTGCCGAACCTGGCCCTCGGGGACCCGGTGACGGGGTCGAAGATCACGAGCGTGCCGTCGGAGACCTGCAGGAACGCGATCGTGCGGCCCAGCGAATCGACGGTGCGGAATCCTGCCGCGTCGGAGCGGATGCCCGCCCCGGTGGTGTCGCTGACGGACTGCGAGCGCTGGGGGGCGCCGCGCTCCTGCCGCTCGACCGCCTTCTGGGTGTCCTTCTGCTGGTCCCAGAATCGCTCCTGCGGGTCTGGGTCGGGGATGCTTCTGGGGATCAGGTCCGCCACAGGTCTCCTCTCACAGGTCGGTCCGGACGCCGCCCTCGATGCGGGAAGCGCCGTAGGCGGTCGCGCCGAGGGCGCTGACGATCGGGGCGGGGGTGATCTTGACCTCGAGGGAGCCGTCGCCGTCGAGGGCCATGATCCGGACCCGCTGCATGCCCTGGCCGATGAGCGGGTGCCCGGCCGGGATGTTCAGCTGGGCGAAGTCGCCCGGGCTGTATGTGCCGAGGAGCGGGGCAGCGTCGGCACGGACCGGGATCCCCCACGGCGAGACTGGGCGGGCTGAGCGGGCGAGGGCCGCGTTCGCGTGCTTCTGGAGGAAGGCGAGGTCCTCGATGTCCTTCGACGCGACATCGGCCTCGGTCCACGGGTAGCCTGCCTTGGCGACGAGGGTCGTGTCGACGGCGGTGGCGAGCTTCATGTCGAGTTCGGACCCTGCCCCGGGCTGCCACACCCTGGCCGCCATCTTCGAGGCGTCCTCCTCGACATCGAGCATCACGACGCCCGACTCGTCGACGGCCGGGTCCCAGATCCAGTCCGCCCCGCTCTGGTGCAGGAGCGGATCGGTTTCCGTGCCGGTCGCCATCACCCATTCGATCCGGGTCGCGTCGGCGGCAGTGTACCGGGGCCGGAACGCGATGTCTGGGCCGTCCTTGACCTTCGTGAGGTTGCGGAGCAGGTCGCCGACCCACTGGAGCTCGTAGCCCTTCACGTGCCGCTCGTCGGCGCCGGCGACCAGCGCCGGGAGGACGATCGGCAGGCCAGGGTTGTCCGGGTTGGCCTGCATCGGGATCCTGACGAGCTCGCGGGCGATCGATGCGAGGGCGAGACCGCTCAGGTCGAGGGAGGTCCTGGTCACGGCGGTCCCCGCGGTGATCTGCGCCCAGTTCAGGGCCTTGACCCTGTCCAGGATGGACCAGAGCCCCGCGCCGGAAACGGTCAGCGCACCAGTTTCCCAGTTGTACTTCCGTTTCCTGATCGGGCCTGCCTCGAGGATCACGCCGCCGAAGTCGACGGCGAGGCTCATCCGGTCGGGCTCGGTCGCGGCCCGCACGTCGACCCGGGCGAACTCGGACGCGTCCGCCGGGAACGCGACCTCGAGCGGGCCGGCGTCGTTCAACCGGGAGCCCCACTTGAGCGACTCGACAGGAAGGTCGGCCGCGATCCGGCCCGTGACCGTCTCGGCCACGAACACCCGGTACTCGGGGGCTACCACCACGCCGGATCCACCTCCACCGTGAGCTGGGCGCCCGTCGACCCCGGTGCCTCGAACAGCCACGTCCCCGAGGCGCCCGCGGCCAAGCGGGTCCACTCCCTCACCGTCAGCAGCGTTGACCGGTCCGCGTACCCGTTCAGCAGCACCGACCCGTCGCGGGCGTTCAGTCTCATCGAGTCCCCCGGGCCGAGCGCGCCCGTGTAGACGAGCCGCCGGCGGGCCACCAGGTCTGTGATGGTGAAGCCGTTCGGTGCCATCGCAGCGATGACCGTGAACCTGGGCGGGGTCGCCGCCGTGCCGGGGTTCGCGATCGTGGCCGTTCCCGGGTAGCCGGGCTGCCCGAAGTCGAGCAGGCCCGGCGGGGCTGGGGTGAACAGAGGGAACGTCAGCCCGCCGCCCGTGACCGGGACACCGGTCGTCGCCGGGGCCGTGGCCCCGTAGCGGCGCGGGTCCGGGCAGTGCAGGTGGATCTGGTACTCGAGCGTGGTGTCGTTCTTGTGCCGGATCTTCGGCGCGTCCGCGAGGTCCGCGGCCGCGCTCATGGTCGGCTGGGCCGTGTCCGTCACGATGAGGATGCCCTGGCCGCCGTCGGCCAGCAGCGCCGCGAGGGCGAGCTTCGCCCCGGCCGCGGCCTGCTCCGACGGGGAGGTGACATCGCCCTCGAGCGTGACCAGGCGCCCGTCCCGGAACCCGGGCTCGGTGAACTCGCCGTGCTGGCGGAGCCGTTTCGGCCGCTCTCGCCGTACCCCGACGCCGTCGTCCCACCCCTCGGCGTTGTTGTCGAGCCAGACCGTCCACCCGTCCGGGTGGGTCCACCCGGTGGATGAGAACGAGAGCCCCCCGATCGTCGCGGTGCGCGCCATTCAGGACCTCCACATCAGCTGCTCGGCCGTCATCCGCCCGAGGTTCGCCTCGGACATTCCCGGCGCCGGATTGACCTGGACCGGGCGCTGCGAGCGCAGGAGCTCGAGGAGCTGGTCGAGCTTCTCCTCGAGGCCCGTACCCCGCCCGTACCCGACTCCCTGGCCTGAACCTGCTGCGATGGCGGGGAGGCTCACCAGTCCGTCGACGGATGCTCCGACCCGGTCCTGCATCGAGTCGAGGCCTTCGATCAGGCCCTGCCCGATGTTCACGCCGAACCCGCGGAACACACGCGACGGCGATCGGATGCCGAGCGCGGCCTTGAACGGCTCGCGGATGAAGTCCGGGACGATGTTCAGGAAGAACGAGCCGAGATTCCTCAGGAGCGAGCCGGCTCCGTCGATGAGGCCTTGGATCATGTTCCGGCCGATATCCCACAGGCCGCTGCCGAGGCCTCCGAAGAACCCGAGGATCTGCCCGGGCAGCCCGCCGAAGAATCCGAGCAGGCTGCCGATGAATCCGGAGACTCCGCCGAGGATGCTCGACCAGGAATCCTGGAACCACCGGCCGAGGGCTCCGAGGATTCCCAGGACGAACTGTCCGACTGCCGATAGGCCGTTGGAGATCACCGAGCCCAGGACGTTCAGGACGCCGGCGACTACGGCGACGATGGTGTTCCAGACGCCGCTGAAGATGTTCAGGACTCCGGACCAGACCTGGGACCAATTCCCGGTGATGATCCCGGTCACGACTTGGATCACGCCCTGCACGATCTGCATCACGGCCGTGATGATGCTGGCGATCGCACCGAACACCGTCCCGACGATCGGCATGAGCGCCTGGATCACGGGAATCAGGATTCCGGCGATTGTCGTGATCAGCGGCGTGATCGCTTCGACGATCATCCCGATGATCGACGCGACCGGCGGCAGCACCGAGCTGACCAGTTCGGCGATGATCGGCGCCAGCATGCCCGCGAGTGTCGAAACGAGCGGGACGACGGCGGCGACGAGCTCGCCGACCACGGGGGCGAGGACGACGAATGCGGAGCCCAGGGTCTCGACGAGGGAGACGACGGTCGGGAGGATCGCGACGAACATGCCGGAGAGGGTCGAGACGAGCTCGGTGACCAGGCCGGCGACCGGCGGGAGGACGGCGGCGAGGAGCCCCAGCGAGGACGAAGCGAGATCGCCGATGAGGCCGACCAGCTGGGGCAGGACCGGCAGGAGCGCCTGGAAGAGGAGCCCGAGCGGGTTGAACGCGCCCAGGACCGTCCAGAGCGGACCGACGAGGCCAGAGATCTGCGGCAGGAGCGGGGCGAACGCGGGGCCGATGGCGTCGAACACGGCCCGCACCCCGGCGCCGACACCGACGAGTCCGGAAAGCTGTCCTTCCATTTCGGCGCGCGTGCCCGAGGGCATCGTGAGCCCGGCCCAGAGGTGACCTGCGGCCTCTCCGATGCGGGCCATCGCGCCGATGGCCCCCGGTCCGTCGACGTTGAACCCCTGGAACGCCGCAGACATTGCGAGCACGCCGGATGTCGCCATCCCGGCGTAGAAGCCGAGGCGCTCCATGAAGCCGTTGAATCCCGACGAGGCAATGTCGCCGTCGACGGCGAGGAATGCCCCGCGGAACGCGTTCAGCGAGCCTCCCGCGCCCTTGTAGAGCTCCTCGAACTGCGCCTTGGCGTTCTGCAGCATCGGACCGATGCGGCCTTGGAATGCCTTGCCGAAGGCGTCGGAGAGCGGACCGAGGAGTTTGGTGAGCCAGTCGACGGCGAACGTGATCGTGTTGAACACGTCCTTCACCAGCGGCATGAACCACGAGGTGAGGACCACGCCGAGCCGGGAGAACGAGGCCTTCATGTTCTTGAAGGCGCCCTCGGTCGTGTCGCCGGACTTGAGCGCCGCGCCCCCTAGTCCCTCTTCCATGGCCTTCTGGAAGGTGGCGAAGTCGATCTTTCCCGCCGACGCCATGTCGGCGACCTCCTCGGAGGTCTTGCCCAGGGTCTTGCCGAGCATCTGGAGGATCGGGATTCCGCGGTCCTGCAGCATCGCGATCGAGTCGCCCTGGAGCTTGTTGCTCGCCGCGACCTTGCCGAAGATGGAGCCCATCTCGCCCATGGACGAGCCGGCGATCGTCGCCGCGTCGCCGGTGAGCTTCAGGGTCCGCTCGAGGTCCTTGCCCGGCTTCACTCCGGCAGCCACGGCGGAGGCCGCCACGGTGGCGGCCTCGCCCATGCCGAATGCGGTGCCCTTCACGGCGGCCATGGCGTTGGCCATGATCTCCTTGACCGAATCGGCGCTGTTGCCGAGCCCGTCGAGCTTCGCCTGGGCGTTCTCGATCTGGAGCTGCCGGGCGATGCCGCCGTGGACGGCGAGGCCGCCCACGATTCCCCCGACCGCGGCCACCGCCCCGCCTACGACCCCGACGACCTTCAGGGCGGTCCCGCCGATCCCGCCGATGAAGCTCCCGACTTTGCCCATCGCGCCGGAGGACTGCGAGCCGAGGGACTCTGCCTTCCTGCCGGCGTCGTCGAAGACCTTCCCCACGCCCTTGTCGCGGCCGAAGACGTCGAAGAACAGCTGGGCAGCGGACACCGGTGACCTACCCCCTTTGCTTGGCCTGCTCCTTGCGGTGCTCGTCCGCCGCGCGGACGTAGAGGAGCCAGAAGTCGTAGGTCAGGTCCCACACGTTGTGCGGCCCGATGCTGGGCCAAAGGCCGGAGATCAGGACGATGTTCGCGAAGACGCTCGCTTCGATGTCCTCGATGTGCTCGACCGGCCGGGACGGGCGGCTTCTGGCTCGGGCGCGGGAAGGTCCGGCTCCGGGCCGTCTTTTGGGTCGGGCTCGTCGTCGACTACCTCGAGCGAGTCGATGTCGAAGTCGCCGGCCTCCTCGAAGGTCAGGTTCTCCCCGGCGTGCCGCCGTGCGAGCCAGATGACGGCGATGAACACGCCGAGGAAGTCGGGATCGTCCACGACCTCCATGAAGAGGTCTTCCTTCTCCTCCTCGCTGAGGCCCTCGGCGCCCCCGAACAGGTCTTGGAACTTCGGGGCGGCGTCGCGGATGGACTTGATCCCGTACCCGGTGCGGATCTTCATCTCGCGGAGCATGAGGAGCGTGGGCCGCTGGAGCGCGGCCTCGATGTCGTACTCGCGGCCGTTGAGACGGAATTTCATGTGAGCCCTCCGAGCTTCTGCGCTGCTTCCTGCAGCGCCTCGTGGACGGCCCGACGGAACTCCTCCTCGCGGGCCCGGATCGGGCCGTAGAAGAAGTCCTTTCCGTGCTGGGCCGCCCATTTCTTCTTCGATCCGAAGACCGGGTGCCTGAAGTTCCTCAGTCGGTACACCCGGTTCATGGCCTTCTTCCCGGCCGCGAGCTTCGTGTCGGTCGAGACGATCCGGATCCCCGGGTGCTTCCCGCCTCGGACCCGGACCGCGACGCCGGCCGCGATGCCCGCCCGGAGCACGTTCCGCGACCGGCCCTGCCCGTACCTCGCGCCCCGCAGCCTGGAGGCGGCCTTCGTGCGTTGGTTCGCCTTCGGCGGCTTCTCCCCCAGGACCGCGGCCTTGACCGCGGCGGCCGCCGCCGTCCCCGAGCCGCGCAGCGTGCGGTTCACCTCGCGGCGCAGGGTGGGCTCGGCCTCCTTGGCCATCCGCCGGATCAGCGCGAGGCTCTCCGGGGCCATCGCGATCCGGACCTCGTCCGCCACCGCTCAGATCGCGGTGTCGGACGTGACGACCGCGACGTAGATCGGCGACCCGGCGTTGAGCCCGTCGAGGATGTCGAAGTCGACCGGCAGGCTCACCGGGGCTCCCCCGTTCGTCTGCGGGATGTCCCCGTTGAGCCGGATGTCCGGGAGAACGACCTGCACCGTCGGGTTCAGCGCCGAGGCCCCGATCAGCGTCGCCGTCTTGAACGTCAGTACGAGCGAGAGATCGGCCTGGCTGAGGTAGGCGTCGCGGAGGACGTTGTCCGTGTACTCCGCGGTGAGCTTGCCCTTGCCCTCGCCCACCGACCCGAAGACCGGCTTGCGGCCGCGCTTGCCGCCGTTGCCGAACGTGAACCCGCCGTCGTCGAGCTTGTTGTCGAACGAGAAGCTGAAGTCCTTGATGTTCGCCGCCGGCGTGCCGCCGGTGGCGAGCGCAGTCGCGGTGGGCATCGTGACCGTGCCGCCGATCGAGATCGACCCGTGGACGAACGTGAGCAGCTCGACACCGGTCGCGTACGACGGGGGCGCGTAGGCGGTCGCGGTGTCGACGTCGCGGAAGTTCCAGGACGTCTTCAGCTTCACGATGTCCGCGAGCGCGGCCGTGAGCTCGCCCGAGGTGCAGAGGCCGCCGCGGAACGTCACGGGCTGCGCTGCCGCACCGCCGACCCACGGGAGGCCCTTCTGGATCGTGTAGGAGTTCGCCGGGTCCTGAGTCGCTGGAGTGTAGAGCTGCTGGAACGCTCCCGCCTGTCCCGGGACCGCCGTCGAGACGCCGGAGCCGAGCCACGCCTCGAAGAACTTCCCGAGTCCCTTGGTGGCGAGCTCGAGCTCGATGTCGCCCTCGGCCTGCTGCTTCACGAGCGCCCGACGAGGCGCCCGGGCGAGCCGCGAACCCACCCGCAGGCCCTGGCCCTGCTTGAACTCCGGCTTCCACTTGAGGCTCTCGGTGAGGTACTCGGGGAACGCCGTGGGCGTGACCCCGATGCCGTAGGCCCCCTCCCGGCCGATGCCGAGGCTTGCGTCCTGCTGCGTCACAGGCCCTCACTCCCCTCGGTGTGCGAGGGCGCCGCGTCCCGGGCGGCGGGCGCCCCGGGATCCGGCACGGCTTCGGCCGCGGCCGGCTCGGGGTCGGTGTTCAGCTCCTCGGCGACCGCCCTGGCGGCGGCGTCTGCCGGCTCCCAGTTCTCGGCCTGGGCGAGCAGCGCCTCGGCGTGCTCCGGGTCGACTTCGAGGATCTCGCCGGCCTCGACGACGCCCCCCAAGAGGGGCACGTCGAGCTCGCCGTAGGGTGAGATGTTCTTGATGCGCATGGGCCCTCCTAGCCTCTGACACGGTTCTCTGCTGTGAATGTCGCGACGACGTCGACGCCGCGGCCTGCCTCGATGTAGTCCTCGGGCGTGGTGCCCTCGGAGTCGATCGCGGTGAGGAAGCACTGGCGGACCGCTCCGCCGAGCGTGGTGTCGTTCATGCGGACCTCGCGCTCTATTCGGCCGAGGAGGTCGAGGGCCCGTTCCTGGGCGAGGACTTCGACCTCGTCGCCGCCGCCCTTGACGCACGAGAAGACGACGTCGACCGCGATATTCTCCTCGCGAGGGCGCATGCTGCCCATGGCGGCGATGTCCTGGTCGACGTGGAACCTGCCGACGCTGATGATGTCCGGCGGCAGGTCCGTGCCGATCGCCCCGAACACGACGTAGACGTCCTTCGAGTCCTCGCTCTGGGCCATGACGCGCTGGATGAGCTGGTAGAGGCCCTTCTTGGCGGCGATCGCCGCCGTAACAGCGCTCACGCGAAGCCCCCCACGCCCTCATCCGCCGCGCACAGTTCCATCACCCTGCGGGGCACGGCGAACCCCGATGGCGTGAACACGTCGTCCGAGGCGCTGCCGCGCCGGACGCTGCCGCCCTGCGACTGCATGCCGATCTGCCACCAGTGCCGCACGAGCTCGCGCGCCGCGAGGCGGATGTTCGCCGGGATCACCTGATACCCGGCGGTGAAGGTGACCACGACGGCACGGATGCCCGGCATGAACAGCCGAGGGGCGAGCTGGCGGCCCGCGTACACGATCGAGGCGTCCTCGTCGAAGACGAAGTCCGCCAGGGGGCTGCCGAGCTCGGTGATGCTGACGACCGCGTCTGCCCTGTGCTGGAGGACGACCGCGTGCGCTCCGCCGTCGGCGACCTGGGTGAACTGGCGGTGCACGACCGGGCCGACGATGTCCTCGATCACCGGTGTCGCCGCGGCGACGAAGAGGCGCATGTCCTCGAGCTGAGCCGCGGTCGCGTGGTCGGCGTTGAGGCCCGTCTTCATCTCCCCGACTGGGATGATGAACAGCGGATCCGCCGGCCAGACGTCGAGCACGTCGACGTGCGCGCCCATGGTGCCGTCCATCGCGAATGCCGTCCACCGGGCGAGGTGGCGGCCGGGCATGCTCGGGGTGAACTTGGCCGTTGCCGACGTCGGACCGGTGGTGGATGCCGGGGTGGCGATGCTCGTGCCGTCCGGGCGGACGATGGAGAGCGAAGGCGCCCCGCCGGAGGGTACCGTGCCCCATTCGAGGGTGGCTGTCGCCCCCAGATCGATCGAGGCCACAGCTACGCCTCAGCCCCCGAACCGCCGCCCTCGGCGCCGGCCGCCGGCTCGCCGCCCGCGGTGTCCGCGGTGTCCGCGGCAGCGGCCTCGGCGGTGGAAGCCTTGAGAGATCGTCTGCCCTGGACCTGCGTCGAGGGCTCCGACGGCTCGGGGGCTTCGGCGGCATCCTGCGAGCGCAGCCACGCCGCGAGGCGCTTGTCGTTCTGCTCTTCGACGCGCTTGGCGATCGACTCCCACGATTCGCCGTGCTCGTCGTGGAGACGGCGGTAGTTCGCGTAGATCTCTTCCTGGTACTGGTCGTCCATCTCGGCTCCTCTGGAAGCGGAAGGGGTGAGAGCGCGTGAGCCCCGCGGGTGCGGGGCCCACGCCCGGTTTCCCGACTAGAAGGTCGGGGCGATGAGGCCGGCGCCGGCGACGGTATCGAGGCCGCCGAACTTGGCTACTGCCTCCGGGTAGCGGCCAGCGGTGAACGCCGCGTACCCGTAGGCGACGAGCACGGTGGTGAGCGAGTCGCCCTTGGTCTGCTCGAAGCGGAGCTGGCGGGGCAGGCCGTCGCCTTCCTCCCAGAGGATGAGCTCGTCGACGTCGAGCGAGAGCACGACGTCCTCGTTGTTCATGCCGACCGTGGTCGGGACGTTCACATCGGTGATGATCGGCAGGCCCGAGTTGTGGATGCCTGCGACCTTGACCGGGGCGTTCGCGAACTCCTCGCCGGCCTGGGAGCCGACGGCGACCATGTTGAAGTTCGTCACGGTGTTCGCGGTGACGATGGGCCGCCCCGTGGTGTCGTTGAGGGTGGTGAGCCAGCCCCAGCGGCGCGGGTGCATGAGCAGGACGTCCGGGGCGATGCCGTCCCCGACGGACGCGACCGCGGTATTCGCCCCGGCGACCTTCGTCCCGAACTTCGAGGCGTCGACCGCGGCGCCGAATGCTGCCGCGGCCGCGATGCCCGCGGTGTTGAGGATGCCGAGCATCTGGCCGGCGAGGCCCGAGCCGTTGATCACCTGCTTGCCCAGGCGCGCGCCGTAGGCGCGGGCGAGGTCGAGGTAGATGATCGCGTCGACGCCGGAGCCGCGCTCGAGGAGCTGGCGGGACACGTCCTGCTTGCCGGCGATCGTCACGACGGGGACCGTGACGTTCGCCCAGGACTCGTCGGTGTTCGACACAGTCGAGTTCTCCGTGGCCTGGACGTCCTCGGATGCGGCGATGTTGCCCTTCGGGATGACGAGCTGCATGCCCTGCTCGGGGAGCTCGAGGCGCGTGACCGCGTTCGCGATGCCGCGGCCGGCCTGGATCTTCGGCGCCGCGAGGTCGATCAGGTACTGAGGAACCACAAGGCCCGCGAATCCCGACGTCTGGACGGCGCGCTGGGACATCTCGCCGTGGTGCTCGACCTCCGCGGCGTGGCGCATGATCCGGTCGTTCGTGCCGTGCTCGCGGTGCGCGTAGGCGTCGCCGAAGAACGAGACGCCCTGCTTCGCGGACTCGCGGGTGTAGGTGCGGGGTTCGTTCGTGTCGCCGGTGCGGATGACCTGGTCATACGAGCGGCGCTGTCCCTGCGGGATCAGCTCTGCGCTCAGGCGCGCCGCGGCGTCGTCGCGGGACTTCTCGAGCTTGAGCTCGGCGACACGGATCTGGAGGGCGTCGATCTCGTCGTCCAGGCCCTGCTTCTCCTGGCGGATCTGGGCCACGCGGACCTCGTCCACCGTTGCGGCGGAGCGGAGCTCGGCGAGCTCGGTGGACTTCTTGTTGCGCTCCTCGAGCTTGGAGACGAGGCTCCCCTCGAGCTGCGCGATGAGCTGGGCCATGTTCATGGCAGAGCTCCTTCCTCCCACGGCCGTCCGTGGGATCTTGGGGTTACTGGTGGGCCCCTTGAAGGCGACAGGCATCCCCGCCCAGGCCAGGCCGCAGCGCGGCGCGGGCGTCGGGAGTGCGCGAAGCTCTCGGGTGGTGCGCCGGCTCTAGAAGCGGACTCGGCGCAGGCGCACGTCCTCATCGGTGATGAGTTCGGCGCCGGTCTTGGGCGCGGCGCCGGCGACTAGGGCAGCGATCTCGCGCTGCTCGGCAAGGCTCAGGCCGCGGACGAACGATTCGAGGTCTTTCGTGGACCGAAGGCCCGATCCGGCCGTTGCGGGGTTCGCCCCGTAGGAGACGATCGAGACGTCGCCGCGGTGGATGTCGACCTCGTTGACGTGGAACTCGGTCCAGTCCTGCGACCACTCTCCCGCGGTGATCCGGAACATGAACGACATCTCGTCGATCAGCCCGGAGCGGAGCTTCGGGACGATGTACTGCACGTCGGCGTCGTCCGGGTCGAGGTCGGCGTCGACGGAGAGGCCGCGGTCGTCCTCGTCGAGCCGCAGGGTGCCGTTCGCGGTGCGGGCGATGCGGCGGATCCCGTCGTGCTGGATGACGAGCGGGACGTCGAGATCCGCCCGGGACAGCGACGGGCCGAAAGCGCCCGCAGAGACGACCTCGGTGTACGGGCCGAAGATGTCCCACATCTCGTACCCGACGCCGGTGACCGAGGCGTAGCCGGAGAACCCGAGGCCCCCGCCCGCATCGCCGGCCTCGCGGAGCTGGATCCGCTGCATGCGCACGGCCACGCGCGGGCCGCTGCCGGGCGCTTCGGTGCACCGGCGCTGCGAGGGCCTGTCGGCGGCCGCCCGGATGTCCTGTGCCCGCTTCTGGGCCGCTTCGAGGATGTTCATGCCGGCGCTCCTTCCCGTGATGGCCCGGTCTCTTCCTTGACCGTGTCGGTGGTCTTCGTGAAGAGCTCTTTGAACTTGTCCTTCTGCTCCTGGGTCAGCGGTGGCAGGTTCTCGAGCTCGCGTGCCTCGTCGACGTCGAGCGTGCGCGAGTCGATCCGGGACTTGATGACCCGCTGTCGTGTCTCTGGGTCCATGCGAAGGATCGCGTCCGTCTTGAGCTTCACGTGCTGCTGCGCGGGCACGAGGCGGGAGAGCGCCCTCTCCCGGCGTGCGATCGCGGGGCCGAGGTTGATGATGAGCAGCTGCAGGTTCCGCTGCGTCACGTTCGCGTACGTGACGCTGGATCCCTTCGCCGGGGCGTCGATCATGTCGCCAGGGACGCCGAGGAACCGGGCCGCGTCGGTGATGCCGAACTCGCGGGACTCGATGAACGCTGTCTCCGCCGCGGAGCCGTTGATCATCTTGTAGTCCCAGTCCATGCCGGTGACGAACGGCTCGCCGTTGTTCACGGACGCCATGAACTGGCGCTTGACCCGCTGCGCGTCGCCCTTGTCGAGCTTCTTCGTGGTGTTCTTCAGGATCGAGCCCGGGCGGGCGCCGTTGCCGAACCAGTCCTGGGCGAACTGCTGGGCCGAGAGGTACCCGCCGATGGAGGCCGCCGCGTAGGCGATCGGCGACAGCCCCACAGGCACGCCCGACATCGTGAACTGGCGCTCGTGCCAGACCTCGAAGGGAGCCAGCTCCTCCTGCCCGACTCTGTAATGGTCGATGCGGCGGTTCTTCACCGAGACGGTGACATCCTCGAGCGGGAGCGGCTGGACCAGAGCCGGCTTCCCGAAGCCGTCGCGCGCAACGATCCGCCCGAAGGCGTTCCCGCCGCGGTCGAGGTCGAACTGGGATCCGTAGATCCACTCCGTGATGTCCACCGGCTGGCCCTCGCCGTACGTCCACGGCGTGACCAGGACATCGGGCTTCTTGATCTCCTTGTCGAGGCCTCCCGAGCGACGGAACACGTCGACCGGCATCGTGGAGATCAGGCTCGCCCTCAGGTTCAGGCACGCCCACACAGCCGAATGCTTCAACGCCGTCTCCCGCGTCACCGGCACCTGATTCGGCCGGCCCGGCGACCGCTGCGGCATCCCCTGCCAGATCAACTCCGGGGGCCCGAAGTGCCGCTTCTGCCTGAACAGGCTCATGAACGCCGCCTATCGAACACCCATGAAGCGGCCAGCACCCCGGCGCCGGCCGTCCCGAGCGCCGCGGCAAGACCCCACTCGGGGCCCGCGAGCGCGGCCGCCGCGGCTGCAGCCCCGACGATGACCAGGAGCGATCCCACGAGGTCGAGCACGGTGGTAAGGACGAACAGGAACACCGCTCCCCCTTTCCGCTTCTCAGGCGACCGAGTCCATGACGTCGTAGTCGTCCGTGTGGCGCTCCCTGAACAGCCATCGGGCGAACGTGGCGGCGTAGAGCGCGCTGATGTCCTCGAGCTGCTTGTTCCGGGCCCAGATCCACGCACGTCCCCCCACGGACTGCTTCGCCACCACGGCCGCAGCGTCGTTCAGCACAGGGTCGGACATGAAGTGCACCTTGCCGGTCAGGACGTCGTCGTAGAGGCCGCCGCAGGCGTCGACGCGAGCTGGCCCGGGGACCTTGATCACCTCGAAGCCCTCGTCCTCCAGATCGGCAGCGAGGGTCTTCGCCGCACCGTTGCCGTCGACGGCGACGATGTTCCCGCCGGCCTGCGAGCGCAGGCTGACCATCGTGCGGACGACGTCGGCCGTGCCGTGCTGGCGCTCGTACACCTCGAGGTAGCAGGTCGCCTCAGGATCGGTGGACTTCGCTGCCATCGCAATGGACGTGAAGTCCCGTTCTGGGCTTGTGTCGACGGCCCAGAACGGCATCCCGTCCCAGCTCAGATCGTCCTCGCCGACGTAGCAGGACTCCCATGCCGCGATCGGAATCGCCCGTGCTGCCGCCTTCCGTTCCGGCCACCACCCGAAGTAGGCGCGGTAGGCCTCGGCCGGGTCGTCGGCGGTCTGGATCTCGTTCATGACCCAGTCGAGGGAGATGGTGTGCGTGATCGCCGGGTGCCCCAGGAGCGCCGTCGCCGGGTCGTGAGGGTCCGCCCCGACAGGCGAGCTGAACTCCCAATAGAGGGTCCGGGACTCGCGCCCCGACTCGACCAGGGCCCGGCCGAGGTCCCGCTGGGCGAGCAGGTACTCCGAGTTCAGGTTCCCCGCGGCCGACATCACCAGACGCTGCGCGCCGGGAACCGTCGCCATGGCCGGGCCGATGCCGCCCTCGATCGTGTTGTCCCGGTGCGCGTACGCCTCGTCGATGTGCGCCTCGTGCAGGGTGTCGCCGTGGCCTGTCTTCTGGCCGGCCGCGTCGATCCCGAGCTCAGCCCCGTTCTTCCACCGCAACGCCTCGGAGCCGGCCTGCCAGCGGGGCTTGCCCATGAAGGCCTTCATCGGCGAGCCCAGGAGCGGCTTGTAGAAGTTCCGCTCGAGGCGCCGGCGGGCCTTGTTCCGGTCCTGGGCCGTGTACAGCATGTAGCCGTCGGGAGTCGTAAGAGCCCGATGCGTCATCTTCCCGCGCGAGGTCGAAGTCTTCCCGCCCTGGCGAGGCAGGATCAGAATTCCCTTCGAGTACCAGTACAGGCCAGTCGCGGGGTCGATCTCGCAGAGCACATTGAGGAAATCCCGCTGCCACGGCATCGGCGGATTCCGGAAAGCCGTCATCACCTTGCCGACTGCGGGCCCGAGGGTCTGCCGCGACGGATTGCGCGGCGTGAACCATGCCGGCGCCGGGTTGTGCGGCTCAGCCACTCTCCGGCATCCCGAGCGACTGCAGGAACGCCTCCGCGCCGTCGGCAGCGTTCACGGGGGCGTTCACGCGGCGGAGTCGGTCGAAGACGTTGAAGAGCCGGGACTGCATCCCGCTGATCAAGTCGAGCCGCTCGAGGCGCGGGATCTGGTCGAGCACCCTCGCGTCGTACTTCGCGAGCACGACCAGGGTTTCCTTGAAGGGCGGGTCGGCGAACTGCATCGAGTCGAGCTCACGGGCCAGCGCCTCTTCGATCGGGCCCGGCGCGGCGTCCCACGAGATCGCGGTCGCCGACGGCGTGAAGTCCAGAGGGGCCAGCACCGCGGCGGGGAGCTCGCCGCCGCTGTCGCGGAGCTTCTTCGCCAGCCGATAGGCCTTCATCTTGTCTGAATGGATCCGTCGGCAGTCTGCGCAGCGGCATCCCTTCCGGTATCCAGTCGCAGAAGCCCCCGCCTTGCCGTGGCGATAAGGTATCGAGCCGACTTCCGCTGAGTCCGCCATGGTATCCCCCGTTCTGGCGCCGTTCCGCCTGAGAATCGCCCGGATTGCATAGGAATTCAACGGGTTTCTGCGGCGAGCGCGGCCGAATTCCGCCCTCTGTCCGAGGGCGCTACCCGGCAATATTCGGGGGGAGAAATTTTGGAAGACGCGCGGGTCTCCCGCACGCCGGATTCCTAAAAAACCTGGCCAATCCTCAGTCAGACGAGGCCGGACGGAGCCTCGACGCGGGCCGGCGGCGCTGCGCCTCGCGGGCCTCTGCCGCGCCGGCCCGGCGTCGCGCGTTCTCCTTGCGGACGTTGCACCCGAGGTGCATCGGCTGAAGATTCCACGGCGCCGTCGGGTGGCCGCCGTCAGCGAGCGCCACGATGTGATCAAGCGACGGCCCGAGCGAGTGACGCGGCCTCAGCCCGAACTCGATCGGCTCACCGCACCACGCACACACAGACCCGGGCGGACAGTGCAACGCGACGAGGCGAAGCCAAGGCCTGCCGCTCCTGCCCCGGCGCGGATCCCACTCCGACAGGCGAGCCAACGCACCACCTCCCGGACATGCGGAAGGCCCGGACCAATCTGCCGGGCCTCCTCGCGGTGACACTGCACCACCATCGAAACCAAACGTTACCTCTGTCAAGCAGGCCTCACTGACAGGCTCGCTTCGTCACGGCGTGTCGGAAAACTCTTCCTTCTCGACGCGGGTCACCGTGGCCGCCTTAATGAGCTGCGTCGGCGAATTCTGCGCCTCCGATCTCTTGCGGAATACGAGCCACTCCCCTGCCGTCTCCACGACGTCTGCTTCCACGACGACCGCCGCGAGTCCGCCGCTTCTGTTGACCTTGAACTTTGCCATCGTTCTGTCCCCTCTCAATCACTCAAACTGCGAGCCGACCCATCTGGGTGCGCTACGTCCTACTCTCCCCCATCAGCCGGACATTTCCGGAGATGTTTGGTGGTCAGGTGCCGCTCTACGGCTGTCTTTGTGTGCCCAGGGCAGGAGGCGAGAACGTCGGACATGCGATAGAGCTGGGGCCGCGTGCCTGCCCTGCCCCAGCCGTCAACGCTCGCGCGCTTCTTCACATACGCTCTGGTCCATCCGGTCATCATCATGATCGACTCGACGTCGAGCCATGCCTCGGGCCTAGGCACGTCCGGCCTTCGCGTGGTCGATCCAGCGGTTTATCGGCGGGATGTCGGGACGGCGTGCCCCGCGGTTGATCACAGCCTGCCAGGCTTCCCACACTTCGACGAGGCTGTCGGCGGTGAATCGCGGTTGTGGATGCGTGGTCAACCAGGACAGATGCCATCGGCCGATCGCGCCGGAAACGGCTCCGGAATCCGTGCCCGTCGAGAGCCGGAGATCGGGTCTGTCCTCGAGGAAGTGGGATGCAAGCGCCGAGATCGCCGCCTCGACTCTCACGGTGATGTCAACGGTCGCGAGCTCCACGGGCACCGCCGGATCGACGCTCTTCCCGCCGACCTGGCCGCCGGCCCTCGACGGGTGCAGCAAGTCCTGGAGTGCGGGCCACGAGCGTTCGATCCCGACCAGGGCCTCCTCCAGATCAGAGCGGCACCGCCAGCAAAGCCACGAAGCGCGCTCGGCCTGAATCGGGCCCGCCTCGTGGTCAGTCACGCACCAGCCCGAGAACCGGACGAACCGGCGGGCCAGCTCGTAGGGGACCATCTGCACACGGCCATCCACCACGTGCGGATACGTCTTGGCCTTCCGCCAGTTCGGAGGCATCCCCGCCCCTGTCACTTGTTCCTCCTCGATCGCGGTCTCGAACGTCTTCCCGCAGCCCCCCGGGAGGGAGCTGGGATCCTGCCCTTCCCATCCAGACCAGACCTGTCCCGACCCGTCCCGTCCCGACGCGGCTTGGTCCGGGAGACCTCCGATCTGCCCGAACCTGCCAGATCCGTGCGGCCGGGTGCTGCTACCGTTGCCGCTTGCGAGGCCGGACGTGCTTCCGTTGCCTCGTCGCCCGGGGCCGGTGCTGCTTCCGTCGCCTCGGGTTGCTCGACCGCGGGGCCCGGGGCGGGCGGCGCGGGCGCGGTCGGGCCGGGTGCTGCTTCCGTTGCCTCGATCGCGTCCGCGCCCGCGCCGTCGGCCGATGCGGGAGCTGGTCTGGTGTAGGTCGGTTCGACGTCCACGCCGTGCTTGGCGAGGAAGTCAGTCGTCTCGGGCCCGTACAGGGGCTCGGATGGTGCAGGGATCGTCTTCCAGGCGCTCTCCGGGTCGTCGCCGCGGCGCCCGTTGCATTCGCGGCAGGCAACGACGTAGGTCTCGAACGTCGCGGCCTTCCCCGGGTCGGCGTGGTCGTACGTGCCCGACCGGCCCGAGCGGCGGTCCTTCCACGAGACCGTCTTGCCGCAGTAACGGCACGAATCGCCGTCGCGCAGCCTGACCGGGACGACCAGAGCCGGATCGCGGGCGTCCTTTTTCCGCTGGTTCGTCCAGGCCCGCTCGGCCTTGAGGATCATGTGGAACAGATCCTCGTCCTCGGTGAGCTTCCACGCCTGGCGCTCGTCTCCGTCCTCGTTCCGGATAGTCGTCTCGGTCCAGTAGCCGCAGCGCTTCGCGGCCGCCGCAAGCACCTGGTAGCGGCCGATAGAGCCTGCGAGCGCGCGGGCTGTTCCCACGGTCACGACGTAGTCGAGCTCGTGTGCGGCGGATTGGGTGGCGCAGCGGGCAACGAAACCGAAGAGCTCGTTCAAGATCCTGTCATCGGCCTCCGGGAGCTCCAGGGCGTTCAGGACGATCGGGTGATTCGCCGCAGCATCGCTCTGTCTCAGCCACGGCATCCGCCTGGACCTCCTTCTTTTCGATGTGCGCGCCGAGCGCCCGAGCCGCGTGGGGGTCGCGTCCTCTGCATGGGTCGCAGAGCTCCCCTATTGCGGAGCACCAGGTGCACGCAGCCGGGACGAGCGCGCGCGAGCGCAGGAACTCCTCGCGGCGCTTGGCGGTCTCGGCTGCGGTGGCGAGCCGGGTGGTCGTGTACTGGTCGCCGGTTGCGATCGCGGCGGCATGGCGGGCCGCTTCGGCGGTCTGGCGGAGCTCGAGGAGCCAGACTGTGAGCTCGGTGTCGGAGAGTGGGCTCAATCGGAGCACCTGCATTCGCCGGTGTGGGGGTTGATGATGCCGTCGCAGGAGCCGCAGCGCTCGGGGTCGGTGGTCATGCTCTTCTCCTGATGGTTCGTTCGATGCGATGGGCGGCGGCGATGGTGGCGCCGAGCGCGATCGCCTCGCCTTGGTGTTTGAATGAGACGCCGGCGTAGACGGAGCTCATGACGTCGGGCTCGAACCAGACGACGAGCTGCCAGAGGCCGTCCGGGTTGCGGCGGACGCCGGCGCGTGGCCAAGTGCGCTCATGGCGGGCGGTGAACGGGCTGCGGGCCTTGGCCCGTGCGGTCGCCGTCTGCTTCGTGGTGATCCAGGGCATGCTCAATCCGCCTTCCCGCGGAGCGTCCCGGTTCCGTGGGTTCGGAGTGGGAGGAGGCGGTGCATCCAGCTCTGGCGCGACACTGCAGCGGCCTGGGCGATGTCCGAGGTGTCGTCGGCGCGGATCGTCATGAGGATGCCGAGGAAGGACTCGTCGCAGGAGACCAGGATCCTCTGCTCGTTGGAGGTTGGCTCGAGCAGCAGCGGGCTCTTGTATGCCTGGGCTGCGGCGCCGAACCATTTCACGACGGGCCCGGCGACAGCCAGACGTGCCGGGACGACGGACTCAGTGGTGAGGCACTCGAGCAGCATCCGCGCGAACGCGACCTGGTACCCGTCAGTTGGGGCCCGCGGCACAGTGAAGGTCTTGCCGGGAACAGGCCCGAGACGTCGAGGAGGCTGATCTTCTCCTCCGTCACGCGGATCCGGATGCATTCACCGACCGACTCGTCTGACCTAGCTGTTCCCCCTGACTTGAAGATCTGGAGGAGCTCCTTCGCGGTCTCCGGATACAGGTCGAAACAGTCCTCGTCGACATCACCGGTCAGCTCGCGATGCTCCCACACCGAGACAATGGCCTGCCCGAGCGAGACACGATTCATGCCGGTGACGAACAGGTTCTCATCCGTTGCCACGAAATGCAGCACGGCGAGATCCGGTACGAGCTTCGGGTCCGCGACGTGTGGCAGGCACGCCTGCAGTGCCTTGCGCAGGTCGAGGGTGTTCACGTCGAGAATCACGCCTCCTCGCCCTCCTGCTCGTCGTCGACGTCGCCGCGGTCTCCGTCCTCGGCACGGTCCGCGGCCCGTTGAGCGGCCTCGGCCTCACGGACGCTGGCCACATGCTGCATGGCCTCCTTCTCGATGTCCGAGAAGACGTACCCGAGAACGCCCGTCAGCGTCTCGCGCCACTTCGCCGCGTAGTCGTCCCCGTATCGGCCAACGCCCCAACCGTCCACGCGGGAGCCAAAATGAGCCTTGCCCCGCAGGACGGTCTCCTGCCGGCCGAACTTCGCAACCTGGCGAAGCACCGAGAGGGCCTCGGCAGAGAGGCTGAGCAGCTTCTCCCGGAACGCGGAATTGCTGACACTTCCCCGCTCGACGCCTACGACCGCGAGCGCGAACGGGTTGTCGCTGTCGAGCGTTTTCATGAGCTCGTCGACGTCGAGGTGTTTGGCCCAAGAGAGCACCGTCGAAGGTGGGCTGAAGACTGTCTCGCGGACGAACTCATCGCGGACGTTCGCGGCGACTTCGAGGCCGGCGACGATACGGTCCTCTTCCTCGCGGCGCGCTGCCTCTTCCGGGGTGACCTGAGGCTCGTCGTCTTTGTTCCATTCGGCTGGTCGAGGGGCAATCCAGACGGGCTTGCCGTCGCTGCGCTCGTCGACGACTGCCTTGTGGCCGGCCGCTACGTGCTGGTCGAGGGTCCAGTCCTTGAAGTACTCGCGTCCGCGCCAGTCGCCGGTTGAGGCGAGCCCGTCGGCGTTCAGTTCTTCATGGGTCGGCCGCGAATCGAGGAGCTCGGCACCGGCCTTGCGGAGCTTCGCGACGGTCTTCGGGATCAGGTCCTGGACCTTCCGCTTGCGCCGTAGCTGCTCCACCTCGTGCTTCCATGCGTAGCCGCCCCAGGCGGTGCGGTCGAGCAGGTAGCCGGTGGCATAGGTGTCGCCTTCGAATTCGGCGAGGTCGATCGCTTGCTCGATCGTGAGGGTGTGGTCCTCGAGTCTGGCCTTGGCCTTGTCGCCGAGGCTGGCGATCTTCGCCCGGCCGCGGACATGGCCGCGGGATCTGCCAATGTTCTCAGCGATCGTCTTCTCGTCGAGGCCGAGGTCGAACAGGCCTTGGACGGCGTCGGCCTCCTCGAGCACGGTCAGGTCGCGCCGGTGGGTGTTCTCGATCAACATGAACTCGGTCTGCGCGGCCTCGGTGGTGAGGTCATCGCGGATCATGCACGGCACCATTCGGAGCTTGGCGAGCTTCGCGGCGGCGAGGCGCCGGTGCCCGGCGAGCACGACGTACGCGGTGCGGCGCGTCGGGTGCGGTGCCACCGCGAGGGCCTGCTCGATGCCCTTGGCCTGGATCGACTGCGCGAGCTCGGCGAGTTCCCCGAGGTCCTTGCGGATGTTTCTGGGGTGGGGCTCGAGCTTGGCGAGCGGAACGACTTCGAACGTGGTCATCCGAGGGCCTCCTTGGTTTCGAGAGTCTGCATGCGGGCGATCTGACGGACGAGGCGCTCGGCGTTCTGGTGGGCCGTGGCGAGGTTGCCGTTCTCGAGCGCGTCGCCGACGGCGTCGTAGGTGTCGCTCGCGTCGTCGAACGCGGCCGCGTACGCGAGGTCTCGCCCTTGTGGGGTGTCGTTGCCGAGCCACTGCTGCTCCGATATGACCTCGGGGAACGTGAGCAGGACGGCGTCGGCTTCGGGGTTGCGGCCGGTGCCGAGGTCGAAGACGTCGACGGGCTCCCGCTCGGGTGGCTGTTCGGTCATGGCTTCTCCAGGTCGAGGGCGACGCCGGCGACCGCGGCGGCCATGAGGAACGCGCCAAGCATCCAAGCCCCGTTCAGGGTCTCGGCCGCGGCGATGACAATGAAAGCGCCCAGGGCGAACACGGGCGTGTACACGAGAGCGAGACGGCGACGCCGGGCCGCTCGATGGACTACGAGGGTCACAGGAGGCCCTCCTGCTGCGACCGTGCCGGGGCCGGGTCGTTCAGAAAGTAGTGCGCGACCTCCCGCCCGTTGACGAAGATCGACCCGTCCGCCCGGACCGTGCCGTTCGACTCGACCAGCTTCGGCGACGGGTCGACGAGGATCTGCGCGCCCGGCCACACACCACGGCAGTACGCCGCGAGCTGGGACGACATCTCCGCGGGCCGACCCGAGCGCCAGTGCAGCGCCGCACGCTGCCGCCGCGGACGCTCCCCTATCGGTTGGATCGTCGCATCCTTCCGGATCCGGTACGGCCTGCTCACGCGCGCCACCGCCCCTGCATTACGCGGCGCACGTCAAGCCGCGCGACGTCGGCCGGAGACGGCACGCCGCGCCCGCCCGCCTCGGCAATGGTGACGCCTTCGAGCACCACTGCGCCGATCGGCAGCGCCACCCGGCCCCCGGCCGAGACACTCGGCTCGGGCTTGATCGGCTCCGACAGCGGGGCCGGTGATTGGATCGGCTCGGAAAGGGGCTCCGCAGGCCGCTCCGTGGCCTCCGCGGAAGCCTGGTGGACCTCGTCGACGAATCTGATTTCCTGTCTCGGCCCGTCCAGTCCATCGTCGGGGTCGAGCACCGCGTAAGCGGTGTCGACGCCGTCGATGAGGGCCCGGATCGCTGCACGGACCTCGCCCTCGCATGCCCGAAGGTGTTCGATCGCCAAGTCCGCGTTGCCGGTCGCGTCGAACTGCCGGACCGTCAGAAGCGCGGTCCTGAGCCTTTCGGCCGACTTCAGCGCCGAGGTGTGCAATCCCACGCGGCGGTCGGTCTCCGCCCTGAGGCGAGCCGGGACGGACGCAGTCGCCGGCGAAGCGTTTGGGCCGGGCTCGGGGTGTAGATCGTCGCGGTCCCAGCACCCAAAGAAGAGGTGGCGCATCACCGGGGCCGTCACCTGGCCACCGCCGTACGTTGCGCATTGGTGAGATACGGCGTCCCGTCCGGCCACGTGCAGTCACTAGTGCGTTCGACGGGCGCGCTGATCTGCACCCACGTGCACTCGTCGGCCTGCGCGATGGAGATCTCCGGCACTTCATCGCCCGTGGGCCTGCAGCCAAGATCGATGACATCATCAACCCACCGCAGCTTCGCCTCGGTCAGCACGTCGCGGGTGAGCGAGTCCTCATCCACCACCTCGTACACTGCCGCGTACAGGAGCCCGACGGCGCTCACGACGCGTCCCTCTGACGCGCGAGCTCGAGACCGTCCCGGTTCGACTCATAACGAGCGCCACGAAGCGCGCCGGCGAACGCGTCAAGGAAGCCGCCCATCGCCTTGAGCGTGATCTGAGCTGCTTGGGCGAGAGGACGTAAAGCTGCAACCATCGGCCCCACGACGGCGCCGAATCGGTAGACCGCGAGCGCGAACTCCCGATCGAGACGCTCGTAGTCGCTAGCGACGTCGGCGCGCCGGAGGTAGAGGACAGCAAGATTGGGCTGACCAGTACGGATCGCGCGCTCGGCGAGCTCGATCAGATCCCTCGAGGAGCGCGACGGCCGAGGCTCATCTGGCACGACGATCCACCTTCCGGGCCTGGCTGAGGAGGTGTTCTGTACGATGGGCATGGGTTTTCTTTCCTTTCAACAGGGACCCCGTTTCGGGTGCCGGCTGCTGCGAACAGCCGGCACCCTCTCTTGTTGGAATTTCTGGGGGTTAGGGGGGACGTGATGGACGATGCGTCGAACGTGGCGAGCATCTGGACCGCAGTGGGCGCAACGGCCACGGTTACGAGCGCGGCAACCGGTGTCGTTGTGAACCTGGTCAACCGCTGGGATCGGCGCCGCCGAGCTCCCGAGGCCGACTGGGCGTACACCATCGGAGGACACGAAATCGCCATGCACGGCGGCAACGAGTGGGAGCGCAAAGACAACGGCAAATACCGTCTCCGGGGCCGTTTCGCCAATTGCGGCGACGCCTCCGCGTTCCGCCTGACAGCACGGGCAGTCCATGGCACGGTTCGGCTGGAGACACCCTCTGCATCGCGGTTCGGCGCCGCAAACGCCCATCCATGGATCGCAGTGCTCGAGCCCGGCGAGAGCATCAGCTTCCATGCCCTCGCAGATCCCGATGCGTGGGCGGACTTCCGCATCGAGCTTGAGTGGATCACCTCGCCGACCCGCTTGAAGAAGCGCGTGGTCTGGTCGCTTAAGCCGAGCGAGGTCATTGACCGCCCCGTACCCGCCGCACGACCTTTTGCCAAAGCCGAGGAACCCGGTCAGCAATCCAACCCGCAATGAAGTACGAAGGCACGCCGATCAGAAGTGCCGCCCCGACACCGCAGACGATCGCCGCCAGGACGATCTCGGACAGGTTCATTCGACCCAATCTCCTTTCGTGGACTCTTCGCCCGGGACCGCTACAACAGCCGGGCTTCCCCTTTCTGTGGGGTGGTGCCCGGCGCGGACCGCGGCCATGGGGGAAGCTGCACGGGCCGCGCCGGGGGTCTAGTTGGCCGTGTGCGTCCTGCCCTGGATGAAGCGGTGGAGCTCTACTGCGTTGACCCGGGTCTTCGCGCGGGTCTTCGTGCCGAGCTCGACGACGGCGATCTCGCCCGCGGCGATCCGGCCACGGACGTAGTCGTCACCAGTGCCGAGGATCTCTGCCGCCTCAGCCACGGTGAAGAGCCGAAGCGGGTTCACCGGGCCGGATAGCGCGAGCTCCTGGTCATCGCCGGGTGCGTGGCCCGCGGCGTGAGGGGGCGGGAAAGCTACGATGGTCATCGTCTGCTGCCTGTCTGGTGAGATTGGGGTG
This sequence comes from Sinomonas sp. P47F7, assembly GCF_049332655.1. Classification (GTDB taxonomy): domain Bacteria; phylum Actinomycetota; class Actinomycetes; order Actinomycetales; family Micrococcaceae; genus Sinomonas. The sequence continues at coordinate 224,860 of NZ_CP186327.1, read as the reverse complement.
GACATACGCCCTCAGCCGTTGCCGCGGCTGGGGGCATCTTTCGTCTGAGCCTGGGAACGCACGGCACTGAGGGTTTCGCCGAGCGCGTCGAGAGCGCGGAATGCCCGCGCGGACGGGTCGTCCGGGTCTTCCGCGGCTGGCTCCCCCTCGGTAGGTTCGGGAGCACCACCAACCCGCGCCGGCACCGGCGCACCAACTACCGAGGGGGAAACCTGATGGGACGTCTGCTCTTGAGCGGGCCGGCCGGCGGGGAAATCTCGATTCCGGACGACGTCCTGGTCACTGTTGAAGCGGCTCTTGGAGGCGCGCTTTCCGAAGACCACGAGGTCTTCTTCATCAGGTACGTCGGCCAGGGCGACGGGCTTCCAGCGAGCGTGAAAGTGACGCCCGTGAGCGCAGCGACGCCGTTCGGTGTCGTCTACGACTTTCACGATTCGGATTTCGAGCCTGATCGTCAGGAGGTCGAGAGGATCCGCGCCGTCATCCGGGACGACGGGGTCTTCGACCTCACTGACCAGACCTGAGCCGTCGCACGTCGCTTCGTGCTCGTCGAATATCCGGCGGGCTGCGGCGTCGCCCTCTGGGTCGATGCCGGACCACTCGATGTAGAACCCGCACGCGCACTCGTCGCCGCCGGCCGCGCCGTCGCGCCAACCTCCGGCGCTCACGCCGGCACCTTCCGCGCGTTCCGAGCGGGACGAATGCGCATAGTGTCTGCACTATTTGCAACGATGGGCATCACTTCATGCTCCTGGAGTTCGAAGAGTTCATCCCAGGGGCGCTTTAGCCGAGCGGCGATCGCTATTGCGAGTTCCTCGCTCAGAGTCCGCATTCCGCCGGTCTCGAGCAGGTGGATCGTTGCCTGCGAGCGCCGGACCAGCATGCCCAGCTCACGTTGGGAGAACCGCTCCTGCTGGCGCCATCGGCGCAGCATCGCCGGGTCCTTGACCTTCATCCAGCACTCCTTCCGAGCCTGCGGCGGTCGCCGCCTGATCGCTTGCACAGCCATTTCTACCTCCCAATCGTCATGATTACAAGTAGAGCGTGCACTAAGCGGAACTACTAGTCAAGCCGACAAGCGACAACATGGGCGACAAATTGCGGGTGACGTGTGAGTTACTTGTCATGTGTCGTGTCGCGACACGTTCCACAAGCACAAAGCCGCAGGAGAGAGTCAGCACCGTGAACGAACCCACCAGTCTCCGAGACCTGGTCGAGCTGGCGATGCGCCGGCATGACACGTCAGGCCGGCAGCTGGCGTTCCTCGCACAGAAGAACGGTTTCACGATCGCCGTCACGACCGTGAACCATCTGAAGGCGGGGACCTACAAATCGACACCGACGGCAGAGACAATCCGTGCAATCGCATGGTTGGCCGGCGTCAGCGATGAGGTTGCGTTCACGGCCGCGGGACAGCCCGTCCCCGGTCCACCGCTCGCCGACGAGCTCCCTCCCGGGTCGGACAGCCTGCCGCCGAAGGCACGCAAGGCCGTCATCGAAATGATCCGGGTGCTCGTCGACGCGTACAAGGACGGCGCCGATGACCAGGACTCCAGCACAACCCACCCCGCCGCGGACGCCCTTCCCTCGGCGGCTACTCCCAGTGGCCCAGATGACTCCCCCGAGTGGACGGACGACGTCGCCGAGCGCCGCGCCGCTCGCCGTCGCACTCGCTCTGGACAGAAGACCCCCACGGCTGTCGATATCGACGGCGAGCTTCCCCCGAACTGGCGCGAGCTCGCGGCCCACAGGGGCCCGACCGAACACCTTGAGCGTGCACGTGAGTTGTCCGAGCGCGGCGAAGAATCACAGGAAGACGCGGACTAATACCGCGCATCACTCAGAGGGGGAATGTATGGCCATATCCAAGCCTGTTGTAGTCGGAGATCGGAGCTTTCCGTCGAAGACGAAAGCGCTGGAAGAGATCCGACGGATTTGGAATGTGTACGACGTCGGTGAACCGGTCACCGACCCGGAGGACGAAGATTTCCTCTACAACTTGGTTCTTATGCGCCCTGACCCGGAGGAGAAGCTCGGTCCCGGGATCGACTACTTCAAAGTAGTGAATCCCCGGGACAGCGGCGCTTGGGTACGTGATAACGTCAGGGCGGTCGCGATTGTCTGGGTAGACGGTACAGAGGTCGAGTTCTCTGCGCCCAAATCCCTCGATGCCCCTCAGACGCCGTTTCAGCGACTCACCTCAGCCCTGGCCAACGAAGCCCAGGACATCACCGGCAGGGTGCGGGAAGCGGCGTTCGAAGCGGGGCCGGTGATATGCCCGCTCACCGGGACGATCATGGAGGACAGGTCCGAGGCTGAAACTCGCCATCTTAACCCTCCCCTGAAAGACCTAGTCAGCCAGTTCCTCCTTGAGACAGGTCTCTCGGTAGATGAGATCGAACTCGAGAACCTTCAGACGCCGGACATCCTCGAATCCGAGAGGGCAATCAGGGGCCTCAGAGTCAAGGATCCCAGTGTGCGCGCCCAGTGGCTCGAGTTCCAGCGGGAACACGTCTCCGGGCTCGCCGTCGTCCACCGGAGCGCCCCAAGGCGGTAAGCGACTGCCGCCCAGGCTACCGCTGCCTAGCCCACTCAAAAGTCGCCCGCGACGAACTGGACGACATAGCACCAGATACCGACAACTGCTGCCTGATCTGTCATCGTTTGAAACAACGGCGACGATGGACAGCCGAAAGGAGGTAAACACGTGTCCTTCCCAGCGGACCTCGCAGCAACTCTTAGCGGCAACTCGACCGCGCAGCTCTACAAGTGGCGGGTTAGCGGTCTCCTGATCCCCGAGATCCGTGGCGACCGGCCACCCATCTACTCGTTCCGCGACGTCGTCGCGCTCCGAGCTATCGCGTTCCTGCGGGCACGCGTCTCGCTTCAGAAGATCAGATTTGCGTTCAGCTCGATGCGCGAACTCAACCTCACTGCTCACCCGTCGAAGTACACATTCTTTGCAGACAGCAAGACCATCGCCGTACGCGACGATGACGGCAACTCGATCGATCTCGTGAGGTTTCCCGGCCAGATGTCGCCTTTCACGCTGGCAGATGCGCTTGAGCCGTTCAGCAATCTGCATGGCCAACCTGTGGCCGACTTCTTCCGGCCGCGACCGCACCTATTGGTGACGGAGGGCCGCCTCGGCGGCTGGCCCACGATCGACGGCACCAGGGTCCCCTTCGATATCGTGGCGCAATTCTTGGGCGACGACCCCGACGAGGAGGCCTTCGAGGACCTCGAGTACTTCTACCCGGGCGTCTCCCGTGAGGCAGGTGCCGACGCGGTGGCCTTCCAGGCCGAGGTCAGCGCGCATAGGAGGAGCTCTTGAAGTTCCTCCTGGACGAGTGCGTCTCACCCAAGCTGGTGCCCGCCCTGCGTGAGTCGTTCCGCGGCTCCGACTTCGACTCGGTCCAGGATCGCGAGTGGCGCGGGACCCTGGACCACATACTGTTTCCCAGCGCTGCTTCGGAGGGTTACGAGGTCCTTGTGAGCCTGGACCACAGGATCCTCGTCGACCAGAAGGAGCGTAGCGCCTTGCGTTCCTCCGGCCTGCATTTCGCCGCCATCCATCGACCGACGGACTGCCGCGGCCGCGAGTACTTCGCGCTTACGCTCGCGCAACTGGTCTCCGCCGTCGCCCTGATCCACCGCGAACATCCGAGCGCGCCCACCCTGTTCAGACTTGGCCCAGTCCCACACGAGCGGGCGAAGCGGCTCGTCACCGTAGAGCACCTCTAGCAACATCAACCGAGCACTGGCGCCACAGAGCCGCAAAATGTCGGAGGCGCCCTGTAGGCCTTCATCCCATGCATGGTGCTTGGGGGATCCTGCGCGGAATCGCGGACATCAGCCTGTTCTTCGTCACGTTCCCGGATGGGCTGCTCGGCTGCACGGACGGCATGTCGCGCATCTGGCTGGACAAGCGGCTCAACTCGATCGAGCAGCGCTGCACGGCGATGCACGAGCTCATCCACATCGAGAACGGCCACACGGGATGTCAGGGCGCGCGCGTCGAGCGTCGCGTCCGCGAGGAAGCCGCCCGCCGCCTGATCCCGCTCGATCAGCTGGCCGAGGCTCTGGCCTGGACACAGTCCCCTGCCGAACTCGCGGACGAGCTCCACGTCACCCAGCAGGTCATAGGCGACCGCCTCGACGGGCTCACCGGCAGCGAGCGAGAGCAACTCGCCGCCGGGCTCGACCACTGACCATCACATCCACCGCAGGCCCGGGAGCCGGGTCTGCTCGTCTCGCAGGGGAGGGGCCTCACATGGCCAGGGAGAAGCAGAAGAGGTCGCGCGGCGACGGGACTGCGTACGAGACCTCTGACGGGCGTTGGCGGGCCGAAGTGGTCGTCGGGTGGACGGAGGAAGGGAAACGTGTCCGCAAGGTCGTCTACGCGCGCACCAAGCCCGAGGCAGAAGCCGCACGGCGTGCCGCCGCGGCCGCTGCCGCGCGCGGCGAGCTCGTCGGCGGCCGAGCACCAACGCTCGCCGAGTGGGTCGACCACTGGCTGGCCGCCGCTCCGCCGTCCAAGATCCGCGAGCGCACGAAGATCGGGTACAGGTCCTATGTGCGGACTTGGATCAAGGGACGGAAGATCGCGAAGACGCGGCTGGACAAGATCCGCCCCGAGGACCTCCTGGGCGTGTACGCAGAGATGCGCGCCGCCGGCCGGTCCGAGACGACTGTTTCCCAGATGCACCGGATCCTCTCCCGCGCTCTCAAGTCGCAGTGCAGCGGGGTCGGATCGCCACGAACCCGGCCAAGAGGATCGATGCCCCGACGCCGGGACGGTTCGCGCCGGACCTGGTCAGCGTCGACGACGCACGCCGGCTCATCCGCGCCGCCGAGGCCGACACAGAGAACGGGGCGCGATGGATGCTCGCGATCTCCCTCGGCCTGCGACAGGGCGAACGCCTCGCGCTCGGACGGGACCGGCTCGACCTCACAGCACACACCCTCAAGATCGACCGCGAGCTCTACCGACTCCCCTGGCAGCACGGCTGCCATAGTGAGCCCTGCGGGAAGAAGCGCGGCGCCGACTGCCCGGCCCGCCACGGCGGCGGCTTGTTCGTCGGCGACCCGAAGAGCGACGCAGGCGTCCGAACGCTCGTCATGCCCCCGCAGCTCGAAAACGCCATCAAACGACACCTGCGAGCGCAGGACTCGATCCGGGCCGAGGAAGGAGAGGGCTGGACCGGCTTCACGTCTGCGAACGGCGTCGAGCTCGAGCCTGTCTTCTGCCAGCGGAACGGGCGCGCGATCGATGCACGCCGCGACCACGCCGACTGGAAGGCGTTCCTCGAGAAAGCCGGCGTCCCTGAAGTCCGTCTTCACGACGCCCGGCACACTGCCGCGACCGTGCTGCTGCTCATGGGCGTCGACGGGCGCGTCGTCATGGACATGATGGGCTGGTCCCAAGCGAGCATGCTCAAGCGCTATCAGCACGTGATCGACGAAATGAAGCGGGACGCCGCCGAGAAGATGGGGCAGGCGCTGTGGGCGCCGGACGACGAGCCTCAGCCGGCCGCTCCCCCGGAGGTCGTGAGCATGGACGACTATCGACGTCGTCGGGCAAGGTGACGCAGGGGCTATGCGTCCGCACTGCGGGACAGCGCTCCGTGTATCCTCTTTGCCGAGTAACTCGCACGGGCCAAGCGAACCAACGCCACGAATGCGCTGGGGGTGAGCAATCGAGTATGGTTTCGCAGCTCGCCGTTGGTGTGCGCCTGCAGAAAGCCTCGGTCTCGCGTGACGCAGTAGACATTGCAGAGCGGGTCGTCCCCAGCGAGCCAGCGACAGGCTCCGTAGACCATGCCGTCCTCATGATCGAGCGGTGGATTCCCGTCCGGGATGGTGTCCCCGAGAGTTCCACCGGCTGATTCACTAGTCAGACCGCCGATCAGTACGTCTACGAGGCTCTGTGCGTGCTCCTCATCCCATCCAAGACCCCGGTACCCCGATTGCGAGTCAGGGACCTGCGACTGCATCGCCTTGGCCCGGACAGTGCTGTCGATGTGCGCGTTCGTCCAGACCTCTAGGGTTTCGGGTCCAGCGAATCGACCCGACCGGCAGACCGCAAGCGAACGAAGCGAATCCAGAGCCTTGTCGGTGGGATGAGGAACAGGTGCCTTTGCCTCTTTGGCCACAACCGAGTCGAAGTTGGCCCATGTGAAGGGCGGACCAATCGCGTGAGCGGCGTCCAGACATATGTTGACGTCAAACACCACGACATGGCGCTGCGGGTCTTCTTCCCCCAAAGCCATTGGTCACGCGCCGGCGTATGTACGTCGGCAGCCGTGCTCGATCCCCTTACCCGCGTACCTAGTACTGTCATGCAGGTTCCCGCCGCCCCAAGGGTCGTCGCCCGGGTCGAACTCAGGACCTCCCAATTCGGCCAATAGCGCATCAACGTCGACGGGTCCTACCACTTCATGAGAGTGAAGGTGGATCCCGCCTGCTGCCAGGTCGGCTGCAGAGCGTCCGGCCAGCATTCGGTGGGCCCGGTAGAACGTCGCCATGGTCGCGGGGTCGATGGGGTTCTGCGAGTTGGCGCCCTCGGGCACGCCTTCCCTGGCCTCGTTCCAGGGCTGCTCGACATGCGTCAGTGCACTGAGCTCTTCACCACTCATTGATCCGTAGGCGGCCAAGACAAGGTCAATCAGGTCGGACGCGAGTTCATCAAGCTCCACCCCATCGAGTTCTTGGACAGCGGGCCGACGGGAGGCCTGATCTTGCCTCTTGTGCCAGACATCCGGGACGACAGGCCCGTCCTTCCATGCCTTGATGCGCTCGCTGAAGAGGGGGGTGTCGGTGATCGCAAGGTGCCAGGCTTGAACGTAGTAGAGGAGCTTCTGCAGAGACATGGCATCGAGCCACGCCCCCCGTCGGGCAATGATCACACTGGCTACGTCATTCGCGTGCAGCAAGGTCCACCCCCGATCTAAAAACATCGCACCGCGCACCACGGAAATCCGGAAATGCAGCGCCCTTCGCGTTCAGTTTGCCGAAAAAGTATACCGACTTCCAGACCCCACGGCGAGTTGACCAGCATCTGCTCCGAGCACCGGCATGCTCGCGCGCCACGAAACTCCCACCAGAACTCCCACCAAAGTCGATCCAAAGACCTGTCCGCCGTATGCGAGAGGCCCGGAGATTCGCGTGATTCCGGGCCTCTCGGCTGTGGGCCCTGTGGGTCTCGAACCCACGACCCGCGGATTAAAAGTCCGCTGCTCTACCAACTGAGCTAAAGGCCCCAGACCGGGCCAGCCGATCACTAGTACTCTAGCGCAGCGGGCCGCGCGGAGTGGTTCTGGGAGCGCTCTCTCGACATGAGCACCGCCAAGCCAAGAGGAGTAGCGTACTTGGCATGAGCGAACACCCAGGAGGCCCCGGAAGCTCAACTGGCCCAGTGCGGCCGCACAAGCCCAAGCCCTTTGCGCCCATCGACTTCGAGCCCTTCGCGGGCGGGGCAGACCCGGCCCGGGTCTCGGAGGCCGCGCACCTCGCGGCCCAAGCGCTCGTGCGCCGCGGCCGGGAGAGCGACGACCCCGAGGTCACGCGCCGCCTCGTCCGCCTCGCCGATGAACAGGGCCTCGAATCCATTGCCGAGATGTGGGCCGAGAGCCCAGCGCGCTCCCTTCCCGGCGCCCTTTGGCGCCTCTACGCCCTGCGGGCGGCGACGCGCAGCGATCCCGAACGGATCTCGGTCTACTTCAAGGCCGGCAAGGACACCGCCCAGGTCTCGCACGCCGTCGCCGGTGTGGCGGAGCCTCCGGGTGCGGAGGAGCTGACGACCATGGCGGACGCGATCCTCTCCGGGGCGTTCGACGGCGACTTCGACGTTGCGCTCGAGCGCTCGGCGGCGTTCTGCCGGGTCATTGCCCTCGGCCAGGCGACCCTCGCGGACAGCGCCGAATGGTCGAACTCGGCGCATGCGACGAAGCTCACACGGAATGCCAACCAGCTCGTGAAGACGGCCGAGGACCTTGAGGCATCGGCCAAAGCCTGGCGCCGCGGCCAGCTCGACTGAGGGCGTCGAGGTTGACTACTGGGAAGGCCCGTAGAAGACTGAGGGTGGCGTCGGACCGCGGCACCCCCGGGCTCCAACTCTTAGCCGCCTAGAGCGGCCTTCCGCCGAGAGGCGGTCCCGGTTCGGCGCTCCTACTTTTCGAAGACCCGCACAGCGGGTCTTTTCTTTGCCCGCCGTCGTCCGCTCGCGAAGCGCTACGACACCATGTCCCTCACGAGCTCGAAGAGCGCTCCCCTCGTGGTGGCGCCCGTCTTGCGGAGCGCATTCGAAACATGGCTCTCCACAGTGCGGACGCTGAGCCCGAACTGCTCGGCGATCTCCTGGTTGCTCTTCTGGCCGACCATGAGCGCAACCTCCGTCTCGCGGGCAGTCAGGGCGGAGGCCGCCACCTCGGGCTCGAGGATGAGGTATTGACCGCCTGTGCGCAGCCGCCGCGAGAACGCGTTCGCTGCCCGCTCAATCGCGGTGGCCGTCGACGAATCGCCCAGAATCCGGTAGCGCCGGGCGGCTCCCCGCAGAAGCACCGCCGTCTGGTAGACATCCTCGTCAGGCCGATAGTCGTCGAGGACCGCCACGAGCCGCTTGAGGTCGCCGCCCAGCGCGGCTCCGGCGACACCGAGGAGCTGGTCGTGCCGCGCACTCCCGAAGTCGACGAGCAGCCGCTCGAGTCTCCGCAGGGTGCCATGAGAGGGCAGGAGGCACAGCGTGGAAAGCCCGGTCATCACGGCCTCCGTGACGTAGCCGCGGTCGAGCGCCTCATCCATGAGCCGGGCCGCGGTCTCGTCGAACGAATCGAGCGTGACCGGGCGCCTCGTCACGAGCTCGAAGTACCCCTTGCCGGTCCCCGGGAACGGACCCACGTCGGGAGTCCCTGCGCCCGTGCCCGCCTGCGTCCCGAGCGAGACCTCCCCGGCGCTGCGCAGCGACGAGAGCCTGAGCATCGCGTTGTAGAGCGAGTCCACGAGGAAACCGGGGCGGCGTAGGGAGAACGCCCAGCCCATGAGGTACTCCCCCTCGTCGAAGCACCCGCGATACAGCAGGGCCAGCGCGGCGACGTAACTGCTCGTGAGCAGGCTGAACTGATCCACGGCCCGAAGCGCCTCTTGGCGGCGCTCAAGCGCGTAGACGAGGGCCTCGTCGATACGGCCGCTCGTGAACAGGGCCATCCCACGGATGAACGGCTCGAAACGCGGGAGGCTCTCGAACCCCTCGGCGGAGTCAATCGCGTCGAGCGCCGCCTGCGGGTCGAAGCGGTAGAGCTCGATCGCTCCCCGCACGGCCGCGACCAGACCGCTCTTCGGGTGGAGGCTCGCGAGCCGCGCGAACCTCTCGTCGAGGTCCCCGGGGACGCCGTTGTAGGTGGCCTCGAGGAACAGGGCCGCAGCCTCCGCCTCGCTGGCCCACGTGGGCTCAGACTCGGCGGTCTCCCGCACGATTTCCTTGGCCCTCTCGAGGCCGCCCTCCTCGTTCATGACCGTCCAGAGGGCGCGCGTCATGGTGAAGAACAGCAGGTCGGCCGGATCGCCCTCGGCCACGTTCGTGCTGGCGAAGACCTCTTGGATCCTGTGCGGATCGATCGGCGCCCCCCAGTAGACCCGCAGCAACGCGACGGCGTTGGCCATGCTGCGGTCCGAGTCCCAGATCCGATAGTGGAACTGCTCGAGTGCGTCGAGACGCCGATGGAAGTATCGGGACGTTGCCACCTGGTTCCCCTTGAGCTCGGCGCGGAGGGCCGCGAGCGCCGCCTCGGCCGCGCCGGTCCGGGCGCCGGGTGCCGCGGTGTCACCGTGTCCGATCGCCAAGGGGGCAAACTCCCCGGCGATGGTGCTGCCGAGGATCCTCCGTGAGCTCGCGATGTGCCGTGTGAGATAGTCCTCGACGAGCGGCGGGAAGACCGAGCCGAGCAGCGTACCGTCGGGGGCTGGCACCACCGAGACGAGGCCGCGGTGCTCGAGGGCGTCGAGCGCGTCGATCCCCGCCACGGAGGTCAGGCGGTCCACGGGCGTCGGGCCGAGCACCGCCATCGTGCTCAGGGCCCGGAACTCCCCCGGCCCCAGGCCGTGGAGCATGGCCTCGATCGTCGCGTTCAGATGCTCGTTGAAGAGCGTCGGCCCGCTCATGCGCCACCGCCCGTCGCGCAGCACAAGCTGCTCGCTCAGCACCGCCGTCTCGATGATCCGCACGGCGAGCCCCAGATTGCCCCCCGACTTCGTGAGCACGCTGGCCGCCAAGTCGACGTCGGCGGGGTGTCCCAGCATCTCCGCGATGAGCGAGTTGACCTGCTCGTACCGGAACGGCGGAAGCGCCACGGTGGCCTGCGGCCATCGGCCGACCGCGAGGGCCGGCATCGTCACGCGGAACGGGGAATCGCCCATCGTCGTGATGATGGGGACCTCCGTGCGCTTCTGGACGATGTCGATGACGGACAGTGATTCCCGGTCGAGGGTCTCAACGTCGTCCACGACGAGAATGCGTCTCCCCGGCCGGGCGAGATGCTCGGACAGGAGATCAGACACGCCGAGAATGCCGACGACGCGCGACCTCAGGTCAAGGCCCAACGAGAGCACCCCGGCGAACGGCGCCGCACTGAGCGGCGGGAGGCCGAAGATGCCGTAGACCTTGGCCCCCTGGCCCTCGAGCTCGTCGACTACTTTTTTGGCCACGGTGGTGCGGCCGCTTCCTGCTGGCCCGACGATGCGCACGCCAAGGCCCCGTGCCGCGTAGCCAAGGACACGGACGATTTCCTGCTCAAACAACTTCGAAAGACCTCGCTTAGGTTGTCTGCCCCCATACAGCCCCCCGATGACTCGCGTGGCCGAAGTTGACACTATGACGTCAACACGGCCTCTCCGTGGCACGATGTCTGGGCCTCCGTGGAACGGCGCCCGCACGGTTCCGTGTGCCCCGTGACTGGTTCGCCGGACTCGGCGTCCGGCTGCGCTCCTGACGTGGGACGACCCCGCCCAGACCCGAGGAGCTGCGGGCTAGGACGGGGCACCGCACCTCCGTGCCGATTGCGTATGCCCTCCGTGCGGGCGCCCGAGAGCCACTCAGTGGACGACGACGGCGGAGCTCACCTTCCGATCGCTGCCCCCCGCAATGCGCCAGGCGGCATATGCACCGACTCGCCGATGTCGCGTACCATGCGGATTGCCGGTGATTGCCGGCTTTGACCACCCGGCCCGTCCACCCGCACGAGAAGAGAGTCCATGAAGCTGCGCCTCTTTCCGCAAGAGACCGCCGCGCTGGAACTCCTCGCCGACATCGCCCAGCAGTCCGTCCTCGCCGGGCAGGTCCTGTCCGAGATGTTCGGAGCGCGACGCCAGGATCACGAGCGCATCTTCGAAGAGCTCATGAAGATCGACGCCCGCACGTCCGAACTCCAGCGGGCCCTCCTCACCCAGCTCCGCACGAGCTTTGTGAATCCGCTGCCGCGCGAGGACCTCCTCGGGCTCTCCGAGGGGCTCGGGCAGGCCATGGACCAGCTCGTCGCCGTCGGCGAGATCACGGTAGTCAATCGCTTGGACCGGCTGGCCCGCGAGGCTTCGGACCAGCTCGAGATCGTGAACCGCCAGGCCGAACTCACGGTCGCGGCGATGCGGGGACTCGGACGCCTCGACGATCTCGAGGACTACTGGGTCGAGATGCTCCGGCTCGCGAAGCGGGCCGACCACACCCACCGCGTCTGGAGCGCAAAGGCGATGCGCGAGCTCTCGCTCGGTGCCTATGCGCGCGGCATCGAGATGGCGCGGGCGCTCCAGGGCGCGGCGCAGGCACTGAGGGGTGTGGCCGCGAGCGTCGGCCGCATCATCGTCAAGGAATCGTGACGTGACGGTCGCGCTCACCGCCGCGGTGATCGTGTTCGCGTCTGTCTTCGCCTTCCTCAACGGCTTCCGGGACGCCTCGAACGCGGTGGGCCTCACGGTCCGCACCCGCGCGCTCACGCCGAGCATCGCCGTCGTCCTCGCCGCCGGATTCAACGTCGCCGGCGTGCTCACGAGCGCGTGGCTCCTCACCTACTTCGGCGGCAGTTGGCTCGCAACGCCCGACGGCGACCCCGGCCTTGTGGTGCTCGTCGCCACCTTGGCGAGCGGGAGCCTGTGGAACGTCTTCCTGTGGTGGCGCGGCTACCCGTCGTCGTCGACCCACGCGCTGGTCGGGGCGCTCGTCGGCGCGACGATCGCCTCGGCGCTGCGCGGGCACGCGGGACCCGGCGACCTCGCCGGCGTCCTGTGGATCCAGGTCTGGCTCCCGCTCATCGTCTCGCCGCTGCTCGCGTTCGGCGTCGCGTTCTTCCTCACGAGCCTCGTCACGTGGCTCGTGCGCTACAGCCAGCCCAACGAGGCGCACCGGGCGCTGCGGGCCACGCAATCCGTCGGGACGGCCGCCGTCGCGTTCGGGCACGGGCTCCAGGACGGTCAGCGCATCATCGCGGTCCTCGTGCTCGCGACGCTCGGCTCCCACGGGGACTGGCAGGCGGTCCCCGTGTGGATCGTCGGCCTCGCGGCGCTCGCGCTCGGCGCCGGGACGCTCTTCGGCGGGTGGCGCATCACCTACACGCTGAGCCACCGGCTCGTGCGCACGGACCCCCTGAGGGGATTCGTCGCGCAGCTCGTCTCGACGATCATGCTGTTCTTCGGGGCGATCTGGCTGCGTTGGCCACTCTCGACCACCCACACCGTGACGGCCTCGATCCTCGGGGCAGGGACGAATCAGAAGTTCGGATCCGTCAACGGCCGGCTGCTCGCCCGGCTCATCGCCTTCTGGATCCTCACTCCGCTCGCGACGGCGGCACTAGGCCTCGTCTTCGCGCTCGCCCTGGACCCTCTGGGCCACTGACCCGCTGGTCATCCGGGCTACTGGCGATCCAGGCTACCGGTCACCCGAAGCGGCCGGAGACGTAGTCCTCGGTCGCCTTTTCCTTGGGGTTGTTGAAGATCGCGGTGGTGTCCGCGTACTCGATGAGCCTGCCCGGCTTGCCCGTGCCGGCGATGTTGAAGAACGCCGTCTTGTCCGACACGCGCGCGGCCTGCTGCATGTTGTGCGTCACAATGACGACCGTGTACTGCTCCTTGAGCTCGTTGATGAGGTCTTCGACCGCGAGCGTGGAGATCGGGTCGAGCGCCGAGCACGGCTCGTCCATGAGGATCACGTCCGGCTTCACCGCGATGGCGCGCGCGATGCACAGGCGCTGCTGCTGGCCGCCCGAGAGACCCGAACCCGGCTTGTCCAGGCGGTCCTTGACCTCGTTCCAGAGGTTCGCGCCGAGCAGCGACGATTCGACGATCGCGTCGGAGTCCGAGCGGGAGAGCTTCTTGCCGTTGAGCTTGACGCCAGCGAGAACGTTGTCGCGGATGGACATCGTGGGGAACGGGTTCGGGCGCTGGAACACCATGCCCACGTGCGTGCGCACGGCGACCGGGTCGACGCCGGGCCCGTAGAGGTCGTCCCCGTCGAGGAGCACCTGGCCCTCGACGCGCGCACCCGGGAGCACCTCGTGCATGCGGTTGAGCGTGCGGAGGAACGTCGACTTGCCGCAGCCCGACGGGCCGATGAACGCCGTGACGGAGCGCGCTTCGATGTTGATCGAGACGCCCTCGACGGCACGGAAGTTGCCGTAGTAGACGTTCAGGTCCTTGACGTCGATTCGCTTGGACATGATTTCCTTCGGTTTGGTGCGGTCGATCAGGGCGTCGGTCAGCGTCCGGCCTTCGGGGCGAACATACGTGCCACGAGCCGCGCGATGAGGTTCAGGAGCATCACGAAGATGATGAGGACGAGTGCGGCGCCCCAGGCACGCTGCGTGCTCGGCCCCGGGTTCGACGGCGACGTCGGGTTGAGGATCTGCGTGTAGATGAAAGTCGGAAGCGAGGACATCCAGTCCGAGAAGACGTTTGCGTTGATCTTCGTGGCGAAGCCTGCCGTCACGAGGATCGGGGCCGTCTCGCCGATGACTCGCGCGATCGCGAGGGTCACGCCGGACGCGATGCCGGAGATCGCCGTCGGGATAACCACCCTGAGGATGGTGCGCCACTTGCGGACTCCCAGCGCGTACGACGCCTCGCGGAGCTCGTTCGGGACGATGCGGAGCATCTCCTCGCTCGAACGGACCACCACGGGGATCATGAGGACGGAAAGGGCGACGGCGGCTACGAACCCGGTCTTCGTCCCGGGACCGAACATCGTCGCGAAGAGCGCGGCTGCGAAGAGCCCGGCCACGATCGAGGGAATGCCCGTCATGACGTCCACGAAGAAGGTGATGGCCCGCGCGAGCTTGCCGTCATTGCCGTACTCGACGAGGTAGATCGACGTCAGCAGGCCGATCGGCACCGAGATGAGCGTGGCCCACAGCGTGATGATGAGCGTGCCAAGGAGCGAGTGGTAGATGCCGCCCAGTACCCGCGTGCCGTTGTCGACCGATTCGTTGTCTTGGATGCCGCTCACGCCGTTCATTGACGTTCCGAGGAAGCCCGGCGTAGCAAGCCCCTTCGTGCCCTCGACGAGCACCGTCCAGATGACCGAGACGAGCGGGAGCAGCGCGACAAGGAATGCCGCGACCACGAGGCACGTGGCGAGCTTGTCCTTGGCCTTGCGCGACCCCTCGACGGCGCCGCTCCACGCGACGAACACCACGGTGAACGCGAGCGCCGCGAAGACGCCCCATCCGAATGGGTTGAAGCCGACCAGGGTCGAGAGCGCGGCGCCAATAACGAGGGCCACGATGAGCGAGACCCACGGGGCCAAACGGGGCAACCGGTTCCGTGTCAGCGCGGAGCGGCGCGGGCGAGCGGTGAGGGTGGTCATGTCAGTTCGCTCCCGAGAATTCCTTATGGCGGCTGATGACCCACCGCGCAATGACGTTCACAACGAGCGTGATCACGAAGAGCACGAGGCCCGCAGCAATGAGCGTGCTGAGGCTCAGGCCGCTTGCCTCGGGGAAGTTGAGGGCGATCTCCGCGGCGATGGTCTGGTTGCCGGACTGGATGAGGCTCACGATGAGCGGACCCGACGAGAGCACGAGGGCCACGGCCATCGTCTCGCCGAGCGCGCGGCCGAGGCCGAGCATGATCGCGCTGATGATGCCCGGGCGGGCAAACGGGAAGACGGCCATGCGGATCATCTCCCACCGAGTGGCGCCGAGGGCCAGGGCGGCTTCCTCGTGCAGTTTCGGAGTCTGGAGGAAGATCTCGCGCGAGATCGAGGTGATGATCGGGATGACCATGACCGAAAGCACGACGGCGGCGGTGAAGATCGTCTTGCCGGTCGCCGAGGGAGGGCCCGCGAAGATCGGGATCCACCCGAGCGCGGACGCGAGCCAGTTGTAGCCGGGTACGAGCGCGGGCGCGAGGAACGAGATGCCCCATGCGCCGAAGATGACCGACGGGATGGCGGCGAGCAGGTCGATCACGTAGCCGAGGATCTGCGCGAGGCGCCGCGGAGCGTAGTGTGAGATGAAGAGCGCCACACCGATCGAGATGGGAGTCGCGACGATGAGTGCAATGGCCGCCGCGATGACGGTGCCGATGACGAGGGGAACGATGTAGGCCCAGAAGCCCTTTCCGCTGGCGATCTGGTCCTGCGGGGCCACGAGCGCCGGCAACGCCTGCGCGATGAGGAAGACGGCGACGGCGAAGAGGACCACCAAGATGACCACACCCGCTGCGAGAGCAGCGCCCGAAAAGATCCTGTCCCCCGTGGCGCCGTTCCGCGACGTGAGCCTGCGGGCACCGCCTGACTGCTCGGGGGTCTTTGTCTCAGTTGTGGTCACATCAGGTCCCTTGGATGAAGCGTGGGCGGTCTCGTCGGCGGCTCTCGTCATCTTGACACGTCCTCTCCCATTCAGCGTAAGGCCCGCCCCGGCCTGAGACCGAAGCGGGCCTTGCACTGGCTCAGTTACTACTAGGACTTGACCTTGATCGAGTCGACAGCCGTCTTGACCTTGGCAGCCAGGGTCGAGGAGAGCGCGGCGCTCTTTGCCGCGGAGGCAGCGGCCTTCTGGCCGGCATCCGAGGCGACGTAGGTCTCCCACGCCTTGACGAGGTCAACCGTGGCCTGGTCCTTGTACGTGGTGCAGACCACGTGGTAGGAGACGAGAACGATCGGGTAGGCCGAGCTGTCCGTGAGCGTGCGGTTCAGGTTGAGCGCGAGGTCGTTGGCGGCGCGGCCGTCGGCCGGCTTGGAGAGCTCAACGGCCTTCGCGGCACCGGCGGCAGAAAGCGCGACGAACGTGTCGCCCACCTTGATCTTGGCCTTGCCGAGGCTGCCGCTCACGGCGGAGTCATCGGCGTAGGCGAAGGCGCCCTGCGTGTCGGTGACCGTCTTGACGACGCCGGACGTGCCCTTGGCGTTCTCGCCCGGGAGCGAGGCCGGCCAGGTCTGGCTCGACTTGTCGGTCCAGACCGACGGGGCGGCCTTGTTGAGGTAGTCCGTGAAGTTCTGCGTGGTGCCCGAGTCGTCGGAGCGGTGAACCGGCGTGATCTTGAGGTCCGGCAGCTTTGCGGAGGAGTTGTCCGCGGCGATGGCCGGGTCGTTCCACTTCGTGATCTGGCCACGGAAGATCTTCGCGATCGTGTCCGCCGTCAGGTTGAGGTCGCTGACGCCCGGGAGGTTGAACGTCACGGCGATCGGGGAGATGTAGACGGGGAGGTCGAGCGCACCGTCGGTCCCGCAGACGGCCTTGGCGGACGTGAGCTCGTCCGTCGACATGGCCGCGTCGGTGCCTGCGAACTGGCTCGCGCCGGAGATGAACGTCTTCCGGCCGGCGCCGGAGCCATCAGGGGAGTACTGGACGGTCACGCCTGGGTTCGCCTGGGTGAAGCCCTGCTTCCACGCGTCGATCGCGGCCGACTGGGCGCTCGAGCCGGTGCCGGTGAGCGTGCCCGTGACCTTCGGGCCCGAGGGCGTCGACGAGGCGCTCGAGCCCGAGTTGGTCGCGTTGTCGGACCCACACGCGGACAGCGCAAGCGCACCAGCCGCAACGAGAGCAACGGCCGAGAGGCGGCCGAAACGGTTAGCCTTCACGAATTTAACCCCTTCCAGGGTGTTTGAGGTGCGCCCGTGCGAAGAGCGCTTTCCCAGCAGGTGCGTACGAGTCGTACTGGCTCGAACCTAGGGTTCGCAAGTAAAGAGACTCGTTGGGCCGGGTGAACGAGAGGTTAACGAGAGACGGAGTTCGGGTGACTTGTCGCGCGGGAGTCTTGCAGATCACACCCCTGAGAGACTAAAAGCATCCAGCCAACCCACGGCAAAGGTTCGGTGAACGCCATGGCACGCTCCGCCGTCGTTCGTTGCTGTCTGCGCCGCCTCCTTAAACTTCCTCTATGGACACCTCGCAGGCCGACGTGACGACGCCGGGTGCAGCGGCACGAGCGCGGGTGGCCGGGATCTCGAAGCTCGCGCGCGAACGGGCCAGGGCCGGCTGGTCCCGTACGCGCGCCTCCGCGCTCCCCGCGCTGCTCATGACCGTGGGCGCCGTCCTCGCGTACCTCATCGCGTACTACGCCCTGGGCCACGTGGGCCCGATCTTCGCGGCCACATCGGCGCTCATCGCGCTCGGCTTCGGCCGCGATCTGACCATCCGAAAGGTCCTCGAGGTCTCGGTGGGCTGCACGCTCGGGATCGTGCTCGGCGACCTCATGGTCACGTACTTCGGCGCCGGGATCTGGCAGGCCGGCGTAGTCCTCATGGCCTCGCTCCTCTTCGCGCGGTTCCTCGACCGCGGCGTCATCTTCGCGACGCAGCTGGGCATCCAGGCCCTCTTCGTGGTGCTCCTCCCGGCGCCCGTTGGCGGCCCGTTCACGCGCAGCCTCGACGCCGTGGTCGGCGGCCTGGTCTCGCTGCTCATCACCGCACTCCTGCCCCGCGATCCGCGGGTTCAGCCGCGGCAGGACCTTCAAGAGCTCGTTGCGGCATTCTCGGCGATGCTCCAGGAATGTGCGGACGCGCTCACCGAGAGCGATTCGACCCGCGCGTGGCACGCACTCGTGCGCGGGAGGGGCTCGCAGGGCCTCGTCGACACGATCCGCGCGACCCTCAAGACCTCGGGCGAGGTGGCCACGATCGCCCCGGCGTACCGGCGCTTCCGCGGCGAGATCGAGGACTTCGCTCGGGCGGTCGAATACCTCGACCTTGCATTGCGCAACGGCCGCGTGGTCGCGCGGCGGCTCACGAGCACCATCAATAACGCGGCCCTGTCCGAGCTCGCGGCGGAGAGCATCGCGGACCTCCTTTCGGACACCGCGGAGTCCCTCGACCTCGTGGCCGCGGGCCTGTCGACGTGGGATCGCGAGGAGCGCAGGGTCAATCTGCGCAGCGCGGGGCTCATGCTCGAGGACATCGCGTCCCGAGCGCACCCCAAGAAGCTCCACGTTGAGCGGCTCGAGGGCGAGGCGCTCGTGATCCTCGTGCGGCCCATGATCGTGGACCTCCTCGAGGCCACCGGCTACGAACACGACGACGCAGTGGCGCTCTTGCCAGACCTCTAGCCAAAAATGTCGGGGCCCCGAACTAGCCTTGGGTCAGTGTGAGGGTGGTGCTGCCGCTGTTGCGGTGGTTGGATCCTGATCACCCGTCGTCTGGCTCGTAGCCTTGGTGCCGCTTTCGGGCTGGCGTCCATGCGTTTTGCCGGCGTCGGGTGTGATGGACCGGCCGGCGTGACTTGATAGGAGCGTGGCGTCGCCCCCACTGAGGTATGTCCGCCGACCGGCCCAGCCGTTCCTCACGATGAAGGGAGGCAACCACCATGGTTGTCGTTGGCGCCGATGTCCACAAGCACACCCACACGTTCGTCGCGGCCGATGAGGTCGGCCGCGAGCTCGGCCACGTCACGGTGTCGGCCGATGAGAAGGGCCACCGGAAGGCGATCCGCTGGGCCAGGGAACGCTTCGGCGAGGAGGTGCGGTGGGGCGTGGAGGACTGCCGTCACCTCTCGGCCCGGCTCGAGCGGGACCTGCTGGCCGCGGGCCAGCAGGTAGTGCGGGTTCCACCGAAGCTCATGGCCCAGGCGCGGGCCTCGGCACGGACCCGGGGCAAGTCGGACCCGATCGATGCCCTTGCCGTGGCCCGGGCGGTGCTGCGGGAGCCGGACCTGCCCGCCGCGGTTCACGATGAGGCCTCCCGGGAGCTCAGGCTCCTGGTGGACCGGCGGGAAGACCTGATCAAGCACCGCACCGCGACGGTGAACCGGCTGCTGTGGCGGGTCCACGAGCTCGACCCCGCGATGGCCCCGCCCGCCCGGTCGCTGGACCGCCGCAAGCACCAGCAGCGCCTGCGCGCCTGGCTGGAAGCCCTCGACGGGATCGTCGCCGAGCTCGCCCTGGACGAGCTCGGCGACGTCGAAGAGCTCACCGGCCGCATCGACGCGCTCGAGAAGCGCATCACAGCGCGGGCCCGCGAGGCCGCCCCTGCCCTCGTGGCGATTCCCGGGTGCGGGGCGCTGACCGCGGCGAAGATCGTCGGGGAGGTCGCCGGCATCGCCCGGTTCAAGTCCGAGGCAGCGTTCGCCCGCTACTCCGGCATCGCCCCGGTCCCGGTCTGGTCGGGCAACACCGCGGGCCGCGTCCGGCTCACCCGTTCCGGGAACCGCCAGCTCAATGCAGCCGTTCACCGCATCGCCGTCACCCAAATCCGGATACAGGGATTGGGCAAGGCCTACTACGAGAAACGCCTCAACGGAGGCGACAGCAGGACCGAAGCCCTCCGCTGCCTCAAACGACGCCTATCCCGCATCGTCTACAACCACCTCCAAACCGACCATCGAGCACACGCCGCAGCTTGCGCTGCGACGGCGGCTTGACATAGGAGAAACCTATGGCTTCGAAGACCTCCACACGCCAGTCCTCCCGCGGCGCCGCTGGCTACCGCTGCGCCGAATGCGGCTGGACCACGGCCAAGTGGGTGGGCCGCTGCGGTGAGTGCCAGGCGTGGGGCACCGTTGATGAGATCGGGGGCGTCGTCGCGCGGACGACGGCGGCCGCCTCCGTTCGCGAGCCGGCCCGCCTGATTGCCGAGATCGACGCGACCGAGGCGGCGTTCCTCCCGACGGAGGTCGCCGAGCTCGACCGGGTGCTGGGCGGCGGGCTCGTGCCGGGGGCGGTCATCCTCCTCGCGGGAGAACCGGGCGTGGGCAAGTCGACGCTCCTGCTCGACGTCGCGGCCAAGGTCGCGGCGGCCGGGACCGGAGGCGTGCTGTATGTGACGGGCGAGGAATCCGCGGCGCAGGTCAAGCTGCGCGCCGAGCGGATCGGCGCGGTCGCGTCCGGGCTCTACCTCTCGGCGGAGACCGACCTCGGCCAAGCGCTCGGCCAGGTCGAGAAGCTCGAGCCGAGGCTGCTCGTGGTCGACTCAGTGCAGACCCTCTCGAGCTCCGAGGTCGAGGGCAGCGCGGGCGGGGTCTCCCAGGTGCGCGAGGTCGCGGCGTCGCTCATCGCCGCGGCGAAGCGGCGCAACATGACGACGCTCCTCGTGGGCCACGTGACGAAGGAGGGCTCGATCGCGGGCCCACGGCTCCTCGAACACCTCGTCGACGTCGTGTGCCAGTTCGAGGGCGAGCGCCACTCGCGCCTCCGGCTCCTGCGCGCCGTCAAGAATCGCTACGGTCCCACTGACGAGGTGGGCTGCTTCGACCTCGGCGAGGAGGGGATCACAAGCGTCACGGACCCGTCCGGGCTGTTCGTCTCCCGGACGCGCGAGCCCGTGTCCGGGACGTGCATCACCGTGACGCTCGAAGGGCGGAGGCCCCTGCTCGCGGAGGTTCAGTCACTGCTGGCGGAGAGCACGAACGCGCAGCCCCGCCGGGCCACGAGCGGGCTCGACTCCTCGCGCGTCGCGATGCTGCTCGCGGTCCTCCAGCAGCGCGCGGGCTGCGTGCTCCACAAGGATGACAGCTACGTGGCCACCGTGGGCGGCGTGAAGCTCAGCGAGCCGGCGACGGATCTCGCGGTGGCCCTCGCGGTCGCCTCGGCCAAGACGCGCCAGGCACTCCCGCAGCGGCTCATCGCGTTCGGCGAGGTCGGCCTCGCGGGCGAGGTGCGCCCCGTGCCCGGAATCAACCGGCGCATTCAAGAGGCCCACCGCCTCGGCTTCACCCACGCGATCGTGCCCGCGAGCCCCACGGGGCCGGGCGACATCCCGCACGGCTTCTCGGTGCGCGAGGTCGGGCACGTGGCCGACGCGCTCGGTCTCCTGATCACCCCGTCCTGACGCCGAATCGTTGTCTAGCGGGGCTAACCGTTAGCGGACCCGCATATACCATGGGACTCAGTGCCCGCGTGGGTGCCTTTGTTGTGCCGCGAAAGGGAAGGTCATATGGCTCGGAGCCCCGAGGAAGTGCTAGCCGCCACCTTGGGCAGGGTCGCACCGGGAACCGGGCTCCGCGACGGCCTCGAACGAATTCTCCGCGGGCGCACGGGCGCACTCATCGTGTTGGGTTTCGATCGCACCGTCGAGTCCATCTGCTCGGGCGGATTCGAGATCGGGATCGACTTCTCCCCCACGCGCCTTCGCGAGCTCGCGAAGATGGATGGCGCGATCGTCACGGACCGCGACGCGAAGACGATCCTGAGGGCCGCCGTCCACCTCGTCCCGGACTCGACGATTCCCACGTCCGAATCCGGCACGCGCCACCGCACCGCGGAGCGCGTCGCGATCCAAACCGGACTTCCGGTCATCTCCGTGAGCCAGTCGATGCAGATCATCGCACTGTACGTCCGCGGCCTCCGCTACGTGCTCGAAGGTTCGGAGAAGGTGCTCGCCCGCGCGAACCAGGCGCTCGCGACGCTCGAGCGGTACCGCGCGCGGCTCGACCAGGTCACGAACTCGCTCTCGGCCCTCGAGATCGAGGCCATGGTGACCGTGCGCGACGTCGCCCAGACCCTTCAGCGCCAGGAGATGGTGCGCCGCATCTCCGAGGAGATCGGCCAGTACGTCCTCGAACTCGGCGAGGACGGCAGGCTGCTCTCGCTCCAGCTCGAGGAGCTCACGGTCGGGCGCGGGCCGGGCAGCGACGTCGTGATCCGTGACTATGCGGGCGACGAGGCGACCGCGGAGATGATCGACGGCGCCGTCGAGGCGCTCGCTGGGCTATCCTCGACGGACCTCATCGACCTCAACCGCATTGCGGGAATCCTCGGCTACGCGGGCGGCGAGGCGACGCTCGACGCCGTCGTCGAGCCCCGCGGCTATCGGCTCATCACGGGGCTCAAGCCCGTTCCGCGCGCGGTCGCGGACCGGCTCGTGGACCACTTCGGCGGGCTCCAGAACCTCATGGCGGCCACCATCGAGGACCTCATGACCGTGGACGGCATCGGCGAGCAGCGGGCTCGCACCGTGCGCGAGGGGCTCAGCCGCATGGCCGAGGCGAGCCTCCTGGACCGCTTCCTCTGACGTTGCGGGGTCACTGCCGTCGGGTACAAGACCCCACAACCTGAGGGACGGGACCCCACAACCCCTACTGGAGCTCGAAGACGGCCTTCTTGCTCTGAGTCGCCCCGAGCGACGTCGTGAGCACGTATTGGCCGGGACGCGGCTTCACCGTGACGGCCTTGCACCCCTCGGTCGAACGCGTGCGCGGCCACGGGAAGTTCGCTGTCTCGCTGGCCCCGGCGGCGATCGTCTTCGGGAGGTCGGACGCGCCGTCCTGGCAGTCCTTCGAGTCGAAGATCCGGTCCGGGCCGCTCGTGATGAGGTACTCCATCTGGGACGTACCGAGGTTCACAGGGCACGGGATGGAGTTCTGATTGGTGACCTTGAGCGTCAGGACGGGGTTCTCCGTGGGCCCGTAGAGCGGCTTGTCGGTCGCGGCGGCGACCACGATCTTGGCGGGGTCGCACGTGGGAGTCGGCGGGGTGGTCGGGGTGGGCGGGACGGTCGCCGTCGGTCCGGGGGAATCGGCCGCCGGATCCGCGGGCGCCGTCGCAGTGGTGAGGGGGCCGCCGTCGTCCGCGGTCCGGGCCGGGGCAGCGGACCCAGCGCCGCGGACGAGGCCGACGGCGCCCCACGCACCCACGCCGAGGAGCACGAGGAGGCAGGCCAAGAGCGTCCCGAGAACCACACGGCGCCGACGGTAGACGGCGGGACTCTGACGGGCGGCGGGCCGAGCAGCCTTGCCGCTCCCGCCTCCGCTCCGCGCCCCTGAAGTCTTTCCGCCACGCCGTGCCATATTTCTAGGCTAGGAAAGCATTCGTCCCGCGGCGTGACGCCGCGCCGCGCCGACTAGAGTGGAATGGCCCACCCGACCCGAGGAGCGCCCCTGACCGCTACCGCCGAGCCCGAAGTCCTCGAGGGCTTGCATCGCACCCTCGCCGACTGGTTCGCCACCGAGGCCCGCGACCTTCCGTGGCGGGATCCTGTCTGCCCGCCGTGGGGCGTCCTCGTGAGCGAGGTCATGCTCCAGCAGACCCCGGTGGTCCGCGTCCTGCCGGTCTGGCGTGAATGGATGGAGCGCTGGCCCCGGCCTGCGGACCTCGCCGCGGAGCCGCCGGGCGAGGCCGTGCGCGCGTGGGGCCGTCTCGGGTATCCGCGCCGCGCCCTGCGGCTGCACGCCGCGGCCGCCGTCATCGCGGGAGAGCACGGCGGCGAGCTCCCCAACACCGAGGAGGCCCTCCTCGCGCTTCCCGGCGTGGGCGGATACACGGCCGCCGCAGTCGCGGCCTTCGCGTTCGGGCGGCGTGCCGCCGTCGTCGACACGAATATCCGCCGCGTCCACGCGCGCCTCGTGCGCGGCGAGGCGCTTCCCGCGCCGTCGTTCACCGCCGCCGAGCGTCGCCTTGCCGAGGAGCTGCTCCCGGACGACGGCGCCGCCTCCGTGCGCTGGAACGTCGCCGTCATGGAGCTTGGCGCGATCGTGTGCACGGCCCGTTCGCCGCGCTGCGACGCGTGCCCCGTGGCCGACGCGTGTGCTTGGCGCGCAGCGGGCGAGCCCCCGCCGCGGTACGTGCCGAAGGGGCAGGCGTGGCACGGCACGGATCGGCAGGTGCGGGGCGCGGTCATGGCCGTGCTGCGTGCCGCGTCGCGGCCGGTGCCGCGCGCGCTCTTCGAGGGCCCCGCGCTTGTCGCGGCGGGCGACGGCGGTCCGGTCGCCGCCGAACTCGCGCGTCTCCGTGCGCTCGAGCCCGCGCCCGAGCAGCTCGAGCGCTCTATCGCGGGGCTTCTCGCGGACGGACTCGCGACCGAGAACGACGGCGGGCTGGCGCTTCCTTAGAGCCGTAGGCCGTACTGTGGCTGGAACGCGGCCGAAAAGGCATTGAGTCGCCACGCGCCGCGGCCTACCCTCGCCTCATGCAAGGGGCCAGGAAGCTCGGGGCCGCCTTCGCGTGCGCCCTCGGTGCGTGCACGCTTCTGACGGCTTGCCTCCCACAGCCCATCGCGTGCCCCATGATCGCCGCGGCGCCCATCGTCACAATCCACGTCACGCCCGAACGGGCCGCGACCCTCGACCCGACCTCCCTCACGGGCGAGGCCTGCCAGAACGGCCAATGCCACGGCGGGCCGCTCACCCTCGCCGACGATTCGGGACCCAACACGCAGCTCGGCGCGAAGCGCGCCCAGATCATGATGATCCTGACGGACAGCCCCATCGACCTGACGGTCACGGGGACGAACACCTCGGGCAAGTCCATCGGCTCGAACCACGTGAGATTCACTCCCCGCGTCGAATACCCGTGGGGCAGGCAGTGCCAACGGGTACTGATCGCCGAGGCCACGCTGGACAATCAGGGCCTCTACGCGGGCTGAGCCGGCTGTCGCTCGGCTACGGGCGGCGCGCTACTCCCGCGCGCGGCCCGCAAGCCACTTGATCATGCGCGTGTTGCCGAGGGTATTCGGCTTGACCCGGGCGAGGTCGAGGAACTCGGCGACGCCCTCGTCCTGCGAGCGCAGGAGTTCGGAGTACACCTCGGGGTCCACGGCCGACTGGTCGGGCATGACCTCGAAGCCGTGCCGCTCGAAGAACCGCACCTCGAAGGTGAGGCAGAAGACGCGCTGGACGCCGACGTCATACGCGTCCACGAGAAGCTGCTCGACGAGCGCGTGCCCTACGCCACGCCCCCGCCACGTGCCCGCCGCGGCGAGCGTGCGCACCTCGGCGAGATCCTCCCACATGACGTGCAGCGCTCCGCAGCCCACGAGCTCGCCGTCGGGGGCCTCGGCGACGCGGAACTCCTGAATGGCCTCGAAGTACGCCACGGACTCCTTCGAGATGAGGATCCGCTTCTCGGCAAGCGGGGCCACGAGCTGCTTGATCGCCGCGACGTCGCTCGTCCTCGCGCGTCGCACCCGGAAGGGCGGGGCGGCAGGCTCGGTCACGACAGGGAGGGGGGCGGTCATGGTGCCATCCTAGTGGCGGGGTATGGCCGGGATGAGCGCCGCGTTACGGCCCCGAGAGCTCCTTGAAGTAGTAGAGCTGCGCCTCGGTCTGGCCCGGCTCGTGGTTGGCGTACCCGTGACGCTCGTAGAAGCGCCGCGCGTCCACGTCCTCGCCGTCCACGTTGATCTCGAGCAGCTCGGCGCCGCGCTCGCGCACGAGAGCCTCGGCCGCGGCGAGGAGCTCGCCGCCGAGCCCCTCACCGCGCCTCGCAGGCTCGACGTAGAGCTCATCGAGGAGCGCGACCGGTCCGTCGAACCACACATTCGGCCGGAACGTGAGCACGGCGAGGCCCACCGCAGGCTCCCCCACGAGCAGCGCCACCACGTCGCCGGCACCAAGCAGCCCGACCAGCCGCGCCGCGAGGGCGCGGATGCCCGGCGTCGGGGACTCGAATTCGCGGTTGAACGCATCGAGCAGCTCGGCGACGACCACAGCCTCGCCCGGAGTGGCCCGCCGCACAGCGTCGCCGCCCATGGCTAGAGCCCGAGCTCCTTGGGCAGCTCCCGGGACTCCCCGAGGACGTGCTCAGCCAGAAACGCATTCACGACGCCGTACCAGACCTTCGCGTGCTGCGGCTTGAGGATCCAGTGATTCTCGTCCGGGAAGTACAGGAAGCGGTGCGGCGTGCGGCCCTCGCCGTCGGTCGCGAGCTGCGACGCGCTCAGGAGCTCGTACCACAGACGCAGCCCCTCGCCGATGGGCACGCGGTAGTCCTTGTCACCGTGGACCACGAGCATAGGCGTGCGGATCTCGCCGACCGAGTGGTGCGGCGAATGCGCCTCCGTCATCGCGGCGTCCATCTCCTTGGCCCAGTACTGGCTCAGGTCAGTGGACTTGCCGAAGCCCTCGAGGGCCCACAGGCTCGCGTGCGTGACGATCGCCCGGAAGCGGTCGGTGTGCCCCGCGACCCAGTTGGCCATGTACCCGCCGAACGAGCCGCCCATCGCCGCCGTCCGCCCCGCGTCGAGGTCGGGCCGTTCGAGGGCGGCGTCCATGATGGTCATGAGGTCCGTGAACGGCTCGGCGCCCCACCGGCCCCAGCCGCGCTGGATGAAGTCCTGGCCGTAGCCCGTCGAGAGGGCGGGGTCCGGGAGGAGGACGGCGTAGCCCTGCGCGGTCATGAGCCACGGGTTCCAGCGCCACGTCCACGCGTTCCACGAGCCGATGGGGCCGCCATGGATCCACAGGAGGAGCGGGTGTTTCGCGGCGCCGTCTGCGCCCGGGTCCCGCGGGGCGCCCGAAGGAGCCGACGACGGCGGGAGGGCAAGCCATGCGCGCAGCGGGCTGCCGTCCGCGGCGGTCGCGGTAACCTCCTCGAGCCGGCCGGGGATCTCGGGCCGCTCCGCGGGGTTCTGCAGGCGCGTGACCTCGCCGGTCGCGAGGTCGATCCGCACCGCCTCGGCGGGGAACAGGTACGAACTGCGGAGCGCGAACGCGCTCGCCCCATCCGGCGCGACGACGACGTCGGTGTACGCGGCGTCGTCGGGCGTCACTCGGGTGACCTCGCCGCTCGCGGCGTCGATGCGGAACACAGGTGAGCGGCCGCCGTCGTCCGCGGTGACGAGCAGCGCGGAGCCGTCGGGGAGCCATTCCGCGGGATGCGGGTGGCGGTCCCATCCGGGCGCGAGGCGGCGCAGTTCGCCGCTCGCGAGATCGAGGAGGTGGAGCTCGCTCGTGTACGAGTCGGTGGGGGTCGTGTGGGGCTCGAGGATCACGGCGAGGCGCGTCCCGTCCGGGCTCACGGGCCCCGGGTGGAAGTCCGTGGCGTCCCGCGCGAGGAGCGTGCGGTGGATGCCAGTCGCGGCGTCCACGGCCACGAGCTCCATGCGGAGGTCCGCCTTCGCGAGCGCCTTCACGACGCCCGCGTACAGGGTGGAGCCGTCCGGGCTGACCGTCGCCTCGCCGAACATGAGGCCGGTACCGATTCCCGGCGTGAGGTTGCGGAGCTCCAAGTCCGGGCCCTCGTCGACCGTCCCCGGCTTGCCCGGCTCGGGCGCCTTCGCCGAACGTTCGACGGCGAACAGGCTCGTCTCGCCGGGGCCGAGGTCGGCGTCCCAGAAGCGCACGGGATAGGCCGAGTGCAGGATCGCGGCGACCTTGCCGTCCTTGCGCCCCTTGCGGCGCTCCTCGTCGTCGACCTCGTCCTTGCTGCCTGGGAGGACCGAGGCCTGGACGAACGTCGCGTCCGCCGTGCGCGCCGAGAGGACGCTGCTCACGCCGCCCGCGCGGCTCACGACGACGCGCGCCTCGCCGCCGTCGCGCGGCAGGAGCCAGAGGGCGTTGACCGCATCCTCGTCCGGCTTCTCGGGGTCGGGACGGGCGGACGTGAAGAAGAGGTCGCCGTTGGCCGCGAACGCCGCCCCCGCCTCGCCCTTTGCGCTCCGCGTGATGCGGCGCGCGGGCCGCTGTCCGGTCGCGTCGAGCTCCCAGAGCGCGGAGCGGTACTCGGTGCCCTTGCCGTTGAGCGTCGCGACGGCGGTCACGAGGCGCGTGCCGTCGGGGCTCAGTGCCAGGCCGGAGAGCCGCGGGATGGCCACGTAGTGGTCGAGGTCGTGGAAGGGTGTTGCGGGGGCCGGCTTCTCGGCTGGTTTCTCCGCCGTGGAGGGCTCGGTCTGCGTTTCGGTCTGGGGCTCGGCTTCGGCGTCAGCGCTCATGGCTCCGATTCAACCCGGAAAGTGGCGTGGAGCACAGAGGCGTTCACTCATGGTGAAACACTTCTTTCACACCTCCCCTGGGCCCGTTCCCACACCGTTGTGCCGTCACCTCTACACGGTGTACGTGACGGCGCAACGGGAGCCATCCTGCGGACGTGACGGCGCAACGTCAGGCGGGCTCGCCGAAACCCCGCTCCACAAGCTCGCGCACGAGGCGAACGGCCTTCTCCGCGTCGGGCCCCGAGGCCTCAACCACGAGCTGGGCGTCCTTCCGCGCGCCGAGCGCCATGAGGGCCATCACCGACTGGGCGTCCGCGCCGTTGATCGTGATCCCGGCGTCGAGCTGCGACAGCCGGCCCGCGAGGACCGCGGCGGGCCGGGCATGCAGCCCCGCGCGATTCGTCAGCGTGACCACCGCCGACGCCGAGGGCTCGCCCACCTCGGGACCCTCCTCGGCGGGCGCGCACGGCACGGCCTCCTCCGCGGCGCGCACCACGGCGTCGACCCCCGCCCCCGATTCGGCGGCGACGGCGGCCGCGACGCTCCCCTCCACGAGCGCCGCGTCCGCGAGCCGGACCCGCGAGCGCTGCTCGTCGTCAAGGAACTCGAGGACGGACTCCGCGGTCATGACCGCGGACCCGAGATCGGTCATGATCACGACCCCCTCGCCGCGATCAGCCTCGGCCACCCCGCTCAGGATCTTCTCGAAGCTCGTGCCCACGCCGCCGTCGTCGGTCCCGCCCGCCGCGACGAGCGGCACCGAACCCGCCATCTGCGCGGCGAGCTCGACGACGCCCTCTGCGAGCCGCGCGCTGTGGGAGACGATGAGGAGCCCGACTGGCGTCACTCGAAGCCGCCCGCGCTGATCTCGGAGACCGCTGCGGTCACGGCCGCGCGCAGGATGTACGACGTCGAGACGGCACCCGGGTCGAGATGCCCCGCACTGCGCTCCCCGAGGTAGCTCGCGCGCCCCTTCCGGGCCACCAGCGGGATCGTCGCCTGGGCGCCCGCCTCGGCCGCCGACGCAGCGGCGGCCAGGGCGGCCTCGCCGTCGCCCGCCCGACCTGCGGCGGCGACGGCCGGGGTCCACGCATCGACCATCGTCTTGTCGCCAAGCTCAGCCTTGCCGCGCGCCACGATCCCGTCCCGCGCGGCGGCGAGCATCGCCTCGACCGCGGGCCCGTCGAGGGCACTCCGCTCTCCCGCGGCGACGGACGCCCGGAGGAACGCCGTGCCGTAGAGCGGGCCGGCCGCGCCACCCACTTTGCTCATGAGCATCATCGCGGCCACCTTGAGCGCCGCGGCGACCGAGTCGCTCGGGCCCTCGTCAAGCTTCTCGACGACCGCCCGGAAGCCGCGATCCATGTTCTCGCCGTGGTCGCCGTCGCCGATCGCCCGGTCGAGGTCGATGAGTTCCTCGCGGTGCGCCGCCATCACCCGGGCGCATTCGCGGAGCCAGCGGTCGGCCCAGGCTGCATCCAGATCCGTCATCTCACTCTCCCCATCGCAGAGCCGGCGTGTTGACCGGCGCGTCCCACAGTGCCGTGAGCTCGTTGTCGAGCCGCAGCAGCGTCACGGAACAGCCTTGCATCTCCAGCGCCGTGGTGTAGTTGCCCACGAGGCTCCGCTCGACCGTCACCCCGCGCTCGGCGAGCAGCTCACAGGCCCGCCGGAACACGATGTACAGCTCGGACAGCGGCGTGCCGCCCATGCCGTTGACGAACAGGAGCGCCCTCTCCCCCGTGTCGAGGCCCAGGTCGCCGAGGATCGGGTCGAGGAGATGGCCGGCGAGCGCGTCCGCCTGCTCAAGGCCGACGCGGCGGCGCCCGGGCTCCCCGTGGATGCCGATGCCGATCTCGATCTCGTCCTCGCCGAGCTCGAAGCTCGGCCGTCCGGCGTGCGGAACGGTGCACGGGCGCAGCGCGAGGCCCATGGACCGCACATTGGCCACGACCCTCGCGGCGATCGCGGCGACCGCATCGAGCGCGTCTCCCCGCTCGGCGGCCGCGCCCGCGATCTTCTCGACGAGCACGGTCCCCGCGACGCCACGCCGGCCCGCAGTATAGAGCGAGTCCTCGACCGCGACGTCGTCATTGACGAGGACCGTCCGCACCTCGATGCCCTCGGCCTCGCACAGCTCGGCCGCTGTTTCGAAGTTGAGCACGTCACCCGTGTAGTTCTTGACAATGAGGACGACGCCGACGCCCCCGTCCGCAGCTCGGCTCGCCGGGATGATCTGGTCCGGTGTGGGAGAGGTGAAGACGGGGCCGGGGACGGCGGCATCAA
Organism: Sinomonas sp. P47F7; assembly: GCF_049332655.1. Classification (GTDB taxonomy): domain Bacteria; phylum Actinomycetota; class Actinomycetes; order Actinomycetales; family Micrococcaceae; genus Sinomonas. The sequence continues at coordinate 194,520 of NZ_CP186327.1, read as the reverse complement.
GCATGCCGCGCCCCACATACCCCGCGTGCAGCGGCTCGTGCCCGCTCCCGCCTCCTGAGACGAGGCCCACCTTGCCAGGCACCGCGCCGCCCACGCGCGTCACGTACAGCGGGTCGCGGTGCACCTCGACGAGTTCCCCGTGGGCAAGGCCGAAGCCCTCAAGGGACTCTTCGACCACCGCCCTCGGATCATTGATGAGCTTCTTCACGCCGCTCCTTCGATCGGTTCAGCTGAACGGTCGCCGCGCGCCCGCGCGCGTGGGGGAGGCCTCGGATCCGCCCAATGGTGTGGAGCCTACCGGGCGGGGTGTGGCTTGGGTAGGCGCATCGCGGCCGGCTGGGGGTGTGGTGCCGGCTGGGCCGGCAGCGGCTACTCTGGCTGCGAACGGACCTCCCGGATTGACCACGGCCGTTGAGGCCAGAAGGGGTGGCAGCCATGAGTTCGACGGCCGTGTGGGGTCTTGCCGTCTCGGTCTTCGTCGCGGCGCTCGTGGAGATGGTCGAGGCGCTCACGATCGTGCTGGCGATGGGCGTGACGCGAGGCTGGAAATCCGCGCTGGCCGGCGTTGTCGCGGCGATCGTGGCCCTCTCCGCGTTCACCGCGGCGACCGGCTACGCCCTCACCACGTGGCTGCCGCGCGCGAGCCTCCAGCTCGTAGTCGGGATTCTGCTCCTGATCTTCGGCCTGCAGTGGCTCCGCAAGGCGATTCTGCGTTCGTCCGGGCGCAAGGCGCTCCATGACGAGGCCCTCGTCTACGAGAAGGAGACCAAGGCCGCCGCGGCGGCCGGCAGCGAGGTCCGGTTCGGTCTCGACTGGTTCTCGTTTGTGGTCAGCTTCAAGGGCGTCTTCCTCGAAGGTGTCGAGGTGGTATTCATCGTCATCACGTTTGGGCTCAACGCCGGGAACATGCCGGTCGCGATCCTCGGCGCTGCGGCCGCGTTCGTCGTAGTGCTGCTCGCCGCCGTGGTGGTCCACGCCCCGCTCACGAGGGTCCCCGAGAACACGCTCAAGTTCTGCGTGGGGTTGCTCCTCGCGACGTTCGGCACGTTCTGGTCGATCGGGGGCCTCGGGAGCCTGACGCCCTCCCACGAGGGCCTCGAATGGTCCGGCTCGGACCTCGCTCTGCTGCCGATCCTGGCCGGGTGGCTCCTGGTCTGCGCAGTGCTCATCAGGGTTCTGAAAGTTCGGCCGGCGCCACCCACCGCGGTCAGTGCAGCCGCGGCCACGGAGGGGAGGCCTAGGCCATGAGATTCGTCAAGGCCTTCCTGCGGTTCTGGTACGACTTCATCATCGGAGACGACTGGAAGATCGCCGCCTCAGTCGTGGCCGTTCTGGCTGTCGGGGCGGGACTCGTGCTCGCCGGGCTCGGCGGCTCGCCGCTGTTCGCGCCGCTGCTTGCCGTGGGGCTCGCGGCAGCGTTCACCGCTGCGCTCGCCATCGACGTGAGGCGGCATCCGAAAGGCTAGGGTCCAGCCCAGCCCCTCGCCCGTCTCGGGTACACCAACTCAGGCACGCGGACGACGGCGGCCCCTCACCCGCGCGGGGTGAGGGGCCGCCGTCGTCCGTTATTTAGGCGCCGAGTTCCTTGTGGCTGCCGCCCTTCGCAGCGGCGACCACCTCGGGGACGCGCGGGCGCTGGGTTCCCGTGAACGTGAACTTCGCGGTGTCCCCCTCGCCGTCGACGTCCACCAGGACGATGTCGCCCGAGGAGAGATCGCCGAACAGGATCCGCTCGGAGAGCTGGTCCTCGATCTCGCTCTGGATGACGCGGCGCAGCGGGCGGGCGCCCATGGTGGGGTCGTAGCCGCGCGTCGCGAGCAGGACCTTCGCCTTCTGGGTCAGCTCGATGCCCATGTCCTTGTCCTTGAGCCGCTTCTCGAGCCGCTCGACGAACAGGTCGACGATCTCGATGATCTCTTCCTGCGTGAGCTGCGGGAACACGACCACGTCATCGACACGGTTGAGGAACTCAGGGCGGAAGTGCTGCTTGAGCTCCTCTGTCACGCGGTTCTTCATCCGCTCGTAGCTCGTCTTCGTGTCGGTGCCGGATTGGAAGCCGGTCATGACGCCCTTCGAGATGTCCCGGGTGCCCAGGTTGGTCGTCATGATGATGATCGTGTTCTTGAAGTCCACGACCCGGCCCTGGCTGTCCGTAAGGCGCCCGTCCTCGAGGATCTGCAGGAGGGAGTTGAAGAGGTCCGCGTGGGCCTTCTCGACCTCGTCGAACAGGACCACGGAGAACGGCCGGCGGCGCACCTTCTCGGTGAGCTGGCCGCCCTCCTCGTAACCGACGTAGCCCGGAGGGGCACCGAAGAGCCGCGAGACCGTGTGCTTCTCGGAGAACTCGGACATGTCGAGCGTGATGAGGGCGTCCTCCTCGCCGAAGAGGAACTCTGCGAGGGCCTTGGCGAGCTCGGTCTTGCCGACGCCCGTGGGGCCAGCGAAGATGAACGACCCACCGGGACGCTTCGGGTCCTTGAGGCCGGCACGCGTGCGGCGGATGGACCGGGAGAGCGCCTTGATCGCGTCGTCCTGGCCGACCACGCGCTTGTGCAGCTCGTCCTCCATGTGCAGGAGCCGCGAGGACTCCTCCTCCGTGAGCTTGAACACTGGGATGCCCGTCGAGTTCGCGAGCACCTCGGCCACGAGCTCCTCGTCCACCTCGGCCACGCCGTCCATGTCGCCGGACTTCCAGGCCCGCTCGCGCTCGGCACGCTCCGAGATGAGCCGCTGCTCCTTGTCGCGGAGCGATGCGGCCCCCTCGAAGTCCTGGGCGTCGATCGCGGACTCCTTCTCGAGCTTGAGCCCCGCGATGCGCTCGTCGAGGGCCTTGAGCTCCGGCGGCGCCGTCATCCGGCGGATGCGCAGGCGCGCGCCCGCCTCGTCGATGAGGTCGATGGCCTTGTCCGGAAGGAAGCGGTCGCTCACGTAGCGCTCGGAGAGGTTCGCCGCCGCGGCGAGCGCGCCGTCCGTGATCGTGACACGGTGGTGCGCCTCGTAGCGATCGCGGAGGCCCTTGAGGATCTCGATGGTCAGCGCGACCGACGGCTCGGAGACCTGGATCGGCTGGAAGCGGCGCTCGAGCGCGGCGTCCTTCTCGATGTGCTTGCGATACTCGTCGAGCGTGGTCGCACCGATCGTCTGGAGCTCGCCGCGCGCCAGCATCGGCTTGAGGATGCTCGCCGCGTCGATCGCGCCCTCGGCTGCGCCCGCCCCGACGAGCGTGTGGATCTCGTCGATGAACAGGATGATGTCGCCGCGCGTGCGGATCTCCTTGAGGACCTTCTTGAGGCGCTCTTCGAAGTCGCCGCGGTAGCGCGAGCCAGCCACGAGGGAGCCGAGGTCAAGGGTGTAGAGCTGCTTGTCCTTGATGGTCTCCGGGACGTCGCCCCGCACGATCGCCTGGGCGAGGCCCTCGACGACGGCCGTCTTGCCGACGCCGGGCTCGCCGATGAGCACGGGGTTGTTCTTGGTGCGGCGCGAGAGGACCTGCATGACGCGTTCCATCTCGTGCTCGCGGCCGATCACGGGATCCAGCTTGTTCTCGCGGGCGGCCTGCGTGAGGTTGCGGCCGAACTGGTCGAGGACCACGGAACCGGCCGGGCTGCCCTCAGGCTGGCCAGGACCGGTCCCGGTGGACGCCGTCTCCTTGCCTTGGTAGCCGGACAGCAGCTGGATGACCTGCTGCCGCACGCGGTTGAGGTCGGCGCCGAGCTTCACAAGCACCTGGGCCGCGACGCCCTCGCCCTCACGGATGAGGCCAAGAAGGATGTGCTCCGTGCCGATGTAGTTGTGGCCGAGCTGAAGCGCCTCGCGGAGGGACAGCTCGAGCACCTTCTTGGCACGCGGCGTGAACGGAATGTGGCCGGACGGGGCTTGCTGCCCCTGCCCGATGATCTCCTGCACCTGTTCGCGCACACCGTCCAAGGAGATTCCGAGGGACTCGAGCGCCTTCGCGGCAACTCCCTCCCCCTCGTGGATGAGGCCCAGGAGGATGTGCTCGGTGCCGATGTAGTTGTGGTTGAGCATGCGGGCCTCTTCTTGGGCCAGCACGACCACGCGGCGGGCGCGGTCTGTAAATCTCTCGAACATCGCTCGAACTCCCCGGTCTTGCTGATTGGGTGCAGGCTGCCAAAGACAGCACTGGCGCGTACATCGATGCTACGTGCAGGGGCCCCGCCGCACACTGCTGTTCGCCACAGGGTGAACCCGCCGGTAGCTGGGCAGATGCCCAGACGGGGATCCGGGCCTTTTGCACAATCACTGGAGAATTTGCCAAAACCGCATCACAAATGCGAAGAAACCCTGCGCATTGTTGCGCCGGGTTTCTTCGCGTGATCGGTGAGGGCTAGGTCAGCCGTTCGCCTTGTGGTAAGCCTCTTGGATCTCCGCCTGGATTCGGCCACGGCTATTCACGCTGTAACCGTTGTCGCGGGCCCACTGGCGGATCTTGGCGGATTCCGAATTGCGGGAGCCGCCCGTGCCAGCGGCCCGGCGGGGCGCCTGCGCACCGCGAACCGAGGACTTGCGAGCCACCGAAACGTATTCCTGGAGAGCCTCGCGCAGTTTGGCCGCGTTCGAGTGGGAGAGGTCAACCTCGTAGCTGGACCCGTCGAGGCCAAAACGAACGGTCTCGTCAGCCGAGCCGCCGTCCAAGTCGTCAACGAGGATGATCTTGACTTTCTGCGCCATGGGTTACTCTCTCTGTCGGTGCTGGGGGGATACGGGCTGTCACTCAAGCACTGCACACAGCAAGCTGGCCGGCAATTCGGCTATCCGGTTATCAGCGAGCGGTTATTGCACTGCCATTATGCTTCCGTACCGGCACCGCCGTCAAAACGAATCACCCGGCTGTTGGGGAACTTTTTCCCTCGTCCCTCTGCTGCGCTTCCCTTTCGGCTTGGGCCAGGGCCTCGCGCTCCGACTTGTCCGCGTTGAATATCGCCCGGATCGCGAACCAGAAAATGAGTCCAACGACGATCGGGGGAAGCAGGACGGCTACGTAATCCACGTTAGTTTGCCTCGGGCTTGAGCAGGGGGAAGAGGATAGTCTCGCGAATGCCCGCCTGCGTGAAGAGCATCACGAGCCGGTCGATTCCGAGGCCGATGCCGCCCATGGGAGGGGCGCCGTATTCGAGTGCGCGGAGGAAATCCTCGTCGAGCTGCATCGCCTCGTCGTCGCCTTCGGCCGCAAGTCTGGACTGCTCACTGAGGCGCTCGCGCTGGATCACGGGGTCGATGAGCTCGGAGAACGCGGTGCCGCGCTCCATCCCGCCGATAATGAGGTCCCATGCCTCGATAAGGCGCGGATCCTCACGATGCGGACGCGCGAGGGGCTGGGCCGAGGGCGGGTAGTCGTAAACGAATGTCGGATTCAGGAGCGTCGGCTCGACAATGTCGCCGAAGAGCTCGATCACGGCCTTCTCGGTGGTCCACAGGGGATCGGTCTTGACACCGTGCCGATCGCCGATCTCCAAGAGTCGTTCGAGCGGAGTATCAGGCGTGACCTCTTCGCCCACAGCCTCGGAAAGGCCCGGATAGACACCAAGCCAACGCCATTCGCCGTCAAGGTCGATCATGCCCTCGGGCGTATCAATCTGCCGGATCCCCACAACGTCCGCGACGTTGAGGATGATCTCCTTCATGCGCTCCGCCATGGTGAATTGATCAGCATACGCTTCATAGCATTCGAGAGTTGTAAATTCCGGGCTGTGAGTCGAATCGACGCCTTCGTTACGGAAGACCCGGCCGATCTCGTAAACCCGCTCGATTCCGCCCACAACCGCTCGCTTGAGGTAGAGCTCGGTGGCAATGCGGAGCGTCATCCTCTGATCGAAGGCATTGACATGCGTCTCAAACGGACGGGCGGTCGCACCGCCATGAATGAGGTTGAGCATGGGCGTCTCGACCTCGACGTATCCGTGCGAATCAAGGGTGTCGCGTACGGACTTGGTGATCTTTGCGCGCGTGTAGACCATGTCACGGGCCTCTTCGCGCACGAGCAGATCCACGTAGCGCTGACGAACCCGCGTTTCTTCGCTGAGTTCGGCGTGAAGCGTGGGCAGCGGCCGCAGCGCCTTTGACGCCATCTTCCACTCATCGGCCATGACTGATAGCTCGCCGCGCTTCGACGAGATGACCTCGCCATGGATGAACACGTGGTCACCCAGGTCCACGAGCGCCTTCCAGTCGGCGAGGCGTTCCTCGCCGACGTTGGCGAGGCTCAACATGGCCTGGAGCCGGGTGCCGTCACCCTCCTGGAGGGTCGCGAAGCACAGCTTGCCGGTGTTGCGGACAAAGACGACGCGACCGACGACGCCGACAAAGTCGCCCGTGGCGGTGTCCGGCTCGAGATCGGGGTGCTTCTCGCGGACCTCCGCGAGGGAGTGACTGCGCTCGAGCTTGACCGGATAGGGCTCCTCGCCGCGCGCGATCAACTTGCCGCGCTTCTCAAGGCGAACATGCATCTGTTCGCTCGCGTCGGCGGGCTCGTTCCCTCCGGTGGCAGTATTCTGTGCAGTCACAGTCTTCGATTCTAAGGCAGGCTGCGTGGGCTAGGCTCATTCCATGGCAGCTACCCAGATCCACGCCTCGACTGTCGCGACGCGGGACGGCGCGGTCCTCGAGCTGCTCACGGCCTCGGGCGGGGACAAGCAGGCGGAGGGGGGCGTCGTCGTCGTCCATGGCTCGATGGTGACCGCGGACCTGTACCGCGAGCTGGCGCTGCGCCTCGCGGAGTCGCTGGGGTCCCCGGTGCACGTGTACAACCGGCGCGGGCGCGGCGCCTCCTCGCCGCAGCCCGACGACTATTCGCTCGCGGTCGAGATCGCGGACCTCGGCGCCGTCCTCGCGCACACCGGTTCGCAGGCGGTGTTCGGGCATAACTATGGGGGCTGCATCGCGCTCAACGCGGGTCGCACGCTCGACATCACGCAGCTCGCCGTCTACGACCCCATCATCTCGTTCAACGGAAGCTACAACGCCGACTGGCTTGACGACTACGAAGCCGCGCTCCGCCACCACGACGAGGAGAAGGCCCTCGCCGTGCTGCTCCGCGGGCTTCAGGCAGCGGGCCCCATCTCGAAGCTGCCGCTTCCCATCCTCACGGTGCTCAACCGGATCGGGAGCCGCACGCAGCCCGGAAAGACGCTCACGCGCCTCCTGCCCACGGGTCCACGCGAGATTCGTGCGGTCGTCGCGGCCGATTCGAAGGCCAAGCCGTTCGAGCAGCTCCCCCTCGAGACGCTCGTCCTTGTGGGCGGGGCGAGCCCCGAGTACTTCTCCGAGGCGAAGGACAAGCTCGACGACGTCCTGCCCGCCTCAGACTTCGACGTCCTCCCTCGGCTCGCGCACGACGCCCCCGAGCGCCCGGCCAGGGCCCTCATCGATCGACTGACCCAGTTCTTCTCGAGCTGAGCGTCTCGGGTACGCCAAGTATCTGTACCCGAGACAGCCAGAGCTGGCGTTAGCTGTACCCGAGACGGGGAGGGTCAGCGGGCCTTCAGCGGCATGTTGTCGATGAGCCGGACGTCCCCGACCTTCGCGGCCACGATCGCGAGGGCCTCCCCCGTGAACGGGGTCTCGCGGCAGGCGAACGCGAGGGGCTCAAGCGTGTCCGGATCCACGACGTCGAAGTAGTCGAGCTCGACGCCCGGCTGCGAGGCGATGAGGGCGACGGCGTCGTCCGGCTCGAGCGGTTCGTGCGCCGTTGCGCGTTCGTCCACGAGGCGCAGCGCCCGCGAGAGCACGAGCGCCGCCTCGCGCTGCTCGGGGCTGAGGAATTGGTTGCGGCTCGAAAGGGCGAGGCCGTCCTCGGCGCGGACGATCGGGACGCCGACCACGTCGACCGGGAAATCGAGGTCCTTGACCATGCGCCGCACGATCGCGAGCTGCTGCGCGTCCTTCTGCCCGAAGTACGCACGGAACGCGGCGGGCCGGCCGGCGACCGGCGTCGGGAGGGCGAGGTGGAAGAGCTTCGCTACGACCGTGAGCACGCCGTCGAAATGCCCCGGGCGGGACGCCCCCTCCCACTTGTCCGCGAGCGGCCCCGCCGTCACGCGCACGAGCGGATCGCCACCCGGGTACATCTCCTCCACGCTCGGGGCGAAGGCGAGGTCGACGCCGACCGACTCGAGGAGCGCCGCGTCCGCCTCGAGCGTGCGCGGGTACCGTTCGAGGTCCTTCGGGTCGCCGAACTGGAGCGGGTTGACGAAGATGCTCGCGACGACGACGTCGTTCTCCGCGACCGCGGCCTCCGCGAGCATTCGGTGGCCGTCGTGGAGGGCGCCCATGGTAGGAACGAGCCCGAGCGAGGCCCTGGGGGCTGGGGAATCGACGAGCCCGAGCGAGGCCCTGGGGGCTGGAGAATCGACGAGCCCGCTCCCGCGTCGCCCCCCGTGCTCAGCGAGCAGGCGCGCGATCTCCGCCCGCAATTCAGCCTTCGTGTGGACGACCGTGATCGCCATTCAGCGTTCCTCCTCGGGACCGTCGTCATCGGGACCGTCGTCATCGGGACCGCCGTCCTTGGCGCCGTCGTCTTCGGGAGCGAGCGCGGCCTCGAGCCGGGCACGCACGTCGGCGCCGAACAGCCCGCGCCGCTCCGCGCGCCGCGCCGTGGCGAGCGCCATCGCCCGGTAGGCCTCGAGGATGTCCGGGGCGCTCACCGCGCCCATTCCACCAGCTGCGAGCTCGACGAGGGCCTCCATGTGAGCGGTCACGGTGCCCACGTCGCCCCGCGCCACGGGCCCCGTGAGCGCCGATTCCCCCGCGGCGAGCGCGTTGTCGAGCGATGCGCGGAGCAGCGGGCCCAGGAGACGGTCGGGTTCCTCGACCCCGATGCGCGCGAGGATCTCGGCGGCCTGCGCGGCGATCGTCACGAGGTGATTCGAGCCGTGCGCGAGCGCGGCGTGATACGCCACGCGGTCGCCCTCGGCGATGACCACGGGTTCGGCGCCCATCTCGACCACGAGCGCCTGCGCGATGGGCAGCATCGCGGGATCGGCCGTGACCCCGAAGCGGCAGTCCATGATCCGCCCGAGGTCCAGGCTCATGCCCGTGAACGTCATGGCGGGGTGAATCGCGAGCGGGATCGCGCCGGCCCCGCGCACGGGCGCGAGGATCCCGACGCCGTGCCGCCCGGACGTGTGCGCGACGAGCTGGCCAGGCTGCCACGCGCCGAGCTTCGCGAGGCCCTCGACGAGCGGCCCCAGGGCGTCGTCCGGCACGGCGAGCAGCACGAGCTCCGAGCGCTCGATGATGTCCGGGATCTCGAGGATCGGCACCCCGGGCAGGAGGGTCTCCGCGCGCTCCCGGCTCGCCTCAGACACGGCGGAAACACCGACGACGGCGTGCTCGGCCGCGCGCAAGGCCGCACCGAGGACGGCGCCCACCTTCCCCGCGCCGATGACGCCCACGCCCAGGCGGCCCGGGCGCGTCACGCGACGCTCCCCCGGCTGAGCGACGTTCTACGCATAGCCGCCCTCGGCGTCGCCCGTTCGGCTGGGACCGCGCTTGCGGCGGCCGTTCTCGCCCTCGTCTCCGTCCTCGGGAGGAATCCGGCAGAAGCGCTCGACGAGCAGCCCGATCGCGACCATGATCACGCCGCCGCCCATCATCGCGACCGCCTGAAGCACCACGGGGCTCGTGGAGCGCACGGTCCACACGGGGATCTGGTCCGCGATGACGCCCGCGTGCCAGCCGAGCAGCACCGCTCCCGCATACGCGCATGCGTGCGCGAGGACCAGGGTCCGGGCCGCAAAGATGGGGTCGATCATGCGCGTGCGCTTCTCGCTGTTCCGCCAGCGGAGCACGCGGATCCCGAGCACCAGGGTGAACCCAGCGATGACGGCCATGCTCCCCAGCGCGCTGTAGGGCAGCACGGGGGTGGCCGCCGAAGCACGGTCCGACATCTCGGTCGCGCCGAAGCCGAGCAGGCCGAGCAGGATCCCGATGAGGCCCAGAGCCGTCAGGCGAATCGGCTTCATGCGAGCCCCTCGTCAAGCAGCATGTCGTAGTCCTCGATGCCCGACGCGTCCGAGCAGTCCTCGAGGAGCTCGACGATCGGATGGCCCTCGAGCACGGCCGTCGGATCGATGAGCAGCCACGGGAACAGCACGAATGCGCGCTCCGCGGCGCGGGGGTGCGGGAGCGTGAGCACGGGATCGTCCTGGACGAGGTTGCCGTAGGTGATGACGTCGACGTCGAGCGTGCGCGGGCCCCAGCGCACCTCGCGCGTGCGATGGTGCTTGGCCTCCACGGCCTGGCAGTGCGCGAGCAGCTCGTACGGCCCAAGGGTCGTGACAACGATCATGACCATATTGAGGAAGTCGGGCTGCCCCTCGGGGCCGCCCACAGCCTTCGTCTGGATGACCGGCGAGACGTCGACGAGCCGAACCTCGGGGCGGTCGACGAGATCGGAGACCGCCTCGGCGAGCGTCTCGGCGCGCTCCCCCAAGTTGCTGCCGAGGGCGAGCACTGCGCGCGTGTACTCGGACGGTGTCGCGGAAGGGTCTGGGTTCATCTCACCTTCCTCGGAAGACTGTCACTGAAACGTCGCCGAACGGCACCTCGATGGGCGCCTTCGGCTTGTGGACCGTGACCTCAGCTCCGCTGATCGGGGGGAACTCCGCGAGGATAGTGTCCGCGATACGCACCGCGAGCGTCTCGATGAGGTTGACCGGCTCCCCCGACACAAGCTGCGTGATGCGCTCGGCGACTTCCGCGTAGCTCGCCGTCGTCGCGATGTCGTCGGTGGCTGCGGCCCTGGAAAAGTCGCTGTGCAGCACGGCGTCCACGACGAAGGGCTGCCCCTCGCGGCGCTCGAAGTCGAGCACCCCATGATGTCCGACGGCGGTGACGCCCCGGAGGGTGATGAGGTCGGCTCGGGTGCCCACTCGCCCCGACCTCAGGTCCTGGCCCGCGCGACGACCTTGACGGCGTCGAGGTTCGAGGCGACGTCGTGCACGCGGACGCCCCACGCGCCCTTGGCTGCCGTCAGCGCGGTGATCGCCGCGGTCGCCGCGTCGCGCTGCTCGGGCGGGGCCGCCTTGCCTGCGGACGTGAGAAGCTCGCCGAGGAAGCGCTTGCGGGACGCGCCCACGAGCACCCGATGGCCGAGCTCGAGGAACCTCTCGAGGCCCGCCACGAGGGCCCAGTTCTGCTCGCCCGTCTTCGCGAAGCCGAGGCCCGGGTCGACGATGATCTTGTGGTCGGCCACCCCCGCGGCACGCAGACGATCGCGAACGCCCACGGTCTCGGCGAGCACGTCCTCGAGGACGTTGCCGTACTTCGTGAGGGAGTCCATGGTGCGGGAGTTGCCGCGGTTGTGCATGAGCACGTAGTACGCGCCGCGCTCCGCCACGAGATCGATCATGTCCTGGCTGACCTCGAGGCCCGAGACGTCGTTGATGATGAGTGCGCCCGCCTCGAGGGCCCTCGCCGCCGTGCCCGCGTGACGGGTGTCGACCGAGACCACGGCCCCGGCCTTCACGAGGGCTTCGACGACTGGGAGAACGCGGCGCTGCTCCTCGTCCTCGGGCACGTCCTCGGCGCCGGGGCGCGTGGATTCGCCGCCCACGTCGATGATGTCGGCGCCGCCGTAGAACATCCGGAGGCCAGCAGCGATAGCCGAATCCGCCGTCGTATGTTGGCCGCCGTCGCTGAAGGAATCCGGCGTGACGTTGAGGATGCCCATGACGACGGCGCGGTCCGTCGGGAGGGTTTCGAAGGTCGCCCTCGGGCGAGGCTTGCGGAGGACGGGGAGGGGCGATGTGTTGGGCCCGGTCCCGGGTGCTGCGGCGAGGGTGTCCATTGCGGCTGTTACCTTCCGAGAATGAGGCTCATGGCTTCGGCGCGGGTCGCCGGATCGTGCAGCTGCCCGCGTACAGCACTCGTGACCGTCTTGGCGCCCGGCTTTCGGACTCCTCGCATCGACATGCACATGTGTTCGCATTCGACGACGACGATCACTCCACGCGGCTTGAGGTGCTTCACGAGCGCCTCCGCCACGTCGGTTGTCAGGCGCTCCTGGACTTGGGGCCGGCGCGCATAGATGTCCACGAGCCGGGCGAGCTTGCTGAGCCCGGTGACGCGCCCGTCGTGCGACGGGATGTACCCGACGTGCGCGACTCCGTGGAAGGGGACGAGATGATGCTCGCACGTTGAGTAGAAGGGGATGTCCTTCACGAGCACGAGTTCCTCGTGATCGAGGTCGAAGGTCACGCCCAGAACGTCCTCCGGGGTCTGGTGAAGCCCCGCGAACGTCTCCGCGAACGCGCGCGCCACCCGCTTCGGGGTCTCCCGGAGGCCGCTGCGGTCGGGGTCCTCCCCGACCGCAATCAGAATCTCCCGAACGGCCGCCTCGATCCGCAGAAGGTCCATGTTCGGATCGAGTTCGGACATGGCGGCAACATCGTCGTCGTCAATGTGGGTCACGGCATGATCCTAGCGGGGGCGCCTCACGCGCCCGCGCCGGTGCCGCCCGTGTGACCATCGTGCGGGGGCTGCGGACCGCCGGAGAAGTCCTGCTCCCCTCCGCCGTGGACGTGCGGGTGGGCCGTGTCGAGCGGCTGGTTGCGACGAGCCGCGGCCGCCTCCTCCTGGGCCTTGCGCTCGGCGTCCGTCGCCTCGTGGTCGTGGCGGGACTTCTCCTCGTGCCGCTCGCGCTCGCGACGCTCGTTCTCCGTCTCGACGGGCGGGATGTGCTGCACCGGGCGCGACTCCTTCGAGAGCCACACCTCGCGGAAGTCGCGCTTGCGGATGTCCGTGAAGATCTCGGCGATCTCACGCTGGTTGAGGGTCTCGTGCTCGAGCAGCGAGGCCGCGAGGCGGTCCAGGACGTCGCGGTTGTCGGTGAGGATCGCGTAGGCCTCATCGTGCGCCTGGTCCATGAGACGGCGCACCTCCTCGTCCACGACGTACGCGACCTGGTCGGAGTAATTGCGCTCGTGCGCGGCGTCCCGGCCGAGGAACGGCTCGCCGCCGCCTTGTCCGAGCTTGACCGCGCCGACGCGCTCGCTCATGCCGTACTGCGTGACCATCATGCGGGCCGTCGAGGTGGCCTTCTCGATGTCGTTCGAGGCCCCCGTGGACGGGTCGTGGAACACGATCTCCTCGGCGACGCGGCCGCCCATCGCGTAGGCGAGCTGGTCGAGGAGCTCGTTGCGCGTCACGGAGTACTTGTCGTTCTCCGGGACCACCATCGTGTAGCCGAGCGCCCGGCCGCGGGGCAGGATCGTGATCTTCGTGACGGGGGCCGAGTTGCGGAGCGCGGCCGCCACCAGCGCGTGGCCGCCCTCGTGGTAGGCCGTGATCTTGCGCTCGAGGTCCTTCATGACGCGGCTGCGCTTCTGCGGGCCGGCCATGACGCGGTCGATCGCCTCGTCGAGGGCGCGATCATCGATGAGCTGCGCGTTCGAGCGCGCCGTGAGGAGCGCCGCCTCATTGAGGACGTTCGCGAGATCGGCACCCGTGTAACCCGGGGTCTTCTTCGCGACGGCCTTGAGGTCCACGTTGCCTGCCATCGGCTTGCCCTTGGAATGGACGCCAAGGATCTGCTCGCGGCCCACGAGGTCCGGCGCCTCCACCGGCACCTGGCGGTCGAATCGGCCTGGACGGAGGAGTGCCGGGTCGAGGACGTCGGGGCGGTTGGTCGCGGCGATGAGGATGACGTTCGCCTTGGGGTCGAAGCCGTCCATCTCAACGAGGAGCTGGTTGAGGGTCTGCTCGCGCTCGTCGTTGCCGCCGCCAATACCGGCTCCGCGGTGGCGGCCGACGGCGTCGATCTCGTCGACGAAGATGATCGAGGGCGCGTTCGACTTGGCCTGCTCGAAGAGATCACGGACGCGGGACGCACCCACGCCGACGAACATCTCGACGAAGTCGGAACCCGAGATCGAGAAGAACGGGACGCCGGCCTCGCCGGCGACGGCACGAGCCAGGAGCGTCTTGCCGGTTCCCGGAGGGCCGTAGAGCAGGACGCCCTTCGGGATTTTCGCTCCGACGGCCTGGAACTTTGCGGGCTCCTGGAGGAACTCCTTGATTTCCTGAAGTTCCTCGACGGCCTCGTCGGCGCCCGCGACGTCGCTAAACGTCACTTGGGGCATGTCCTTCGTGATCATCTTTGCTCGGGATTTACCGAACTTCATGACTTGGGAGCCGCCGCCCTGCATGCGTGAGAGCAGGAACCAGAAGAGTGCGCCGAGCAGGAGGACGGGAATGATGAGGGAGAGAATCGAGCCGAACCAGTTGTTGCCGGTCGGGACATCGTTGTAGGTCTTGAGGTTCGCGTTCTCGACCGCCTGGACTACCTCGCCGCCACGCGGATCCACGTAGTAGAACTGGACGTTCTTGCCCTTGTTCTGCCCGTTGTCGACGTAGTTGTCCTTGAGGACCATGTCGACGCGTTCTTCGCCGTTGTAGATCTTCGCGGAGTCGACCTTGCCGTCCTTGAGGAGCTGGATGCCAACCTGCGTGTCGACGGTCGCGCTGCCCCCCGGCGCCAGCGTTCCGAAGGCGATGAGGAGGAGGGCGATCACAACGAGGATCCAGATCCCAGGACCCTTGACGAAGCTTTTGACGTTCATGAACTCGGGGCCGAGCCCCGTCCCTTCTGTTGTGCCGCGGCGCCGCGTAGCGCTGAGGTCCCCTGCCCCTGCCTACATCTGTTGACGGGCAAGTACCGCAACAAGCTATACCGTTCGGACAACATCACGCACAGTCAAGGACAAAAGTTCCCCCGGGCGGTGTGCGCCGAGGGCGAACGCCGCATGGGGCGGGGCGCCGAAGGCGAACCCGGGGCGGCCAGTACCTGTACTGGAGGGCCCAAGTCCCGACCCGCGCCAATCCGTACGCGTTCCGCCGATTTACCGAGCAGCGTCGGGGCGAATTTCGCGAGGTTCGCGCGGATTGCCGGATCGGTGGCGGCTCGGCCGCGGCCGAAACCCGTACGCTCCGCCCGGGACCGCGGCCGAAGCCCGTAAGCGCGAGATCTCCTCAGCCCGCGCTGCTGGCGTCATCGCCACTCCACGTCGGGGCGTCGTCGCGCTTCCGGGACTCCCCCACGAGCTCTCCGTCGCTGCCGAGCATCTCGCAGCGCTCACGTGTGTCTCCGCCGCAGAGAGCCACGGACTGTGGTGCCTTCACCGCCGGGAGACCGCGCATCTCGCCGCGAATCATCATCGGCTCCCTCCGACTGTCCGAGCGCACTGTCCGGAGCTGCGGCCAGGTCACGGCCTTATTGCTGAGAAATGGCAAGTCCTCGTCCACGCGCTCCACTGTCTCCCCGACCTACGCAGACGTCATCCACCGCCCGGAGCGCACAATCGCGACGATCCGCGCGGCACTGGAGGCGGCGCCGCGCTGACTCCGGCCGACACTGCGGTACACAGGCCGGACCGCGTCCGACCGGACGGGTCTCAGGCCGGCCCGGGTCGAACCGTACGCATTTAAGGGTCCCGAACGGCGTTGCCGGTACGCGATCGGGACCAGGAACCCCGGAATTCCGGGGTTCCTCCCCCAACGAGGGCGGGGTTCCTTCCAGTACGCTTACCGGAAGGAACCCCGCCCCGAAAAGTTGGCAGCCTACTCGTAGACGTGCGGCGCGAGCGTGCCCACGAAGTCGAGGTTGCGGTACTTCTCCGCGTAGTCGAGCCCGTAGCCGACCACGAACTCGTTGGGGATGTCGAAGCCGACGTACTTCACGTCGATCTTGACCTTCGCCGCGTCCGGCTTGCGGAACGCCGTGCAGATCTCGACCGAGGCGGTGCCCCGGGACTCGAGGTTCGTCTTGAGCCACGAGAGGGTCAGGCCGGAGTCGATGATGTCCTCGACGATGAGCACGTGCTTGCCCATGAGGTCGGAATCGAGGTCCTTGAGGATGCGGACCACCCCCGAGGACTGCGTCCCGGAGCCATAGGAGGAGACGGCCATCCAGTCCATCGTGACGTGGCTGTGCAGCGCGCGAGCCAGATCCGCCATGACCATCACGGCGCCCTTGAGCACGCCGACGATCAGGAGGTCGCGGCCCTCGTAGTCCGTGTCGATGCGCGCGGCGAGCTCGGCGATCCGGCCCTGGATCTGCTCCCGGTCATAGAGGACGTGCTTGAGGTCTGCTTGGACGTCGTGAGAATCCACCTGCGCTCCTGGAACTCGGGTCTCGACGCGAGTCGGTCAGTCCCACAGGGGTCTGTCCCGAAACCCGGCGTCAGCGGTGCGATACAAAGACTAGCTTCCCATACTCGGTTCCGGGCGCCGCATCCTTCCGGCGTGGCTGGCGATGCACGCTCACGTGCCCCGGCAGTTCGATGGGGCCCGCGGAACCGCGCCGCTCGAGGAGACGGTCGACGGCGGCGAGTCGCTCAAAGGTCGGCTGCCCCCCGAGCTCGATCACGGCGAGAGCGAGCACGCGGCTCCTGATTGCGGCCGGGAGCTCCCGGACCGCCGCGCCGGGCAGGAGGACCGTCGCCTGTCCGGACTCCATGGCGTCCCGCTCAACGAGCCCCGCATAGACGCGCTCAGCCTCGGCGTCGAGATAGTCCGCGTCCTGCCCCAGAATCGACGCCGTCCGCGCGAGTCCCTCAGCGACGCCGGGTCCGAGCTCCGCCTCGAGGAACGGCATGATTCCAACACGTACGCGAGAACGCATGTATCGAGGATCCGCATTGGTCGGGTCGAACCACGGCTCGAGCCCCTCCGCAGCGCAGACCTCGACCGTGTCGGCGCGGCGAAGGCCTAGGAACGGCCGGATGTACAGCCCGCGGACGGAACGCATGCCGCCGAGGGAACGTGTTCCCGAGCCGCGCGCGAGCCCGAGCAGCACCTGTTCGGCCTGATCGTCGAGCGTGTGGCCGAGCAGCACCGCGCCGGCTCCACATTCCGAGGCCTCGGCCTCGAGTGCGCCGAGCCGCGCGGCCCGCGCTGCAGCCTCGGGCCCCTCCCCCGATCGCCGCACCTCGACGGCGACCACGCGCACAGGCGAGAGTCCGAGCCCGGCCAGGACACCCGCCGTCGTCCGCGCGATCTCGCCCGAGCCTTCCTGGAGCCCATGGTCGACGACGACGGCGCCAGCCTCGAGCGGGTGCCCGCCAACCGCGCCTCGCCGAGCGAAATGAGCGACGGCGGCCGCGAGCGCGAGCGAGTCAGGCCCGCCCGAGCAGCCCACGAGGACCCGCGAGGGCCAGCCGGCCTCGGCGAGAGCCGCCTTGACGGCGTTCCGTGCGCGGCCGACCGCGGGACTCAGTCTCCGCCGACCGGGCGAGGCGACGTCCCGGGTGGTCACCCCATCCTCGCGACCCACGCGGCCGGCGCGTGGATCTCCTCCTCCGTCGGAAGGTTCTCGGGGCGCTCCCAGATGCGGTTGAAGCCCTGCATGCCGACCTCGTCCACGACGCCCGTGACGAACTTCGCGCCGTCCGTGTACTGCCGCATCTTGGCGTCGAGCCCGAGGACCCTCCGCACGAAGGCCTCGAGGACGCCGCGGTTCTCGCTCCGCGCCGTGTACCGCTGCCGAATCGTCTTGACGCTCGGGACCACCTCGGCATCAACTGCGTCCATGACCACGGTCGCGTGGCCCTCGAGGAGGCTCATGATTGCCGTGAGGTGAGAGATCGCGGCCTTCTCCGCCGGGTCCTGAAGCAGGTCGAGGATCGCGCCGCGGCTCGGGACGGGCTGCCCGACGCCGACCCACGGCCGGTCGCGGAGTGACTTCGCCGCGGCCGTGGCCCGCTCCATGACCGAGTCCATGTTGCCCAGGAGGCTGTCCGAGAGCTTCCCGACCTGCTCGAGGATGTGCCCGCGGAGCCACGGCGCCGCGGCGAACTGCACGCGGTGCGTCTGCTCGTGGAGGCACACCCACAGCCGGAAGTCCTCGGGCTCGACGTTGAGCTCGCGCTCGATCTGCACGATGTTCGGAGCAACGAGCAGGAGCCGGCCGGCCTCCGGCACGCCCGAATCGGGGGCGAGCGCGGCGTACGGCTCGTACTGCCCGAGGACCTTGCTCGAGAGGAACGCGAGCACGGCTCCAAGCTGCGCGCCCGTGATCGCGCCGCCCATGCGCGCGGCCGAGGGCGTGATCTCGCTCGCCTTCTTCTCGACCAGCTGGGTCAAGACCGGCCCGAGCATGACGGCGAAGCCCTGCGTGTTGGCCTTGGCCCACGATCCGCGGTCCACAACGAGGACCTGCGAGTCGCGGAGATCCTCCGCCGCATCAAGCCCCGTGATCCGGTGGACGTGCGGCACGGCGACGTCCGCGAGGCGCCTCAGGCTCGCGACGGCGCTCGAGGCCTCAACGGCTGTGAGCTGGGGGCCGGGAGGAGCCAAACGTGCTGCAGTGGCGGCCGCGAGATCCCAATTGATGAGCTGCGGTGCCGTCTCGTGGACATCCATACCCCCATCAGACCACACGGGACCGTCAGAACACACTGCGGTGCGGGCCGCCGAGGCGCGTTCGCTCAGGGCTTTCGCCGCGTGAGCCCGTCAGCGGCAGCCGCAGCCCGCCAGCGCGGACGCGGCCGCGTCGATCTGGGCGGCAGCGTTCGTGCGCGCCGTGGAAGCGAGGCCGTTCGCGACGATCGAGAAGACGAGGAGGCGCCCGTCGGCGTCGACCACGTAGCCCGAAAGTCCGGTGACCGTGTTGAGCGTCCCGGTCTTGGCGCGCACGAAGCCTGCGCCCGCGGACCCCTGCCCGTAGCGCGAGGCGAGCGTCCCCGTGAGGCTCGCCACGGGGAGACCGCCGAGCGCGCGCCGGAGCCGCGCGTCGCTGCCCGTCGTCATGGCGCGCACAATCCCTGCGAGCTGCTGCGGCTGGATACGGTCCGTGATGGCGAGCCCGCACGCATCGTCGAGCACGAGGCCGTCCGTGGTACCCAAGAGTCGCTGGGCCGTGTCCTTGAGGAGCGCCCGCGCCCCGTCGATGCTCGCGGGGCGTCCGCTCGCCGCGGCGGCGAGGCGGGCCAGAGTCTCCGCCGCGTAGTTGTCGGATTCGCGCAGCGTGTACGCGAGCTGGTCCGCGAGCGGAGCGGAGGCCACGCTCGCGAGCTCGGCGCCCCCGCCGGCCGTGCCGCGTGACATGCCGCTCACCACGCTGGCGCCCGGGCCGAGTGCCGCCGCGAGGGCATCGCGGAATGCGGAGGCCGCGGCCATCGCCGGATCGACCGGCCGCGTGACGCCGGCTCCGGGCAGGGCGCGCGCGACGTTGACCGCGATCGGCGCGATCGGCGCGACCTCGCCCGCGGCGACGTCCTCGGGCGCCCACACGGGGTTGAGCGAGGCGCCTGTGAAGAGCGAATCGTCAAGCTGGATCGATACGGGCCCGTGGACGGGACCGAGCGCCGCGGCGGTCTGCTTGGCGAGCGTCGCGATGCCTGCCCGGCCCACCACGGCGTCGGGCGAGGAGTCCCCATTCCCGAGGAACACGTCGCCGCCAGCCACGAGCACGACGCTGCCCGGGGCGCTCCCACGCACCGTGCGGGTGTGGAACGTCGCCTCCGGGCCGAGGGTCGTGAGGGCGGCCGCGGCCGTGAGGAGCTTGAGGTTCGACGCCGGCGCCACCGGAACAGCGCCCTCGCGGCTATAGAGGGTCTGCCCGGACGCGCCGTCGAGGACCGCCGCGCCGAACGTCCCGTTGTTGGGGCCGAGCTGGGCCTCGATCGTCTTCGCGAGCGCCGCCGCAGCGGGGGTCGGCGCGGAGTCTGAGAGAGGCGTCGCCCCTTTGAGCGGAGCGGCCGACGACGGCGGCTTGAGCCACGCGGGCACGCTCGGCGTGGGCGCGGGCGGGTTCAGCAGCGGGGCCGGGAACGCGGGCGCCATATACGCTCCGCCGACCACCGCGACGATGGCGAGAAGGGTCGAGACGAGCCACCACGTCACGGCGTTCTGGACGCGGCCGGGCGACTTGCTCATACGGTGGCGGTCCTGGGGTTCGAGGCTTGTTCGGCGACGTGCGATGGGAGAGCACGCCCCCCAGTGCGGATATCCTCAATACTAGTTGCCGCCGACCGCGGGTTTTCGCGCCCTGGGCGGCCGCCCCTGCACGCTGCCAGTCAAGGAGCACCATGAAGCACGACGTCACGATCGAGATCCCCCGCGGCTCCCGCGTCAAGTACGAGGTGGACCACGAGACGGGTCGCGTCCGCCTGGACCGCGTCCTCTTCACCTCGATGCAGTACCCGACGCACTACGGCTACTTCGAGAACACGCTCGGCGAGGACGGCGATCCCCTCGACGCGCTCGTGTGGTACCCCGACGTGGACCTCTTCCCCGGGATCCTGCTTGAGGCGCGGCCCATCGCGATCTTCAACATGGAGGACGAGTCCGGCGGCGACGCCAAGCTCGTGTGCGTCCCCGCGGACAAGCGTTTCGACCACATTCAGGAGGCCTCGGACCTCGACGAGTGGCTCGTCAAGGAGATCGAGCACTTCTTCAGCCGTTACAAGGACCTCGAGCCGGGCAAGTGGGTCAAGCCGGCCGGCTGGGCGGACCGTGCCGCGGCCGAGGCCGAGCTCGAGGCATCGATCAAGCGCTTCGAGGCCGAAGGGCACTGAGCTCTGGTCGATAGTGACCACTCGTTCAGCGAGACGTGGCCACTCGTCGCAAAGTCGACGAGTGGCCACTTTTTGCTCATCGAGTGGTCAGATCTCGCTCGACACGAGGTCATTGCTCGTTCATTGACGGGCCTCCGAGCGCATATCCGCCGCTAGGCTCGGGCCATGTACACGGTCACGATCAATCAGCGCGACCGCGAACCGGGGGACAAAGTGCCGAACCTCCTGCGCGCGCTCTCGAGGGCACGGGCCGAGGTGCCGTTCGCCCGGACCGTCGGAGACGAGGTCCAAGGCGTCTTCCTCAGCGCGGAGCTGGCCATCGACGCGAGCCTGACCGCGATGCGCGCCGAATCATGCGGCGGAGTGCGCTGGAACGTGGGCATCGGCGTCGGCCCTCTCGGCGAGCCGCTGCCCGAGGCGATCCACGACGTCACGGGCCTCGGGCTCGTCTACTCGCGCCGCGCCGTCGAACGCGCCCAGCACATCAAGGACGAAGCCGCGATCTCCGTCGACGGCCCCGACCGCGTGCTCGCCGCCGAGGCGGCGGCGATCCTCCGCCTCCTCGGCCTCATCATCGCCAGGCGGACGACGGCGGAATGGCGGGTTATCGAGCTCCTCACACCTGGGGTGCGGGGCCAGCAGAAGGCCGTCGCGGAGGCGCTCGGCATCACGGCGCAGGCCGTGTCGAAGGCGATCGCCCGCGCGCACTGGAACGAGGAGTTCGAGGCCCGTCCCGCCGCCGCGCACCTCATGCGGCTCATGCTCGAGGCGCGCTGACGCCGGTTCGCCCGGGTGACCGCCGCCGCTACAGGAGCGAGCGCATGACTCCGACGACGCCGTCGTCCTCGACGGCCGAGGTGACCTCGTCCGCAGCGGCCTTGACCTCGTCGGGGGCCTGACCCATCGCAATACCGCGCCCGGCCCACTGGAGCATCTCGATGTCGTTGCGGCCGTCGCCCACGGCGACGGTGTGCGCAGGATCGATCCCGACGAGCGAGCGGACTCGCTCGAGACCGCTCGCCTTCGTGACGCCCTTCGCGGCAATGTCGAGCCACGCGGTCCAGCCCACGGAGTAGGTCACGCCGTGGAGGCCGATCGACTCGACGGCACGGCCGAACTCCTCCGCCGTGGCGTCGGTCGAGAACACCACGAGTCGGACCGCCTGCGTGCCGAGGAGGTCCTCGAACGTCACGCCGGTGGCCTCGACGCCGAAGCTCGCGTCCTGGAAGCGCTCGGTCGAGAGGAAGTTGCCCTCGGTGTCCTCGAGCGCGTACTTCGCGCCGGGAAGACGGTGGCGGAGAGCCTGGAGCGCGGGCGACGGGTCAAAGATACGGCGGTCGATCACTTCGTAGCCGCCGTTCGCCCCGGCGTGGATGCGTGCCGTGACGCCGCCGTTGCACGAGACGACGTAGCCCCTCTCGATCCCGAGGAGTTCCACGACGGGGAGGGTCGCGCCGAGCGAGCGGCCCGTCGCGACGACGACCTCGTGCCCGGCGGCCACGAGAGCCTGCCCGGCCTCGCGCACGGCTGGGCTCATGTGGCCGAAGTGGTCCACGAGGGTACCGTCGACATCGAGGCCCACGAGCTTGCGATTCATGGTTCCCAGCTGGTCATCGATGCCAGCGTTCAGCATTGTTGTCATGGATCTAGTGAACCACTAGCGACCGACAGTGCTGGTGACGGCTCTGCCACGGACCGTGAACAGCCAGTGAATACTCACAGGCTTCCCCACAGTGTGAGTGTTCACCTAACGTCAGTAATCCGCCTCGACGAGAGCCGTCACAGAACCGGGAGCACCTCGAGGCCGCCGAGATACGGGCGCAGCGCGGCCGGGACGGTGACGGAGCCGTCGGGGTTCTGGTGGTGCTCGAGAATCGCGACGATCCACCGTGTCGTCGCCAAAGTGCCGTTGAGCGTCGCGACGCTGCGCGTGCCCTTGGCGGCGCCGTCGTCGTCGAACATCCGCTCGCGGATGTTGAGCCGCCGGGCCTGGAAGCCCGTGCAGTTCGACGTTGAGGTGAGCTCGCGGTAGCGGCCCTGCGTCGGGACCCACGCCTCGCAGTCGAACTTGCGGGCCGCGCTCATGCCGAGATCGCCTGCGGCCGTGTCGATGACCCGGTACGGGAGCTCGACCTTCGCGAGCATCTCCTCCTCCCACGCGAGGAGGCGGGCGTGCTCGGCCTCGGCCTCCTCGAGCGGGACGTAGGAGAACATCTCGACCTTGTTGAACTGGTGCACGCGGATGATGCCGCGCGTGTCTTTGCCGTGCGAGCCGGCCTCGCGGCGGTAGCACGAGGACCAACCGGCGTAGCGAACCGGGCCCCCGGACAGGTCGAGGATCTCGTCGGAGTGGTACCCCGCGAGGGAGACCTCCGAGGTGCCCACGAGGTACAGATCGTCCTCGGCGAGGCGGTAGATCTCGGCGTCGTGCTTGACGTCGAAGCCCGTGCCCTGCATGGTCTCGGGGCGCACGAGCGTCGGGGTGATCATGGGCGTGAAGCCGGCCTTGATGGCCTGATCAAGGGCCATCTGCAGGAGCGCGAGCTCGAGCCGGGCCCCGACGCCCTTGAGGAAGTAGAACCGCGCGCCGGAGACCTTCGCGCCGCGCTCCATGTCGATCGCCCCGAGCAGCTCGCCGATCTCGAGGTGATCGCGCGGCTCAAAGCCCTCGGCCGCGAAGTCGCGCGGGGTGCCAACAGTCTTGACCACGATGTAGTCGTCCTCGCCGCCCCCCGGGACGCCGTCGATCACGAGGTTCGGGAAGATGCGCATGAGCTCGTCCTGCTCTGCCTGGGCCTCGTCCGCCGAGACGGACGCCGCCTTGACCTTCGCCGCGAGCTCCTTGACCTCCGCGAGGAGCGCCTGCTTCTCCTCGCCCTTCGCCGCGGCCACCTTCTTGCCGAAGGCGTTCTGCTCGGCACGCAGCGTCTCGTACTGGGTCAGGGCCGCGCGGCGGCGCGAGTCGGCGGCAAGCACCCTGTCCACAAGGGACTCGTCGGCACCGCGCGCACGCTGGCTGGCGCGGAACTTCTCGGGGTTGTCGCTGAGCTCTCTGACGTCGATCACGCGCACAAGCCTATCGGGCCGACGGGCATGCGCTGCCGCCGGCCCAGCGGGCAGCGCGCGGGATAGAGTGAAAGAGCCATGCGCAACTGGATCATCGGGGGTGCCCTCGCGGCAGCTGGTGCTTTTGCCGTCACCAGCTGGTGGGGTGTGCGCAGGCTCCGGGAACAGCACAGCCGCAGCGCGGTCGGCGAGCCCGCCCAGACCCCCGAGCCGGGGCCGCAACAGGTCGCCGTGATCCTGAACCCCACGAAGGCGCGCGCGGCCGAGGCCGAGATGCTCATCGAGGCGGCGTGCCGCGGCGCCGGCTGGGCGCACCCCCTCGTCTTCGAGACCACTGCGGACGACCCCGGCCACTCCATGACGCGCAAGGCACTCGAGGCGGGCGCCGACGTCGTCATTCCCTGCGGAGGGGACGGCACGGTGCGCGTCGTCGCGGAGGCCCTCGCGGGCACGGACGTCGCGCTCGGGCTGGTTCCGCTCGGCACGGGGAACCTCCTCGCGCGGAACCTCGACCTGGACATCACGCGCCTCGCTCAATGCGTGCACACGGCGCTGTTCGGCAGGCAGCGGCGCATCGATACGGCCACTTTGTCGCTAGAGAACCGCGCGACAGGCTCCAAGTCCGAGCACACGTTCCTCGTGATCGCGGGCATGGGCATGGACGCCGAGGTGCTGAGCGACACGAACGAGGACCTCAAGAAGGCCGTGGGCTGGATCGCGTATACCGAGGCCGGCATACGCCACATGCCCGGCCGGCGCCGCAAGAAGGTCGACATCTCACTCGACGAGGGCGACTTCCAGACCAGGCGCATACGCAGCGTCCTTTTCGCGAACTGCAGCAAGCTCCCCGGGGGCGTCGACTTCATCCCCGAGGCCTACGTCGACGACGGCGTTCTGGATATCGTGGTCATGAGCCCCCGGAGCCTCATCGGGTGGCTCTCGATGTGGGCCAAGATCACGTTCCAGCACAATCGCCCGCTCCCCGTCATGTCCTTCTACGGCGCGCAGAAGGTGCGGATCCGCAGCGGCGAGCCAGTCGAAACGCAGGTCGACGGCGATCCGACCGGCCCCGCGACCGACATCAGCGTCGAGGTCCACCCGCTCTCGCTGCTCGTGCGCGTGAACGGCTAGCCGCCGGACGGCACTACCCCTAGGCGCCGAGGATTCCGCCGAGCCACGCGCGGCTCGCGTCGAAGGCCCGATCGGTGTTGTGGGCCAGGACGTCGGGCTCGACGGCGTCCGCTCGGCGATACGAGCCGAGGAACCGCGTCTGCGGGCTCAGCCGGTGCAGGCCGGCGAGCGCGTCCGCGACGCGGGCGTCCTGGGCGTGGCCCTCGGCGTCGATACTGAAGAAGTAGTGGCCGAGGTATTCTCCCGTGGGCCGCGACTCGATGCGTGAGAGGTTCACGCCGCGTGACGCGAATTGCCACAGGATCTCCATGAGCGCGCCGGGATGGTCCTCGGGCAGGGGCACGGCGACGGTCGTCTTGTCGGCGCCGGTCCGCGGCGGGAGCCCAGACGGGCGGGACACGAGGATGAATCGCGTCACGGCCCCCGCGTTGTCGCCGATGTTGTCTGCGAGGACTTCGAGTTCGGGCCGCTCCCCCGCGACGATTCGGGCGCAGATGGCAGCGTCGCCGGGGCGCGAAGACGGGT
The DNA here is from genome assembly GCF_049332655.1 of Sinomonas sp. P47F7. Taxonomy (GTDB): domain Bacteria; phylum Actinomycetota; class Actinomycetes; order Actinomycetales; family Micrococcaceae; genus Sinomonas. The sequence continues at coordinate 169,261 of NZ_CP186327.1, read as the reverse complement.
CCAGAAGGCCGAGGGCCCCTGCGGCTGTCGATGACGAAGGCACATATTCCGCTTGGGGCACGTTTGCCGCCGACCATCCGCGACATTGTGCCCACGCGTGCCCGTGCGTGAAGATTCGCCGGACGTCCTCGAGCCGGGTCCCCGGCCGTGCGACGAGGACGAACGTAATCGGCACGAGCTCCTCACGCACTATCCGCAGCTCGGGGCCGGTCGAGATCGCATCGAGCGTAGCGGTCACGCCTCCCTCGACCGAGTTCTCGATGGGCACCATCGCCGCGTCCGCCGATCCCAGCCGCACGCGGTCGAGGGCCTCGTTGACGCTGCTGGAGGGGACGCGGCTCGCATCCCGCGCCCCGGGGACCTTGAGGAGGGCAGCCTCGGTGAAGGTCCCCTCGGGACCGAGGAACGTGTAGATCACTAGAGGACCGTCGGCCGATGGCCGTTCTCGGACACGAGGGCCCGTCCGGACTCGAGCCACGCGTCCATGCCGCCCAGGACATTCACCGCGGTATACCCCTGGTCGACGAGCCAGCTCGTGACGCGTGCGGAACGGCCGCCCGTGCGGCACACCACGAGCAGGTCCTCATCGGGATCGAGCTCGCCAAGGCGCGCGGGCAGCTGATCCATCGGGATGTGCAGCGCCCCTTGGGCGTGACCAGCCTCCCATTCGTAGTCCTCGCGCACGTCGAGCAGAACGCCTGCCGGCAGCTCGTCGACGCGGACGGATTCGAATTCGGGCATGGGTGCCTCCTGATGAAACGCTGTTCTCACTCAAGCCTATAGTGAGTACGCCGCGCCGGGGCGGGGCATGACGAGACGCCTGAGGAGGGCCGCATGGACGACGGCGTGGCCCGCCTTTCCGCGCGAGGCCTCCGCGACGCTCTGCGCGCCGGCGAACTCTCGGCGAGGGACGCCACAGGCCACTTCCTGTCCGTGATCGAGGCCGCGGACCACCGCCTCGGGGCCTTCGTGACCGTCACCGCGGACCGGGCCCTCGAAGCCGCCGCCGCGGCGGATCAGGCCCACGCCGCGGCGCGACGCGCCGGAACGCTCGCTGCGCTCCCACCACTTCACGGCATGCCGACGGCGTTCAAGGACCTCGTCGACGTCGCGGGCGTGCCAACGACCCACGGAAGCGCCACGATCAGCCCACGCCCCGCGCCCACGGACGGCCCCCTCGTCGAGCTGCTCCGAACCGCGGGGGTCGTCTCGCTCGGCAAGACCCAGGTCCCGGAGTTCGGACTCACCGCGTACTCGGAGAACCGCATCGCGCCGCCCTCGCGGAATCCGCACGCGCCCGCCCTGAGCTCGGGCGGCTCGTCGGGCGGTTCCGCGGCGGCCGTCGCCGCCGGTCTGCTGCCGTTCGCGCCCGGGAGCGACGGCGGCGGCTCGATCCGGATTCCCGCGGCCGCCTGCGGGATCGTGGGGCTCAAGCCGGGGCGCGGCCTCATCCCGGCGGGACAGAGCGCGGGCGACGCCGCACGGCTCGTCGTCGCGGGCCCCCTCGCGCGGACGGCAGAGGACGCCGCCCTGCTCCTCGACGCCCTCGTCGCCCCGGGCGGGCCTAGCGGCGCGGCCGATCCGCGCCATGGCCGGCACGCGGCGTCGTACGTCGACGCGGTGAACCGCGAGCCGGGGCGGCTCCGCATCGGCGTCGCGCTAGCGAGCCCGTGGGATCAGCGCTACCGGATCGCGCCCGAGGCGGAGGCGTCCGCGGCGCTGCGCGTCGCCGTCGCCCGGCTCGACGCCGCGGGCCACGCCGTCGCGGAAGCGGATATCCGCTACGACAACCGCTACCCGGACGCCTTCACGGCTGCGTGGACGGCCGGCGTCGGGACCCTGAGGATCGCGCCCGAACGCGAGCCGCTCCTCACGCCCCTCACACGCGCGTTCCGCCGGCGCGCGCAGCAGCGAAGCCGCGCGCGGCTCGACGAGGCGCTCGCGTTCCTGCGGCGCTTCGAGCGCGACACGATCGCCCAGTTCGCGCCGTGGGACGCCATCCTCACGCCCGCCCTCGCCCAGACGCCGCGGCCCATCGGCTGGTTCTCGGGCGCCGAATGGCGGACGACGGCGGACGCCGACTATGCGCGCCAATGCGAGTTCGCGCCGTGGTCGTCGATGGTCAACGTCTGCGGGCTGCCCGCCGTGAGCATCCCGACGCACTGGACGGACGGCGGGCTGCCCATGGGCGTTCAGCTCGTGGGGCCTCTTGGGTCGGAGGGGAGGCTCCTCGCGCTCGCGCGGACCCTCGAGACTCCGCGGGTGGTACGGCCCGGAGGCCCGCTCAGTAGCCCGAGTGGTACGAGCCGACCGAGGCGATGCCGATCGCGATAAACGCGAGGATCGCGACAGTGATCAGGAGGCAGAAGTAGCCTGTCGCGAGGCCCGCGATCGCGAAACCCCGTCCGGCTGGCTCGCGGGAGAGCGCCAGGTGGCCCAGGATGACCGCCGCCACCTGGGGCAGGAGGAAGACGCCGAAGCCCAGGAGGGACGCGATACCGCACACCATGGACGCGATGCTCAGGCCACGCGGCTCCGGGGGCGCGTAGGCGTACGGCTGCGCCGGATACGAGTACGGGGATTGCTGGGGCTGGCTGTATAGGGGTTGGTTGTATTGGGGTTGGCTGTACTGCGGTTGGTTGTACTGGGGCTGCTGGTAGTAGGCGCCCTGACTGTACGGACCCTGGCCATAGCCGGGCTGGGCTGGGGCATCCCGCGGCGGCTCGGGCGACGCCTCAGGCGTCTGGCCGAGGGGCGGCGCCGGCGCGTGCGGAATCGGCGGGATTGGCCGCGTGGTGTGGCGGCTCTCGCGGTGGATCGGTTCGGTGGGCCGATCGGCCGGCTGCGATTCGCTGGGCTGCGGCTCGCCGGGCTGCGGCTCGTTCGGTTCCGGCCGGTCGCCGGGCGTGGCGGCGCCACTCTGCGGGTCTGACATCTGTCCCTCCGTCACCTCGCGCATGTCCCCATCGCATGCTGCCACCAGCGTACCTTCGGAAGGCGGCGTCGGGCCTTCGCCAACCGCATGAGCGCGGCCCGCTGGGAGGCTCGATAGATTGTCGGAGGGCCCCCGTAGCGTGGCCCCATGATGACAGAGCGCGCACCCATCCGACCCGGCGCCATCCCGCCGTACCTCCTCGAGCGGCTCGCGAACGCGGCACCGCACGGCGCCGTGCTCGAGAAGTCGAGCCTCGCCGTCGTCGCCGAGTTGGCCAGGCGCACGCTCTTGACCGATAGCCGGCTCCGGGGGGACCGCGCGTCGGACGGCGTTGGGGCGCGTCCGGCCCCCTCCGACGCCGGGCTCGACCGCGAGATCAGCGACGCCGAGAACAGCGAAGCGCTGCCGGGGCGGCTCGTGCGCAAGGAGGGTCAGGCGGCGGTCGACGACGGCGACGTGAACCGCGCGTACGACGGGCTCGGGGCCACCTACGAGTTCCTCGAGGACTCGTTCGGCCGCTCGAGTCTCGACGGCGCGGGGCTCGCGCTCGAAGGCACGGTTCATTACGGCAGCGGCTACGACAACGCGTTCTGGGACGGCTCGCGCATGGTCTTCGGAGACGGCGACGGCAGGGTCTTCAACTCGTTCACGTCCTCGCTCAGCATCATCGCCCATGAGCTGGGCCACGGCCTGCTCCAGTACACGACCAACCTCGTCTACGAGGGCCAGTCCGGGGCGCTCAACGAGAGCTTCGCGGACGTCATCGGCGTTCTCGTCGAGCAGCATGCGGGCGGGCAGAGTGCGGACCAGGCCACGTGGATCGTCGGCGAGGGCATCTTTGCGCGAGGCGTGAAGGGCGTGGGAGTCCGGTCCCTCAAGGCGCCGGGCACCGCGTACAGCGACCCCGTGCTCGGCAAGGATCCGCAGCCCGCCCACATGGACGGGTTTGTGCGGACACGCGATGACAACGGCGGAGTCCACCTCAACTCCGGCATCCCGAATCACGCGTTCTACCTCGCGGCGACGGCGCTCGGCGGGCCCGCGTGGGAGCGGGCCGGGCGCGTATGGTTCGAGACCGCCGCCCAGGGCCGACTCCCGGCGGACGTCGACTTCCGCGGCTTCGCCCGCGAGACTGTCCTCGTGGCGCGGCAGTTGTTCGGCCGCGAGTCCGGCGAGGAGCGTGCCGTGCGGGACGGTTGGCGGGGCGTGGGAATCACGGTCCGGCTGCCCGCCAACGCAGCCGGCCGCGCGTCGAGAGCGTGAGGCCGGGCGCGCGCGTTAGCCCGGCAGAGCCATGAGGAGGGAGAGGCAGCGGTGAGAGTCAGCGTGTCCCGGTCGGGGGGCGTCACCGGCATCCCGCGGCGTGCCGCGGTCGAGTTCACGATGCGGGGCGAGCGCACCCCGGACGACGACGCGTGGGCGGCCCTCTACCGAGCGGCTCGCAGCCAGTCCGGGGAGTTCGCGGACCGCGGCGGGCCCGGGCTCGCGCGCGATGCGTTCCAGTGGACAGTGCGGCTCGGGCGCCAACGGGTAGACGTCCCGGATCGGACCCTCACTGGGCCGCTCCGGGAACTGGCGGAGAAGGTGCTGAAGGAAGGCGCGTAACTCGCAATACGCTCCGGGCCGGCGTGTGCTCTGGGACCGCGCGATCGGAATGCTGAGCTCGATCTCCGTGCCGGACGCCCCCCTTTTAAGTGGCCTCGTGGGCGAAGTTAAGTGGTTAAATCCGCGAATTCAGTGGTCCAAACTATTGAATCTCCGTGCGCCTGTAGTGATACATTGCAGGCAGATTCGGAACTTTGGCCAGCGGGCAATGTATTGGGGAACTCGGTTGGGTATGAGACTAGCGCAACAGCTCGCGTGCTTGCTCGCCGCATTTGCTCTGAGCGCATGCGCGCCAAACGTGGATATGAACTTGTTCCCCAAGGACGAACCCCAAGCCCGCGCCATGATGGAGAAGGTGGCAGGCGCCGCGAAGTGTGGAAGCTTCGAATATTTCAACCACACGTCGAACTCTTGGAAGTACACGTGCCAGCAGGGCGAACGGGACTTCACGCTAATCACGGCATCTTCCAAGGAGACCCTCGATGAACTCTCCGGAAAACTGAGGGCCGACGGCTTTGCGTGCATCACCAAATCGACATACATCGTTGTGGCACCAAAGGACACGGGCGGCCTGAAAATACCCGGAGGGTACTCCTCACCAGAATGGCTTACTCCGTTCGAGTGAGATCGCGCACTTCAGGGGGATGAAAATGGTGGGGGAATCAATGAAGAAAACGGCACTCGCAATCATATCGATTCTCGCGGGGGTGCAGTTCCTGCACGCCGCGCCAGCCTCGGCCTCGCCACCTGACTGGGCCAACGGTGTCGCGTCAGCCGTGGAAAAGGTGGCGCCTCCGATCTACCCCGCGTCCCGCGGAAAGTCTGCGAATGGCCTCGTACAACCCAAGAGCCAGCCCAAGAAGGCCTCGGTGCGGGTACAGGACCGGGCCACTGTGATTGATGCAGCCACGAATCCCGTCACGAAGTCCGTTCTCAGCATCACTGTCGTCAATGCTGCAGAACGTCGAGGGCAAGCAGCCAACGGAAGCGTCGTCATCGGCTCATCGAACCCGGCTGTCAGCTTTGCGGTGCAGAGCTACGAGCACGGAACCCGCATCTCGAGCGTCACGAGCGACCCGAGCGGTTCTCTGCAGACGTACGAGCTCGCGGACGGCTTTGCCTTCACACCGACACCCGAGGGCGGAGCACTGGTCGTGGACAAGGCCGGAACCGCCGTCGGGCAGCTTGCGAGCCCATGGGCAAGGGATGCGACAGGACGAGATCTCCCAACGTCGTACACCTTCGAGGGTTCTCGCATGACGCAGTCTGTGGACACGTCCGACCGGAACACGCAATTTCCGGTAGTCGCGGACCCTTACTTCGGTATCGACCTCATCGACCACGCGTACTGGAAGTTTGAAGTCGACGGTTGGGTGTTCAAGGTGTTCCCCGCCTGGTGGGCACGCTCGAACGCATACTCCTCGCACTCATACCTGGTCGGAGCCTTCGGTTGGGACGAGCTGTACTCCAAGTACGCGAGTGCCGGCCTTAACACCAACCTCAATGGCATGCGCGATCAGTACATCTGCCATCAGGTCGTGGTGGGTGTTCGCGACCCCAACAAAGAGTCGTGGAACCTCGACGAATGGCGTCCTGACGTCGGATGGTGGGAAACCGTCAACAGCTACTGCAATCCCGGCGGGAATCGCTTGTTCGACTGAGCGCCAGGAGCAGCGCGCAGGGGAAGCCGTCCTCGGTTGGGCCACAGGGGCGGCTTCACCACGCGTGGCGGCTCATCGGCACTCGAATGAGCCTCCCGCGGGCCGTCACCACGGGAAATCTTCACGCGCACGCCACGCACGGTTGGTGTTCTCTGCAAAGCTATGGGCATGGCTAACCGAGCAGGCACCGTTGCCCTCCCCACCGACCTCGTGGACATCACGGCACTCCTGGACGCCTATTACGACGTCTCGCCGGACCTGAGCGATCCGGGCCAGCGCGTCGCATTCGGGACCTCGGGCCACCGCGGCTCGAGCCTCAAGGCGTCCTTCAATGAGAAGCACATCGCCGCCATCACGCAGGCGATCGTCGAATACAGAGCCGGCCAAGGCATCCGCGGGCCCCTCTTCCTCGCGCGCGACACCCACGGACTGAGCGAGCCCGCCACCAACACGGCGCTCGAAGTCCTCGGCGCGAATGGCGTCACGGTTCTCATCGACGCGCGCCACGGCTATACGCCGACCCCGTCCCTGAGCCACGCGATCCTCAAGTACAACGCCGGGCGTTCGGAGGACGACCCCGCGCGCGCCGACGGCATCGTCGTCACGCCGAGCCACAACCCGCCGGCCGACGGCGGCTTCAAGTACAACCCGCCGCACGGCGGCCCGGCCGACACCGACGCGACAGGCTGGATCGCGGACCGCGCGAACGCCCTGCTCGAGGCGGACCTCAGCGGAGTCAAGCGCATCCCGCTTCAGGACGCGCTCGCCGCGGACACGACCGGCCAGTACGACTTCCTGTCCTCGTACGTCGACGACCTCCCGCAGGTCCTCGACATCGCGGCGATCCGCGATGCGGGCGTGCGGATCGGCGCGGACCCCATGGGCGGCGCATCGGTCGACTACTGGGGCGAGATCGGCGAGCGCCACCACCTCAACCTCACGGTCGTCAACCCGACCGTGGACCCGCAGTGGGCGTTCATGACGCTCGACTGGGACGAGAAGATCCGCATGGACTGCTCGTCGCCCTCGGCGATGGCCGGGCTCATCGCCAAGGTCAACTCGGGCGAGGCGAAATACGACATCGCGACCGGCAACGACGCCGACGCCGACCGCCACGGCATCGTGACCCCCGACGGCGGGCTCATGAACCCGAACCACTACCTCTCCGTGGCGATCGACTACCTGTACCGGAACCGCACGGGCTGGCGGCCGGACTCGGTGGTCGGCAAGACGCTCGTGAGCTCCTCCATGATCGACCGGGTGGCGGGCGGGCTCGGCCGCAAGCTCGTCGAGGTTCCCGTGGGCTTCAAGTGGTTCGTGCCGGGGCTCCTGACGGGGCAGGGCGCATTCGGTGGCGAGGAGAGCGCTGGCGCGAGCTTCGTCAAGCTCGACGGCGGCGTGTGGACCACGGACAAGGACGGCATCCTGCTGTGCCTCCTCGCGTCCGAGATCCAGGCCGTCACCGGACAAAGCCCGTCCCAGCGCTACGCGGACCTCGCCGCAAAGTATGGGTCGCCGTCGTACGCGCGCGTCGACGCCGCGGCGAGCCGGGAGCAGAAGGCCAAGCTCGGCAAGCTCTCCGCCGCCGACGTGACGGCGACGGAGCTCGCGGGCGAGCCGATCACGGCGAAGCTCACGGAGGCGCCCGGCAACGGCGCGAAGATCGGCGGGCTCAAGGTCACGACCGAGAACGCGTGGTTCGCGGCCCGGCCGTCTGGCACCGAAGACGTGTACAAGATCTACGCCGAGTCGTTCAAGGGCGAGGACCACCTCAAGCAGGTCCAGGCCGAGGCGAAGGCGCTCGTCGACTCCGTCATCTCCTAGCGCTCCTCGTTGCGCCGTCACGTTCGCTTGGTGCGCACCCAGCGAACGTGACGGCGCAACGTTTGGGACCCAGCGAACGTGACGGCGCAAACGCCACGGGTGACCGCGATCATATACTTAGCAAAGCTAATGAACTAGGCTAAGTATCGATGATTCCCGCCGCAGCTCCCGAAGCAACACCCACGCCACTGCCCGCCGGGACCGGCACGCCCGATCTCGGCGAGCTCGCCGTCGAACTCCGCATCGCGATCATGCGCACCTCCCGCCTGCTGCGCATCCAGGCCGGGAGCGACGTCGTCACCCCCGGGCAGACCACGGTCCTCGGGCTCCTCGCGAAGCGCGGGCCGCAGACGATGCGCCAGCTCGCCGACGCCGAGTGCGTCCAGGCGCCCAGCATGACGCGCACGGTCAATGCCCTCGCAGCCCAGAATCTCGTAAGCCGGAACGACAATCCGACGGACGGCCGCCAGGTCGTCGTCGAAATCACCGATCAAGGCCGAGCCATCGTCGAAGAGTCGCGACGGCTGCGGTCAGCGTGGCTCGCGGCCCGCCTTCAGGGACTCCCCGAGGCAGACCGAGCCACGATGCACCGCGCCGCCGAGATCCTCCTCGAGATGGCGGCCAAGTGAGCAAAACGTTCAGAGCCCTCCGCCACCCGAACTACCGCCTCTGGGCCGCCGGCGCCCTCGTCTCCAACGTTGGCACGTGGATGCAGCGCGTCGCCCAGGACTGGCTCGTGCTCACCCAGCTCACACACCACGACGGCGCCGCCGTGGGCATCACCACGGGGCTTCAATTCCTTCCCATCCTCGTGCTCGGGCCGTACGCCGGCGTCCTGGGCGACCGGCTCGACAAGCGCAGACTGCTCATCGGAACGCAGGCCGCGATGGGCCTGCTGGCCCTGCTCCAGGGCGCGCTCGTGCTCACGGGCGCGGCTCAGCTGTGGCAGATCTACGCGATCGCGTTGCTCCTCGGCGTCGCGAGCGCCTTCGACGCCCCGCCGCGGCAGGCCTTCGTCTCGGAGCTCGTGGGGCGCGCGGACGTCCCGAACGCAGTGGCGCTCAACAGCGCGTCCTTCAACCTCGCGCGCCTCGCGGGCCCCGGCATCGCGGGCGTGCTCATCGGGATCATCGGCACGGGATGGGTGTTCCTGCTCAACGCCGCAACGTTCGCGGCGGTCCTCACGTCCCTCACGCGGCCGCGCGTCGACCTGCTGCACCGCAGTGCGCCGCTCCCCCGCGGCAAGCATCAGATTGCCGAGGGGATCCGCTACGTGCGGACCCAGCCGCGCATCGTGCTCATCATGGCGATGGCGGCGCTCGTCGGGATGTTCACCCTCAACTTCCAGGTCACCAACGCGCTCATGGCCGCCGATGTGTTCCGCGCCGGCCCGGACGCGTACGGCCTGCTCGGCTCGATCATGGCGATCGGCACCCTCGCCGGGGCGCTGCTCGCGGCGCGCCGGAAGGGGCCGCGCATGAGCCTCCTCGTGGGCGCGGCGATCGTGCTCGGGGTCGCGACCGTGGTCGCGGCGACCATGCCCAGCTATGTCTGGTTCGCGATCATGCTCGTCCCCGTGGGCCTCGCCTCGATCACGTTCCTCAACCTGTGCAACACGATCGTGCAGCTCAGCACCGACGCCCAGTACCGGGGCCGGGTCCTCGCGCTGTACATGGCGGTCATCCAGGGCGGGACGCCCATCGGCGCCCCGCTCGTCGGGTGGATCGCGAACACCGCCGGGCCGCGCTGGTCCGTGCTCGTGGGCGGGTTGGCGGCACTCGCCGCCGGGGTCCTCGGCGTCGTGGCCCTGAGCCGGTGGGGCGACGGCACGCTGCGGGACCAGCTGCGTTCCGCGTGGGCGGCGCGGTGGTCGCGCGAGCTCGTCGGTGCCGGCGCCGTGGCGACGAGCGCCTCAACCCCGACCCCCTTACCAGACACTGGGCCAAGTCTCTCGGATCAGAGGGTCTCGACGACGTCCTCGAACGCGAACTTCGTCTTGGCGGGGCCAAAGGCGTCGGCGCCCGGCCGCCCGATGTTCACGACGAGGAAGCTCTTGCGCCCACCCTCAGGGAAGAACTCCGCGTCGATCCCGGCGAAGTCAGCACCCGTCATCGGGCCCGCCGCGAAGCCGAGCGCGCGCACGGCGAGGATGAAGTAGCCGGCCTGAAGGTGCGCGTTGTCGCGGCCAGTGCCGTAGCGGAGGGACTCGTCGCCGTCGAACATCGCCTTCGCACGCAGGGCCGCGGGGAGGAACTCGTCCCACTTCTCGTGCCACTCCGCGTCGAACGCGAGGACCGCGACGAGCGGGGCCGTGCGGGTCTTCTCCTGGTTGCCGGGCATCATGTGCGCCACGAGCCGCTCGCGGGCCTCGGCCGAACGCACGTACGTGATGCGCAGGGGCTGGTTGTTGAACGCCGTCGGACCGAACTTCGTGAGCTCGTAGATGGCCTGGGCCTGCTCGTCGGTGACCTCGCCCGTGAACGTGTTGGCGGTGCGGGCCTCGACGAAAAGCGCGTCGACGGCGGCCGCGTCCAGTGCGGCTTCCTGGTGGGCGATGCTCATGCTGGTCTCCTTCTGCGGAAAACGAAAGGTCCTCCGAAACGGCGGTGGCGCTGTCCGTCACCCTCTGAGGTGACAAACCCGCCGTCGTCCGCAAGGCTTCCGCTTGGGACGGTGAGATTCGCCACACCGATTCCGCGGGAGCGCGCCCCCGCAGCCGGCTGCAGCGCGACCCGCGAGTAGGATGTCCCCCGGCGATCACACCCTGCCCGCCCACCCTCACCCCTCGGAAGGCGCCAGCGCATGAGCATGCTCGGAACCAGATGGAAGCTCCATGGCGACGGCCGCTCGGTGCGACCCGGGGAGGTCGTCGCTCCGCAGGAGCGGCTCGCGTGGCCGCTCACCATCGGAATCGGCCTCCAGCACGTGGTCGCGATGTTCGGTGCCACGTTCCTCGTGCCGATCCTCACGCACATGCCGCCGGCCACGACGCTCTTCTTCTCCGGAGTCGGCACGCTTCTGTTCCTCGTCATCACGCGGGGTCGGGTGCCGAGCTATCTCGGTTCCTCGTTCGCCTTCATTGCGCCGATCCTCGCGTCGCAGCAGCAGTACGGCGTCGCGGGGGCGCTCGGCGGCGTGGTCGTGGCCGGGGCCGTCCTCGCCCTCGTGGGCGCCGTGGTCCAGCGCTTCGGGGCGCATTGGATCAACATCGTCATGCCGCCGGTCGTCACTGGCTCGATCGTGGCGCTCATCGGGCTCAACCTCGCACCGGCCGCGAAGCAGAATTTCGTGGCCGCGCCGGTCACAGCCCTCGTGACCCTCGTCGCAATCATCCTCGTGAGTGTGCTGTTCCGCGGGATTCTGGGCCGCCTCAGCATCCTGGTCGGCGTGGTGGCAGGCTATCTCGTGGCGGTGGCCCGCGGCGAGGTCGACTTCTCGAAGGTGGATACGGCCGCGTGGATCGGCCTCCCCCATTTCCAGACCCCCACGTTCCACGTCGGGGTCCTCGGCCTGTTCGTGCCCGTGGTCCTCGTGCTCGTCGCGGAGAACATCGGCCACGTGAAGAGCGTCGCAACGATGACGGGGCAGAACCTCGACGGCGTCTCCGGGCGGGCGCTCATGGCCGACGGCGCCGCGACCGTGCTCGCGGGGCTCGGCGGAGGCTCGGGCACCACGACGTACGCCGAGAACATCGGCGTCATGGCCGCGACGAAGGTCTACTCGACCGCCGCATACTGGGTGGCCGGCGCGTGTGCGCTCCTGTTCAGCTTCTCGCCCAAGTTCGGCGAGCTCATCGCGACCGTCCCGCAGGGCGTGCTCGGCGGCGCCGCGACGATGCTCTACGGCTTGATCGGCGTGCTGGGCGTCAAGATCTGGGTCCAGGGCCGCGTGAACTTCTCGAACCAGATCAACCTCACGACCGCGGCCGTGGCACTCATCGTCGGGATCGCCGACTACACGTGGACGGTGGGCCAGCTGAGCTTCGCGGGCATCGCGCTCGGCTCGGCCGCCGCGCTCCTCGTCTACCACGGCATGACCGCGCTCGCGCGCTGGCGGGGCACGGTGCGGGAGCCCGAGACCGAGCGCTGAGGAGCTAGTAGCGCCCAGCCCTTGGGGTCAGCGGCGCGTCACTCGCGGCACAGGCAGAACGGGTGGCCCGCGGGGTCGAGGAACACACGGAACGTGGTCCCGGGCTGGTACTCGGCCTTGCTCGCGCCGAGCTTGAGGACCTCGGCCTCGGCGGCATCGAGATCGTCCACGGTGACGTCGAGGTGCATCTGCTGCGGGACGTCCTGCGTGGGCCAGCGGGGAGGGCTGTAGTCCTCCACCTTCTGGAACGAGATGAGCTGACCGTACTCGGCGCGGATCTCCGCCCAGTCGGCTTCGGAGGTCTCGGTCTTCCAGTCCAGGAGCGCGGCGTAGAACGCCCCGAGCTCGGTCGGGTCGGGGCAGTCGATGACGAGGCTTGGGTAACGTGCGATGGCCATGACCCACAATCTAGCCGCCGCTGCGGACAGGGCCTGTCCTCAGCGCGCCGGGAGCCCGGGGCGCCGAAGGGCCCGAAGGAGGTACTGCGCCGAAGGAGGTACTGCGGGTACCTGTATCGACAGCCCTCTCCCCCGCACAGCGCCAAGCTGATTACCTGAGAGGACACAAAGCTACGACCGATAGGGACGCCATGACCGCAACCGACGCCTCGACGCGCACCACCCAGCGCACCGTGAGCCGCTCGCTCGCCGTGGTGCTCGGCCTGCTCACGGCGTTCGGCCCCATCTCGATGGACCTGTACCTCCCGGTGCTGCCCGCGCTCACGCGGGACCTCCACGCGGAGACCTCGACCGCCCAACTGACGGTGTCGGCATGCCTCCTGGGCCTCGCCTTCGGCCAGATTGTGGCGGGCCCGCTCTCGGACCGGTTCGGCCGCCGTCGCCCGCTCTTGATCGGGATCGTCGCCTACATCGCTGCCTCGGCGCTGTGCGCGGCAAGCCCCACGATCGAGACGCTCATCGCCGCGCGACTCGTGCAGGGCCTCGCGGGCTCCGTGGGCATCGTGACCGCGCAGGCGGCGGGCCGCGACCTGTATTCGGGCGGGAAGCTCGTGCGCTACTACGGCCGGCTTGCCGTGCTCGGCGGGCTCGCCGCGATCATCGGGCCCGTGATCGGCGGGCAGATCGCCGCGTTCACGGACTGGCGCGGGGCGTTCGTGTTCCTCGCGGTCGCCGGGGTGGGGATCCTCGTGGCGTCCGCGATCATCTTCCGCGAGACCCTCCCCGCCGAGCTCAGGACCGAGGGCGGGCTCCCCCACACCATGCGCAGCTTCGGGCGGCTGCTCTCGGACAGCACGTTCGTGGCCTCCCTCCTCGTCACGGCTTTCACGGGCGCCGCCCTGTTCGCGTACCTGGCCGGCGCGACGTTCGTGCTCCAGGGGATCTACGGGCTCACGCCGCAGCAGTACGCGCTCGCGTTCGGGCTCAACTCGCTGGGCTTCATGGTGTTCGGCTTCACGTCGGGGCGCACCTCGGAGCGTTGGTCGGAGCGGCGAACGCCCGCGATCGGCCTCGTGCTGTGCGTCGCGGGGGCGCTGCTCCTTCTCGTGACGGCGCTGCTGCATCTGCCCCTCGTCGCGGTCATCGTCTCGCTCTTCACGATGGTCGCGGGGGTCGCTGTGACCAATCCGCCGTCGACCTCGCTCGCGCTGTCCGGGTATCGCGACATCGCGGGGACCGCATCGTCACTGCTCGGGCTCACCCGATTCCTGTTCGGCGGCCTCGCTGCGCCGCTCGTGGGCCTGGGCGGCGAGCACAACGCGACCGGCCTCGGACTCGTGGCTGCCGCCTCGGCCGTCGCGGCGGCTCTCGCGTTCGCGGTCGTGACCGGGATCGGCGGCCGCTCGCGCCGGCTCGCGCGCGCCGAGGCTACTCGGGCCTAGGCCGTCGCCGCCCGCGGGCGGTGCGTCCAGAACAGGACCGGGATCAGCAGGAGCGAAAGGAAGCCGCCGGCGAGCGAGAGCGTCCCGTAGCTCGAGGACGCCATGACGACGCCGGACATCGCTCCCCCGCCCGCGCCGGCCAGCGCGATGAGGACGTCGATGGTGCCCTGCGTGCGGGGGCGGTTCTCGGGCACGGTCGCGTCAATGACGAGCGCCGTTCCCGAGATCAGGCCGAAGTTCCAGCCCAGGCCGAGCAGCACGAGCGCGACGATCAGCAGCCCGAGCGAATCGCCGGGCGCCACCGCCGCGACGGCCCCGGCCGCGAGCAGTCACCCCGGAGGCGATCGCCATCGGCACCCGGCCGATCCTGTCCACGAGCGCGCCCGTGAGCAGCGACGGCAGGTACATCGCGCCGACGTGCAGGCCGATCACGAGGCCCACGGCGGCGAGACTCTGATGGTGCGCGCGCATGTGGATCGGCGTCATCGTCATGATCGCGACCATCGCAATCTGTGTCAGGATCATCACCGTCGCGCCCGCATAGGCGCCTCGCGCGGGACGAGGGACGACGACGGCGGGCGAGGTCCCGCCGTCGTCCGCGCGCTCCGCTTGGGTGATGGCGCGCGCGAGCAAGTAGGGGTCCGGGCTCAGGAGCGCGAAGAGGACCGCGCCCGCAGCGAGATAGGCGACGGCGGCGAGCAGGAACGGGCCGGCGAGCGGCGGGATGCCGAGGCTCGCCGCGAGGTCGCCGAGGGGCGTGATGAGGTTCGGGCCGGCCACGGCGCCGAGGGTCGTCGAGACCATGGCGATGCTCACCGCCGTGCCGCGGCGCGACGGCGCGGCGAGGTCCGTCCCGGCATAGCGGGCCTGGAGGTTGGTCGCGGTGCCGGCGCCGTAGACAAAGAGCGAGACGAAGAGGAGCGGCACGAGGCCGGTCACGGCCGCTATCACGACGCCGGCCGCGCCGAGGCCGCCCGCGGCGAATCCGATGCCGAGGCCCGCGCGGCGACCCCAGCGCTGAGTGAAGCGGCCCACGAGGAAGGCCGTGAGCGCCGAGCCCAGCGTGAAGAGTCCCGTCGGCAGGCCGGCCAGTCCGTCTGAACCGAGCATGGACTGCGCGAGGAGGCCGCCCACCGAGATGCCCGCGGCGAGCCCGGCGCCCCCGAGCACCTGACCGGCCACGACCACGGTGAGCGTGCGCTTCTGCACGCGCGCGAGCCCTTCGGCGTCGGGCACGGCGAGGCTTCGGGTGCGGATGCTCTCAGGCGATGTCACGGTGGATCTCCTTCGTTGCGCCACGATTATGCGCCGGCCAGGAGCTCCGCGACCGCTCGTCGGAGGTATGCGGCGCCCTCCGCCATCGCCTCGGCCGGGCTCGGCGCGAGGTCCACGAGCGCGCCCGCCACCTCGATGCCGTGCTCGGCGAGCTCCTCCGGGGTCGCGAGGATGCGACCGGCTGCCGCGACCACGGGGATTCCCCGCTCACGCGCCCGGTCCGCGAGGGCGATCGGAGCCTTGCCCGTGAGCGACTGGCCGTCGAGGGAGCCCTCGCCCGTGATGACGAGGTCAGCGCCGTCGAGCTTCTCGTCGAGGCCCACGAGGTCGGCGACGAGTTCGAAGCCGCTCTCGAGCTCGGCCCCCGTATACGCGAGGAACGCCGCCGGGAAGCCGCCCGCCGCGCCCGAGCCGGGGACGTCGACGTCGCGACCCGTCGACTCGGCGAGGACTCGCGCCCACGTGCTG
Organism: Sinomonas sp. P47F7; assembly: GCF_049332655.1. GTDB lineage: Bacteria > Actinomycetota > Actinomycetes > Actinomycetales > Micrococcaceae > Sinomonas. The sequence goes on along the minus strand of NZ_CP186327.1, from coordinate 153,564 downwards.
AGGCCGGCGTCGAGCGCGGCGACCGTCTCCGGGTCCGCGCCCTTCTGCGGGCCGAACACGTGCGCCGCGCCATCGGGACCGTGGAGCGGGTTCCGGACGTCGACGGCGATGCGGAACCGCGCGCGGGCCAGACGCGGGTCGAGTTCGGAAGCGTCGATCGTGACGACGTCCGCGAGCGCCGCGCCGCCCAGCGGCACGACGTTGCCCGCGGCGTTGAGCGGCTTGAGGCCCAGCGCGCGGAGGGCACCCGAACCGCCGTCGGTCATCGCCGAGCCGCCGAGGCCGAGGACGATCTCGGTGGCCCCCGCGTCGAGCGCGGCGGCAATGAGCTGACCCGCGCCGTACGAGTGTGCGCGACCCGCGGCCTCGGGAGTCGGCCCGGAGTCGAGCAGCGCGAGGCCCGAGGACTGCGCGGTCTCGATGACCGCCGTCGTGCCCCTGATCGCCCACGACGCTCCGACCGGCCGCAGGATCGGCCCGACCACGGCGTTGTTCCTCTCCTCGAAGCCCGCCGCGACGGCCGCCTCGAGGGTGCCTTCGCCGCCGTCGGCGATCGGCACGCGGGTGACCTCGGCGTCCGGGTAGACGCTCAGGGCGCCTTCGGCCATCGCGTCGGCGGCCTGGGCCGCGGTGAGGGAGCCCTTGAACTTGTCCGGGGCAATGAGGATGCGCATTCCCTCATCCTGCCAGCCGCGCACTCGCGGCGCCGAGTGTTTCAATGTCACCGTGGAGACCAATCGCGTCGAGGCCTTCAGTGACGGTGTCCTGGCCATTGCCATCACCATCATGGTGCTCGAACTCAAGACCCCGAACACCCCGGACCTGCACGGCATGCTCGAGGTGCTGCCGACCCTGCTCACGTACGTGCTGAGCTTCGTATACATCGGGATCTACTGGACCAACCACCACCACCTCATGCACCTCAGCAACCGGGTGGACGGCGGGGCGCTGTGGGCCAACCTGAATCTTCTGTTCTGGCTCTCGATCGTGCCGTTCACCACCCGATGGATGGACGAGAGCAGCCTCAGCACGCTGCCCGTGCTCCTGTACGGGATCAACCTCCTGCTCGCGGCGATCTCGTACACGATCCTCCAGACCCGGCTCATCCGGATCCAGGGCGCGGAGAGCCCGCTGCGGCACGCCATCCGGAACGACGCCAAGGGCAAGTGGTCCATGGCCGTCTACGTGGTGGGCTGCGCGGGTGCGTTCCTGTCCGTGTGGGTGAGCGTGGCCGCGTATGTTGCCGTTGCGGCGCTCTGGATCGTGCCGGATCGGCGCATCGAGCGGGCCGTCGCGGGGCAGAGCGAGCCCGAGTGAGCCTTCGTGCCCATCTAGCGGCTCCGCCCCCGGCGCGCCATTGAGCGACGCGCCGAGGGCGGAGACGATTCAGGCCTCAAAGTGGGCACGAAGGGACGAGCCCCCGGACCCTGATCTGCACTAGCTCTGCGGGAGAGCCTTCGTGCCCTCGATCTTGACCGCCTCGAGGGCGTTCACGTCGAGGCCCAGCGCACGCAGGATCGTCGGGGCGATCTGCGTGGTCTCGACCGGGGCGGAGACCGTGGCCGCGCCCGAGTCGGTGCCGCTCGAGACGACGATCGGCACGTGGCGGTCCTGGGCGTCGGCGCCGCCGTGCTCGGCGATCTTGCCCTTGCCGCCCGTGTAGACCACGCCGTGCTGGACGATGCCGAAGATGTCCGGGATGCGCTCGTCCGTGGCCGAGGCGTGGAAGTAGTCGGCCACCTGCGAGCCCGCGTACACCGTCCCGAGGCCCGAGTTCTGGACCGTGATCGCCGAGCCGCCGATGTTGTTGCCGGCGGCCGCGTGGGAGGTCAGGTACTGCTTCGCGAAGTCGGCGGCCGCCTGCGTGTGCTCGTTGAGCCAGAGCTGCATGACGTCGTCATCCGTCGCGAAGGCCACGAGGTCGCTCGCGTGGCCGGCCGCGCGCCAGGCCGCGTTGAGGCCGTCGATGATGGGACCGTCGTCGACGCGCTTGAGGGACGCGGGGTCCATCGGGGACTGGCCGTGCTTGGCCGAGAGGATCACCGTGGTCTTCTTGGCATCCGGCGTCTTGGCGATCGCGGCGGTCATCTTGCCGACCTGGGCGTCGACGAAGTCGAGCGCCTTGGACAGCAGCGGGCCGGGCGTCACGCCGTCGGCGAGGTAGCCGCCGGCGAGGCCGTCCGACTTCGGGAGCTTCTGAGCCGTGGAGATGCTCTGGAAGTTCATGCCGAACACGGCGGGCTCGCCCGCGTTCGTCGCGCCGGAGTGGTCCTTGCCCGCGATCTCGTTGAGCACGGCCTGAGCCTTGTAGCCGTCATACTGCTGGGTCGCGGCGTTGTCCTTGGTCCAGTCGCCCTTGAACCCCGCGATCGACGCGTCGGAGTTGATCTCCGGCGCGAACAGGTCGTCGATTCCGGTCCCGGACGGGCCGCTCAGGATGTCGTAGGCGGCGTGCTTGTCCGACCACGCGGTCCGGAGGCCGGCCTGCTTCGCGACCTCGAAGACCGTGTTCACCTTGAGGTACTCGTTCGGGTACACGGGCTTGCACGTGGTGGGGTCGACGGGGAGCTGGCTCGGGTCGAGGAGCGAGCGGGGGGTGCCGGTCATCTGGAGGATGCTGTTCGGAAGGCCCGCGAGGCCCTGACCAGCGTCGAGGGCGTTCGGGTTGCGGTCCGCGCCCTCGGTGTAGGCGACCTCGGCGCCGGGTGTCGCCGTCGCGCAGTTCGTCGTGCCGGCCGGCAGGAGGTTCCGGTTCCAGGTGTCGTCGTAGTACACGCCCGTGGTGCCGGGGTTCCCGCCCGTGACCTGGCCGACCATGCCCGGGAAGGAGTCCGACGGGACCGGGGTCTGGGCGTTCGTGTAGTCCGTGCCGTGGCCCACGAGGGCGGCGAGCGCGGAGCTCGGGTGCGCCGTGACGTACCAGTCGAGGTCCGACTGGTGCAGGCCGTCCACCGAGAGGAGGACGACGTGCTTGCCTGAGTTGGCCTTCTGCGGGCCGTCGCCCGGCGCCGCGACGGCGGCGCTCGCGACGCCCGTCGCGGCGAGCGCCGCGCCGAACACCGCGGCGACTGCGCGCTTCGTGCTGGTCTTCATGCTTCTCCGTTCCGGCGCGCTCGTGCGCGCCTCGTGCCTCCGGCCGCGCGGGGCGGCCAAGCGAGATCCTTTCAGCGCACGACGGCGGCACCTGGCCGAGACGGGAGTGTTCTACGAGATTTCGGCTGGGCGTTGCCAACTTCACGGGCAATTGCCGGGCAACTCCGAGGAGTTTCCCCTTGTCAACCGCCGATTGGCCATGCGCGCCGCGCCACGAGGACGTCACGCAGGAGGTCGGCCCGGTCCGTGACGAGGCCGTCGACGCCGAGGTCCAGGAGCCGGTTCATGTTCGCAGGCTCGTTCACGGTCCACACGTGGACCTGCTTTCCGAGGGAGTGCGCCCGGGCCACGAAGGCCGGCGTGACGATCCGCAGCGGGCCCCGGCGCTCCGGGACTTGGAGGCAGTCGACGTCGTGCAGCGCCCTCCCGAGCACCCCCGACGGGAGGACGGGCCCCGCCACGGCGAGCAGTGCGATCGTCCTCACGCCCGCCGAGGACGCGACGTGGCGCGAAAGCCGCGCGAGGACCGCCCTGCGCCGCGCGTCCGAGAACGAGGCGACGAGGACGCGGTCGTGGAGGCCCAGGCGCTCGATCGCGTCCGCGAACGGGACAACGGCCTCGGCAGTCTTGACGTCGACATTGAGCCGCGCGGCGGGCAGCGCCTCCGCGAGCTCGTCGAAGCGCAGCACGCGCTCCACGCCACCGATCCGCGCCTCGGAGACCTCGCGCCAGGTCAGGTCCGCGATCCGGCCGGTCCGGTCGGTGACGCGGTCGAGCGTGTCGTCGTGGAACGCGACGAGGACGCCGTCCGCGGTCGCGTGCACGTCCGTCTCGAGGTGTGTGAAGCCGAGGTCCCACGCCGCACGGAAGGCCGTGAGCGTGTTCTCGAGGCCCGCGAGGGAGAAGCCGCGGTGGGCCAAGGCCACGGGGGCGCTGTGCAGGTAGCTCACGCGGTCACGGTACCCCGGGTACGCTCGAACCCATGGAGGATCTCAGCCCGGTGAGCCGGGAGTACTTCCGCACGCTTCCGCGCCGCCGGGTCGCCGCCGGACTCGTGATCCGCGACGGTGACGGTCGCGTGCTCGTCGTGAAGCCGAACTACAAGGACGGCTGGCTGCTTCCGGGCGGGACCGTGGACCCCGGGGAGGCGCCGCGCACGGCCGCGCGCCGCGAGGGACGGGAGGAACTCGGCCTCGACATCGAGCCGGGCGCGCTCCTCCTCGTGGCCCACTCCGCGTTCCCCGACCCCATCGGGGACGGGCTCTCCTTCCTGTACGACGGCGGCCAGCTCCCCGAGGGCGCGGAAGTCGTGCTCCAGGAGGAAGAGCTGACCGAATGGAAGTTCCTCGCGGACGAGGACTTCGCATCGCATTTCGGCGCGCACGGCGCCCAGAACGTGCGCTCCGCGCTCACGGGCCTCGCCGAGGGCCGCACGGTCGAACTCGAGGACGGGATGGAGCTCGTATGAGCCGGCGATTCAGCCAAGTGGACGTCTTCACGTCCGAATTCCTGCGGGGCAATCCGGTCGCGGTGGTGCATGACGCCGGGGCCGTCGCGGACCAGGACATGGCCGCGTTCGCGCGCTGGACCAACCTCTCCGAGACGACGTTCCTCCTGCCGCCCACGCGTCCCGGCGCCGACTACCGCCTGCGCATCTTCACGCCGGGCGGCGAGATCCCGTTCGCCGGCCATCCGACGCTCGGCTCCGCTCGGGCTTGGCTCGACGCTGGCGGCGTCCCGGCCACGGCGGGGCGGCTCGTGCAGGAATGCGGGGTGGGTCTCGTCACCATCGCGGACGACGGCGGGCGGCTCGCCTTCGCGGCGCCCCCGCTGCGGCGTTCGGGGCCGGTTGACGCCTCGGACCTCGCCGCCGTCGTCGGCTCGCTGAGGCTCGGGGCAGACGACGTCGTCGACGCGGCTTGGGTGGACAACGGCCCCGGCTGGGTTGGGGTGCTCCTGCGGGACGCCGCCGACGTGCTCGCGCTCGAGCCGGACTACACCGCGATGGGCGACTACCTCGTGGGCGTCGTCGGGCCTTACCCTGAGGGCTCGGACGCCCGCCTCGCTGGGGTCCACTTCGAGGTCCGCGGCTTCGCACCAAGCCTCGACGTCCCCGAGGACCCGGTCACGGGCAGCCTCAGCGCCGGGCTCGCCCAGTGGCTCATCGGGAGCGGGCGCGCGCCGTCGTCGTACATCGCCCAGCAGGGCACGGCACTCGGGCGGCGCGGGCTCATCCGCCTCGCCGCGGAAGGCACGGAGGTGTGGGTCGGCGGAGACACTGTCGTCGGGATCCGCGGCACCGTCGAGCTGTAGGTCGGGGAGGCCACCCCCGCGCCGAGAAATGTCCCGCCCTAACTGACGTTGAGGGCGGGACATTCTTGCGGGAGAGCATGAGTCCGCCGCCCCCGCACATGTCTGCGCCTATTCCTCCCGCGCCCCGTCCACAAGCCGCGGCACGCCGAGCGGGTTGGCGTCGCGGAGCGCCTCGGGCAGGAGGTGCTGCGGGAAGCCCTGGTAGGCGACGGGGCGCAGGAAGCGGTCGATCGCGGCGGTGCCGACGGAGGTCGAGGTGACAGAGGTCGTCGCCGGGTAGGGGCCGCCGTGCTGCTGCGCATAGGTCACCGAGACTCCCGTGGGCCACTGGTTCCACAGCACGCGGCCGGCCTTGCGCGAGAGCACCTCGACGAGCCCGGCGACGTCGCACGATTCGGTGCCGTGGATCGTCGCCGTGAGCTGCCCCTCGAAGGACTCGGCGAGCGGCGCGAGCTGGGACTCGTCGTCGTACGTCACGACGACGGCGGTGGGCCCGAAGCACTCGGCCTGCAGCGCGTGCGGATCGGCGAGCATGTCCGCGGCCGTGGTGAGCAGGAGGGTTGGGCTGGGCGGATCGGCGAGCGGGTCTGGGCCCTGCACGAGGACCTCGATCCGCGGATGCGCCGCGAGCCCCTCGAGCACGCCGGCGTAGCCCGCCTGGATGCGCTCGTTGAGGAGCTGCGCGGCGGGCGGGAGGGCGGACCGGCGGAGCTCCCCGACGAGGCCCGAGCGGGCCGGAACCACGAGGGTTCCCGGCTTCGTGCAGAACTGCCCCGCGCCGAGCGTGAACGAGCCCACGAAGCCCGCGGCGATCTCGGCGCCGCGCCCGGCGGCCGCGGCCTCCGTCACGAAGACGGGGTTGTTGCTTCCGAGCTCGCCGTAGAACGGGATGGGCACGGGCCGCGAGCTCGCGATGTCGAAGAGGGCGCGCCCGCCGGGGATCGATCCCGTGAAGGCGCCCGCCGCGACGCGCGGGTCGCGCAGGGCCGCGGCTCCTGCCTCCGTGCCGACGAGGAGCGCGAAGGTGCCCTCAGGGGCGCCGGCCTCGGCGAGGGCCGCCGCGACGACCTCGGCCGTGAGCCGGGAGAGTCCGAGGTGGCCCGAATGCGCCTTGAGCAGCACGGGGCACCCGGCGGCGAGCGCGGACGCGGTGTCCCCGCCCGCGACCGAGAACGCAAACGGGAAATTGCTGGCCGCGAAGACGACGACCGGGCCGAGGGGGACCCGCACTCGCCGCAGGTCCGGACGCGGTGCGCCCATGGGCCACTCCGCGTCGGCGTGGTCGATGCGCGCGTCGAGGTAGCCGCCGTCGCGCAGGAATTCGCCGAAGAGACGGAGCTGGAACGTGGTGCGCTTGAGCTCGCCGCGGAGGCGCCCCTCAGGCAGGTGGGTCTCGGCCTGGGCGACGGGCACGAGTTCGCCGGCGGCGGCGTCGAGCGCCGCCGCCACGGCGTCGAGGAGGCGCGCGCGCTCAGCGGGACGCAGGGCCGCGAGCGGGGCGGCGGCACGCTGGGCGGCGTCCAGAACAGATTCGAGGTCGACGGCGGGCGTGGGTTCGGCTGTCTGGGAGGGTCGGGCGGGTGGGATGGGTTCGGAGCGAACAGCGGTCATCGGCTTTCCTTTCTCATGAGGCGGAGGTCAGCTGTCGGTGGGGTCGAGCGCAGCGAGTTCGCCGATGCTCACGGGCGCCGCGAGGGGCCGCTTCGCGGACGCGGCCAAGGACGCATGGGAAGGCTCCCCGCCACCGCCCGCCCCGAGGCACGACGCCGCGAAGCCGCACACGCGGCCCTGGCACCATCCCATCCCGGCGCGGGTAAATGACTTGAGAGAGCGCGCGTCGCCGGCCCCGAGCCCGTCCCGCGCCGAAGTGATCTGGGCGGCGCTCACCTCCTCGCAGCGGCACACGGTGGTCTCGGGCGTGAGCCACTCGTGCCACGCGGCGGGCACTGGGTGCGCGCGGTGCATCGCGTGGGCGAAACGGCGATGCCGCTCGGCGCGGGCGAGCTCCGCGGCGGGACGCGGCGAACCGTTCGCGGCGGCCGCCCCGGCGGCAAGGCCCTCGAGGACCGCGAGCGCGGCGCCGCCGACTCCCGTCACCTCCCCCGCAAGGAAGAGGCCCGGGACGCTCGACTCCTGGCGCGCGTCCACGACGCCGACGAGCGAGCCGTCCGCGTCCACCCGTGTCTCCGCGCCGAGGGAGACCGGCAGCTCGAGCTGGGGAGTGAAGCCCCAGCCGAAGCCCACGACGTCCACGTCTGCGTACGTGCGCTCCGTCCCGGGCCGGACGCGGCCGTCCGCGTCGACCCGGGCCGCGCGGACGCCCGCGGCGCGCGTCTCCCCGAGGATCTCCGTGACGACGGTTCGCGTCCGGTACGGGATGCGGTGCCGCGCGAACACCGCCGCGTACTCGGCACCCTCGCGGGCCTTCTCGGGGACGCCCGCCGCGGCGCGCACGTGCGGGAGCCAGGCGAGCGGTGACGAGGACTCGAGCACCGCGACGACCTCTCCCCCGGCCTCGGCGATGTTCGCGGCGACGGGCAGGAGGAACGGCCCCGTACCGGCGACGACGAATCGCCGGCCGGGCAGCACGCCGTTGGCCTTGACGAACGCCTGGATCCCGCCCGCGGCCATGACCCCGGGGAGGTCCCAGCCGGGAACGGGGAGCTGACGGTCGTAGCCGCCCGGGCACAGCACGAGCCGGGCCGCGGCGACAGCCGAGCCCGAGGGTGGCCCGCCGACCGGACCAGCCCCGCCGTCTGGTTGCGCCGTCGCGTCCGCAGGGTGGGCACCCTGCGGACGTGACGGCGCAACGGGGGGTGCGCCCGAGGCGGGGGGTGCCCCCGAGGCGAGGGGTGCCCCCGAGGCGAGGGGTGCGACCGTGGGCGCGGTGCGGAGGGTGAAGCCCCGTTCGTCCTTCTGCGCCATCCAGACCTGGCGGCCGGGCAAGTAGGTGATGCGGCCGCGGCCGCGAGCCGCGTCGAAGCGGGCGCGCAAATCGAGGTAGACGTCCCAGTCGTGGTGTCCGCGACCGTCGGGCGAGGGGACCGCCGTCTCGGGGCGGTGGCGCCAGTACTGGCCGCCCGGCTGCGTCGCGGCGTCGACGACGGCGACGCTCGCCCCCGCCTCGGCGGCCGCGACCGCGGCGGCGAGGCCCGCGGGACCGGCGCCGACGACGGCGACGTCCGCCCGGGTGACGCCGGCGCTCACGCTGCGCCTCCCCCGGCCGTGCCGGCACCCTCGGCTGTGCTGGCACCCTCGGCGAGAGCGGGGGAGCCTTCGACGCGCATCCCTTCGCGCACCTCGACGAGGCACGCGCGCTGGTTCGCCGCGCCGTCGACCGTCACAAGGCAGTCGAAGCACACGCCGATCCCGCAGAAGAGCCCGCGGGGACGCTCGGCCTTGCGGGTCGTGCGCCACGCGGGGATGCCGGCGGCCATGAGCGCGGCACCGAGCGTCTGGCCGGCGCCAGCCTCGAGGGGGTCGCCGTTGAAGCTGAATGCGACGGCGGGTACGCCCGAAGCGGGTGCGCCCGAAGCCCTTGGGGTCGTCCTCATGCCGTGGCCTCCTCGCGACGGTTTCCGGGAGCGCCGGCCGCGCCGAAGCGGGCTGTGCCGAAGCGGGCTGTGCCGAAGCGGGCCGGGGCGAAGGGTGAGAGATCGAGATCGGGCGTGTGGCCCGCGAGGCCCTGGGCCAGGAGCTTGCCCGTGCCGACGGACAGGCCGATGCCCGCGCCCTCGTGGCCGGCCGCGTGCCAGAGGCCGGGGGCGCGCTCGTCGTGCCCGATGACCGGGAGGTGGTCCGGACAATACGGCCGGAAGCCGTGGTAGTGGCGAATCGCCGCGACGTGCTCGAGGAACGGGAAGAGCCCGATCGCGTTGCGGGCCAGGAGCCGGAGCGCGTCGACGCTCACGGTGCGGTCGAAGCCCACACGCTCGCGCGTCGAGCCGATGAGAATCGTGCCGCTCGGCGTGCCCTCGACCACCGGGGAAGCCTGCAGCCCGGCGTCGGAACTGCCCACGTTGTCGATGTACTCGGCCGCGTAGACCTTGTGGTGCACCATCGGCGGGAGCGGTTCGGTCACCATGACCAAGCCGCGGCGCGGCATCACGGGAACGTCCACGCCCGCGAGCGAGGCGAGCTCACCCGCCCACGTGCCGGTGCAGTTGACGACCGCCTCCGCGGCGAAGTCGCCCCGCGAGGTCCGCACGCCGGTGACGCGCTCACCTGAGCGGAGGAACCCCGTGACGCGGGTCTCCGCGTGGAACGTGGCCCCCGCGGCGACGGCGAGCCGGACGAGCTGGGCCGCGACGAGCATCGGCTGGACCTGGCAGTCCTCGGGATAGTAGGCGCCGCCGAGCGCGTCCGGGGAGATGCTCGGCTCGGCGTCGCGCAGGGCACGGGGGTCCAGCTCCTCGACGGCCACGCCGAAGCCTTTCTGGACCGCCATGACGCGCTGGAGGGACTCGAGGCTGCTCTCGCGCGACGCGACGATGATCCCGCCCTTGGACTCGAACTCCCACAGCTCCTTGTGCTCGGCGAGGTCGCCGTGCCACACGCCGAGCGAGTAGCGCGTGAGCTCGAGCTCGGGGCCGAGCTCCTTGTCCGAGACGAGGATGTTGCCCTCGCACGCGGACGAGGTCCCGCTCGCCGGGAGCCCCTGGTCCACGACGATGACGCTGAGGCCCTGCCGGGCCGCGAAGTAGGCGGTGGCCGCACCGATGACGCCGGCCCCGATCACGACGACGTCGCTGGCCAGCCCAGCTCGGGTCGCCGTCATGCGCCCTCCTCGGGTGGTGACTCCTGCTCGCCGGTGGCCCAGAGCCCGCGCGCGTGGCCGATGTGGCGACGCATGAGCGCAAGGGCGGCGCCGCCGTCGCCCGCCTCGATGAGGTCGAGGAGCTCGTGGTGCTCTTGGGCCGAATCGGCGAGCCGATTCGATTCGCTGAGGGACCGCAGGCCGTACATGCGCGTGCGCAGGCGGAGGCTCGTGGCCAGCTCGACGAGCTGGCCGTTGCCGCCGTAGCGCAGCAGCTCGGCGTGGAAGTCCCGGTCGGCGGCGAGGTACGCCGCGAGGTCTCCGAGCCGCGCGGCGGTGACGATCGCGTCGGCGAGGCGCCGCAGGGCCGCGATCCCGGCCGGCGGGACGGTCCCGGCGATGTCCGCCACGACGGGCGGCTCGAGGAGCAGCCGGATCGCGGCGATCTCGTCGAGCTCGCGGTCGCTCATCCGCGTGACGCGGAAACCCTTGTTCTTCACGGTCTCGACGAGCCCCTCCCGGGCTAGGTCCATCATGGCCTCGCGCACGGGCGTCGCCGAGACGCCGAACGCGGCGCCGAGCGCCGGCGCGGAGTAGAGCGTCCCCTCCTCGAGCGCGCCGGCGATGATCGCCGCACGCAGGGATTCGGTGACGGACTCGCGCAGGCTCCGCTGCGGGCCGAGCGGGGCGAGGGGCAGGTTGCTGGTCGAAGACACGGAGACTCCTTGGGCGGACGTCATTCTCTCGTGCCCCCTTCATACACCAAGGCCGCGGTCACGAGGTCCTCCCAGGCCATGCCCACGCCCGCGTAGAGGCACGGGCGGCCGGGGGTACGCACGAGCTTGCCCTGCACGAGCTCGCGCAGGTTGACCGGACGAAGGGCGTCCCATTCCTCGACGCTTCGGGCCGGGATGAGATCGCCGGCCTCGCGGAGCGCGGAGGCCCGGCCCTCAACCACGACGTCGCTACGCCGGACGAGGGTCGCGTCCACCTCCCGCGCGTCGAGCCCGTGCTGGCCGACGGCGGCGACCACGGCGCCCGGCGCGACGAGTGCGCCGTCGAACAGGGGCGTGGCGGACGACGTCGTGCACAGGACGACGTCGGCGGTCGGCACCTCGGCGACGCTCGCCTCCCGGACGTCGATCCCCTCGGCGGCGAGCGTCGCGACGAGCTCACGGACGCGCTCGGGACGGCGGCCGACGACGGCGAGGCTCGCCCCGCGCACAAGGGCGTGCGCCGCGCGGAGGTGGTTCAGTGCCTGGATCCCCGCACCGAAGGCGAGCACGCGGGGGTTCTCGGGGGCGCCTTCGGGGGCGGCGCCGAGGATCCTCGTGACGGCGAGGAGCGTCGTCGCCGGGGTGCGGATTGCCGTGAGCTCGGTGCCGTCCATGACGGCGAGGGGAGCGAGGGTGTCCGAGTCGACGAGGACGTAGACGCCTTGGATCTTCTCGAGGCCCCGCGCCGGGTTGCCTGGCGCGACGGTGAGGGCCTTGACCCCGCTGTAGGCCGGGCCGGATGCGGGCATGAGCAGGAACTCGCCGCCCGGCGCGGGGCTGAAGAGGCGCGGGCCGTCCTCCTCGGGGTCCACGCCATTCAGGAGGGCGCGCTCGAGGGCCGCGACGGCGTCCGCCCATGGCGTCGCCGCGCGCACGGCCGCGGCGTCGAAGTACGGGAGGCTCCCGGTCCTCAGGTTCGAGCTCGCGCTCACCCCCAGGCTCACAGGAGGAACCCCTGCGGGAACGGGTCGGTGGGGTCGAGGAAGTACTGCGCCGTGCCCGTGACCCACGCCCGGCCCGTGACGGTCGGGATCACGGCGGGCCGCCCCGCCACCTCCGTCTCCCCCACGAGGCGGCCGATGAATCTCGACCCGATGTAGGACTCGTTCACGAAGTCCGCGCCCAGGGCGAGCTCGCCGCGCGCGTGGAGCTGGGCCATCCGGGCGCTCGTGCCGGTGCCGCACGGGGACCGGTCGAACCAGCCGGGGTAGATGGCCATTGCATGCCGCGAGTGTTCCGCGTTCGAACCCGGAGCCTTGAGGTACACGTGATGGCAGCCGCGGATGTCCGCGCGCTCGGGGTGCACGGGCTCGTCGGCCTCGTTGATCGCGTCCATGATCGCGAGGCCGGCCTTGAGGAGATCGTCCTTGCGCGAGCGCTCGAACGGGAGTCCGAGGGAGTCGAGGTCCACGATCGCGTAGAAGTTGCCGCCGAACGCAAGGTCGTACGCGACGGTCCCGAAGCCGGGGACCTCTATCGAGGCGTCGAGCCGATCCGAGAACGAGGGCACGTTCGTGATCGTGACGGATTCCGCGTGCCCGTCGCGCACGGCCACCTCGGCGACGACAAGACCCGCCGGGGTGTCGAGGCGCACGGTCGTAACCGGCTCGACGACGTCGACCATGCCCGTCTCGACGAGCACGGTCGCCACCCCGATCGTGCCGTGGCCGCACATGGGCAGGAGGCCCGAGACCTCGATGTACAGCACGCCGAAGTCCGCGTCCGGCCGCGTGGACGGCTGGAGGATCGCTCCGCTCATCGACGCGTGGCCGCGGGGTTCGAACATGAGGAGGGTGCGGATCCAGTCGCTGTGCTCCATGAACCACAGGCGGCGCTCGGCCATGCTCGAGCCCGGGATCGTCCCGATGCCGCCCGTGATGACCCGCGTCGGCATCCCCTCGGTGTGGGAGTCGACGGCGTGGAAGATGCGGTTCGTTCTCATGCTTCGCTCCTGGGTCGGGAGGATCGAGTGCTCCACAACTGTCGTTTTGGACGCTCATAACGACAGTTATGGAGCAATCGATGACGTGTGGTTACTTATAGCCCTTCGCGAGGGCGGCCTCCGTGGCCCTGACGACGGCGTCGCGGGCCTCGGGCGCGAGCGGCCCACGGGGTGGGCGGCACGCGCCGCCCCTGAGGCCCACGACGTCCATCGAGAGCTTGATCGCCTGGACGAACTCCGTCTTGGAGTCCCAGCGCAGGAGCGAGTGCAGATCGCGGTAGATTTCGCGGGCGCGCTCGAGGTCCGCCACGTTGCCCGACGTCGAGAGGCGGTACAGCTCCACCGTCGACTCGGGAAGCGCGTTCGGGTAGCCGGCCACCCAGCCGACGGCCCCGGCCAGGCCCATCTCGACGACCGTGTCGTCCGTACCGATGAGCAGGTCCACTTCCGGCGCGAGCTCCTTGATCTCGTAGGCCCGGCGGACGTCGCCGCTGAACTCCTTGACGCCCACGATCAGGCCCTCGGAGTGCAGCCGCGCGATGAGGCGCGGCGTGAGGTCCACCTTGGTGTCGATGGGGTTGTTGTAGGCGACGATCGGAAGGCCCACTGTCGCCGCCCTGCGGTAGTGGTCCACGACCTCTTCCTCGTTCGCGCGGTACGCGTTGGGCGGGAGGAGCATGAGCGCGTGGGCACCGGCCTCGGCGGCCTGCTCGGCCCAGCGCTGCGTCTGGAGGCCCCCGTAGGCGCCCACGCCGGCCATGACGGTGAAGCCCTCGGGGGCGGCCTCGACCGCCGTCGTGATGACCCGGGCGCGCTCCTCGTCGCTGAGCGTCTGGTACTCGCCCAGGGAGCCGTTGGGTGCCACGCCGTCGCACCCCGCCCCCGCGAGGAAGCGGACGTGTTCGGCGTAGGCGTCGAAGTCGACGCTGTGATCGTCTGTGCCATTGCCCCCAAAGGGCAATGCGGTCGCGACGAGGACGCCGTGCCAGGGCTTGCGGTTTGCGGTCATAGTCAGGTCCTTTCGGGGAGGCGAGGGCGGCGTGCGCGGACACCGCCCTCTGTGATGCGCCTCACGGCAATCTTACCATGTGACATTGCACAGATTGGGAGGGTGACGCCGGGGCTCGGCGCCCCGGCGTCGAGGGTCAGCTTGCGGGGACGACGTACTGCTTGGCCGCCACCTTGCCGAGGCCCGCTGCGAGGCCCGCGTCGGTGAGCAGCTTCGTGATGGTGCCGTCCGCGCGCTGGGCGGCAATGCCGTCGTCGAGCGCCTGCTTGAGGCTCTTGTTGCCCTTCGTGAGCGGGAACGCGGCCTCGGGAGCCTGAGTGATGGCGCCTACGCGGGGGTCCGGCTTGTCGTTCGCGAGCGAGACGGTGACGCCCTGGGCGCCCTTGAACTGGAGCACCTGGACGCCGTAGGCGTCCACGTCCGCCTGGATGCGCCCGGCGTCGAAGTCCGCCTTGAGCTCGACGCTGCTCGGGTAGGTGACGAGCTTGTCGCCGAGGATCTTCTTGAGGTCTTCGACCCAGAGGTAGCCGTCGATCGTGCCGACCTTGCCGATCTTCTCGAGGTCGGAGACGGTCGCCGCGCCCGACTTCGACGCGATGCCCATGCCGTCCAGGTACGTCGAGGCGGAGAAGTCCACGGCCTTGAGGCGCTTCTCCGTCGCGTCGATCGTGCCGAGCGCGAGGTCGATGTTGCCGCCCGAGATCGACTGGACCGCGTCCGCGTAGGTGGCCTGCTGGTAGACGGGCGCGAGGCATTCGTCCTTGGCGATCTTGTTCGCGATCGCGAGGTCGATGCCGGCCGGCTTGCCGCTGTTGTAGCTGCTGAACGGCGGAATGTCGATCACGCCGATGGTGAGCTTGCCGGGCGCCACGGTCTGAACCCCTTGATGCTTCGGGGTGCAGTCGGATTGGGCGGCGGTCGACGAGCCTCCGCAGGCCGTGAGGCTCAGCCCGGCGGCGAGGACGACGGCGGCCAGCGCGCCGGAGCGCTTGGTGAGGGGTTTCATGGGTTCCTCTCGGTGGTGGGGTGGGGTGGGATGAAGGTCGGGCGGGTGGGCGGGTTCAGGCGTGGCGCGCCAAGCGCCTCTCGAAGAACACTGTGATCCACGTCGCCGGCATCGAGATGACGGCGTAGCAGACGCCCGCGAGCACGAAGATCTCGAGGTAGTTGAAGTCCTCGCTGCCGATGTTGTACGCGGACTTCATGAGCTCGGGGACGGCGATCGCATAGGCGAGCGACGTTCCCTGGAACATCTGGATCGCCACGCCCATGAGGCCGGGGATCGCGGAGCGCATCCCCTGCGGCATGATGATCCGGAAGAAGGTGTCGCGCTGCGAGAGGCCGAGGGCGTTCGACGCCTCGCGCTGCCCACGGGCCACGGACTGGAGCCCGGCCCGCATGATCTCGCTCGAGTACGCGGCGGCGTTCCAGATGAGGGCGAGGCACGCGGCCGTGATGCTGTCGAACGCGATCCCGAACTTCGGCAGCCCGTAGTAGAAGAGGTAGAGGATGACGAGGGCGGGTGCGCCTCGCCCGACCTCGACGACCGCGAGGGCGATCGTGCGGAGGATCAGGTTCTTCTGCGAGACCATGACGCTGAGCACGAGGCCCAAGGGGTAGCCGACCACGATCGACACGGCCGCGATCATGAGGCTCACGCTGAGCCCGGACATCATCTGCGGGAGGTAGCCCGCCCAGTCTGCAAGCCAGCTCATACGTGAATCGCCTTCCTCATGCGCGAGTCGAGGGTCCGGGAGAGGTAGGCCACGGGGAGGCTCAGGACGATGTACAGGAGGCCGACGATGATGTACGGCAGGATCCCCTCGACCGTGGGGTGCTGCCGAGCGAAGGACTGGGCCTGGAACACCATCTCCGCGACGATGATCGTCGAGGCGATGGAGGAGTCCTTGAGCAGGCCGACCAGGTATGTCGCGATCGAGGGCGAGACGATCCGGAAGGCCTGCGGGACCACGACGCCGAAGAACGTGCTGGCGCGCGGCACCCCGAGGGCGTGGGCGGCCTCGAGCTGGCCCTTCGGCACCGCCTGGAGGCCACCGCGGTAGATCTCCGCGAGGTAGGCGATGGACACGACGCCGAGACCCACCATCGCGGCGCTCACCGGGTTGAACTTGAACGTCCCCACCTGGATGCCGAACTTGAGCAGGAAGAGCCACACGATGATCGGGACGCCGCGGACCAAGTCGACGAACAGCCGGCACGCGAGCTGGACCGGGAGCACGGGCGAGGCAAGCCCGAGTGCGAGCGGCACGGCCCCGAGGATCCCGATGGCGAACGCCCCGAGCGTCAGCCCGAGGGTGAGGGGCAGCCCGTTGAGGACGGCGGAGAAGGGATCCATCTCAGCGCTCCAGGACCGCGCGCAGGAAGCGACGCGTCCGGGCTTCCTGCGGGTCGCTCATGATGGCCCTGGGATCGCCCTGCTCGATGATCTTGCAGTCCGCCATGACGACGAGCGTGTCGGAGACGTCGCGGGCGAACTGCATCTCGTGCGTCACCACGACCATCGTCATGCCATCCGCGGCGAGCTCCCGCATGACCGAGAGGACCTCGAGGCCCACCTCGGGGTCGAGGGCCGAGGTCGGTTCGTCGAACAGCATGATGCTCGGATCCAGGGCCAGGGCCCGCGCGATCGCGATGCGCTGCTGCTGACCGCCCGAGCAGCGGCCCGGGTGCTGGCCCGCCTTCTCCTTGAGGCCCACTCGCTCGAGGAGCTGCATCGAGCGTTCGTCGGCCTCCTCCCTGGTGCGGCCGAGCACGCGCTGCTGCGGGAAGCTGATGTTCCTCAGCGCCGTCATGTGTGGGAACAGGTTGAACGACTGGAACACCATCCCCACGGTGCTGCGGAGCGCGGCGAGGTCGCGGGCGTTCACGGTCTTGCCCGGCTCAATGGTGTGCCCCGCCACGCGGATGGTTCCGGCGTCAGGGCGTTCGAGCAGGTTGATGCAGCGCAGGAACGTGCTCTTGCCTGCGCCGGAGGGACCAATGAGCGCCGTGACGGTTCCCGACTCAACGTTGAGCGAGACGTCGTCGAGCACCACATGGTCCCCGTAGCGCTTCGAGATGTTGTCGAGCTTGATGCCGAGGCGGGGAACGAGCTTCGAGTCTGCTGGGGGTGAAAGAGTCATGGCCATCTTCCCTGGATGAATCACGAGGAACGGTGGTTCCGAGCGAACGCCGTGTGTTCGGCGTCACTAATATGTGCAATGGTACATGTCACATATTCATAGTCAATGGCATGGAGGAAACAAGTTGATTGCCGCGATCTCACGGCGGTGTCGGAGCTCGGCGCGCATGCCCCCGGCCGCGCGCCGCACTCTTGTCGGCGCCGGCCTTAGCGATTCAGGGGCGCTGCCGCGCTATGGGGGTCGGGAGTAGCGTGTGGTCGCCTCTTGTCGGCTTACGTCCTCGGGGCGGATCCTCGTGAGGTCGGCCGCGCGACGCCGGTCGGACTATGGTGCGTGCGAGCCTGTACCTTAGCCTGGCGCGGAAGGACTTCCACGGGAACCGTGGATTGTTGCCCCGAGCAGGAGTGTTAGATTCCTTACCTTCATCCCTGTCCTTCCCGCGGCCGACCTGATGAGGGAGGAGCAGGCGATGGACGTGGTGCACGAGCGTGCGGCGGGGATGGACATCTCCAAACGCGACGCGAAGGTCGCCGTCCGGGTCCCGGGCAAGCGCGCAGGCACGTTCACGACGGACGTGACGACGTGGGGCTCCACCGTGGGGCAGATCCTGGAGCTGATCGAGTTCCTCGAGGCCCAGCAGGTCACCACGGTGGTGATGGAGGCGACAAGCGACTACTGGAAGCCGTTCTGCTTCCTGATGGAGGACCGCCTTCCGGTGATGCTGGTCAACGCGAAGCAGGCCAGGAACATCCCGGGGCGAAAAACCGACGTGTCGGACTCGGCGTGGCTGGCTCAGCTGGCCGCGCACGGGCTGCTGCGGCCCTCGTTCGTCCCGCCCGAGCCCATCCGGCAGCTGCGCGACCTCACCCGCGCCAGGGCGGTGGCGGTGCGGGACCGGACCCGGCAGGTCCAGCGGCTGGAGAAGTTCCTCGAGTCCTCCGGGATCAAGCTCTCCGCGGTCGCCTCCGAGCTGACCGGGGCCTCGTCCCGGGCGATCCTGGACGCGCTGGTCGCAGGAGAGCGGGATCCGCAGCAGCTGGCGCAGCTGGCCAGAGGGACGCTGCGGAACAAGATCCCGCAGCTGGTCGAGGCGCTGCAGGGCAGGTTCACCGACCACCACGCGTTCATGGTCACGGAGTACCTGACCCAGATCGACACGGCAACCGGGATGATCGACCGGCTCACAGCACGGATCGAGGACGCGATCGCCCCCTTTCGCCTCGCCCGCCAGGCGCTGACGACGATCCCCGGCATCTCGACCGCCGTCGCGGAGGTGATCATCGCCGAGACCGGAGCGGACATGGCCGTGTTCGAAACCCCGGGGCATCTGGCGTCCTGGGCCGGGGTGTGCCCCGGCTCGAACGAGTCGGCCGGGCGGGTCAAGTCGTCGCACACCCGCCCCGGGGACAAGTACCTCAAAGCCGCGCTCGGAGTCGCCGCGATGTCGGTCTCGCGCGCCCAGGGGACCTACCTCGCCGCCAAGTACCGACGCATCGCCGCCCGGCGTGGCCCCGTCTTGGCCGTCGTAGCAATCGAGCACGCCATCCTGACCGCGGCCTGGCACATGCTTCGAAACGGCGAGGTCTACACCGACCCCGGCGCCGACTACTACACCCGGCTCAACCCACAGAAAGCCACCAACAGGGCCATCCGCCAGCTCCAGAACCTCGGCCACAACGTCACCATCACTCCAGCGGCCGCCTGAACCCGCCACCTACTCCCGTATTAGTCCGCGAGCTCGGCCGGCCGGGCGACGACGTCGACCATCGCATCGCCGCGCAGCACGGTGATCTCGGTCCTCCGGCCGATCGCGTCCTCGAACATGTGCTTCTGCAGCGATTGGGCGTCGGCGAGCGGGGCGCCGTTGATGGCGAGGAGGAGATCGCCCGGCCGGATGCCGCTCTCCGAGGCGGGGCTCCCCGCGACGACCTCGGCGACGCGGAGGGCGCGCCGCCGTCCGGTGCGCACGGCCCACCGCTCGTCGAGCGGCGTCGGCACACTCACGAGGCCGAGGTAGGCCCGCCGCACGCGGCCGTCCTCACGCAGCGAATGCAGGATCCGCCGCGTCGTCGCATTGATAGGCACCGCGAGCCCGAGGCCCACGCCGGCCACGGCGGTGTTGATGCCCACCACCCGTCCGCGAGAGTCGGCGAGCGCGCCGCCGGAGTTCCCCGGGTTGAGCGCGGCGTCGGTCTGGATGACGTCCTCAATGAGTCGCGTCGCGGTGCGGCCGCGGGCCGGCATCGACCGACCGAGCGCGCTCACCACCCCAGCCGTCACGCTGCCCTCGAGCCCGAGCGGGCTCCCGACCGCGACTACGAGGGAGCCGACGAGCAGGCGGTCGGCGTTCCCGAACTCGGGCGGCTCGGGCACCGGGAGCCCGGTCCGCAGAACCGCAAGGTCGGAGAGCGGATCCCGCCCGATCACGCTGAAGGGCCCGCTCATTCCGTCGGCGAACATCACCTCGCCGCGAGCCACTCGCCCCACGACGTGCGCGTTGGTCACCAGGTGCCCCTCCTGGCTCAGCACGACGGCGGAGCCCGAGCCGCGCTCGGTCCTCACCGAGGCGACGCGCGGGGTCAGATGCCGCGCGACCGTCGTCACAATCTCCGAGTAGGCGTCGAGCGCCTCGTCCTCACTCACACGAAGAAAACGTGGCTCGAGGAGCGCAGGATTCCCGATATCGCCCGAGGCGTAACGGCCGTCGATTCCGAGGCGTTTGAACTATCTGGGGTCGGGTAACCCTTCCACATCTGTTCGTAAAGACGTTAGGAGACCATCGTGCTGCTATGGATCGCGGTCATTCTTTTTGTTCTGTGGCTGCTGGGATTCATTGCTCTCCCGAGCCTCGGCGGAATCGTCCACATCCTCATCGTGCTGGCGGTGATCGCCCTCATAGTCCACCTTGTCCGAGGGCGGCGAGCAGTCTAGGCCTACCGGGGCCCCGCCTCATCAGACCATGGCGCCTCGGGACGTCAATGCTCAGAATAGTTCTCGAGTAGTTCCCTCAGAGGAGGTTGCCATGCTGTTGCTCTGGGCCTCGGTGATCCTTTTCGTGCTCTGGATTCTGGGCGTGATCGTGGATGTCGGCGGAGGCGTTCACCTCTTGCTCTTCATCGCGATCATCACGTTTATCGTGTTCCTCGTGGGGCGCCGCCGTCCCGCCTGAATCCCGGGGCCGAAACCGCCCTTTTTCAAGCCACTGCTGGGTGGCGCGCGCAGGCAGATCCTGCGCGCGCCACCCCAGCCCCGTGAGATAAAAGTGAACATCTGTTTCACTTCGTCTGCTATGACGGGACAATGACCCAGCAACGCGCCGAACCCCCGGTCGGGGGAACCCGGGCCTACCTCCAGTCGCTGCTCCCCTCACTCGTGCCGAGCGAGCGGCGGGTCGTGCAACTCTGCGTGACCGATCCGGAGGACGTCGCGCAGATGTCCGTCTCGGAGCTCGCCCTGCGCACGGAGACGTCCCCGGCGACCGTGGTCCGCGCGTGCAAGCGGCTCGGCTTCGACGGCTTCCAGCACCTCCGCCAGTACCTCCTCCGCGATCTCGGCGCCGCCGAATGGGGCACCGCGAACGGTCACGGGGATCACAGCGGCGAGCCCGGTTCCATCGAATACGTGGTGAGCGGCATCTTCGGCCGGGCGGCGAACGAGATCCGCAGCGCTCTCGGAGCGCTCGACTACGCCGAGTTCGAGGCCGCCGCCAACGCGATCCGCTCCTGCCGCCGCCTTTTCGTCGTCGGCAATGGCGCGTCCCTGCCGCCCGCCCAGTCGATCGCGCTCCGCTTCCTCACGAGCGGGCGTGTCTGCGAGGCGCCGGCGGACATCATCTCCCAGCAGATCGCCGCGAAGCTCCTCACGTCTGAGGACGTGTGCCTGGCCGTGAGCGACAGCGGCATGAACAGCTTCACGCTGCGGTCGGCGCGGCTCGCGGCAGAACAGGGCGCCACCGTCATCGGGATCACGAGCTACGCCAAGTCGGCCCTCGCCGAGGTGTCGACGCATTCGCTCGTCGCCGGGGCCGAGTTCCATTCCTGGAACGATGAGACGGTCATCGGGAACATCGTGCAGATGCTCCTCCTCTCCGCCCTTCACCTCGTGTCGACGAGCAACTCCCCCGAGGCGGCCGCGGCGCACGCCGAGGTGTTCCGCGAGGTCCTCACGATGGTCGAGGACGAGGACGAGCAGTCCACTCGGGAGTAGCGCACGAAGTTCGCCGCGCCCCCACCAACGCTTATCGTGAGCGTCGCCCTCAGTTAACCAGGCGACCCCACCCTTCGAGGTAGAGAGTTTCCTATCGGCAAGAAGTTAGGAAACACAATTTCCTTGGAGGTGCCGATGGGCCGGCTCGCGCTCAACCAGCTCTCACGGTCGTTCAAAGACGTGAAGGCCGTGGACAACATTTCCCTCGTCGTCGACGACGGCGACTTCCTGGTTCTCCTCGGCCCGAGCGGCTGCGGCAAGACCACTCTCCTGCGCATGATCGCCGGCCTCCTCGACCCGACCGCGGGGACCCTCGAGCTTGACGGCCGCGACATCACGGACCAGCCATCGCGGCGTCGCGACCTCGCGATGGTGTTTCAGAGCTACGCGCTCTACCCGCACCTGAGCGTCGCGAAGAACCTCGCGTTCCCGCTCACCGTCCGGGGCGGGGCCCGCGCCGACGGCTCGGCCGGCAAGGCGACCAAGGCGGAGATCAGCCGCCGCGTGGCCGAGGTCGCGGACCTCGTGGACATCGGCCACCTGCTCGACCGCAAGCCCAAGGAGCTCTCGGGCGGCCAGCGCCAGCGCGTGGCCGTGGCCCGCGCCCTCGTGCGCGAGCCCAAGGCGTTCCTCATGGACGAGCCGCTCTCGAACCTCGACGCGAAGCTCCGCACCGCGACGCGCCAGGAGCTCGCCGCGCTGCACCGCCGGCTCGGCGCGACGTTCATCTACGTCACGCACGATCAGGTCGAGGCCATGACCATGGCGACCAAGATCGCGCTCCTCAACGGCGGCCGCCTCGAGCAGGTGGGCACCCCAGACGAGCTCTACGACAAGCCGGCCTCCGTCTTCGCGGCCGGGTTCATGGGCTCCCCCGCGACCAATCTCGTCGACGCGCAGCTCTCGACCGCCAACGGCAAGATCACCGTCATGGCCCCGGATGTCGAGGCTGTGCTCTGGGAGGGCGAGACGCCCGAGCGCGAGATCGTGCTCGGCATCCGCCCCGAGCACCTCACGCTCAACGCGGCGGGCTCCGCGGCGGCGGCCCCGAGCGCGGGCGCTGCCCTGCGCGGAACCGTCGAGCTCGCCGAGAACCTCGGGCGCGAGCAACTCGTGCACTGCCAGGTGAGCGGCCGTCGCATCACTGTGACGTGCCCGCGCGAGGAACGCTGGGAGGGGGGCGCCGCCGTCGTCCTCAGCGCCCGCGCCGAGCACCTCCACCTCTTCGACCGCGAAAGCGGTCGTCGCCTCGAGTGGCAGAGCGAGCCTTCCGCGAACGACGGCGCCGCCGCGCCTACCGCACGCCGGCGCGCCGAGGCGCTCCCCGCCTAGGACCCCGCAACACCGCGCCAGAGACCCCGCAACACCATCCCCCACCCACCCCCCTTCCACCCACCCCCCACCCACCCTTAAGGACCCAGCATGTTCGCACACCGTGCCCGTGCCCTTGCGCTCACCGCTGTGGCTGCGGTCGCAGCGCTCGGCCTTTCAGCCTGCGGCGCCGCATCGACGGGCTCGACGGCCTCGGCCGTGATCCCCGAGCTCAAGCCCGACCAGAAGGTCGAGATCACCTTCGAGAGCTACAACCTCGCCCAGGCCGGCACCTGGACCGACACGATCATGGGCCTCGTCAACGACTTCCAGAAGGCCCACCCGAACATCACCGTCCACGCCCAGCCGCCGCAGGGTGGCGGAGCGACCGGCTCGAACACCGTGAGCAGCGTCCAGACGCAGCTGCTCGCCGGGCACGCCCCGGACGTCGCTCAGCTCACGTTCGACACGCTCGACTTCTCCGCGACCCAGCTTGGCGCCCAGCCCATCA
Organism: Sinomonas sp. P47F7; assembly: GCF_049332655.1. Lineage (GTDB taxonomy): Bacteria > Actinomycetota > Actinomycetes > Actinomycetales > Micrococcaceae > Sinomonas. The sequence continues at coordinate 130,504 of NZ_CP186327.1, read as the reverse complement.
GTGACCTCGTGGGCCAGGATGCGATCGACAAGGCGCTCGGCGGCGAGCACCCGTTCCACCCGAACGCGAAGCACCTCGCCGACTGGAACGGCAAGACCTACGGCATCCCGTACGTCTTCTCGACCCCGGTCCTCTTCTACAACGCCACGAAGCTGGCCGACGCTGGCATCACGAACCCTGACTTCTCGACGTGGGACAAGGTCGAAAAGGCCGCGGAGGCCGTCACGGCCAAGACCGGCAAGCCCTCGCTCGACATCTCGTGCACGAGCATCGGCGGCAACTGGTGCATGCAGGGCCTCTTCAAGTCGAACGGCGCCCAGGTCCTCTCCGACGACCGCAAGTCGATCCAGTTCGGCTCCGACGCCGCGATTGACACCGTCACGAAGCTCTCGGGGCTGACCAAGGACGGCGTCCTGCGCAATGCCGACTCGAGCGCGCAGATGGAGGGTCTCGCCAAGGGCGACACCGCCTTCCTCCTCACCACCTCCGCGCTCCAGGGCATGCTCATGCAGGCGTCGGCAAAGGGTGGCTGGCAGCTCAAGAACGCCGCGATGCCGCAGTTCGGCACCAAGCAGGCTGTCCCGACGAACTCGGGCTCGGCGCTCTTCATCCTCTCGCAGGACCCCGCAAAGCAGCGCGCCGGCTGGGAGCTCATCAAGTGGATGACGAGTGACAAGGCCTACACCGAAATCTCGAGCAAGATCGGCTACCTTCCGCTACGCCCGGGCCTCACGCAGCAGGGCGGCGCGCTCTATGACTGGGCCCAGAAGAACCCGCTCCTCGCGCCGAACCTCGCCCAGCTCGACCGTCTGCAGCCATGGGTTTCCTACCCGGGCAACAGCTACGTCCAGGTCGACGACATCCTCGGCAAGGCCGTTGAGGCGGTCGTCTACTACGGCAAGGACCCGAAGTCGACGATGCAGGACGCCGCCAAGCGCGCCCAGGACCTCATCGCCCACTGATCCCAGGTTGCGCCGTCACCTCCGCGGGGTCCACACCCTGCGGACGTGACGGCGCAACGAAAGTCCCCTCACCGATCAAGGACCCCTCATGGCCACCGCGCCCCTCACCACCACGACGCCCGCCGCGAACCCCGCGCTCCCGGTGGACGGCACGTACAACTTCCGCACCACGGGCGGCTACGCCGCTGGCGAGCGCACTGTCCGCGACGGCAAGCTGTTCCGTTCGGACGCGCTCCACCAGCTCACGGACGGCGGCCGGGCCAGCATGGCCGAGCTCGGCATCGCGACCGTGATCGACCTTCGCGACCCGAGCGAGCTCGCCTCGTCCCCGAGCGCCGTGGACGGCCTCGGGCTCACGGTCGAGCACCACCCGATCTTCTCGGCGGGGAACGTCCCGAACAGCGAGGCCCTCACGAGCCTCGCGGCCGTGTACCGGACCATCGTGGAGAAGTATGCCGACCGCCTCGCCGGGGCCGTGCGCCTCATCGCCGATTCGGGCGAGCACGCCGTGCTGGTCCACTGCACGGCCGGGAAGGACCGCACGGGCCTCGTCATCGCCACGGCGCTCCTGGCCGTCGGCGTGGACCGCGAGCAGGTCCTCGCGGACTACGCGACGAGCGGCCCGAACCTCAGCGGCCCGTGGGCCGAGGCCATGCTCGCGAACGTCGAGCGATACGTCCCCGGCCCCGTCACGGAGTCCACGCGGGATCTCATCGTCGCGAGCCCGGCCCCCGTGCTCGCCGAGGCGCTCGACCTCATGGATGCCACCTACGGGAGCGCGGCCGGCCTTCTCGCCGCGCACGGCTTCGGCGACGAGGACCTCGCCCGGCTCCGCACGGTCCTCACCCACTGAAAATCGAAGGAGAAATTTCATGAACAGTGCCCAGTACCCCACCCCCGAGCACTTCATCCTCCACATCAGCGACACCCACTTCGTGGCTGACAACGAGCTCCTCTACGGCGCGGTCGACAGCGACGAGAACCTCCGCCAGCTGTTCAAGGACTTCGCGAAGGCCAAGGCCCGCCCCGAGGCGATCGTCTTCACGGGCGACCTCGCCGACACGGGCCGCGAGGACGCGTACGCGCGCCTCAAGGCGCTCGTCGAGCCGGCCGCCGCGGAGATCGGCGCGAAGGTCATCTGGGTCATGGGCAACCACGACACCCGCACCCCGTTCCGCCGGATCCTCCTCGACTCCGACGCGGGCGAGGAGTCGGTGGACATGGTCCACGACGTCAACGGCCTCCGCATCATCGCGCTCGACTCGACGGTTCCCGGCCACCACTACGGCGAGATCAGCGACGAGCAGCTCGCGTGGCTCGAGGACGTCCTCGCGACGCCGGCCCCGCACGGGACGCTCATCGCCCTCCACCACCCCCCGGTGCCCTCGACGCACAGCATGATCGAGATGTTCGAGCTGCGCGACCAGGCGCGTTTCGAGGAGGCGATCCGTGGCACGGACGTGCGCGGAATCCTCGGCGGCCACTTCCACTTCTCGACGTTCAGCACGTTCGCGGACGTCCCGGTCTCGGTCGCCTCGGCGACATGCTACACGCAGGACCTCAACGTCGAGCCCGGCAGCATGCGGGGCCAGAACGGCGCCCAGGCGTTCAACCTTGTGCACCTCTACAACGACCGCGTGCTCAACACGGTCGTGCCGATCGGCGAGTTCGCGACCGTCTACTCGGTCACGGCGGAGCAGATGCAGGCGTTCACCCAGCTCAGCCTCGAAGAGGTCACAGCGCAGATGACTGCTTCCCACTGAGCGAATCAGGCTAGGAATCCCGTCATGTTCACTGAAGTTCCCGGGCCGGCGGCTGCGCTTTCTCTCAGCGCCGCCGGCCCGGCCGGGCGCGGCTCCTCCGAGCCCGCGGCCGGCCGCCGTCGTCGTCCGGGCCGCGCGTGGGTGCCGTACCTCTACGTCCTGCCCGCCGTCATCCTCCTGCTCGTGTGGACCTATTGGCCGCTCGCGCAGACGGCCGGGCTCTCGTTCCAGGACTGGAACCTCATCCCGACCAAGCCCAAGGTGTTCGTGGGTGTCGCGAAATACGCGAAGGTCCTGAGCCTGCCCGAGCTCCACCAGGCGCTCCTCAACACGGTCGTCTACATCCTGGCCTTCCTGGGCATCTCGGTCGCCCTCCCGGTCGTGTTCGCACTCGTGTCCCGGAGTGTCCAGGGCAAGGCACGGACGTTCTACCAGGCCCTCATCTTCGTCCCGTTCCTCGTGACCCCCGTCGCGACGAGCGCCGTGTGGCGGTGGCTCTTCGCGCCGGAGTCCGGAACGATCCCCAGAATCGCCGCGACCTTCGGGATGCCGATGGACAACATCTTCCGCAACCCCGACGCCTCGTTGACGGCGGTCGTCGTGATCGTCGGCTGGCAGATGCTCGGCTTCGGCGTGCTCGTTGTCTCGGCGGGCCTCGCGGGCATCAGCCCGGACTACGCCGCGGCAGCCTCGCTGGATGGCGCCAACCAGCGCCAGATCACGTGGCGGATCATCCTCCCGCTGCTCTCGCCGTCGCTCGTGTTCCTCGCGCTCATGACCATCCTGCTCTCGGCGCAGTGGACGTACCCGATCATCGACCTCGTGACCCAGGGCGGGCCCGGCAACTCGTCGACGAACATCTACTACCTGCTCTATCAATTCGGCTTCCGCAACTTCGACGCGGGCCTCTCCTCGGCCGCGGGCATGCTCTTCTTCGTCGGCTTCGGCCTCGTGGCACTCGTGTTCGTCGAGCTCTCCGAGAAGCTCAGCTTCCACGACAACTGATCAGAAGGACCCCACCGTGGCTTTCGTGCTCACCACTCCGCCCGTCCTGACTCCTTCGGCGCAGCCCGGCCCCGGCACCGCTCGCGAGACGACGGACGACGGCGCCGCCTCCTCCCAGCGTGGGCTCGCCGCCCGCGCGCGCCGCAAGGCCCTCGCGAGCCTGCCCGCACACGTCCTCCTCGCGGTCCTCGCGATCGTGTCGATCTACCCGATCTACTGGATGTTCGTCACGGCGTTCCGGCCCGCCGACTCGGCCCTGTCGACCAATCCCCTGCCTGGTCCGTTCAGCCTCGAGAACTTCGTCACGGTGTGGAACCTCATTCCGATCGGGAAGATGCTTGCGACGACGTTCGAGATGGCCCTCCTGCTCGCCGCGTGCCAGCTCTTCGTGGCGATCCTCGCCTCGTACGGTTTCGCGCGCTGGAGCTTCCGCGGCAAGAAGGTGCTGTACCTCCTGTTCGTGGGCTCGTGGCTCGTGCCCTTCCAGGTGACGATGATCCCGAACTACCTGCTCGTCTCGCAGCTGGGCCTGCTGAACACCATGTTCGGCGTCGTGCTCCCGCAGCTGTGCTCGGCGTTCGCGGTGATGATGCTGCGCCAGCACCTTGAGTCGTTCCCCAAGGAGCTCCTCGACGCGGCGCAGATGGACGGCCGCTCGTCCTGGCAGACGCTGTGGCAGGTCGTGGTGCCGAACCTGCGCCCGGCCCTCGCGGCGCTCGCGATCATGCTGTTCATCAGCGCGTGGAACGAGTACCTCTGGCCGACGCTCATCATGCAGAAGTCGCAGGACCTCATCCAGGTCGGCATCCGGGCGTTCCTCGGGGCCGAGGGCAACAACTGGGGAGCGATCATGGCGGCGAGCGCGATCGCGTGCCTCCCGATCTTCCTCATCTACATCTTCCTCCAGCGCTACGTGGTCGACGCCTTCGTGCGCTCGGGGCTCAAGTAGCCACCCCATCCCCACACAAGGAGAATGCCGTGAACACCCTCAAGATCGTGCAGATTTCCGACACCCACCTCGGCGCCAGCGTTGACTGGACGACCGAGGCCGCGCGCAAGGTCATCGACTACATCGACACGGTGCTGCGCCCGGACTTCGTGGTCCACACGGGCGACGTCCAGGTGATCGATCCCGACAGCGCCGCGGACCGCAACCACGGGTACGGCCTGCTCTCCGGCCTGCGCACCCCGTACCGCGTGCTCCCCGGCAACCACGACATCGGCGAGCCCGCCGAGCACGCGTGGCAGGGCCAGGTGGTCACGTCGGAGCGCGTCGAGGCGTTCACGGACGTGTTCGGCCCCGCGCAGTGGCGCGTGGACGTCGGCGAGGTCACGCTCCTGGGCCTCAACAGCGAGCTGTTCGGCTCGGGGATCGACGAGGAGGCGCAGCAGTGGGAGTGGATCGAGGAGACCGTGGCCGGCATCGGCTCGGAGCGCCCCGTCCTGCTCTTCCAGCACAAGCCGATCTGGACGGTCGTCGAGAACAGCGACCACAACCTCGACATCCGCGAATCCGGCGCGCTCCTCCTCGAGCACCTCGAGCGCGTGAACCTCAAGTCCGTGGGCACCGGCCACCTCCACTGCTTCCGCACGAAGCAGCGCGGCGGGGCGCTTGAGGTCTGGGCCCCGAGCACGGCGTTCATGGCCGGCGCGGGCGACCTCGGTCTCGGCGACCCCGTGACTCAGCAGCTCGGCATCGTCGAGTACACGATCGAGGGCGGCAACGTCACGGCGGAGCTCCTCCGGGTCCCCGGCGTCGACGACGCCCTCATGACCGAGCTCGAGGACGTCAAGGCGTCGGTGGAGGCCGTTCTCGCCGCCTCGGCCCAGTAGGTCCCACCGGATTCCGACCGGGACTGCACCAGCTTCGGCGGCGTGTCTTCGCGACGCGCCGCCGATTCGTGCATTCCGGCGGTCAATCCCGGTCGGAATCCCGAGACCCGGCCGCCCCACCGGCCACGCTCACCCTGCCCGGGCTACCCAGCCCGGCGCACCTCGGCGAGCTTTCGCTCGAGAACCTGGGCGACGCCGTCGTCCTCGATCCCCGGGGCGTGCAGCGTCGTCGCGGCGAGAGCGCGCGGATGGCCCGACTGCATCGCGTAGCCCTCGCCCGCCCAGGTGAGCATTTCGACGTCGTTCGGCATGTCCCCGAATGCGACCACGTCCTGCGGCGGAATGCCGAGCGCGTGGGCGTACTCGGCCAGCGTGACGGCCTTGTTGACGCCGAGGGGACCCATCTCGAGCATCGTGACGTCGAGCGCCGAGTGCGTGACGGACACGAGGTGCGAGACGTGCGGCGCGACAGCGTGGAAGTAGTCCTCGGCGGAGTGGCCCTCGATTTTGGCCATGAACTTCACGACGTCGTCGGCCGCAACGAGGTCCTCGATCTCGCCCTGCCGCACGTGCTCGAGCTCGTGCTCGCGGCGGGCCTCGACGAAACCGGGTTCCATGAAGAATTCCGCGGGCGTCTCCGCCGCGAAGACCGACTCCGGGTATAGGCCACGCACCGTGTCGAGGACCTCGAGCACCGTGGCCCGCGCAATGGCCCGCGACGAGACGACGGCCATCGTCGCGAGGTCGAACACGAGGGCACCGTTCGAACAGATGACCGTCCCGGTGTGCTCGAGCTGCTCGCTCAGCGGCGTGAGCCAGCGCGCGGGGCGGCCCGTCACGAACACGACCGCGACCCCCGCCGCCTCGCACGCCTCGAAGGCGCGGACCGTGCGCTCGGAGATGAGGCCCTCGAGGCTCAGGATCGTGCCGTCGATGTCGCTCGCGACGAGCCTCACGGGATCTCGAAGTAGCCGGTGAGCTGCGCCCGGCCGAGGGTGTGGAAGAACAGGTTGAAGCCGAGCAGCGCGGGCGAGGCGTCGGGGCCGATGTCGAGGCGCTCGACGTCGACGGCGTGCACCGTGACGATGTACCGGTGCGGGCCATGCCCCTGCGGCGGCGCGGCGCCCACGAAGCCCGCGTACCCGGCGTCGTTCTTGAGCTCGAAGGCCCCCTCGGGCAGGCTCGCGTCCGAGTCCGCCGGTCCCATGCCGTCGGCGCTCCCGCCCGCGCCCTCGGGCAGCTCGTCCACGGTCGCGGGCAGGTTCGCAACGGCCCAGTGCCAGAAGCCGCTGCCGGTCGGGGCGTCCGGGTCGAGGACCGTCACGCAGTAGCTCTTCGTGCCCTCGGGCGCCCCGGACCACGCGAGCTGCGGCGAGAGGTCCTTGCCGCCGGGAACCTGGAAGAAGGCGCTCGCCTGGTTCGCGCTCAGTGTCTCGCCGTCGGCGATGTCCGCGGACGTGACCGTGAACGGCTCAACCTCGGGGAGGTCGCTGTAGGGGTTGTGCTTGGCCATGGGGTCTCCTGCGGGTGGGAGGGCGGGGCTGGCGGGGAGGGCGCGCGCAGCAGCTGCAGCGGCTTGGTCAGAGCGGTAGGTTTTCCCTCAACTCGGCGCGGGTGGGCGGGTTGGCGCCCGGCCGGGAGACGGTCACGGCGGCCGCGCGCGCCGCGAAGTCGAGGATGCGGCGCAGCTCGTCGACGTCGAGGCGGCGCAGCTCGCCGCGGCGCTGTGCGCCGTCGAGCTCGCGGTCCACGACGCCGCTCAGGAGGGCGGACATGAACGAATCGCCCGCGCCCACGGTGTCCGCGACCCGCACCTTCACGGCGGGGACGTGGGTCTCGCCGTCCGCGCACACGCCCCACGGGCCCTCGGCGCCGCGCGTCACGACGACGATCGCGGGCCCCTCCGGCGCACCGAGGCCCTTCCAGCGGCGCGCGGACTCGAGCGGGTCCACACCCGGATACAGCCACGCGAGGTCCTCGTCCGAGGCCTTGACCACGTCCGCGAGCGCCACGAAGCGCTCCACGAGGGGGCGCACGGCCTCGCGATCGGTCGTGATGGTGGGGCGGCAGTTGGGATCGAAGCCGATGGTCGCGCGCGGGCGGGCGCGTTCGACGGCGGAGAGCACCTGGGCGGCACCCGGCTCGAGGACAGTCGCGATCGAGCCCGTGTGCAGGAGCGTCGTGGCGCCGAGGAGCGTCGAGAACCGCTCACGGAGGTCGGGGAGGTGCCAGTCGAGATCGAACGTGTACGTCGCCGCGCCCTTGTGGTCGAGCTCGGCGATCGCGACGGAGGTCGGCGTGCCGTCCGGCGGGAGGGGCACGAGCACGCCGGACGCCTTGAGGTGCTCGGTCAGGAGGCGCCCGTTGGCGTCGTCGCCGTAGCGGCCCACGAACTGGACCGGGTGGTCGAGGCGCGCGAGGCCGATCGCGACGTTGAGGGGGCTGCCGCCCGGATGCGATTCCGTGCCGTTCGGCTTGTGGACGACGTCGATGAGGCCCTCGCCGATGACAGTCAGCATGGGCCCTACGGTAGCAGTCCGGCGACGAGCGCGCGGCACGTTTCGTAGGCCTCCTCGCCGGGCGTAATAAGGGCGAAATGGTCGCCCGTGGTCTCGTGCAATTCCGCGGGATCCCCGGCCTCCCGGGCGGCCGCGACGTAGGCCTCCGAGAGCGCGAAGGGCGCATCCTTGTCGGCGCGCGAGTGGACCGCGCGGACCGGGACGCCGATGGGCAGGCGCCGCATCGGATCCGCGAGCGCGTACTCCGTGGGGTGCTCGACCTCGGGGCCGCCCATGAGGTTCGCGACGGCGTCGTTGCTGAGGCGCAGGCGGTGGGCGGCGGCGAGGTCCAGGATCCCGGCCTGACTGACGACGCCGGCGAGCGGCACCGTGGGCGGCTCGCCTCCCGTGCGGGCCGCGTAGGCGGCGCGGCCAGCGGCCCAGACGGCGAGGTGGCCGCCGGCCGAGTGGCCCAACGCGACCACTTGGCGTGGATCCACGCCGCGGTCCGCGAGGTGCGCTAGGTGATCGATGCCCATGGCGACGTCGCGGAACGTGGCCGGCCAGCCGCCGTCGCCCGTTCTTCCCGCCCCGCCACCCGAACCCACCCCGCCGCCCGAACCCGCCCCGCCACCCGAACCGGGCCCGCCGCGCGAACCGGGCCCGCCGCCCGAGGAACCCGCCCGGCGGTACTCCAAGTTCCACGCCGCGAGGCCGTGCTCGGCGAGGTCCACGGACTCGGGGACGCCCAGCTCGGCGGTGTAGGCGTCGCGCCAATAGCCGCCGTGGATCACGACGACCGTCCCCCGGGGCGGCGCAGCGGGCCCGGCGCCGTCGGGGAGGAACAGCTCGCCCCACTGGTCGGGATGCGGTCCGTAAGGAATGCGTTCGCGCGAGACCACGAGCCCACCTTACGTTGCGCCGTCACCTCCGCACGGTGCGACCCGAAGGCGAAAGGGAGGCCTCCCGTGTCGGTGCCGGTTGCTACCGTGATTGCATGGCCAGCAACTACGACCGGCTGGATGCCGGGCAGCGCGCGCTCATCGACGCGTCCGTCGAGACGTACGCCCGCGTGCGCCCCGCGCTCAAGAACGTCACGAACGGTGTCCTGTGGACCTTCCGCGAGATCTTCGAGGACACCGAAGAGATCGAGCCCCTGTTCATCACGGCCCGCACCAAGACCGTCGAATCGTTCCGCGAGAAGATCTCGCGCCTCGATCCTCCCGCCGAGCCGGGCGGCGAGCCGACCCTCAAGTTCCCCGACCCGTTCCGGACGCTCAATGACATGGTCGGCGTGCGCGTCATCACGAAGCTCCCGGGGGACAACGCGGTCGCCGCGAACCTCATCAAGCGCCAGCGGGACATCTTCGACTGCCGCGGCGACCGAGAGAAGGCCATCGGCTCAATCGAGTCGGGCACGTACGGCTATTCGAGCCGCCACCTCATCCTGCGCACGCTGCAGAACGAGGCCGTCAAGGAGTACCAGGCGATCTTCAACCCGGAACTCCCGGCGAACGGCAGCTACTTCTTCGAGTGCCAGATCCGCACGATCTTCGCCCACGCCTGGAGCGAGATCGAGCACGATATCCGCTTCAAGAGCCAGGACCCGCGCGCCTGGAGCCCGCAGTTCGACCGCCAGTTCACGGCGACGGCGGCCATGCTCGAGGTCGTCGAGAAGGAGTTCGCCGACCTGCACGAACGGTACGAGAAGGTGCGCAGTTTCTGGGACCAGGACGGCGAGGGCTCGCAGCCGCTCAACCCGGACCGTATCCGGGACGTGTGGCAGACCCTGCTCCCCCACGTGGACCGCAAGGTCGACGACGACTGGGGTTGGGCGGCCGAGCTCGTCGCCGCGCACGGGCTCACCGAGACATGGCAGCTCGTCGAGCTGCTCGACGCCGAGCGGATCACCGACGTGCGCAAGGCGCTCGACCACCGCTACTCGCCCGGCCCGGATCGGCTCCTCGACGACCTCCTGCTGTGGCGGTTTGGCCGCGAGCACATCGAACTCACCGCAGAACCGGCCGACGCCGCACCCCACCCGCGGCGCGACAGCCTCCAGCGGCGGCTCCGGCAGATCGAGCGCTTCCGGCTCGCCTGAGCGCGGGGCGGGCACGCGCCGTCGTCCGTTGGGCGGACCGATTCGCAGCGCATGGTTGCCTGATGAAACCATGGGCCGTGAATTCCGCCGCCAGCTCATTCCTCAACGTCGACGCGGGCGGCATGGTCCTCGACATCGTCAAGACCGTCCTCATCCCCGTGATCCTGGGCCTCGCCGTGCGGCTGTTCCTCAAGAAGGCGGTCGCCGCGGCGCTGCCGGCGCTGCCGTGGATCTCGGCAGTGGTGATCGCGGCGATCGTCGCGATCGTCGTCGCCGGCTCGGCCACGAAGCTGGCCGCCGCTGGGGGCATCGTGTTCGTCGCCGTCGTCCTTCACAACGGGTTCGGGCTGGGCCTCGGGTACCTCGCCGGGAAGCTCGGTCGGCTGGACCGCAAGGCGCGCCGCGCGCTCGCGTTCGAAGTCGGGATGCAGAACTCGGGCCTCGCCGCGACGCTCGCCGCCGCGCACTTCAGCCCGCTCGCCGCGCTGCCGTCCGCGGTGTTCTCCGTGTGGCACAACGTCTCCGGCGCGATCGTGGCCGCGTGGCTCGCGAGGCGCCCCGTGCGCTGACCGCTCGCGCCTCAGCGCGGAAGCGGCAGACCCGCGAGCACGCAGACGACGCCCGCCGCGGCTGCGGCGAGCAGGGTGGTCACGACGCCGCGCCGCGCGATGAGGAGCAGGACGATCGCGGCGGCGAGCACCACGAACTGCCAGACCTGGGTCAGCGCCATCGCGAGGGGCACGGCAGATCCGAGGATGGCGCCTATCGCGGCGGGCCCGGCGCCGTCGAGGAACGCTCGGGCCGCGGCGTTGCCGCGGAGCCGGTCGAAACGCTCGGCTCCGACGAGAATGAACACGAACGACGGCGAGAATGCCACGAGCGAGGCGAGGATCCCACCGGGGATACCCGCGACGGCGTAGCCGATGACGGCGACGGTCTGCACGACCGGGCCGGGCGTGACCTGCCCGAGCGCGACGGCGTTGAGGAACTGGGCGTCGCTCATCCAGTGATAGCCCGAGACGGCGTCCGCCTGCATGAGCGGGATGATCACGAACCCTCCCCCGTAGGAGAGGGCGCCGACCTTCAACGCGACCCAGCACAGAGCAGCGAGGCCGCCGAGGGCGATCGCGGGCGCACCGAGCGGAAGGGACCCGAGAAGCGGAATGCCGGCGGCGTGGGCACCGTTCTTGGTGAGCTTCGCCTCGAGGAAGAGTTCGATCCCGCCGCAGGCCAGCAGCACGAGGACGAGCCACGCCCCGATCGTCGCCGCGGCGATAGCACCGGCGGCGGCGTAGATGGCCCACCGGAGGCCGGAGCGGCGGCGCTGCCAGCTCGCCGGAACGAGCGAGACCCCGGCCTGGAGGGCGACGGCGGCCACGGCCGCGCCCGCGCCGGCCCCCGCCGCGAGGATCCACTGCGGCGGGTTGGTCTCGAGGAACAGGGCGGCGAGGGCGAGGATGACGACGAGGCCGGGCACGATGAACGCGGCCCCGCCGACGAGCGCCCCGAGGCGTCCGCGAACCCGCGACGCGCAGTAGATGGCCAACTGGGTCGAGGCGGGGCCGGGCAGGAGGTTGCAGGCGGCGATCGCGTCCTCGAACTCGGTGGCGCCGATCCATTTCCGCCGCTCGACGCACAGCTGGCGGAGGAGCCGGATGTGCGCGGGCGGGCCACCGAAGCCGATGCAGCCGATCCGGCCCCACTCGCGCAGAACCGTGGCCAGGCTGGGAGCGCGCTCCTCGAGATTCACGGCGCGGTCCCTTCCATGACGGTGGCTTCGCCGCCCCGAATATACCTGACTTCCCTTTCGCCGCGGCGTCTGCGCTGCGGTCGCGAAGGACGACGCCGCGACGACAGGTGAAGGCCCGGGCGCGCCCGGGCCTTCACCTGTCGGTGGCTCACGCGATGTCGAACGCGTCCTCGTACATCTCGGTGCGCGAGGTCTGGGGATAGACGTATTGCGCGGATTCGCGGAACGGCCCCATGAATTCGGGATCGGTCATCTGCGCGCGATTCTCGGCCTGGAACGTGGCGAGGTCGGGGTATTCGAATTCGATGATGGCCTCGTTGTTGGCGCCGGCCGTGGGAACCAGGAACCGGGGCTTGACCCAGCCCTTCGCCTCGCAGACATCCGAGAGCCTTTTCACAAGACCCGCGAATTCGCGGAATTTTCCGTACTGGACGATGGAGACGGAACGAACTCGATACATGGGGCGGCCTCCTGATCAGCGTGATTCTGACGCCGGGCATGACTCCCCGTTCCGACCACGTCTGCCGACGGCGGGAGCGTAAGCCCGTCGATCTGGGCCGGTCAATGGCGCGAAACGACGTGCTGGCGCCGGCCCGCTCAGAGCCGTTCCTCGAGGCGGACCGTGACGGTGTCGCCGGCCTCCTTGCCGAGCACGTCGCGGAGTTCGGCCTTGATGGGGAGTTTGTGGGTCCCGTCCCCGAGGGCCATGAACGAACTGCGGAACGGATGGCCGTCGACCGTGCCGCGCACCTTGACGAGGCCTCGGGTTCCGAAGAACTGGGCCGAGCCGTCCATCACCACATAGGTCCACCCGCCCTTGCTCGCGCTGAGCTGCAGGACGGCCGTGAATTCGCGGTCGAGGGGTCCGGGATTGGCGCTCATACGCCAAGTGTGCGCCGCGCCGCCACTTGGGCCCAGGGGCTCACGGCAGCAGCGCCCGCGCGGTCTCCTCGAGCACGGCCCGCACGGCCTGCATGACGGGGTGCCCCGCACTCGAGGCCCGCATCGACGTGAACACCGTGCGATGCGGCGCGCCGTCGAGGTCGAGGAGCCGGGCCGACGGCGCACGGCCCACCCACACGAGATCGGGAAGGAGCGCGACGGCGTTCCCGGACTCGACAAGCCGGACGTGGGCCTGGAGGTCGGCCGTCTCGTACCGGACGTCGGGCTCGAATCCGGCCGAGCGGCACGCCTGCTCGGCCCAGTGCCGCGACGCGGCCCCGTGCGGCTCCATGACCCACGGCAGGTAGGCGGCGTCCGCGAGCCGGGCGACGCCGTCGAACGCTTCACCCGCGCCGCGCGGGGGAACGGCAAGCCGGATCGCGTCCCGCGTGAGGTGCTCGCGGTCGAGCCCCGGATAGTGTGGCGCGGCGTGCTGTGGGTACTGCTCCGCCACGACGACGTCGAAGTCCCGGGCCCACGTCTCATGGAGCGCTGTCTCCGGCTCATGCTGCACCATCTCGACGCGGAGCTCGGGGTGCCGGCCTCGCAAGGTCCGCAGGGCAACCGGCATGAGCGCGAGGGCGGCGGTCTGGAAGACCGCGAGCCGCACGGTGCCGCGGACCTCGCTCTGGCTCGCGGCGAGCGCGGCCTCGGTGCGCTCAAGCGCGTCGAGGAGCTCGCTCGTGTGCTCGACGAGCACGAGCGCCTGGGGCGTGAGCACCACGCGACGCCCGGACTTGCGCAGGAGCTCGGCGCCCGCCTCCTTCTCGAGGAGCGCGAGCTGCTGCGACACCGAGGAGGGGCTGTACGCGAGGGCGTCGGCGACCTCGGCGAGGGTTCCGCGGATGCTCAGCTCGCGCAGGAGGCGGAGGCGGCGGATCTCGAGCATGGCGGGTCTCCAATTCATCGGCTTTCCCCATGATTATGCGTCAGAAACAATCACTTCTACTTCTGTAATCGCGGGCACATACTGTCTGGAGACCCGCCATCCGGCCCCGGCAGAGACCCTGCAACCGCCCGGACGGGACCCCACACCATGACGGACAGGACCCCGCACCATGACCACGCCGAGCCACGGTTCCGAGCCAGCTCACCCGTCTCCCGCCCACCGTGCAGCGGCCGGAGCCCAGCCCCTCCCCGCGAGCGCCGCCGAGGTGCGCCCCCAGGACCTCGCCGACGAGGCCATCGCCCAGGTGCGCCGCTGGCTCGACGCCGCCGCGAAGCTCCCCGTCGACCCCGCGGCGGCCCAGCTCGCGGGCGTGCTCAAGGACCCGAACGGCCTCGAGTTCACCGTGGGCTTCGTGGACGGCGTGGTCCGCCCCGAGGATCTCGACGTCGCGGCGCGCAACCTCCGCGACCTCGCCCCGAAGGCCCCCGCGTTCCTCCCGTGGGCGCTCAAGCAGGCCGTGCGCCTGGGCGGCTCGCTCGCCCCGGTGGCCCCCGGCGTCGTCGTGCCGATCGCGCGGCGCGTACTGCGCGAGATGGTGGGCCACCTCATCGTCGACGCGTCGGACGCGAAGCTCGGGCCCGCCATCAAGAAGATCCGCAAGCCGGGGATCCGGCTCAACATGAACCTCCTCGGCGAGGCGATCCTCGGCCAGGGCGAGGCCGCCCGCCGCCTCGAGGGCACGCGCCGCCTCCTCGAGCGCGACGACGTCGACTACGCGTCGATCAAGGTCTCCGCGACCGTCGCGCCGCACAACCACTGGGCGTTCGACGAGGCCGTCGCGGACATCGTCGACTCCCTCGCACCGCTGTACCGCCTCGCCATCGAGAGCACCAAGGCGGGCAAGCCCAAGTTCATCAACCTCGACATGGAGGAATACAAGGACCTCGGCCTCACCGTCGAGGTGTTCACGCGCCTCCTCGACCGCGAGGAGTTCCGCGGGCTCGAGGCCGGGATCGTGCTCCAGGCCTACCTCCCGGACGCGCTGGGCGCGATGATCCGCCTGCAGGAGTGGGCGGCGGATCGCGTGGCCAACGGCGGCGCCCCGGTCAAGGTCCGCGTCGTGAAGGGCGCGAACCTCCCCATGGAGCTCGTCGACGCGGAGATCCACGGCTGGCCGGCCGCGACGTGGGGCTCGAAGCGCGAGAGCGACACGTCCTACAAGGCCGTCCTCGACTACGCTCTCCGCCCCGAGCGGCTCGCGAACGTGCGCATCGGCGTCGCGGGGCACAACCTCTTCGACGTCGCGCTCGCATGGCTCCTCGCGAAGGCGCGGGGCGTCGACACCGGTGTGAGCACGGGCGGGCGGGGTGGGCCCGAGGGCGCGGGGGGTGGGCAGAATCGTGCCATCGAGTTCGAGATGCTCCTCGGCATGGCCTCGGCGCAGGCCCAGGCGGTCCTCGCCGACGTGGGCCACCTCCTGCTCTACACGCCCGTGGTGCATCCGGGCGAGTTCGACGTCGCGATTGCCTACCTCATCCGGCGCCTCGAGGAGGGCGCGAGCCAGGACAACTTCATGAGCGCGGTCTTCGAGCTCGACGGCAACGACGTCCTGTTCGAGCGCGAGAAGAAGCGCTTCCTCGCCTCGCTCGACGCGCTCACCCGCCCGCCGTTCGCGGGCGCTGTCCCCGCGCCGCACCGCATCCAGGACCGGCGCCACCCCACCGAAACGCACGACGGCGCAGCCTCCTCCCGCGGCCACGGCGCCTTCGCGCACGCTCCCGCCTTCGCCAACACCCCGGACACCGACCCGGACCTCCCGGGCAACCGCGCGTGGGGCCGCGCGATCCTCGCGCGGGCGGAGCACTCGCGCCTCGGCGACGAAACCGTGGCGCGCTACACCCTCGGCACGGATGGCGAGCTTGACGCCGTCGTCCATTCCGCCGTCGCCGCCGGCGAGGCGTGGGGCGCGCTCACGGGCGCCGAGCGGGCCGCCGTGCTCGACGAGGCGGGGCGCTCGCTCGAGCGGCACCGCGCGGACCTCCTTGAGGTCATGGCGAGCGAGTGCGGCAAGACGCTTGACCAGGGCGATCCCGAGGTCTCCGAGGCGATCGACTTCGCGCACTACTACGCGAGCCTCGCCCGCGAGCTCGACGCCGTGGACGGCGCTCGCTTCGTCCCGAGCCGGCTCACGGTCGTGACCCCGCCGTGGAACTTCCCCGTAGCGATCCCCGCCGGCTCGACGCTCGCGGCACTCGCGGCGGGCTCCGCCGTCGTCATCAAGCCCGCGAAGCAGGCGCGGCGCTCGGGCGCCGTCATGGTGCAGGCGCTGTGGGAGGCGCTCGACTCTGCTTTTGCCCGGACGGGCGTCTCGCGCGACGTCCTCCAGTACGTCCAGCTCGAGGAGCGCGCGCTCGGGCAGCGGCTCGTGGCGCACGCCGACGTGGACCGCGTGATCCTCACGGGCGGCTACGAGACCGCCCAGCTGTTCCGCTCGTTCCGCAAGGACCTGCCGCTGCTCGCCGAGACGTCCGGCAAGAACGCGATCATCGTCACGCCGAGCGCGGATCTGGACCTCGCCGCGCGTGACGTCGCCCAGTCCGCGTTCGGGCATGCTGGGCAGAAGTGCTCGGCGGCCTCGCTCGTGGTGCTCGTCGGCTCGGTCGCGAAGTCCAAGCGCTTCCACCACCAGCTCATCGACGCCGTGCAGTCCCTCCACGTGGGGTACCCGTGGGACGCGCGGAGCCAGATGGGCCCGGTCATCGAGCCCCCGGGCGAGAAGCTCGCGCGCGGCCTCACGCAGCTCGGCCTGGGCGAGCACTGGGTGCTCGAGCCGCGCCAGCTCGACGGCTCCGGCAAGCTCTGGAGCCCCGGCGTGCGGACCGGCGTCCGCCCCGGATCCGAGTACCACCTCACGGAGTACTTTGGCCCGGTGCTCGGCGTCATGACCGCGCCGACGCTCGAGGACGCCGTGCGGCTCGTCAACGAGGTCGACTACGGGCTCACCTCGGGCCTGCATTCGCTCGACCGCGCGGAGATCGCGTACTGGACCTCGACCATCCAGGCCGGCAACCTCTACGTCAACCGCGGCATCACGGGCGCGATCGTCCGGCGGCAGCCGTTCGGCGGCTGGAAGAAGTCGGCGGTCGGCGCGGGCACGAAGGCCGGCGGCCCGAACTACCTCGTGGGCCTCGGCTCGTGGGTGGATGAGCCGGTGCGCGGCGCCGGTTCCGCACCGAGCGGGGCGGCGGCCGAGCTGCTCGCCGCCGCGCGGGGCGAGCTTCCCGCGGACGACGCCGCGTGGCTGGCTTCCGCGCTCGGCTCCGACGCCGCGGCGTGGGCGTCCGAGTTCGGCGTCGCGAAGGACGCGAGCGGTCTCGCGAGCGAGCGCAATGTGCTGCGCTACCGGGCCCTGCCCGTGACGGTCCGGTTCGAGGAATCCACGTCCGGGCACGGCCTCGCCGAACTCGTGCGCGTGGTCTCGGCGGGCCTCGTGGCGGGCTCGAGGCTCAGCGTGAGCAGCGCGGCGGACCTCCCGGCCGAGGCGGCCGCCGCCCTGCGCCGCCACGGCGTGACCGTGGCCGTCGAGGACGGCGCCGCGTGGCTCGGCCGAGCGGCTCTTCTCGGCTCGGGCCGCATCCGGCTCATCGCGAGCCCGGCGGCAGCGACCGAGCTCGCCGAGGCGCTCGGCGGCACACCGGACGTCGCGGTGTACTCGCACCCCGTGGTGGCCGCGGGCCGCGTCGAGCTGCTCCCGTTCCTGCACGAGCAGGCGGTCTCGCTCACGGCGCACCGCTTCGGGAACCCGAACCCGGCGGTCCAAGCCGTCGAGCTCTGACGGAGGCTGCCCGGGGACCGGAAGGTATCCTGTCGCCGGGCCAGTCACCTCGTCGCGGCGGGCCGAAAGCCACTGCCCTCGTGACCACGAGCGTGTCATCGTGGCCTCATGAGCGACCGTGAGAGTCCTCATGCTGCCGGCCGCCCGAGACGGAATTGGCTCCGGTGGAGGGTTGTCCTGATCGCGGCCTCGGTTGCGCTCGTCGTGGGATTCGGGGCGGTCTTCGCGACCATCCTGGCCACGTCGCAACACTCGACACCCCCGGCCGCGGCCCCGACGTCGACCACGGCGTCCCCGACGCCCACCCCGACACCGACACCGACACCGACGCCCACGCCGTCGCCGCTGCCGCCCCCGCCGCCATCGCCGTCGCTGCCGGACCTGCCCCCGGTGCCCCTGAACATCCTGGTCCTCGGAAGCGACATCTCCGGGAGCGCGCGCGAGGCAACCGAGCAGCAAGAGGCCACCGGCGGATCCGCCCCGCAGGATGCCGACACGATCATGCTCATCCACATTCCCGCGGACCGGCACCAGATCTACGGGATCTCGATCATGCGCGACAACTGGGTGAACATTCCCGGTTATGGCGTCATGAAGATCAACGCGGGTCTGCAGCTGGCCGGCCCCAAGCTCGTCGTCGCCACCGTCGAATCGCTGCTGCACACGCATATCGACCACTACGTCATGACGGACTTCGGCGGCCTCAAGGCCTTCGTCGATGCCGTCGGCGGGGTCGATGTCGACGTCCCCATCCCCTTCACCGCGACCGTTCCCTTCACTGCGGCCCCCGGCACCGAGCACACGTTCACCCAGGGCATCAACCACGTGGACGGAGAAGCCGCCCTCCAGTTCGTCCGCGAGCGCCATGCCTTTGTGGACGGCGACTACCAGCGGGTGCGAGACCAGCAGGCGTTTGTCCGAGCCCTCATGGTCCGCCTGCTGAGCACCGGCGCGGTCCATGACGCGGCCAGCGCGATCCGCATCATCGCGATCGCCTCGTTCGTCCTCACCGTCGACCAGGGCTTCGACCCGACCACGCTCGCGACGCTCGCCTACGCGCTCCGCGTCACCGACCCGGCGGCCTCCGTGTTCTTCACGCTGCCGACGGCGGGGACGGGCTTCTCTGCGAACGGCCAGTCCATCGTGCTGCCGGACTATGGGGGCATCGCGGAGGTCGCGGCAGCCTTGGCCGCGGACCGGTTGGGAGACTATGCCGCGGCGCACGGCCTGTGAGGTCCGGTGACCCAAACCCCCGTGATCCAGGCCGTCGAGCTCTAACCCGCGGCTTCACAATCTCAGAAATTCCGATTCAAGTCGTGACATTGTCAACTTCTGTCATGAATCATTGAAGGGCCAGTCTCATATCTCGGGGGACAGAAGGCAACACTGACGACTGGGAGGTCTCATGTCGAAGTTCACCGCACTAGGCCCGCGCAAGATCGCGATCGGCGCCATCGCCGCGGGTGCGCTCGTGGTAGGCGGTACGGGCGCGGCTGCCTATGCCATGCAGGGAGTTGCGCCGGCCGTCGATCCATCGGCGACGGCTACATCAACGGCGACGGGCACGCCCACTGGCACGTCAACCGCCACCGCATCGCCGACGGCGACCGCCTCGCCCACGAGCGCGTCGCCCACCGCGACGGCCTCACCCACGGAGACCGCCGAGCCGACCGAGACCGCTGAGCCGACAGAAACAGCCGAGCCGACTGAATCGCCTGAGCCGCCGGAGCCGACCGTCCACCCATCCCCCACGCGGATCGACGAGGATGAGCAGGGCGAGGACCAGAACGAGCAGGGCGACCACGAATCCGTGCAGGGCGAGCTCCACGAGTCGGCTCAGGCCGAGCACGAGTCCGACAAGCCCGCGGCCGCCCCCGCCGTAGCGCCCACGCACCGCGCGGCAACCCAGGAGCACGCGGAATCC
This sequence comes from Sinomonas sp. P47F7, assembly GCF_049332655.1. Classification (GTDB taxonomy): domain Bacteria; phylum Actinomycetota; class Actinomycetes; order Actinomycetales; family Micrococcaceae; genus Sinomonas. The sequence goes on along the minus strand of NZ_CP186327.1, from coordinate 111,002 downwards.
TCAAGCCACCACGAGGGCCACGACGACTGACCGCACCTCCCCGCGCGATCACCGGTCCCGGGTGGTGGGCCTGCAGGCTCCACGCCCGGGACCTCTCTGTGTCCGGCCCGTGCATCACACCATCAGGCAGGCGGAGCTCAGCCTCTAGCCGAGCTGGATGGTGAGCTGGGTGAAGCCGCTCAGGTCGAGGATGAAGCGGCCGCCTCGGTCGTCCAGCCTGAGGAGCACTCCTCCGCATGAGGGACACCGCAAGATCTTGGCGGGCGCGTTGACATACAGGTGAGCCTCCGCGACTGCCCTGACCGCACCGCAGCCTCCGCACGTGCCGAGCGCAGCCGTGATGTCGATCGAGAAGACCTCGGACAAGGGCCCGGCCAGGGCATTGCCGTCGAGGTAGTCGTCTTCCGGGGCCCGCGAGCGCGCCGGCCGCCCTGTCCACTGGTTCACGATGCGCCTCCCAAGCCGCCATACCGCTCGGTCTTGATCCGGTCTGGTGAATGGCCCAAGTCGACGAGCCACCCCGAGACCGCTTCAACGAAGCCCGTCGCGCCGCAGACGTAGACCGCTGGATCTGACCCACTGTTGAGCACGCTCGCCTCGAGGGTACGGGCGTCGAGCCGTCCGACGGGAAGGCCGTCGGGGGCGCTCCGCGTGTAGACGTAAGTCAGGTCGAAGTTCTCGGACCATCGCGCAAGGGACTCGAGCTCCCGTCGGAAGAAGGCCGACTCAGGGCCTCGCACAGAGTAGAGGAGCCGAAAGGGCGCCGGGTGGCGGACCATGGCGTGCGCCCGCGCCATGGCCATGAGCGGAACGACGCCGGACCCTCCTCCAATGAGCTGCACGGGAGAGGTCTCCTCCGGACGCCACACGAACCAGCCGCCCACCGGCCCCCGCACCTCCAGCTGATCGCCGACGGCGAGATCTCGTACCAGATAAGGCGATACCTCGCCGTCCGGCAGCTCCTCGACAGTGATCTCCAAGCCCTCGGGCGGGGCGGCCGCCGCCACCGAATAGGAGCGAACCGCCTGGTAGCCGTCCGGGGCCGTCAGCCTGATGTCGATGTGCTGCCCGGGCAGGAAATGGACCGGCCCGGGAAGGTGCAGGCGAATCGTTCGCGCAGTCGCAGTCTCATCGTGCACAGCGACGACGTCGGCCACCGTCCACGCCCCGCTCACCCGTACCGCTCCTCGCGCCATGGATCCCCGTGCAGGTGGTAGCCCCGGCTCTCCCAGAAGCCTGGCCTGTCCTCCGCCATCAGCTCGACGCCTCGGACCCACTTGGCGCTCTTCCAGAGGTACAGGTGGGGCACCAGCAGCCGAACCGGGCCGCCATGCTCGGGGGCCAGGTCCTCCCCCTCGAACTGGTGCACGACCCATGCCTTGCGTCCCACCACGTCCTCAAGGGGGAGATTGGTCGTGTAGCCGCCGTACGAGGAGAAGAGCGCGAACTTCGCGTCGGTGTCCAGCCCGTCGAACAGCGCGTCCACGGGGACGCCCCGCCATCTGGTTCCCAGCTTCGACCAGCTCGTCACGCAGTGGAGGTCGGCGATGACGCCCTCCTGTGGAAGGGCCATGAACCCGTTCCAGTCCCAGCGCCGGCTGCTTCCGGTTTCCGCGGTGAACGAGAATTCCCAGTCGCTCCGCTCGATCCTCGGTGTTGGACCGGCCGACAGCACGGGGAAGCCGTCGGTCAAGTACTGTCCGGGCGGCAGGCCCGGAACATCCCTCTTCCTGCGGCCCAGAAAGCCGGACGAAACGATGCCCATCACTGCTCCTCGCCGATTGTGACGCACGGTCGCTCTCGCCTAGCACGGACCATACGCCCCCGTGAGCGAGCTGGGCCAGAGCCGACGAAGGCCAGGCCGCCACCCGCACGGGCCCACGGTCCAGCGGACGGCCGGTCCCGCCGTCGTCGTCTGTGACACACCCCCGCCCCGTGCCCTACTCTTCGGCGGCGGTGGACTGGTTCGGCGAGACCCCCGCCCTGGCGAGCGGCAAGCGCAGGGTGAAGACGCTTCCCACGCCGACCTCGCTCGTGCACTCGAGCCGCCCGCCGTGCTGCGTGGCCACCTCGTGGGCGAGCGCGAGCCCGAGCCCGGTGCCGGGAATGCCGGAGCGCAGGGCAGCGGAGCTGCGCTGGAACCGCGTGAAGATCCGCTCGAGATCCTCGGGAGGGATGCCGATCCCCTCGTCGCGGACGCGGCACACGGCCCACCAGCCGTCCCGTTCGGTCGTGAGCGTCACGAGCGCGCCCGACTCGGAGTACTTGAGCGCGTTCGAGACGAGGTTGTCCAAGATGCGAACGATCCCGGTCTTGTCGCCCACGACCGGCAGCTCGCCGTCGTCCTCGATGCGCACGGCGATCCCGCGGCTCTCGGCGTCCGGCGCGGCGGACACGGCCGCCTGCCGAACGAGCTCCGCGAGATCGAGCTCCGTGCGCCGGACGTCCGGGGAGGAGCCCTCGACCGACGCGGCCAGGATGTCGTCCACCATCTTCCTCAGGTGCCGCGCGTTTCGGCTCATCACGCGGAGGTCGGAGCGCGCCGACGTGCTGAGCGACTCATCCTCGAGCAGCAGCTCGGCGTAGCCGAGCAGGCTCGTGAGCGGGGTTCGGAATTCGTGCGACATCGCGGCGAGGAAGCTGTCCCGAGCCCGCACGGCGGCCACGACCTCGGTGACGTCCGTGCAGGCCAGCACGGTCCCCGCCAGTTCGCCGGTGGCATCCCGGAACGCGCGGGCCGAGATCGAGACCGTCCGGGCCTCCGGCCCACGCCCGAGGCGGTACATCTCGTGGTTGAGCTCTTCGCCGGCGTTGGCACGCCCCATGGGCCGCTCCTCGACCGGAACGAGCTCGTCGGTTCCGTCCCTGTACACGAGGAGCTCGGACTCGGGCGCACGCGCCGCCCCGGGCGGGAGCGCGGTGAGGTAGAGCTGGCGCTGTCGCGAATTCATGAAGACGTCCGTGCCGGCGTCGTCGATCACGAGGACCCCGACGTCGACCGTCTCCAGCACCGTGTCGAGGAGCCGCTGGCGCGTCTCGCTCCGGGCCAGGAGCTCCTCGACGCGCTGCTGCTGCGCGATCCCGCTGAGCGTCATGACGGACATCGCTACGGCCACGGAGACGAGCATGAGCGGGACCACGAGCTCGGCGACGAAGGTGTGGGGCGCGCTGCCCCCGATCGCGAGGAGCGGCGTCCACACCATGACCAGCGACGCGAACGTGCACAGGGCCACGACGAGTCGAAGACGCCGCCCCGAGCCGGCGAGCCACATGACCGGGAACACGGCGAGCAGCCCTAGCCCCGAGAGCACGCCCGTCGCGCCCGTCCGGACGAGGCCCACGGCCACGAAATCCAGGAGCGGAATCGCGAGCACGCACCACTCGGGCAGTCGCCCCCATGGCACCACAGCGCACAGGAGCAGGATGACGAGCGCCACGATCTGACCCGAGAGGAACGGCGGCAGCGTCAGGGCGTGGGGATCGGCGAAAGCAAGGACAACGAATACCAAAAGCAAAGTCAGATTGAGCGGCAGCTGGCTCAACACCGCCCTGCTGCGCGGCCCCAGCGCACCGAAGCGGCGCCGCCCCAGCAGCAGGACATCGAGTAACTTGTCCACAGGTCCTCCCGTCACGCGTGATAATCCCCAGATAAGTCTGTGACACAGATGGTCAGAAGTGGTTGAGTTGGCGTGGAAGGGAGAACGATGACTCGCCGAGCACTCATTATTGAGGACAATCCGGACATCCGTCGGCTCCTCGAAGCGACGCTGAGCCGCCAAGGCTTCGACGCGACGAGCGCGGGCGCCGGGTACCCGGCGCTCGAGGCGGCCCGCCGTGACGCTCCGGACCTCATCACCCTCGACCTGGGTCTCCCCGACCTCGACGGCCTCGAGGTGTGCCGCACCCTGCGCATGTTCAGCAACGCCTACATCCTCGTCGTCACGGCGAGAGCGGCGGAGGCGGACAGGCTCGAGGCGCTCGACCGCGGGGCCGACGACGTGCTCGCGAAGCCGTTCAGCCCCCGCGAGCTCCAGGCCCGCGTCGAGGCACTGTTCCGCCGGCCCCGCGCGGCCTCCGTTCAGGAGAGCGATCTGCAGACGGCGGCGCGCGTCCAGCAGGGCCTCCTCCCCGACCGCGCCCCGAACGTCCGCGGCTACGACGTCGCGGGCGCGTGCCACCCGTCCCGCAGCGTGGGCGGCGACTTCTTCGACTGGGAGACGGACGGGACCTCGCTCGCGTTCACGCTCGCGGACGCGATGGGCAAGGGCATGGGCGCGGCCCTCGTCGCCGCGACCGCCCGGGCCGTGCTGCGTCCCGGACGCCTCGAACAGGGCCCTGGCGCCCTCGTGGGCACCGCCGCGCGCGCCCTCGAGCCCGACCTCCTGCGCCTCGGCTCGTTCGTGACCCTCCTGCACACACGCCTCGACGCCGCGACCGGGGACTTCACCTACGTGGACGCGGGTCACGGACTCGGCCTCCTCATCCACCCCGACGGCATGTGGGAGCGCCTCACCACCTCGGGCCCGCCGATCGGACTCCTCCAGGGCGCCGAGTGGACCGCCCACGACGGCAATCTCGAGCCCGGCGGCGCGCTCGTGGCCCTGAGCGATGGGCTCCTCGAAGCCTTCCGTGGCGTCGACGACGCGCTCGACGCCGCGGCGGCGGCGATCGTTGCCGCGCCGGACGCCGACGCCGCCGTCCGGGACGTCATCGGGCTCGACTCGACAAGCCAGGACGACACGACGGTCATCGTCGTCCGTCGCTCGGCCGTCGCTCGACCACCGGCAGGATCCGCCATCACATGATGAGCATCCACGCGATCCGTATCGTCGCCGCCCTCACGGTCGCAATGGGCCTCATCTACATCCTGTGGCGCTGGACGGCGTCCCTCAATTGGGCGGCGTGGTGGATCGCCGTCCCGCTCGTCGCCGCGGAGACGTACTCGCTCGTCGACGTCTCCCTGTTCGCGTTCACCATCTGGCGCATGTCCACCCGCGACAACGCGCCCAGCGCGCCGCAGGGGCTCACGGTGGATGTGTTCATCACGACGTACAACGAGGACCCCGAGCTCGTCCTCGCGACGACGCGCGCGGCGCTCGCCATCCGCTATCCCCACACGACGTGGGTGCTCGACGACGGCGCGCGGCCGGAGCTGCGCGAGGCCGTCGCGCGGCTCGGCGCCGGTTACGTCTCGCGCGGCGAGGAGTGGCTCGGGAAGCCGCCGCACGCGAAGGCCGGCAACCTCAACAACGCGCTCCACGAGACCCAGGGCGAGTTCGTGCTCGTCCTCGACGCGGACCAGGTCCCGCGCCCCGAGATCCTCGACCGGACCCTGGGCTACTTCAACAACCGCCGCGTGGCGTTCGTCCAGACGCCGCAGTGGTTCGGCAACGTCCCCCAGAACGATCCGCTCGGGAGCCAGGCGCCCCTGTTCTACGGTCCGATCCAGCAGGGCAAGGACGGTTGGAACGCGGCCTTCTTCTGCGGCTCCAACGCGGTGCTGCGCCGCGAGGCCCTCATGCGGCTGGGCCTCGAGGGCTACGTCGCCGACACCGAGCGCCGGGTGCGGCGCGCGCTCGCGGCGGGCCGCGCCGTCGTACGCACCGCCCGACGGCGCCCCGAGGCCCGCGATCCGAGGGTCGCCTCGCTGCTCGGGCGGGTCGAGGGTGCCCTCGGCGAGGGCTCGCGGCGCCTCGCGTCGGGCGGCTCCTTCGGCGACGCGACGTATGCCGTGCAGGCCAACGTCGACGCGGCGGTCCGGACCCTCGTCGCCGAGGACCTCGCAAACGCCTCCGCGGACGTTGCGACCCTGCGCGCGGAACTCGGGGAGTTCGGCGAGGGGACCCTCGGCGACGATCCCGCTGACCTGGACGCCGCCGTCGACCGTCTTGCGGCCCGCGACCTCTCGCCGCTCGGCGCGCTCGAGTCGCTGGGGACCCTCCTTGACGCCGTGAGCGTCGAACGCCTGCATGAGGCGCAGCCCATCATGCCGCTCTCCACGATCTCGGTGACCGAGGACATGTCCACGTCGATGCGGCTCCACGCCTCGGGCTGGCGCAGCATCTACCACCACGAGGTGCTCGCGGTCGGGCTCGCCCCCGAGGACCTCCCCGCGATGCTCACCCAGCGCATGCGCTGGGCGCAGGGCACCGTGCAGGTCATGCTGCGCGAGAATCCGCTCACGATGCGCGGCCTCTCGTGGCCCCAGCGGATCCTGTACTTCGCCACGATGTGGAGCTACCTCTCCGGCTTCGCGGCCGTCGTGTACTTCGCCGGGCCGCTCGCGTACCTGCTGTTCGGCGTCCCGCCGGTCACGGCGCTCAACACGTCCTTCTTCGAGCGCTTCGTGCCGTTCATGGTGCTCAATCAGGTCCTGTTCGTCCTCGTCGCGCAGGGCGCGAAGACGTGGCGAGGGCAGCAGTACAGCCTCGCGCTCTTCCCCACCTGGATACGGGCGTGCACCTCGGCGGCCGCGAACGTGTGGTTCGGTCGCCCGCTGGCCTTCGCCGTGACGCCCAAGTCGCGGGGCGAACGCCGCGCCGCGTTGCCGCTCGTGTGGCCCCAGGCCGTCGTTGGGGGCCTGCTTCTCGTCGCGTGTGTGACGGGTGCCGTGCGCTGGGGCTTCGGTCTCGGCGAAGGGCTCGGTACCGTGGTGAACATCGTGTGGGCGATCTTCGACGTCGTCCTGCTGAGTGTGCTCGTCGGAGCTGCGCGCTACCGAGGATTCGATCCGACCGTTGTGGCGGACAAGGAGGAAGCATGAAATTTGCCGTCGAGGAACGGGACGGCTACACCGAGGTGGCAGCGCGCGGACGGCTCAACATGGTCGGCGCTCCGATGCTCAAGGCCGCGGTGTCGGACGCGATCGATTCCGGCCACCGCCGCCTCGTCCTCAATCTCGGAGAGACCGAGTTCATGGACTCTTCCGGCCTGGGGGCGCTCGTGGGGTGCCTCAAGGCCGCGCGCCAGGCCGGCGGAGATCTGCGAATCGCCAACGTGGGGGAGCAAGTACAGATGGTGCTCAAGCTGACCAGCATGGATCGGATCCTGAAGCCGTACGGCAAGGTCGAGGACGCGTACCGAAATGCCTGAGCTGCTAGCCGAAGGACACGTGCGCGGGCCCGCCATGCCGCCGATCGTCGAGGCCGTCCAGGACGAGCTCGTGCGCCTGTGGGACCTCGCCCTCGTCATCGACGCCGAGGATCGGCTCCCGTTCGAGCTCGCCGTCGTCGAGGTCGTGACCAACGCCGTCCGGCACGCGAAGCCCCCGGGCGGCGAGGTCCAGCTCGACCTCGAGGTCGAGGTTCACCCGGACCTCCTGCTCGCGCGGCTGTTCGAGCTCGGCGCGCAGCCCGTGGTGATTCCCGAGGGTGCGGGGGAGATGCCCGGCCCCGACGCGGAGGCCGGCCGCGGTCTCGCGCTGGCCCGCCAGCTTCTCACCACCATCACGTGCGAACGGCGTGACGGCGCGAACGTCTGGACCCTTACGCGCCGTCCGGCACCGCACGACGCCCGCTGACGCGTCCCTTCCTGCCCACTCTGGGGCCCCCGCCGAGGGCTTCGACCAGTCCTGGAGCGTGCTCGTAAGCCCGTTCTGTGGGCCAAAGTGGGCAGGAGCGGACCGCTACCGGGGACGACGGCGGCCCGCACCCGGGCGGCGACCCTTGCCGCCAGGCTTGCCGGGCTTTCCGGCACCGCGCCCTGAGCGTGCGGACTTGGCGGCGCGGCTCGCGTCGTTGCGGGCCCTCGCCTCTGCCGACTGCGATGCGGCGCGATCAACGCGCCGCTGCTTCGCGGCCTCCTGCTCATCCTTCTGCACCGACGTCTGCCTCGAGCTGCTCGCGGACCGGCCGCGGACCACGCCGATGAACTCCTGGATCTCGTCGCTCTCGTTCTCGCGCAGCCACGCGATGCCGACCGCGTACTCCGGCACCCCGGTGACCGGCCGGTAGCTGAGCTCCTTGCGGTTGAAGTGGCGGACCACGCTCATCGGCAGGATCGCGAGGCCCGCCCCGCCTTCGACGAGGTCGAGGCGCTCGGAGGGGCCGCCGTCGTACTCGAAGAGCTGGTCCTCGATCTCGGCGAGGGGTACCTCGTCGAACGCCTGGATCTCGTGGCCCTTGGGGGCCACGACCACGGGGAGCTCATCGTAGAGCGGGATGATGTGGAGGCCGTCGCGGTCCACGGGGAGCCGCACGAAGGCAACATCCGCCCGGCCGTCGCGGATCACGGCGAGCTGCTGGGCGTCGTCGACCATTTCCGAGCTGAGGGGGACGTCCGGGAAGCGCTCCTCCCAGCGGTGGAACCACTTGCCCGGGGCCACTCCCGCGACGAAGGCGACGCGGAGGCCGGAAGGAGGTGCGTGCTCGGAACTCATGCGTCAACCGTAGCCCGGCTACCCTTAACCCATGACTTCCCGCAAGCCCCAGTCCATGAAGCCGGCCACCGCCGCAAAGAAGCTGGGCATCTACCTGCCCGCTACGCCGGCGGAGTTCCAGGACAGCGAGGTGAGCCGCGAGCAGCTCGACGAGCTCCACGCCAATCCCCCGGAGTGGCTCGCCGACCTGCGGCGCGACGGCCCTCACCCGCGGCCAGTCGTCGCGCAGAAGCTCAACGTGTCCATCAGTGGGCTCGCCCGCGGCGGCGTGACCGACGCGCTCACCACGGCGGAGATCAGCGATCTCCTGCAGAACCGCCCGCAGTGGCTCGTTGACGAGCGCGCCAGCATGGCGGCCGTGCGCGAGGAGCAGAAGCGCGTCCGCGACGCCGCGGCGGCCAAGTCGCAGAAGAAGATCAAGGCGGATCCGCGCCACTACCACTGATCGGTTGCGGGGTCCCGTCCCCACCGTTGCGGGGTCCCGTCCCCACCGTTGCGGGGTCCCGTCCCCACCGTTGCGGGGTCCCGTCCCCACACCCGGCGGGACTCAGCCCGCGCAGGGGTAGTCGCCGTCGACCGCCGCGACGTACTGGGTGAGTGCAACCCGCCCGTGACTCGTCAGCGGGGGCTGGGCGCAGAGCGCCTTCGCCCCGTCCGCCGTGGTTGTCCCGGCGAGCCAATCGGGCAATGCCGAGAGCGGGCTCGTGGAGGGGACAATCCCGACGATCCGCCCCCACTGCCGCGCCGTCGAGTAGAGGCCCACCCGCGCTCCCTGCGCCGCGAAGGAGGCCGTCATGCCTTCGAGCACGGCGCGGTTCGCCGTGGTGTCCTCCTGCCAGGTGTTGGCCGTCTCGACGTCGAGCCACCACGTGTAGTTGTCCGCTCCCGCCGGCAGTCCGGCCGCCCGCGCGGCCGGCGCGAGGCGCTGCGCGACGTCGTCGGCCGCGCGTTCCCAGCCGAACTGCCACGCGCACGCGGCGCCGGCCTGCCCCGAACACTGCCCATGGGGCGTCGAGCCGGATTTCGGCCACCCAGCGGGCGCCGGGGCGGGCGCTGGCGCGCCCGGGTTGCTCGTGTTGACGTAGAGCTGAAGCCTCGGCTGGGTGGTCCCTCCCTGGGTCCCGTTGGCCCACGCGAGCTCTGAGGCGAGGCACGGATTCGTGGTCGTCGAGGTGCCCCGGTTGACGCCGACCACGCCGAAGGCGGCGTCCGACGGCGGCAGCGCGCGGCATTGCGGGTACGAGATGTCGGCGCCGAGAATGCTCGGCGGCGAGGGCCGCGCACGAGGCGTCGGGGCGGACGGCACGGCCGCTCCCCCGAGCCCGAAGACGAGGAGGGCGGCGAGCGTCGCCCCGGCATACCGGAGGTCGGCACTGTTTCGGAAAGCGCTGGAGGCAGCGGCCAAGATGTGCGGGCGGCTCAGCTTGGGAGATTTGCCAGAAGGAGCTCGCGGTGCGTGACCTCCGCCTCGCCGTGGAGTCGCGTGCCCGCCTCGGTCAGCTCGAGATAGAGCGACCGGCGGTCCTCGGCGCACGCGGCGCGACGCACGAACCCGGCCTTCTCGAGCCGGTCGACGATCTTGGAGAGCGCGCTCTGGGTCATGGGCGAGATGGCCGTGAGGTCCTTCATGCGGCACCCGTCGGCGCTCTGCTCCGAGAGCAGGTCAAGCGTCTCGAACTCGTTGAGGCCGATCCCGTGGCGCGCGGACAGCTCGCGGTCCAGGGCGTTGGACGTCTTGAGATAGGCGCATTGGATGGCTCGCCATTGTTCTACGAGCTGGGGTAGTGCCTCCGTAGACATGGTCCGAGTGTATCGCCACGCGGATTTAAATTCCAGTTCATCTTTTTCCTTGTCATTCAATGAAGCGTCATGTAATGTCGGGGCCATGGCACAAGACCTGACCACTCTCCCCGACTTGGCCACCCCTCGGACCCCCGCCACACTCCGCGACGCCCGGTGGACGCGCGCCCAGTGGCTCCTCCTCGTCACCCTCTGCGTCGTGCTCGCCCTCGACGGGCTCGACGTCTCGATGGTCGGCGTCGCCCTCCCCTCGATCGGCCGCGAGCTCGGCCTCGGCACCGAGTCGCTCCAATGGATTGTTTCGGGCTACGTGCTCGGGTACGGCTCCCTCCTGCTGCTCGGCGGGCGCATGGCGGACCTCATGGGGCGCCGCCGGATCTTCCTCGCGGCGCTTGCGGTCTTCGCTGCCGCGTCACTCCTCGGCGGGCTCGTGAGCGACCCGACCCTGCTCATCGCAACGCGCTTCATCAAGGGCCTCGCCGCGGCGTTCACGGCGCCGACGGGCTTCTCGATCATCACCACCAACTTCGCGGAAGGCCGCGAGCGCAACCGCGCGATCTCCATCTACACGACGTTCGGCGCAAGCGGGTTCTCGCTCGGCCTCGTGGTCGGCGGACTCATGACGGCGCTCAGCTGGCGCTGGACGTTCCTCTTCTCCGTGCCGATCGCCGTCGCGGCGGTGCTCCTCGGCCTGCGCTTCATCCCGAGGGACCGCCCGGCGAACGACGGCGGGCACGACGTCTGGGGCGCCGCCACCCTTTCCGCCGGCATGCTCGGGCTCGTGTTCACGCTCGTCTCGGCTCCGAGTTTCGGCTGGGGTTCGGCGCAGACGATCGGCGGCTTCGCGGCGTCGGCCGCCGTGCTCGCGGCGTTCGCGTGGATCGAAACGCGCGCCAAGCACCCGCTCATCCGCTTCGGGATCCTCCGCGAGGGCTGGGTGGCCCGCGCCAATCTCTCGGCGGTGGCGCTGTTCGGCTCCTACCTGAGCTTCCAGTTCATCGTGACGCTGTACCTGCAGTCAGTTCTCGGCTGGGCACCGCTCGCGATGGCCCTCGCCCTGCTTCCCGCGGGGCTCATGGTGGCTGGCAGCGCGCCGTTCGCGAGCCGACTCATCGACCGCTTCGGGGCGACCCGACTCGTGATCGCCGGGCTGCTCTCGCTCTCGCTGGGCTATCTGCTGTTCCTGCGGATCGGCACAGAGCCCACGTACGTGACGGACATCCTGCCGTCCGTCCTGCTTCTCGGCGTCGGTTTCGCGCTCGGCTTCCCGTCGATCAACGTGCAGGCGACCGCCGGGATTCATGACGCCGAGCAGGGCCTCGCCGCAGGGCTCATCCAGACGAGCACCCAGGTGGGCGCGGCGCTCGTTCTCGCCGTGACGACGGCGCTCGTCGGCTCGGGCGGGCACGCCGGCCACGCCTCGGCGGCCGCGATGCTCGACGTATTCCGACCGGGCCTCGGCCTCAGCACGGCCGTCGCGGTGGCCGGGCTCGTGATCGCGGCGGCCCCGCGCTGGTGGCGGCTACGCCGAGCCGGCGCCACGATCTGACCAGAGACCCCACAACCCTCGGGACGGGACCCCACAACCGTGCGGGGTCCCGTCCCGGGGCTCAGTCCTGGTGGAGCTGAACGAAGTTTCCAAAAGTGTCGTCGAAGACGGCCGTGAGCCCGGCCGGGCCTTCGGCGGGCTCGCCGCGGAAGGCGACCCCCGCCGCGGTGAGTCGCTCGTACTCGGCGCGCACGTCGCCCGAGCCGAAGACGATCGCGGGAAGGCCCTGCTCGTAGACGCCCCTGCGGTACGCCTCGGCGACGGGGTTGTCGCTCGGCTCGAGCAGGAGCCCCAGACCCGGTGTTCCGGGCGAGGTGACGATGAACAGGTTCGCCTCCGGCATCGCCATGAGCGTGTCGAAGCCGAGGGTCTCGGTGTAGAAGGAATGGGCGGCGGCGGGATCGGTCACGTGGATGCTGCACATCTTGACTCGCATTCGACCAGCCTAGGCGGCTCGGCGGCCCCGAGCGATGGCCCACCGAACACCCTGCGGATCTGACGGCGCAACGGAAGCGGACGACGGCGGGTGCGCACCCGCCGTCGTCCGCCCGCCGCAGGCGCCCCTCCCAGTTGCGCCGTCAGCTGTGCAGGGTGCGCCCGCCGTCGTCCGCCCGCGGCCGCCCCCGGGGAACCTTAGAGCTCGCGCTCGGCGTACACGTGAAGCGCGTCGCGCACGTAGGTCGCGGCCGCGGCGCCGCCGTAGTTGGCCGCGAAGCGCTCGTCGGCCACGTACATGTCAGCGAGGCCGAGCACGTAGGCCTTGGCCGGGCCCTCGGGGTAGCCCGGGGTGCCGGGAATCGAGCCGAGCCACTCGACGTGGCGGGCGGCGAGCGTCTGGGCGGTGTCGCTCTCGGGCGAGGCTCCGCTCGCGGCGGCCGCGCGCCAGTCGTCGATGAGCCGCGCGATGCGGCCCTTCCACTCCTGCTGGCCCTCGGTGCCGAGTCCGCGCCACCACTTGTTGCTGTCGGCGTACGCCTTCGCGCCCCAGCGGGACTCGACCTCTTCCTTGTACTGCGTGTGGTCGAACCCATCGAACATGTCCTGTGCCATGAGCTGGCCGCCTCCTTCCAATTGTTCAATCGTCAACTCGACCGCCCGCGCCTTGCGCGCGAGCCGTTCCTGCTCTTGCCGCAGCCACGCGAGGTGCGTGCGCAGCGCAGCGGACTGGTCCGTCTGGTTTTCGAGGACCTCCGCGACGGCCGGCAGGCCCAGCCCCAGTTCGCGGAGCAGGAGGATCCGCTGGAGCCGCACGAGCGACTCCTCGTCGTAGTAGCGATAGCCGTTGTGCCCCACGCGGCTCGGCTCGAGCAAGCCGATCGTTCCGTAGTGGCGCAGCGTGCGGCTCGTGGTCCCCGCGAGCTTGGCGACCTCTTGAATGCTCCAGTCCATGCGTTCCTCCTTGCCTCTTCGAGGGTAGAAGTTGACGCCACGTCAAGGTCAAGGGGCGGCGCGAGCGCCCGCCGGGGAGGCCGCGTCGGGGATGCGCCCGGATTCCGACCGCCTTTGCCGACCAGGCGGCCGCGAAACCGGCGTGTCGCGACGACACGCCGCGAATCCCGGCTCAGTCCCGGTCGGAATCCGCGGGCCTACCCCGCCGTCCGGCCGCTCAACCGGTCCACGACCGCGAGCAGCTCGCCGAGCGACGTCCCAAACGACTGCTCGGGCCACGCCCCAGCCAGCGACGAGTAGTGGTAGAGCCCCTCGCCCATGAGCATGACGGCGGTCGCGACGGCCGGGTCGGCAATCTCGCGGCGGATGAGCTCAAGCCAGGCCGCATCGAGCTCCTCGAGCACCGCGAGCGCCTCGGGGTGCCCGGCCTGGGCCAGCCGGACCGTGGCGACGAAGAGCGCATCCATATCCGTACCCGAGTTGACCGACGTGCGCACGAAATACCGCGCGGGCCCCTCGGGATCCGCCGCCATGCGCTCCCGATCGGACGCGGCGGCCTCGCGCAGCGCCGCGAGCAGGGCCTCGGCGAGGGCGTCCTTGCTCTTGAAGTGGTACAGCAGCCCGCCCTTCGAGACGCCGGCGCGGGCCGCCACTGCGTCCATCGTCGCCGCCCGCTCGCCGTCGGAGACGAGGAGGTCCCGGTACGCGGCGAGCAGGGCCTCGCGGGCCTTGGGCGGTCTGGGCATAAGGCCACTGTACGCGGCGTTGATACTAAACCGTCCAGACGGTATAGTTACCCAAGGGGGACGGACAATGAGAGGAGACCCCATGTTCCAGACGGCGCACACCACCCTTTCCGCCGCCCGCCAGATGCAGCACACGGCCGCCCGCCGCTGGCTCGCGCTCACCGCGCTCATGTTCCCCGTGCTGCTCATCGCCGTCGACAACACCGTGCTCGCGTTCGCCCTCCCCGCCATCTCCCTCGCGCTCCAGCCGGGCAGCACCGAGTTGCTGTGGATCGTCGACGTCTACGCGCTCGTCCTCGCGGGGCTCCTCGTTCCGATGGGCAGCATCGGGGACCGCTTCGGCCGCCGGCGCATGCTGCTCATCGGCGCCACGGGCTTCGCCGCGGTCTCCGCGGCAGCGGCCTTCGCCGCGAGCGCCGGCCAGCTCATCGCGGCCCGCGCGCTCATCGGCGTCTTCGGCTCGATGATCATGCCCGCGACGCTCTCGCTCATCCGGAACATCTTCGCCGACGCCACCGAGCGCCGCCTCGCGATCGCGATCTGGGCGGCGGCGTACTCGGGCGGCGCGGCGCTCGGCCCGCTCGTCGGCGGCGCGCTCCTCGAGCACTTCGCGTGGGGCTCGGTCTTCCTGCTCGCCGTGCCGGCCCTCGTTCCCCTGCTCGTCCTCGCCCCGATCCTCGTGCCCGAATCGCGCGACCCCGCGCCGTCGCCCGTCGACCCGACGAGCATCCTCCTCGTCATCGCAGCCGCGACCGCGGTCGTGTACGGCATCAAGGAGCTTGCGCACGACGGCGGCACCCCCGCCCCGCTCATCCTGGCCGGGGGGCTCGTGGCCGGGTGGGCGTTCGTGCGGCGGCAGCTGCGGCGCAAGCGGCCCATGCTCGACGTGCGGCTCTTCCGGACGCCCGCGTTCGGCGCGAGCCTCGCCTCGAACCTGCTCAGCATCTTCTCCCTCGTGGGGTTCATGCTGTTCCTCTCGCAGCACCTCCAGCTCGTCGTCGGCGAATCGCCGCTGCGCTCGGGGCTGCTCATGCTCCCCGGCCTCGCGCTCACCATCCTGACCGGCCTCGCGGCCGTGCGACTCGCCTCCCGGTTCTCGGCTCCGGCCGTCATGGTCGCGGGCCTGACGCTCAACGCGTTGGGCTACGGGATCGTCCTCGTGTTCGCGCGGGACGGCTCGCTGCCGGCCCTGCTCACGGGGTTCGCCGTGGTCGGCGCGGGCGTGGGGCTTGCCGAAACGCTCTCGAACGATCTCATCATCGCGAGCGTCCCGCCCGCGAAGGCAGGGGCCGCCTCGGCCATCTCGGAGACGGCCTACGAGCTCGGCGCGGTCCTCGGCACGGCGATCCTCGGGAGCGTGCTCGCGGCGGCATACCGCCTCAACGTCGTGGTCCCCGCAGGCCTTTCGGGCGATGCGGCGGCGCGGGCGCGCGAGACCCTGGGCGGAGCGGTCGACGGCGCCGCCCTCCTTCCGGGGCCAGCGTCGGCCGAGCTGCTGGACTCCGCGCGCCTCGCGTTCGACTCAGGGGTTGGGGCGACCGCGGCGATCGGCGCGGTGCTCATGCTCGTGGCGGCCGCCGTCGTCGGCCGCACCCTCGCCCGGCGCGCGAGGTGACCTCCCCCCGGAACCAGGGTCAGCGCACGTTGTCTCTCAGGAACTCGACTGAGCGGGACCACGCGAGCTTCGCGGCCTCAGGCCGGTAGTTGCCCTGGGGGTTGGAGTCGTTGGCGAACGCGTGGGGCGCGTCGTAGAAGTAGAACGTGACCTCGGCGCCCGACTCGCGCCGTATCTGCTCGGCCTGCCTGCGGGCCTCCGCGGCCGGATAGCCGCGGTCCTTCTCGCCGTAGTGGCCCTGGACGGCGGCGCGGACGCCGGAGAAGTCGTTCGGCACGCCCTGCCCCACGCCGTAGAACGGCACGGCGGCGCTGATCCGCTCGCCCTGCTGCGCCGCAAGCTGCAGGACGAAGCCGCCGCCCATGCAGAAGCCGATCGCCCCGACGGTCGAGCTCGTGACTTCGGGCAGGCTCAGGAGATAGTCGACGGCGCCCGCGAGCAGCCGCGCGCCCTCGGCCTCGGGGAGGTCCCGCATGATGCGGGCGGCCTCGGCGCCGTCGTGCGCGACGCGCCCGCCGAACAGGTCCGGGGCGAGGGCCACGAAGCCTTGGGCGGCGAGGCGGTCGGCAATGTCGCGGATGTGGTCCACAAGCCCCCACCACTCCTGGATGACGATGACGCCCGGCCCCGAACCGGACTCCGGTCGGGCCAGATAGCCGTGGGCCTCCCGGCCCGAGGACGGGAACGTGACGTTCTGGAAGGGCCTGCCTGCGCTCATGGCACCACGCTAGCCGCCGGGGGTGGTCCGTAGTCCACCCTCCGAGGCAGCCTGTTGCACGAGGTCCCCCTCGGGCAAGCAACGCCACGCACACGTCGGCGCCGTTCGTACCGCGCGCCCCGGCCCCGGCGTAGCGTGGACGCATGGACTGGCTGCTCTGGTTCAGCGCGCCGGACTACCAACTGGCGCGCATCGTGCTGCAGCGGGGCATCGCCGCCCTGTTCTTCGTCGCGTTCCTCTCGAGCCTCAACCAGTTCCCGGCGCTCCTCGGCGAGCGCGGCTTCCTGCCGGTCCCCGACTATCTCGCGGCGTTCCACCGACTGCGCCTGCGCCGCCCCACGTTGTTCCGGTGGGGCTACTCGGACCGGCGCTTCCGGTGGATGTGCGCCGCGGGCCTCGTCGTCTCGGGGCTCACGGTGCTTGGCGTCCCCCAGCTCGGGCCACCGTGGGTGCCGCTCATCGGGTTCCTCGCGCTGTGGGTGCTCTACATGTCGATCGTGAACGTGGGCCAGACGTTCTACGGCTTCGGGTGGGAGATGCTCCTGCTCGAGGCGGGGTTCACGGTCGCGTTCCTCGGCTCCGACCAGAGCCCGCCCCCCACGGCCGTGCTGCTCGTGACGGCGTGGCTCGTGTTCCGGCTCGAGTTCGGCGCGGGAATGATCAAGATCCGCGGCGGCCAGGAATGGCGCAACCTCACGGCCCTGTACTACCACCACGAGACCCAGCCCATGCCCGGACCTCTGAGCCGCCAGTTCCACCTCCTGCCCAAGCCGCTTCACCGGGCCGAGGTCGTGGGGAACCATTTCTCGCAGCTCGTGGTGCCGTTCTTCCTCTTCGCGCCGCAGCCGATCGCGAGCATCGCCGCGGGGCTCATCGTCATCACGCAGCTGTGGCTCGTGCTGTCCGGGAACTTCGCGTGGCTCAACTGGTCCGCGATCGTGCTCGCGTTCAGCGCCGTGGGCGACCGCGCGGTGCACGCCCTGTTCCCGTTCATGCCGTTGCGGTACACGTCGGAATCGTGGGCGGACGCGTCGGCGGAGAATCACGCGGTGTGGTCCGGCGGGCTGTTCGCGGGCGGGCTCGGCGAGCCGACCGGCTACCCGGGCGACGTGTTCGCGTGGGCGTGGGCCGCCGTCGCCCTCGCCGCGGCCGTGCTCCTCGCGGTGCTCGGCTACTGGCCGGCGAGGAACCTCCTCTCGGATCGGCAGCTCATGAACGCGAGCTTCAACCGGTGGCAGCTCGGCAACACGTACGGCGCGTTCGGCACGGTCACCAAGCGGCGCATCGAGATCGTCGTCGAGGGCACGCTCGACGACGTCCCCACGGACAGTGCCGAATGGCGCGAGTACCGCTTCAGGGGCAAGCCGGGCGAGCCGGGCCGGCTGCCGCGGCAATGGGCGCCATATCACCTGCGCCTCGACTGGCTCATGTGGTTCCTCCCCCTGCGGACCGTGCACGAGGAGTGGTTCTACGCGTTCCTGTTCAAGCTCCTCGACGCCGACCCCGCGACGCTCCGGCTGCTGCGCGCCGACCCGTTCGGTGGCGAGCGGCCGCGCTGGGTGCGGGTGCGCAACTCGCTGTACGAGTTCTCGACGCGGGAGCAGTTCCGTACGACGCGCGAGCGCTGGGTCGTGACCCCGATGCACGTGCTCATCCGTCCGGTGCAGCTCAAGGACGTGCGGTAGCCGGCGGGGGCGCAAGCCGGACACGAAAAGGGCCCCCGATCCGAGACCGGGGGCCCTCAACCGGGTGCGCGAGGCGGGATTTGAACCCGCACGCCCTTTCGGACACTGGCACCTGAAGCCAGCGCGTCTGCCGTTCCGCCACTCGCGCTCACCCTCTCGCGGGGCCCGGAACAACGCCCAAACCCGCGAAGGCAGCGAAAACAAGCATAGCCGAGCGCACTACGGATATGAAATCGATACGGAGCAGCGCGGGGCCCCGGCGGGGTCCGAGGAAGGGTTTTTGGAACCCGACCAGTAGTATCGTCACAGGCGTCGCACGTGTGCGTGCATCCACCCATGCAGCGCCGCGCCCCCTGCCGGACGGCAACCGAGAGAGGAGGACGGCCATGGGACTGCTCGATCGCCTCGAGCTCGGTATCGAGAAGGCTGTGCACGGCGTCTTCTCAAGGGGCTCCAACGCCCAAGTTCAGCCCGTCGAGATTGCGAGCCGGCTGCGCCGCGTCATGGACGGCCAGGCCATTTCGATTTCTCAAGGACGCACGCTCGCGCCCAACGTCTTCGAGGCGCGCCTCGGCGACACCGACTTCGACCGAGTCCAGCAATGGGGGCAGCCGCTTGCCGAGGAGCTGTGCGACGTCGCCGTCCAGCACGCTCGCTCCCAGGGCTATACCCTCCAGGGGCCGGTGCGCTTCTCCTTCAAGCACGACGGCGAACTCAAGCCCGGCACTTTCGAGGTCACTGCGCGCTCGGACAAGGGCGAGTCCCCCGCGGCCCCGGGCCGTCCTCGGGTCCCCTCGGCCCCGCCCGCCCCATCTGCCCCGCCCCGCCGCCCGGTGCACCTCCACCCCGTCCTCGAGATCGACGGCCAGCGCTACTCGCTCAACGCCGACTCGATCGTGCTGGGCCGCTCCTCGGAGGCGGACATCGTGGTCGATGACACGGGCGTGTCGCGCCGACACATCGAGATCCGTCAGAGTCAGGGCCGCTTCTACGCGGTGGACCTCGGCTCGACGAACGGAAGCTACGTCAATGGCGAACGCGTGAACGGCACCGCCGAACTCCTGGACGGCTCGGTGATCAGCATGGGCCGCACGCGCATCACCTTCCGCATGCTGCCGGCCCCACTGGGAGGAACTGCGTGAACGAACTGACGCTCACCGTCCTGCGCCTCGGCTTCCTCGTCCTCATGTGGGTGCTCGTTTTCAGCGTCGTGGGAGCGATGCGCCGAGACCTTGCGGTGGGGCGCCGGAACAAGACGGGTGCGCCGACCGCGCGCCAGGTCCGCAAGAACCCCGAACTCGCCGAGCCGCCCGCGCGGCAGCAGGCCCATCACCTTGTGGTCGTCGAGGGTCCGCTCGCGGGAACGAGCATGCCGCTCGGCGAGAGCCCCATTCTCCTGGGCCGCGCGCAGGAGGCCACGCTCGTGCTCGAGGACGATTACGCGTCCGGCCGCCACGCCCGCCTCTTCCCCCAGGGCAGCCGCTGGTTCATCGAGGACCTCGGCTCGACGAACGGCACGTATCTCGCTGACCGCCAGCTCACCCGTGCACAGCCGGTGGACCTCAACGCGCCGATCCGGATCGGCAAGACTGTGATCGAGCTGAGGCCCTGAACTTGCCGGACACTCAGCTGATCCTGCGGTACGCGGCTCGCTCCGATGTGGGCAGGCTGCGCGCCAAGAATGACGACTCCGCCTACGCGGGCCGTCATCTTGCCGTCGTCGCGGACGGCATGGGCGGTCACGCGGGCGGCGACGTCGCGAGCGCGTCCACGGTGCTCGACCTCGTTCACCTCGACCACAGCGGCTACGCGGGGGACGCTGGCACGGTCCTCGCGGACGAGATCCAGACCGCGAACTCGCTCCTCTCCGAGCTCGTCGCCGCCAATCCGAAGCTCGCGGGCATGGGCACCACCGTCACGGCGCTTCTGCTCAACGGCTCGAAGCTCGCGTTCGCCCACATCGGCGATTCCCGCGCCTACCGCCTGCGTGGCGCCACCTTCGAGCAGATGAGCGTGGACCACACGTTCGTGCAGCGCCTCATCAGCGAGGGCCGGCTCCGCCCCGAGGAGGCGGAGACCCACCCCCACAAGAACGTGCTCATGCGGGTCCTGGGCGACGTCGACGCGAGCCCCGAGCTCGACCTCACCTCGTTCGACGTCGGCGAGGGCGAGCGCTGGCTCCTGTGCTCGGACGGCCTCAACTACGTTCCGCACGAGATCGTGGAGCATACGGTCAAGAACTTCGAGGACGTGGGCGAGTGCGCTGATCGCCTCATCGCGCTCACGCTGGCCGCGGGCGCCCCGGACAACGTGACGGTCGTGGTCGCCGACATCGTGACGACCGCCGGCGATGACGACGAGCAGCCCGTCTCCTCGCCCACCGCGGCCGCCTCGATCACGGCCTCCGCCGCCGCGCGCACGCCCGTCTCGTCGGCCGCTCGCGCGGAGTCGCCGTCGTCGGCCGCGCCCGCGCCGTCGGGCAGCGATGGCGCGCACGACGGCGGGAAGCCGCCGCACGCTTCGGCCTCGCCAGGCGCCGCGGGCGGGATCGTGCGCGGGCGCCCCGGACCTTCCGCCGCTGCCGCCCCGGGAGCCGGGCGAGCCGCGGCTGGAACTCCCGACGGACCCGAACCTCGGCGCGCATCTCTCGGCGGAGGTGCTGCGCCGGGAGCTCGACAGCCGCCCGCACGAACTCGTGGGCGCCGCCGCTGCCGCGGCCGAGAGCGGCTCCCTCCCCTCAGTCGCGAGCCGCACGGCCGCCCGGCGCGCCGCCGCGCTCCTCACCCACCGCGCCTCGGACGCCGACGTCGAGGCCGAGGAGACGGAGACCGAATCGGAGACGGAGCTCACCCGCCGCCGCGTGCGCAGGTGGTTCCGCCTCATCCTGGGGGCCATCGTGGCGATCGCGATCCTCCTGGGCCTGTGGTTCGGATACGCGTGGACGCAGACCCGGTACTACGTGGGCGCGTCGGGAGACCGCGTGGCCATCTACAACGGCATCTCCCAGACTCTGGGCCCCATCTCGCTCTCGAAGGTGGCCTCGACCACCGACATCACGATGAGCTCGCTCCCCGACTTCCAGCAGCAGAAGCTCCGCGCGGGCATCCCCGCGAACAGCCTCTCGGAAGCCCAGGAGATCGTTGCGTCCATCCGGACCAACCCGCAGACCTGCCTCAACGCGCCGTCGTCCGCGCCCACGCCCGGCGCGTCCGCGTCGCCCAGCGCCGTCCCCTCGGCCAGCGCGGTCCCGACGCCGAGCCCGTCGCCGCCGAGCCCGTCGACGGCGCCCTCCTCACCGCGGCCGTCCGGAAGCCCGTCGCCCACCAACCCGTGCTTGGGAGGCCAGTAGTGAGCGCAGTCGAAGCCGCCGCCCGGCCGCGGCGCAACATCGAGCTCGTCCTGTTGGTCCTCGCCCTCGCCGTGGGCAACGGCGCGAACGCCATGACGTCGATCAACCAGGGCCTGAGCCTCGGGAGCGACTTCTGGATGCAGACCGGAATCGTGTGCGCCGCGTCGCTCGCCGTGCACGTCGCGCTCCGCTTCCGCGCGAAGTACGCGGACCCGCTCATCCTGCCGATCGTCGTGGCGCTCAACGGCCTCGGGGTCGCGATGATCCACCGGCTCGACATCACGGCCTCGCCGGTGACGGACTACGGGGACGCGCAGGCCCGCTGGACGATCATTGGAATGGGGCTCGCGATCGGCGTCATCCTGTTCCTCAAGGACCACCGCATGCTCCGCCGCTTCACGTACATCTCGCTCATTCTGAGCGCCGTGCTGCTCGTGCTGCCGCTCGTCCCAGGCATCACGGCGGGGGACGTCAACGGCGCGCAGGTGTGGATCCGGATCGGCCCGGCCTCGTTCCAGCCGGGCGAGGTCGCGAAGATCACGATCGGCGTCTTCTTCGCCGGCTACCTCTCGACGAACCGCGACCTTATCCTGCTCGCGGGGCGCCGCCTCGGGAAGCTCCAGCTCCCGCGCTTCAGGGACCTCGGACCGATGGTCGTCGCGTGGCTCGCGAGCATCGGAATCCTCATCTTCCAGCACGATCTCGGCATGTCGATCCTGTTCTTCGGGATCTTCATCTCGATGATCTATGTGGCCACTAGCCGCGCGAGCTGGGCGATCCTCGGGGTCCTGCTCATGTTCGCCGGAGCCATGGCATCGAGCCTCATCTTCCCGCACATCCGGCTGCGCATCGACGGCTGGATCAACGCGTTCGACCCCGAGGTCTTCGGCCGCCAGTACGGCGGAAGCTACCAGATCGTCCAGGGCCTGTTCGGCATGGCCAACGGCGGGCTCATCGGCACTGGCATGGGCCAGGGCCGGCCGGACCTCGTGCCGTTCGCGCACTCGGACATGATCATCGCGGCGTTCGGCGAGGAGCTCGGCCTCGTGGGCCTGTTCGCGATCGTCGTTCTGTACGCGCTCCTCGTGACGCGCGGCATGCGCGCCGCGATCGGCGCCCGGGACGCGTTCGGCAAGCTCCTCGCGTGCGGCCTGTCCGCCGGGATCGGGCTCCAGTGCTTCGTGGTGATCGGCGGCGTGACCCGCCTCATCCCGCTCACGGGCCTCACGACGCCGTTCCTCGCGGCCGGCGGCTCGTCGCTCCTGGCCAACTGGATCATCGTGGCCCTTGTCCTCGTGATCTCCAACGCCGCCCGCCGGCCCGTGGACACGACGCCCTTTTCTCCGGACGAGGCCCCCGGGCCGCTCGCCACCAGCACCCTTCACGAGACGCCCTCCGTCCCGCCGTCGTCCGGTCGCCGCAGCGCGACGGAGACGACCAAGACCCAGGTGGTGAAGCAGTGAATCAGGCCATCAGAAACGCATGGGTGGCCATCGCCGCGATGTTTGCCCTCATCCTCGGCTCGATCAGCTATGTCCAAGTGGTGGGCGCCGACGATCTGACGTCCAACCAGTGGAACAACCGCGCGATCCTCCAGACGTTCTGCCAAGACCGCGGAACGATCGTGGTGGGCGGGCAGCCGATCGTGCAGTCGGTGGCGAGCGGCTCGGAGAGCTGCAAGTTCCAGCGCCAGTACCTCCAGCCCGAGCTCTACGCGGGCCTCACGGGCTTCTACTCGAACATCTTCGGCTCGACGGGTCTCGAGAAGAGCGTCAACGCGGCGCTCACGGGGCAGTCCGACCAGCTCCTCCTCGACCGGATCAAGCAGCTGTTCCTCGGCCAGCAGCCGCAGGGCGCGTCGGTCGAACTCACGATCGACCCCGCGATCCAGAAGCTCGCGTACAGCCTCATCCCGGACGGGCAGCGCGGCTCGATCGTGGTCACCAACCCGAAGACCGGCGCGATCATCGCCATGGCGTCGAAGCCGAGCTACGACCCCAACCAGATCGCCACCCACGATCAGGCCGCCGCGCAGGCGGCCATGACGAAGCTCCAGGGCATCAAGGGCATCAACCTCTTCCAGAACGTGAGCGGGCCCACCGGTGCGCTGCTCGCGCCCGGCTCGGTCTTCAAGCTCGTCGACACCGCCGCCGCGCTCGCGTCCGGCAAGTACAACAAGGACAGCGTCCTTCCGAACCCCGCGGAGATGACGCTGCCCGGGAGCACCGCGAAGCTTCCGAACTACGCGGGCGGCAACTGCTACACGCAGAACCAGGCGAGCTTCGCGTTCGCGCTCGAGCAGTCCTGCAACACGCCGTTCGCGTCGATCGCGCTCGACCTCGGGCAGGACGCGATCGGGAAGCAGGCGGCCGCGTTCGGCTTCGGCCAAGACGCCGGGAACCTCCTGCACCTCGAGTACCAGAGCGGCGTGTGGCCCAAGAATCTCGACCAGTCGCAGCTCGCGCAGGCGTCGATCGGGCAGTTCAACACGACCGCCTCTCCCCTGCAGATCGCGCTCATGACCGACGCGATCGCGAACGGCGGCGTCCAGATGAAGCCCTCGCTCGTCAAGACGGTGCGCGCGCCCGACCTCCGGGTGGTCGACGAGCCGAAGCCCGAGGTGCTCCGGACGTCGACGACGCCGGACATCGCCCGGCAGATCACGGAATGGATGACCGACGTGGTCTCGAACGGCATCGCCAAGGGCGCCGCGGTGCCGGGCGTGCAGGTGGCCGGCAAGACCGGAACGGCCGAGCTCGGCACGAGCGGCCTCAACAACTCGTGGTTCACCGGCTTTGCCCCAGCGGACAATCCGCAGGTGCAGGTGACCATCGTGATGGAGGGCGTCGACGTTGCGACCGGCGCCAAACTGACCAGTCCAAGCGCGAGCAAGATCTTTGAGGCGGTGTTGAAGAAGTGAGACCGACGTCGGGCATCACCTTGGGCGGCAGGTACCACCTGGAGAGCCGGATCGCCATCGGTGGCATGGGCGAAGTGTGGAACGCCCGCGACGAGGTACTGGGGCGGAACGTCGCGATCAAGATCCTCAAGGAGGAGTACGCGGGCGATCCCGGCTTCCTCCAGCGGTTCCGCAACGAGGCCCAGCACACGGCGCTGCTCAACCATCCCGGCATCGCCAACGTCTTCGACTACGGCGAGGACAGCGGCTCCGCCTACCTCGTCATGGAGCTCGTGCCCGGGGAGCCGCTGAGCTCGATCCTCGAGCGAGAGAAGGTGCTCTCCCCCGACCGCACGCTCAACATCATGGCCCAGACGGCGCGCGCCCTCGCCGTCGCGCACGCGCGCGGCCTCGTGCACCGCGACATCAAGCCCGGCAACCTGCTCATCACGCCGGACAACCGGGTCAAAGTCACGGACTTCGGCATCGCGCGCCTCGCGGACCAGGTGCCGCTCACCCAGACCGGTCAGGTCATGGGCACGGCCCAGTACCTCGCGCCCGAGCAGGCCACGGGCCAGCAGGCCACGGGCTCGAGCGACATCTACTCGCTCGGCGTGATCGGCTACGAGTGCCTCACGGGCCACCGGCCGTTCTCGGGCGAGAGCCAGATCGCGATCGCGCTCGCCCAGGTCAACGACGCGCCGCCGCCGCTTCCCGAGCAGGTCCCCGCCCCGGTCCGCGCCCTGCTCATGTCGATGCTCTCGAAGGATCCCCGGAACCGCCCGGCCAACTCGATCAAGCTCGCGGAGGCCTCCGAGGCGATCCGCCGCGGGGACATCCGCGCCGCGCAGGCCGCCGTCCCCGGCATGCTCCTCCACGACGATTCGACCCAGCCCATCAGCCAGCAGGCCGCGCGCGGGCAGACCGCGCCGACCGCCGTCGTCGGCGGTGCCGCCCTCGCTGGCGGGATCGGGGCGGCCGCGGCCGGCGCCCAGGCGGCGCACGCGTCGTCGCCGTCAACCGCCGCGCTCCCGGTCATGGGGCACGGCGACCACGGCGCCTCGTCGATCCAGGGCGACCACCCGGACGGCGGCTCGCCATGGTATGCGGGGGTCGATGAGGAGGAGGAGATCCCCGAGCAGCGCCGCAAGAAGCGCAGCGCGCTCACGTGGCCGCTCGTGGCCCTCGTGCTGCTCCTGCTCTTCGTGCTGCTCGGCATCTGGCTCAGCAACTCGGGCCTCTTCTCGCCCGCCCCCGCGCAGACGGCCACGACGTCGTCGGCCCCGACGCCGTCCCCGACGACCCCGAGCGCGACCCCGACGCCCACGGTCTCGGCGCCCTCCGTCCCGAGCTCCGTGAACGTCGTCGCGTCGAACTACGTGGGCCGGAACTACACCGAGGTCCAGCAGGAGCTCGAGAACCTCGGGCTCCAAGTTCAGCTCAACCCGGTCCAGCAGTCGCAGGGCATCATGGGCGCCGTGCTCTCGCTGTCCCCGACCGGACGCCTCCCCGTGGGGACGGCGGTCACGGTCACGTACGCGATCGTCAACGCCCCGACGGCAACGCCGACGCCGACCCAAGCCACGACACCCTCAAGAGGGCCAACCTCCACGCCTTCGGCCACCAAGTAGGGCGACACTAGTTGGACGAGCCCTGGAAGTGAGGACATGACGCACACCACCCACACGCAGCTGCAACGAGAGGACGAGCCCATGCCACAGCCCGTCGTCCTCTCGGGGCGCTACGTGCTGGGCCGCCTCCTGGGGCGAGGCGGTATGGCGGACGTCTTCGAGGCCCAGGACACGCGCCTGGGCCGCACGGTGGCGGTCAAGATGCTGCGCCCGGACATGGCCCGCGACCGTCAGCTGCGCGTGCGGTTCGAGCGCGAGGGGCAGTCCGTCGCGGCGCTCAACCATCCGAACATCGTGGCGGTGTACGACACCGGCGAGCGGGGACCCGACCCGCTGAACCCGGCATCCGTCGAGGTGCCGTTCATGGTCATGGAGCTCGTGGAGGGCAAGACCCTCCGCGAGTTCGTGCATGAGGGCTCGGTCACGCAGGAGAAGGCGCTCGAGTACGTCCAGGGCGTCCTCTCGGCGCTTGAGTACAGCCACCGCGCGGGGATCGTGCACCGCGACATCAAGCCCGCGAACGTCATGGTGGTGGACGAGACCGGGACCGTGAAGGTCATGGACTTCGGGATCGCGCGGGCCGCGGCCGAGTCCGGCGCCACCATGACCCAGACGCAAGCCGTGGTCGGGACCGCGCAGTACCTCTCGCCGGAGCAGGCCCAGGGCCTCACCGTGGATTCGCGCAGCGACCTCTATTCGACCGGCTGCCTCCTCTACGAGCTCCTCACGGGCCGCCCGCCGTTCTTGGGCGAATCGCCAGTCTCGGTGGCGTACCAGCACGTGCAGGTCGAGGCGCCCAAGGCCCGCGAGTTCAACCCCGACGTCACGGACGCCGTGCAGAGCGTCCTCGACCGTTCGCTCCAGAAGGACCCGGACCACCGCTTCCAGGACGCGGGCGCCTTCCGGCGCGCGCTCCGAGCCGCCGGCGCAGGGCGCGCGCTCCCCGCGGCGGAACCCGCGGACGACGGCGGGGACGCGACTGAGGCGATGGCCGTCGCCGCTGCGGGCGCGGGCCTTGTCGCGGCCGCGGGGGCTGGGGCGAACGGCGAGGCAGGCCGGCACGCGGCCGGCCCGCACCTCGGTGACACGGGAGAATTCCCGCAAGTGCCGCCGTCGGACGCGGACGCCCTGCTCGGGTTCGACGACGCGGACGAGGCTGACGACGAGCGCCCGCGGCGCCACCGCGGCTGGATTGCCGTCCTCCTCCTCGTGACGCTCCTCGTGCTGGGCGGCGGCGGGTTCTGGCTCTACACGTACCTCAATCAGCCGCCCGCCGTGGTCTACGTGAGCGTTCCGAGCGTCGCGACGATGAAGGACACCGACGCGTTCGCGAAGCTCACCCAGCTGGGGCTCCAGCCCGAGTTCTCGCAGAAGCCGAGCGCCGACGTCGCAAAGGGCCTCGCGATCGACACGCTGCCGGCAGCGGGTTCGCAGCTTCCCAAGAGTTCGAAGATCGTCATCGAGATCTCGACCGGTCCGTCGACGGCGGTCATCCCGCAGAGCGTGATCGGCAACACGGAGGCGGGCGCTCGGGACACGCTGCGTTCGCTCGGCCTCATGCCGGCGGACCAGTCGAAGGCGGCGAACAGTGCGACCGTGCCCGCGGGGCACGTGATCAGCGTCTCGCCGGACGTGGGCACGACCGTGCCGATCGGGGCCCAAGTGACGTTGACCATCTCGACGGGCAAGGTCGTGGTCCCGGACCTCCGCGGACGCTCGGCCGATGACGCGAAGGCCGCCCTCGCGGCCCTCGGCCTCGCGGCTCAGGTGAACCAGGTGGTCTCGACGAGCGCTCAGCCGGGGACGGTCACGGACCAGAGCGTCGCGGCGAACGGCCTCATCGACCAGGGCGGGACGGTCACGCTCTCCGTGGCGCAAGCGCCGCCCTCGCCCTCGCCGAGCGCGACGCCAAGCCCCTCGCCGAGCCCCACACCGACCGACAAGAAGAACGGCAACGGGATCACCTTCCCGTAGCCGGTCTTCTGCTCGCCGCGGGCCTACGCCTCGGCGTGGATGAGCGGGCTCAGCGTCGACGCCTTCGCGGCCGCGCCCGCGAGGCCGAGCGACTCGAGCCAGTTCCCGAGCATCTGGTAGCCGCCCTCCGTGAGGACGCTCTCGGGGTGGAACTGCACGCCCCAGAGCGGGGCGGTGCGGTGCTGGAGGCCCATGACCACGCCGGAATGCGTGTGCGCCGTAACCTCGAGGACGTCCGGGATGGACTCCGCGACGGCTGCGAGCGAGTGGTAGCGCGTCGCCGTGAGCGGCATCTTCACCCCGGCGAAGATGCCGCGGCCGTTGTGCTCGACGAGCGAGGTCTTGCCGTGCATGAGCTCGGGCGCGTGGGTCACGACGCCGCCGTACGCCTCCGCGAGGGCCTGGTGGCCGAGGCAGACGCCGAGCATGGGCTTGACGTTGTCGCCGCACCACCTGATGAGCTCGACGCACACGCCGGCCTCGGCGGGGTTGCCCGGCCCGGGCGAGATGAGGACGCCGTCGCGCGCCGCGGCGAGCTCGACGGCCTCGGCGAGGGAGACGTCGTCGTTCCGGACAACGGTCGTCTCAGCGCCGAGCTGCTGGAGATAGCCGACGAGCGTGTAGACGAACGAGTCGTAGTTGTCGATGACAAGGATGCGGGTGCTCATGTTCGGCCAATCGTGGAGTGGGCTGGGCCGACTCCCCGGGCGGCTAGACTTGGCTACCAGAACCAGTGACCAGTCAAGCGAGCGGCACCCCGGCGCGTCGGCGGTGCTTGCAGGATACCAAGCGGGCGCCCGCACAGCCGAAGGCGGCCCCAAGGAGGAGCAGTGCCCGAATCCCCGGACAAGCCCGAGACCACGGCGCGCGCACACAAGAGCGCGGACAAGACGCTCTCGAAGAGGAGCTCGAAGGCCGCCGAGCGGAAGGCGCGCAACAAGAAGCGACGCAGCGCCAAGCCGTCTGGCCCCACGCCGCAGTGGTACAAGTACCTGATGTTCACGCTCATGGTCGTGGGCCTGCTCTGGATCATCGTCTTCTACATCACGCAGGGTCAGTTCCCGCTCCCGATCCTGGGCAACTGGAACATCCTCGTGGGCTTCGGTGTCGCGATCCTCGGCTTCCTCATGACCCTCCGGTGGCGCGGCTAGCGTGGCGCCCGGCCACGAGCCCCGCCAGGAGCAGGCGTACTACGCCGACACGTACCTGACCGAGGCGTCGGGAACGGTCATTGCCACCGGCACGGGCGCCGGCCACGGCGAAGGCCTGCCGTGGGTGGCCGTCTCCCCCAACATCTTCCATCCGAAGGGCGGCGGCCAGCCGTCCGACGAGGGAACGGTCGACGGCGCGCCCGTCACCCCGGCGCGCGGCGAGTCCGGCCTCGTGGTGCTCGCGGGGGCGCCCGCGCTCGAGGTGGGGGCCGCCGTCGTCTGTTCGGTGGACCCGGCGAAGCGCCGCCTCCACGCCGCCCTGCACACGGCCGGGCACGTGCTCGGTGCCCTCGGCGAGGCGCGCGGCTGGAAGCATTCGGGGCACAGCCACTTCCCCGACCAGGCGCGGCTCCACTTCGACCCCGAGGGGCACGGGGACGAGCTCGCGACGCCCGAGCTGCGCGAGGCCGTGCGGGCCGAGCTGCAGTCCGCGATGGACGCGGCGCTCGCGCGCGGCGGAGCCGTGAGTGCGACCGTGGACGAGAGCGGCCACCGCACCGTGACGATCGAGGGGGTCAACGCCGAGCCGTGCGGCGGGACGCATGTGCGCTCGCTCGCGGACCTCGCGAACGTGCGGATCCTCGAGGTCAAGGTCAAACGGGGCGCCATCAAGGTGCGCTACGAGGCCGAGCACGCCTGACGCGCGCCCGGCCTACTGAGCCTGCTTGCCTCCGCGCTGGCAGCTACGCGCTCACGAGCGCGGCGTAGCGGGCCAGGTAGAGCGGCCAGCCGCCCTCGTTGTCGACGCCAGCGTAGACGCCCTCCCAGCCGGGGCCGTGGCGGTCGATGTTCCGATGCTCGAGCTCGACCCTCGTGCGGTCGGGCCCTTCGGCGACGAAGCGCACCTCGACCTCGCTCGCGTTCGCCTCGTCGGACTCGAGCTGCCACGTGGGCCCGATGTCCCAGCTGAAGACGACCCGGGTCGGGGGCTCGAAGGCGAGGACGCGGGCCCAGGGGCACACGCTGCCGTCCTCGCCGCGGTCGTAGATGTGCCCGCCGACGCGCGGCTCGAAGACCGTCTCGGCGATCGGCACGGTGAGCAAGTTGTGGTCTCGCGGCTTGATGTCGTCGAACCGCTCAGTGAAGACCGCAAACGCCTTCTCCACCGGGGCCTCGACGGTGATCACCTTGCGGACCACGGTCTCTGCTGCGAGGGTCATTTCTCCTCCTTCTCGGGGTCCCACTCAGGATCCCTCTCGGGGTTCCTCTCGGGCCCGCCGGCCTCGGCGTCGCCGCGGACCGCCGCGTCGTAGTTGGCCAGGGCCCGGTTCCAGAACATGTCGAGTTGGTCCCGCAGCGCTTGCACGCCGGCCGGGTTGAGCCGGTAGACCCTTCGGGTGCCGACCGTCTCATCGCTGACGAGGCCGCTCTCCTTGAGCACCTTCAGATGCTGGGAGACCGCCGGGCGGCTGACCGGAAGCTGTGCTGCGAGCTCGCCCACCGGGCAGGGATGCTCGGCGAGGCGTTCGAGGATGGCACGGCGGGTGCGATCGCCCATCGCGTCCCACACCTCGTCCTGCCGTCCGTAAGTGGCCACGAACAGTAAGTTACCACTTACCGTTGCTGGGATCAGGGGCCTTAACGGACGGGTTCCGCCCAGTACGCGTACTGGACGGAACCCGTCTCCTCCCGCAGCCAAACCCGCCGGATTCCGGCGTTCATGCCTCGGCCGCTCCCGGCGGGCACCCCGTCGCGGGGCAGAACGCGGACGGGACGGAACGCCGCCCCCGCTCAGCGGCGGGCCGCTCAGCGAAGGGCTGCTCAGCGGCGGGCTGCCGCGACGCTGCGCCCCAGCGCGAGACCGATCGCGAGCATGCCGACCCCGAGGAGAAGGTGGAGGATGTTGTCGGCCATGTTGACCGGCACGAAGTTCCCGGCGGAGTCACCGCCGAAGAACAGGCCGTAGACGAACAGGACGAGGTAGATCGCGCCGCCCCACGTCAGGAAGCCCTTCGCCCCGCCGGCCGTGCGCCCGAGGGCGAGGCCCGCGACGCCGAACAGCACATGGACGATGTTGTGCAGCACGGAGACCTGGAAGACGCCCAAGAGCATCGCGTGAGATCCCATCCCCGCGAAGCCGATGGCCCCAGCCGTGATGCCGGGAATGAAGCCCAAGATCCCGACGAGGAGGAAGACCGCGCCAACCACCATGGCGGCGAGCTGGATCGGCGTGCGGTGCGAGATGGCGTTGGTGGACATGACTGCTCCTAACTTGACTTCCGGCCTGCGCCTTCGGAACCAGGAGAGCCAGTTCCAGGCCTGCGCCGGAGCTTCCGACCGTGTCGGTGCGGTGTGCCCGCACCGACACTTCGGAGCCGCCGCCCTACCGGATTGGACCGGATTGGACCCGCGTCAGGCCAGGGACTCGAGCAGGATCGGCTTCGTGGTCGGCTGGCGAGAGCCGCCCTTGGGCTCGACCGTCACGCCGAGATACGCCGCGCCGTCGATCCCGCCGGGGAGCTCGTTCCACGTGGAACCATCCCCCGCGGCGACGAGGCCGGCCGCCTTCGCCGTCCCGCCTGCGTCGATGAGCCACAGCTCGTAGTCCTGCCCCTGCGGCGCGGCGGCCATTCCGATCGTCACGACACCCGCGAGCTGCGCCTGCTTCGAGTGCGCAATGAGCATCGTCGCGCCGCCAGCCACCGCGACCTCCTGGACCTTGGCGTCGGGCGCCGAGAGGATCCGATCCATGACCGCGGATCTCGCGGACTGCGCCGCGGCCAGCTCGTGGAGGGCGTCGTCCCGCTGCTGCTGCGCGCGCAGGCCCCACAGCCCGGCACCGCCCGCGGCGACGAGCAGGGCGGCAGCGGCCGCGGCGAGCCAGCGGCTGCCGACGGGGAACGCACGACGGCGGGCCTGGCCGAAGCGTCCTGGGCCCACGTTGTCGCGGGGCTCACCCTGCGGAGGTGACGGCGCAGCGGAAGGCTGGGGGGCGCCGTCGTGCGCACTCTCGACTCGCGCGGTCTCGACCTCGAGCTGCGGAGTCACGGCGACCTGCGCCATGAGCCGCGCCTTGAGGTCCCCCGGCGGGGCGACCGGCGTGGCCCCCGCGGCGAGGAGCGCGGCGGTCTCGCTGAGCTCGCGCGCCTCCTCGGCGACAGGGTGGCCGAACGGGAGGTCCCGCTCGAAGCGGCGCCGCTCCTCGTCGCCGAGCGCGTTGAGCGCGTAGGCACCGGTCAGCAGGTGCAGCTGATCATCCATGGCTCACTCCCAACACGTCTCTCAGACGGATCATCCCGTCGCGAATTCTGGTCTTCACGGTGCCGAGGGGCAGGCCCAGGGCGTCGGCGACTTCCCCGTAGGTGTAGCCGCCGTAGTAGGCGAGCCGGATGGCCTCGCGCTGCACCTCGGTGAGCGATTCGAGCGCCCGGTGCACCCGCTCGCTCTCGAGCGCCACCTCGACGCGGTGCTCGACGTCGTCGTAGCTCTCGCGGAACTCCTTGACCCCCTCGCGGAGGTCGCGATCGGCGGAGGCCTGCGCGGCGCGGACCCGGTCCACGGCCCGCCGGTGCGCCATGACGGTGATCCACGCCCGCGCACGGCCGCGGTCCGCATCGAATCGCTTGGCCTGCTGCCAAACCTCGAGGAACACCTCCTGCGTGACTTCCTCGCTCTGGGCGGGGTCCCTCACGACCCGGAGCACGAGGCCATGGACCAGCGGTGCCAGCGCGTCGTACAGGCTCCCGAAGGCGTCCTGATCGCCGCGCGCCACGCGCCCCATGAGCTCATCGATGTCCGGGCCCGGGGTTCCCCCGGCGTCTCGGTCTGGCATAAAGACAACTGTCTCATGTCCGCCCATAGCCCTCCGTCACATGCCAGCGCCGACGGCACCTTGCGGACCGCCCTGCAGGAGGAATTCGGAGCGGCGGGGAGTGCGGATTGGAGGCGTAGGGTAAGAGGGCCATGACAGCAGACCACACGACCTTCTCGTTCCGCTCGATCGCTCTGCCTGTCTTCCTCCCGGCTCTCCTGTTCTCGACCGGCGAGGGCGCCATCCTGCCGATCATCCCCATCGCCGCGCACAACCTGGGCGCGACGCTCGCGCTGGCCGGACTCGTCTCGTCGATGGTCACCGTTGGCACCCTCGCGGGCGACATCCCGAGCGGTTGGGTCGTGTCCCGCCTCGGCGAGCGCGTGTCGATGATCGTGGCCGCGTTCGTGGCGCTGGGCGGGATCGTCGTGAGTCTGCTTGCGCCGAACCCCTGGGTCCTCCTGGTCGGGGTCTTCCTCGAGGGCCTCGCGACGGCCGTGTTCGCCCTCGCGCGGCACGCGTTCATGACCACACGCGTGCCGCTGCGCTACCGCGCGCGGGCGCTCTCGACGCTCGGGGGCGTGTTCCGCGGCGGCTGGTTCGTCGGTCCGCTCATCGCGTCCGCGGTCATCACCGCGACGGGGACGCCGCAATCGGCGTTCTGGATCTTCGCGGTGGCCTGCGTGCTGGCCGCGACGTCGCTGCTCGTGCTGCCGGACCCGGAGCGCGGTCACCGGGACGCGAATCACCCAGCGGACCGCGCACCAGACGACGGCGGCGCCCGCCCCGCGCGCGGCGGCGCACCGCGCGCGGGGGCCGGCCGCGAGCGGAGCCACGGGCTCTTCCCTCGATCTGGGCGCACCGCACGGTCCTGCTGCGGATGGGCAGCGGCGCGGCCCTCGTCGGGGCGGCGAGGTCGGCGCGCATCACGCTTCTGCCGCTGTGGGCGCTCAGCATCGGGCTCGGCGAGGCGAACACCGCGCTCGTGATCGGCATCGCGGGCGGGGTCGAGTTCGCGCTCTTCTACACGAGCGGGCACGTCATGGACCGCTGGGGCCGGCTGTGGAGCGTCATGCCATGCATGCTCGGCCTCGGGACGGGCTTCGTCTTGCTCTCGTTCCTGCACAAGGTGCCGGGGCGCACTGGCTGGTTCGTCGCCGTCGTGCTTCTGCTCTCGCTCGCCAACGGGGTGGGGAGCGGGATCATCATGACGCTCGGCGCGGATCTCGCGCCGCTGAGCCGGCCTGCGCCGTTCCTGAGCGCGTGGCGGTTCGCGGGCGACGGCGGCCAGGCCGCCGCGCCGGTGCTCGTCTCGATCCTCACGGCCGTGGCCTCGCTCCCCGTCGCCGCCGGCACGATCGGCGCGCTCGCCCTGCTCGGCGCCGGAATCCTGCTGCTCTACATCCCGCGCTACGTGCCGCACGTGCGGCACCCGAAGCCCGAGCCGAGCGCGGTCGCGGGCGGCAAGTAGCGCCTGCGGACAATCACCAAGGCGGCGGCATCCCCGCCTTGGTCTCCTCACGGTCACGACCCTGCCCTCGCTGAGCCGCGTCCGGGCGGGCTTGAGCATCCCGACGGCGCCCTCGACGATGCGCGCCGTGACGGGGCTACGACCCGCGGCGCCTTCTCGATCTCCCCCAGGTGTGGCTCGATCTCCTCCAAGGGCGGCTCGATCTCCTCCAGGTGTGGCTCGATCTCCTCCAGGTACGGCGTTTGCCGGCTGGGCATTGACGTGATCTACGCCATAGTTCTAGACTTTATTTAGTCCTGAACAAAGGGAGAATCATGAATCGATCAGGCGGCGGCGCCGACGTGACCAGAGCGGCAATGCTGGCGCATCTGGGAACCACGGGAGGAGCTTCGCGCGCCGACTTGGCGCGCGCCCTGGGCCTCTCCCCGGCGCTCGTATCGCAGACGGTCAAGCAGCTCATGGCCGAGGGGCTCGTCCACGAGCTCGAAGCCTCCACGTCGAGCGGCGGCCGCCCCGGCCGACTCTTGGGACTCGCCTCGACCGCGCTGAGGAGCGTCGGCCTCAAGGTCGCGCACGACCACGTGGCGCTTGTCGAGACGGAACTCGACGGATCCGTGGTCCGGGCGGCGACGCTCGCGTTCAATGCGGCTTCGGTGACCTTCCTCAGCGATCTCGTCGGTCTCGTGAGGTCGTTCATCGAGGATGGCGGCGACGAACCGATCCTCGGCATTGGGGTGGGCGTTCCAGGGTCCGTGGACGCGACCGGGAACGGGATTGTGGAGTCGGGCATGCTCGGCTGGCGCCAGGCTCCGCTCGGCAGCCTGATAGCACGGGAGCTCGATGTGCCCGTGCTCGTGGAGAACAACGTCAATGCCCTTGCTGTGGCGGAGAAGCTCTACGGCGCGGGGCGGGACCACGAGACCTTCCTCGTGGTGACGATCGGCGAGGGCGTGGGCTCGGGCCTCGTAGTCGGCGGAGAAGTAGTCCGCGGCAGCCGCGGCGGTGCCGGAGAAATCGGTCACATCACAGCTGTCCCCGGAGGGCCCCTGTGCACGTGCGGAAAGCGCGGATGCATCGAGGCTGTGGCCGGCGAGAAGGCACTTCTCACCAAGGCCCGCCAAGCCGGAGTCACGGCCGCCGGAGGCACTATGGCGCAGCTCCAGCAGGCCGCCGACTCCGGAAACGCGGAGGCGCGTGCCATCTACGCGCTTGCTGCGAACAGGCTGGGCGAGGTTGTCGCGGGCCTGATTCAGTTCGTCGATCCGGAAGTCGTGATCGTCAGCGGCGAAGGCACCAAGGCGTGGAGCCACTGGAGCATCCCGTTCGAACAGGCCCTCCGCGCGGGGGTGACCGCAGACCGCCGGGGCACTCCCGTCATCGTAGAAGGCTGGGAGGACGAAGCATGGGCGCGCGGCGCCGCCGCGCTGGTCGCTTCAACGCCGTTCGACGTGGTCGGGACGCTCGGCGAGCAGGGCCGACGCGTCCGGGCACGGATGATGACCGGAACGTCGGTCAAGGAGTCTGCGTCATGACGTCGATCCTGACCCGTCGAGACCGCCCCGCAGGGCAAAGCGCCTCGGGCACCCCGTCGCGGACCCGCGGAGGGCGAGCGCGGCGCCTGCGCTATTTCGCCACCGTCGCGGCCTTCCTTCTCCCCAGCGCCATCCCTCTGCTGGCCTTCACCATCGGACCCATGTTCGCCGCGCTGTGGATCAGCCTCACGCGCTGGAACCTCATCGGCGCCATGAAATGGGTCGGATTCGACAACTACCAGGCGCTTCTCGCGGATCCGGCAACCACGAACGCCTTCCTGCACACCCTCTACTACATCGTCGGCTACCTTCCGCTTGCCTACGCGGCCGGGCTCGCCGCGGCCCTGGCTCTGAACGCCCGAATCCCGGGACGCGCCGTCCTCCGCGGGGTCTATTTCCTGCCCGTGGTGACGAGCTGGATTGTCGTGGCACTCGTGTGGCGCTGGCTCCTGAATCCCGATACCGGCCTCGTGAACTGGCTTCTGCACCTGATCGGCATCGCTGGCCCCGGCTGGTGGACGGACCCCGCATGGTCCATGCCATCGATCATCCTGGCCTCCGTGTGGAAGGACCTCGGATTCATCATGGTCATCCTCTTGGCTGGCCTGCAGGCGATTCCTCAAGAGCTCTACGAGGCCGCCCGCGTGGACGGCGCCGGCCCGTGGCGACGGCTGTTCAGCGTCACCCTGCCCATGCTCTCCCCATCGAGCTTCTTCGTCGTCGTGCTGTCGCTGATCAACGGATTCCAAGTGTTCGACCAGGTGTATGCCATGACCGGTGGAGGGCCGAACAACTCCTCCCAGGTCGTCGTCCAGCAGATCTATGACCTGACGTTCAGATTCGGCCAAGCGGGAATGGCCTCGGCCCTCTCGTGGCTGCTGTTCGCAGTCATCCTCGTCATCACTCTCGTCCAGATCCGACTCCAGAAGCGGTGGGTGAACTATGCGTAGGCGGATAGCTCCCGCAGCGCTGTGGGCCGTCCTCGTCGCCGGCGCCGTCGCCGTGATCTTCCCGTTCGTGTGGGCGTTTGTAACCTCGATCAGCCCAGGATCCGGGCTCTCGGCGACGCCCTCGCTCATCCCCGAGAATCCCTCATTCTCCGCCTATCAGGCGCTCTTCGACCGCCTGCCGTTCGCCCGCGTGATTCTCAACAGCCTCCTGTTGGCGGTCGGGACGACGGCGGCACAGCTCACCACTGCCTCGCTTGCGGCCTACGTGTTCTCGAGGATGCCGTTCAAGGGTCGGGGCGCGGTCTTCTCGATCTACCTCGCCACGATGATGATTCCGATGCAGGTGCTCGTGGTGCCCCTGTTCGTGGAGATGAAGAGCCTCGGCCTCATCGACACCTACCTCGGCGTCTTCCTCCCAGGCATCGCGAGCGCCTTCGGAGTCTTCCTGCTCCGCCAGGCGATGAACTCGATCCCCACCGACCTCGACCAGGCCGCCACGCTCGACGGCGCTGGCCACTTCCGGATCTTCGTGCAGATCATTCTGCCCCTCATCCGCCCTGCTCTGGCGACGCTGGCCGTCTTCACGTTCCTGAACAGCTGGAACAGCTTCCTGTGGCCCCTCATCATCCTGCGGACGCCCGCGCTCAAGACGCTGCCCGTGGCCCTTGCAGCCCTGCAAGGCCAGTACACGACCCAATGGGACATCGTCATGGCCGGCTCCGTGGTGAGCATCCTGCCGATGCTCGCCCTCTACATCTTCGCGCAGAAGTACATCGTCCAAGGCGTCGCCGGCACCGGGCTCAAGTGACAGCCCTGCGCTCACAGACTTCGCACAACCCCTCCACCCCCACCAAGAAATCAACGGAGACACCATGAAAAAGAAAGCACTGGCCTCGCTGTGCCTTGCCGTCACCGCCGCACTCGCCCTGGCTGGATGCGGCACCGGCGGCCAAGGAACGGCTTCCGGGGAAAAGGTCACCATCAAGTACACGAACTTCATCTCCAACGGCGGAAATGAAAAGAACCTCGACACGATCGTCCAGGCGTTCGAGAAGGAGAACCCGAACATCACCGTCCAGGTGACGACGCTCCCCTACAACGCGTACGGCACGACCCTCCAGACCGACCTCGCGGCCGGCACTCAGGCCGATACCTTCGACGTCGAGTACGCGAACCTGAAGTCCTACGTTGCCAACGGGACGATCGCGCCGATCGACGGAGTGGACGCCTCCAAGTACCGCCAGTCGCTCCTGAAGTCCTACCAGTCGGACGGCAAGCAGTATGCCCTCCCGACCTCGTTCTCTGATGTGGTCCTGTACTACAACAAGGCGCTCTTCGACGCGGCCCACCTTTCCTACCCGAACGCGAACTGGACGTGGGCCGACGAGACCGCGGCCGCGCAGAAGCTCACGAACCCGGCCACCGGGGTCTTCGGAGACTTCCAGAACATCTCGTTCTACGAGTTCTACAAGGCGATCGCGCAGGCGGGCGGCAAGTTCCTGAGCGACGACGGCAAGTCTGTCGCGTTCAACTCCCCGGCCGGGATCAAGGCCGCGAATTGGCTCGCGAACAAGAGCGGAACCACGATGCCCACCCCGGCACAGGGCGCGGGCACCCCTGACTTCGACACGAAGCTGTTCAAAGACGGCAAGCTCGCTATGCTCCACACGGGCATCTGGGTGGCCAGCAGCCTCGCCGACTCCCCGAAGGACTGGGACATCGCTGTCGAACCGGGCGACAGCCAGAAGGACAGCGCCATGTTCTCGAACGCCGTCGCTGTGTCCGCGGCTTCCAAGAACAAGGACGCCGCGCAGAAGTGGGCCGCGTACCTCTCGAGCTCCCAGGTGATGGCCCAAACGCGCATCAGCGCGGGGTGGGAACTTCCCCCGACGTCCGACGAGTCGGTGCTCAAGCCGTATCTGACCCAGGGCAAGCCCGCGAACCGCCAGGCCGTCTTCGACGCGCTCAACAACGTGGTCCTGCCACCGTCCATCGGCGAGAACCAGCAGAAGATGACCGACATCATCACCAACGCTCTCGGTGAGATCGCCGCCAAGCGGTCCAACGCGGCGGACGCCCTCAAGGCTGCAGCCGATCAGGTGAACGCCCTTCTGAAGTAGAAGGCTCAGCCTCCCCGCTCCGCCAGCTGGGCGGGCCGCCAGATGTCTGGAGGCCCGCCCACCCTGCGAAAGAACCACATGACTGCCGAACCTGCACGCTCCGCTTCCGATCCGACGCCGGCCTCCCTGACCGCCGTCGAGGATCTTGTCGAGTCAAGCATCAAGATGATCCTCGACCACCAGGCGGGTACCGGCGCGTACCCGGCCTCCCCCACCTTCTCCGCCTATGCCGGGTACTGCTGGTTCCGAGATGGCTCCTTCATCGCCGACGCCATGTCCGCGGTTGGCCACCCGGAATCGGCCGAGGCGTTCTTCGACTGGTGCGCTCGCATCATCGAGGCCCGAGAAGGGCAGATCCGTGACATCGTCGCGCTGGCCCTGGCCGGCACTCCGGCTCCCGATGCTGACATGCTTCCCACTCGATACACCTTCGCCGAGGAGGAAGGCAGCGAGGAGTGGTGGGATTTCCAGCTCGACGGCTATGGAATGTGGCTGTGGGCCCTCGGCGAGCACCGACGGCGCTACCAGACCGATCTCACGCGGTGGAGTCGCGCGATCGGATTGATCGTTGAGTATCTGTGCAGCTCGTGGCGGCGGCCGTGCTTCGACTGGTGGGAAGAATTCGCCGAGCACACCCACGTCTCGACTCTCGGAAGCATCGCGGCAGGCCTCTCCTCGATCGCGACCGCGGACGTTCTTCCTGAGGAACTGGTCTCCACGGCCCGACAGTCCGTGGAAGAGATCATGGGCCTCATCGGATCTGAAGGCGTTCACGCCGGGCACCTGACCAAGTGGATCGGAAGCGAGGAAGTCGACGCGAGCCTCCTCGCGCTGATCGCCCCGATGTCGGTTATTGAAGCAGGGAGCACTGTCGCGGTGGCGACCGTCCGCGAGATCGAGAACCGCATCACGGACGGCAACGGCGTCTACCGCTACGCCGCCGACACGTATTACGGCGGCGGCCAGTGGCCTCTCCTGAGCTGCTTCCTCGGCCTAGCCCACGCTTCAGCGGGTCACCACGGACGCGCCCGCGAGATCCTCGACTGGGCCGCCACTACCGCGGGAGCAGACGGGAGCCTGCCCGAACAGGTCGACTGGCGGCTCCTCGCGCCGGAACACTTCGCCCCGTGGGTTGAGCGGTGGGGCAAACCGGCGGACCCGCTGCTGTGGAGCCACGCCATGTTCCTCCGACTTGCAGCAGAACTCCGCCTCGTACGCCAACTGACCACTCCTTCCCACAGTGAGGACGCCGAATGATCCGCCACCGACCCTACGGTTCAGGGCATCCGTACACGGACGACACGGACCAGCGCAGCCCCATCCATCCTTTGGCAGGCCAGGAGGTCCGCCTTGGTGTCCGCACGTCGCCGGACATCGCCGAGGTGTTCTGCGAACTCGAACAGACCGGCAGCGACGGGGAGGTCGCAGCGTCCCGGACCCGTATGGAGAGGGTGGCGACCGCCTCGCGCGGCCAGATCATCGACGGCGGTCACCTCGCCGGGGCTCAGGCGCGCTTGGCCCGAGCCGCGAGCGGATGGCAGACGACCGTGAGCGGCCTGCGCGCTGGAACCGAATACCGCTACCGGTTTACGGGACGGTCGGAAGCCGGCGGAACCCAGACCACCCGGTGGTTCACCTTCCAACCGGCCGATTGGTCCCCGGCACCGGGCGCGCTGCGGATCGAAGGCCATGACCGCGTTCTGCCTGGGAGCGTCGAGGTCCTCCGCGCCGGCGGCTCACCCATCCGTGTTCGCTTCGCCCTTCCGCTTGCCCAGATCGAGCGCGTCACGGGGTTCGGCGAGCGCTACGACGCACTCGACCACACGGGCACCAAGCTCGACGCGATCGTCTTCGAGCAGTACAAGAGCCAAGGTCAGCACCGCCGCACCTACATGCCTATGCCTTTCGCGCACGTCGTCGGGGGCGCGGGATGGGGCTTCCATGTCGAGACCGGGCGCCGGACATGGTTTGATATCGGCGCGAGCGCTCCAGACCGGCTCATCATCGAAGCCGAAGTCGACGAAGCCAAGGATCCGGAATCGGTTCTGCTGACCGTGAGGTTCTTCGACGGGCCACCCGCCAAAGTCCTCGACCAGTTCCTCGAAGAGGTCGGGCGGCCGAAGGAGCTCCCCGAGTGGGTCTTCAAACTCTGGGCCAGCGGCAACGAATGGAACACGCAGGCCGAAGTCATGCGGCAAATGGACCTGCACCGTGACTCGGACATCCCGGTGGGCGTGGTCGTCGTCGAGGCGTGGAGCGATGAGTCCACCTTCACGGCGTTCCGCGACGCCCAGTACGCTCCGACCGAAGACGGGTCGCCCCACCGCCTGGCCGATTTCACGTTCCCCGCGGACGGCGCCTGGCCCGATCCGAAGGCGATGGTCGACGAGCTCCGCTCTCGCGACGTCAAGGTGGTCCTGTGGCAGATCCCGCTCCTCAAGATGCGCCCCCACCCGACCGCTCAGGCCCGCTTCGACGCGGATGCGGCGGTCCGCGAAGGACGAGTCATTCTCGAGCATGGCCCAGACAACGCCCTCCGCCCTTACCGAAACCGCGGCTGGTGGTTCCCTCTCGCGCTCATGCCCGACCTGAGCGACGAGGAGGCCGCCCGTTGGTGGACCGAGAAGCGGCGCTACCTTGTGGAAGAGGTAGGAATCGACGGATTCAAGACCGACGGCGGCGAGCACGCGTGGGGCCGGGACGTGGAGTACCTCAACGGCCAGCGGGGCGACGAGGCCAACAATGTCTTCCCCGTCGCCTACGCGAAGGCCTACGGCGACCTGCTCGAGTCCGCGGGCAAGGCTCCTGTGACGTTCAGCCGGGCCGGATTCACTGGGTCCCAGGCACATGGCGCGTTCTGGGCCGGAGACGAGAACTCGACCTGGGATGCCTTCAAATGGTCTCTCTACGCAGGCCTCTCGGCCGCCTCAAGCGGGATCCTCTACTGGGGATGGGACTTCGCGGGCTTCTCCGGGGACATCCCCACGTCTGAGCTCTACCTGCGCTCGGCTGAAGCCGCGGCGTTCGTGCCGATCATGCAGTACCACTCGGAGTTCAACCACCACCGGAAGCCCTTGCGCGACCGGACCCCTTGGAACATTCAGGAGCGAACCGCGGATGAACGCGTGATCCCGGCGTTCCGCGAACTCGCTCACCTGCGAGAGCGGCTGATCCCGTATCTCACGCGTCAGGCGAGGGAGTGCATCCGTCAGGGGACGGCCCTCATGAAGCCGCTCTTCTTCGACCACCCCGCGGACCCCGGCGTGTGGGAGCGGCCCCTCCAGTGGATGCTCGGCGAAGACCTCCTGGTCTCGCCCGTGACCGAAGAAGGCGCGACGGTCTGGACGACCTACCTGCCCGAAGGCGAATGGGTCGACGTCTGGACTGGGCAAGTCCACCAGGGCAAGCAGGACGTGGCCACGGAGGCACCCCTCGGCCGGATTCCGGTGTTCGCCGCGGAGAAATCGTGGCCTGAGATGAAGGCGGTGTTCGGGACGAGGTGAGGACGGCGTTGCCCCGTGGTCGATCGACCGCGACCGCGGGGCGACGCCGCACGCGTAAGGGGCCCCCGGGGTCCGGCGTAAACCCTGAGTAACATTTAGCTTTTGTCGGGCCGAAGATTCCATGTTCATGCATGTCTCGAAGCGATTCCTAGGCTTGTCCGGCATCGAAAACTTAACGACGTATTGCTTTAAATCCTGAACGCTGTTTAGCATGTGACCCATGGCACAGGCGGTCCGCGGTGCCGGTCCTACCACGACGGAGTTCTAGGAAGAGCCATGATGATCACCCGCCGCCGCCTCCTCGCGGCCACCGTGCCCGCCGCCCTCTCGGTGTGGGCCCTCGCCGCCTGCAGCAGCTCGACCGAATCGTCGACCACGGGCCAGAACGGGCCGGCGACGGCGCCGCTCCTGACCATCGGCTCGCTGCAGGAGCCCACGAGCTACGACCCCGCGCAGGCCAACGAGGGCCACCTGGCTCCGGTGTACCAGTCGGTCTACGACACGCTCCTCAAGATGCAGCCGGACGGCAGCCTCGCGCCCATGCTCGCGACCTCGTGGGCGGCGAGCGACGGGAACAAGACCTACACGCTCAAGCTCCGCACGGGCGTCTCGTTCACCGACGGCGCGGCATTCGACTCGGCCGCCGTGAAGGCCAACGTCGAACACTTCAAGGCCGCGAACGGCCCCCTCGCCAGCACGGCGAAGGCGATCCAGAGCGTCGAGGCGCCCGACGCGACCACCGTGGTGCTGCGGTTGTCCACGCCCGATCCCGATCTGCCGTACGCCCTGTCGAACGCCCTCGGCTACATGGGCAGCCCCAAGGCGATCACGTCCGCGGGGATCAAGACGCAGCCCGTCGGCTCCGGCCCGTACACGCTCGACGCGGCCAACACGGTCGCGGGCTCGAAGATCACGATGGTGCGCAACCCGAACTACTGGGGCGACAAGCTCCCGTACGACAAGGTGGTGTTCCAGATCCTCACGGACGAGACCGCTCGCCTCAACGCG
This sequence comes from Sinomonas sp. P47F7, assembly GCF_049332655.1. Taxonomy (GTDB): domain Bacteria; phylum Actinomycetota; class Actinomycetes; order Actinomycetales; family Micrococcaceae; genus Sinomonas. The sequence continues at coordinate 67,724 of NZ_CP186327.1, read as the reverse complement.
CTCAAGTCCGGCCAGATCGACGCCGCCATCCTCGCCCGTGCCTCGAGCGCGGCCGACGCCGACGCCGCCGGGCTCCAGCACAAGCCGTTCGAGGTGAACTGGGAGGGGATCTTCTTCTTCGACCGCGACGGCAAGAAGATGCCGCAGCTCGCCGACGTACGCGTCCGGCAGGCCCTCACGCTCGCGATCGACCGCCAGACCCTCCTCCAGAAGGTGTACCTCGGCAAGGGCACTCTGACGAGCCAGACGTTCCGGCCGGGCACCAAGGGCTACGACGCGTCGCTCGACAATGCGTACCAGTACAACCCCGACAAGGCCAGGCAGCTCCTGAAGGACGCCGGGGCCCAGAGTCTCGCCGTCACGCTGCCCGTCACACAGGTCTTCGATCCGGCCATCTACGACGCGATCGAGCAGAACTGGAAGGACGTCGGCGTCACGGTCACGCGGCACCAATGGGGGCCCGGCCAGCCCATCCCGTCGATGCAGCGCGGCGACTTCGCGATCTCCTACATGTCCCTGAGCCAGTACACCGACTGGCGCCACGTCGCGTTCGAGATCGCCCCGAGCGGGCCATGGAATCCGTTCAAGGCGGCGCGCCCCGAGCTCGACGCCCTCCTCGCGAAAGCCCAGACCGGCGACGACGCGACGCGCGCCGACGCGGACAAGCAGATCAACAAGTACATCGTGGACAACTACTGGTTCAGCCCCCTGTACCGGAACGAGAGCAACTTCTACTACGGCAAGTCCGTGGACGTGCAGCCGCAGTCCCAGCAGGCCGTGCCGTCCATCTACAACTACAAGCCGACTGCTTCTTGATCCCGCCCACCCTCCCGAGGAACCACCCATGACCGTCTTCCTCCTCAGGCGACTTGCGTCCGCCGCCGTGCTCCTCGTGGCGGTGTCGTTCATCGCCTACGTCATGCTCTACCCGGCGGCCGGGGACATCGCCCGCAACGTCCTCGGCGAGAACGCGAGCGAGGCCCAGGTCGCGCTCAAGAACCATGAGCTGGGACTCGACCAGCCGCTCATCGTCCAGTACTTCACGTGGCTCGGCAACGCGCTCACGGGGAACTTCGGCAACTCGTACTTCGCGAGCCAGCCGGTCTGGAAGATCCTCGAGGTCCGCCTCCCCGTGACGCTGAGCCTCGTGGTCATCGTCACCCTGCTCACGGGCGTCCTCGCGTTCGCGGTGGGGCTGCTCGCGGCCGTCAAGCGGGGCTGGATCGACCGCACACTGCAGGTCCTCGCGACCCTTGGCGACGCCCTCCCGGCGTTCATCGTGGCCCTGTTCCTCGTCACCGTCCTGGCCATCCAGCTCAAGCTGTTCCCGGCCACGGGGTACGTCGCGTTCACGAAGTCGCCGGGCGACTGGGCGAGGACCCTCGCGCTGCCCGTCATCGCCCTCACGATCGGTGGCGTCGCGGGCGTGGCCCAACAGGTCCGGAGCTCGGCGCTCGACGTCCTGCGCCACGACTACGTCCGCACGGTGCGGAGCCGGGGCCTCTCGGAGCGGCGCATCATCCTCACCACGGTCCTGCGCAACGCGTCCGTCAACGGCCTGACCACGCTCGCGGTGCATGTCGTGGGCATCCTCGGCGGGGCCGTGGTGATCGAGTCGGTCTTCGCCCTCCCGGGCCTCGGCTCGCTCGCCGTCGAGTCGACGAGCCGGACGGACCTGCCGCTCATCCTGGGAGTCCTGCTCGCCGTCGTCCTCATCATCGTCGCCGTCAACCTCATCGTCGACCTCGCCGTCGCGTGGCTCAACCCGAAGGTGCGCCTCTCATGACCCTCGCCACCGAAGCCCCCGTCGAGGTCGACCCGGTGGTTCCCCGGGCCGGGGTCGTGCGGCGCTTCCTCCGCAATCCGCTCGGGGCCGCGTCCGCGGCGCTTCTCGCGATCGTGATCCTCGCGGCCGTCCTCGTGCCGCTCCTGGGCCTGCCAGATCCCAACGCCGTGAGTCTGCGCGACGCAATGGCCGGCCCGGGCCCGCATCACCTGCTCGGATCCGACAGCTCGGGGCGCGACGTCCTGAGCCGCCTGCTCTGGGGCAGCCGGATCAACCTGCTCGGCGCGGCCCTCGCCGTCGCGATCGCCCTCGTCATCGGCGTCACGTGCGGGCTCATCGCTGGCTACTACGGCGGCTGGTTCGACAGCGTCTCCGCGTGGGTCAACAACCTCACGATGGCCCTCCCGGGCATCGTTGTGCTCCTCGCGGTGCGCGCCGTCGTCGGCCCCTCGGTGTGGATCGCCATGGCGGTGTTCGGCGTCCTCCTGTTCCCCGGCTTCTTCCGCGTGGTGCGCGGGGCCGTGCAGTCGGTGCGCAACGAGCTGTACGTCGACGCGGCCCGCGTCTCCGGGCTCGGCGACGCGCGCATCCTGGGCCGCCACATCCTCACGGTGGTCCGCGCCCCCGTCATCATCCAGACGGCCCGCCTGCTCGGGATCGGCATCGCGATCCAGGCCGGGCTCGAATTCCTCGGCGTGAGCGACAGCAGCGTTCCCTCGTGGGGCAGCATGATCAACGACGGCTTCCGCAAGATAGCCCTCAATCCGATCCTCATCCTGTGGCCGAGCCTCGCGGTCGGGATCGTGTGCATGGCGCTCGTGCTGTTCGCGAATGCGCTCCGCGACGCGCTCGAGGAGCGCGGGAGCCACGGCCGCGCGCCGCGGCGGTCCAGGACTGCTGCGCTTCCCGAGACTGCCGCGGCTCCCGCGGCTGCTGCGCAGGAGCGGACGACGGCGGAGCCCGCCCCCGCGCACGACGGCGCCCTCCTGCGCGTGTCGGGGCTGGCGGTCGCCTACGGCCACGGCCCGGCCGCCAAGGAGGTGGTCCACGGGGTCACACTGCACGTCGAGGAGGGCGAAGTCCTCGGGCTCGTCGGCGAATCCGGGTCGGGCAAGACTCAGACGGCGTTCTCGATCCTGGGGCTCCTCCCGGAGGGCGGCCGCGTGTCGGGCGGCTCGATGGTGTTCGACTGCCGCGAGCTCGCCGCGCTCGGCGACGCGGGGCGCCGTGCCCTCCGCGGGACCGACATCGCGTACATCCCGCAGGAACCGATGAGCAACCTCGACCCGACCTTCCGGATCGGCTACCAGCTCACGGTTCCCCTGCGGAAGCGGCTCGGGCTCTCGAAGCGCGAGGCGACCGATCGCGCGCTCGCCCTGCTCGCGCGCGTGGGCATTCCCGATCCGGAGAAGGTGTTCCGCTCCTACCCGCACGAGATCTCGGGCGGCATGGCCCAGCGCGTGCTCATCGCCGGCGCGGTGTCCTGCAACCCGCGCCTGCTCATCGCGGACGAACCGACGACGGCGCTCGATGTCACCGTGCAGGCCGAGGTGCTCGACCTCCTTCGCGACCTCCAGCGCGAGCGGGGCATGGCCGTCATCATGGTCACCCACAACTTCGGGGTCGTGGCCGACATCTGCGACCGGGTCGCCGTCATGCAGGCGGGGCGGATCGTCGAGACGGACAGCGTCGAGACGATCCTCACGCGGCCCTCGGACCAGTACACCCGGCGGCTCCTCGAATCGATGCTCGACGACGGCCCTGTGCGCCCCTACCCCTTCGACGACGCCGACCCGCTGGCGGCGAACGCAGTTCCTGCCGCCGCGCACAAGGAGTGAGCATGCCGCACGAACAGCCCCTGCTCGAGGTCGACGGCCTCGCCGTCACGTACCCGGGACGCGGCCGCCGGGCCGGGTTCCGCGCCCTCGAGGACATCTCCTTCGCGATCCGGCCAGGCGAGACCCTCGGCCTCGTCGGCGAATCCGGCTCCGGCAAGACCACGATCGGCAGGGCCATCCTTGGCCTGGTCAAGCCGACCGCGGGCCGGATCCGGTTCGACGGCGAGGACATCACGCACGCGGGTCGCACGGCCCGCCGGACGCTGAGCCGCGACCTCCAGGTGGTCTTCCAGGACCCGTACACCTCGCTCAACCCGTCGATGACCGTCGAGGAGATCCTCGCCGAGCCCCTCGCGATCCAGGGCTGGTCGCGGCGCGAGGCTCTGGCCCGCGTGCGCGGGCTCCTGGACAGGGTCCACCTGCCCTCCGACGCCGGCGGCCGCCTCCCCCGAGAGTTCTCGGGAGGACAGCGGCAGCGCATCGCCATCGCGCGGGCCATCGCCATCGAGCCGCGCCTCATCGTGTGCGACGAGCCGGTCTCGGCCCTCGACCTCACGACCCAGGCCCGGGTGCTCGATCTGCTCGTGGAAATCCAGGAGGCCACGGGAGTGAGCTACCTCTTCGTCTCGCATGACCTCAGCGTGATCCGCCACATCAGCCACAACGTGATCGTCCTGTACCGGGGCCGGATCGTCGAACACGGGCGGGCCGCCCAGGTCACGTCGCAACCGCACCACCCCTACACGCAAAGGCTCTTCATGTCCGCACCTGTGCCCGATCCGAAGCTTCAGCGCGAGCGCCGGGAGGCCCGCCGCGGCCTCGTGGCCGCTACCTCCGAGCACGTGGCATGAGCGTCAACCTGAGCGCCGGCGTGGCGGAGGAGTTCCTCCGCAGCCCCGAGGGCGTGGTGTTCCGGGACCTCAACGGCAACGGGACCATGGAGCCCTACGAAGACCCGCGGCTGCCGGTGACTGAGCGCGTCGAGGACCTCCTCGGCCAGCTCTCGCTCGAGGAGAAGGCCGGCCTCATGTTCAACACGATGGTCAGCGTCGCGGAGAGCGGGCGGCTCGGGGACGAGGTTCCGCGCGCCGGGCGGGCGGGGCTCCGCGAAGTGGTCGAGACGAAGCTCGTCAACCACCTGAACTTCCATTTCGTGCCCGAGCCGCGGCTCGCCGCGCGGTGGGTCAACGAACTGCAGCGCCTGGCGCTCGCCTCGAGCCCGCATGGCATTCCCGTGACCCTCTCCACGGATCCGCGGCACTCCTTCGTGGAGAACTGGGGGGCGTCCTTCACGGCCGAGTACTTCTCGGCGTGGCCCGAGCCCCTGGGCCTCGCGGCCGTGCGAGACGAGCAGCTCGTGCGGGAGTTCGCCTCGATCGCCCGCGCGGAATATACCGCTATCGGCATACGGGGAGCCATGCACCCGACGATCGACCTCGCGACCGAGCCTCGCTGGGCCCGCCAATACAGCACGTTCGGCCAGGACGCCGATCTCGTGGCACGCCTCGCCTCGGCGTATCTCGACGGCTTCGAGGGCGATCACGTGGGCCCCGAGAGCGTGGCCTGCATGGCCAAGCACTTCCCCGGCGGGGGGCCACAGCGCGACGGAGAGGACCCCCACTTCCCCTACGGGCGCGAGCAGGTCTACCCGGGCGGAATGTTCGACTACCACCTCGAGCCGTTCCGGCGGATCATCGCCCGCGGCGTCTCGGCGATCATGCCGTACTACGGAATGCCCGTGGGGCTCGTGATCGACGGCGAGCCGATCGAGGAGGTCGGTTTCGGCTACAACCGCCAGATCGTCACGGGCCTCCTGCGCGAGAAGCTCGGCTACGACGGTGTGGTGTGCACCGACTGGAGCCTCGTGACCGAATCGCGCCTCCACGGCAAGCAGCTCCCGCCGCGGGCCTGGGGCGTCGAACATCTGTCGGTCGAGGAGCGCGTGCTCAAGGTCATCGAGGCTGGCTGCGACCAGTTCGGCGGCGAGGAATGCCCCGAGGTCGTCGTCGACCTGGTGCGCGGTGGACAGGTCTCGGAGGAGCGCATCGACGCCTCAGCGCGCCGCCTGCTCAAGGTCAAGTTCGAGCTCGGCCTCTTCGACAATCCCTACGTCGACGAGGAGGCCGCCGAGGTTCGCGCGGGACGTCCCGAATATGTGGAAGCGGGGCACCGAGCCCAGGCGCGTTCCGTGACAGTCCTCAAAAACGAGCCGGTCCTCAAAAACGAGCCCGTCCTCAAAAACGAGCCCGTCACCGCGCGCGGCCATGCCCCCAAGGCCAGCGCAGGCGCTGGCGCGACGAACGACGGCGGTGCCGTCGCCGCCGTCGAACGCTCACCGCTGCTGCCCCTCCGCCCGGGCGCGCGCGTGTACTCCGAGGAGCTGGACCCGGTCGCGGTCGCCGCCGCGGGACTCGAACCGGTCGCCGCGGTCTATGATGCCGAGATGGCTATCGTCCGGGTCTCGGCTCCCTTCGAGTTCCGCGACCACTACATGCTCGAGTCCGCTTTCCACGCGGGTAGCCTCGAGTTCGACGCCACGACAGTCGAGAAGGTGCGCCGTCTCGCCGAGAGCGTTCCCGTGATCCTCGTCCCGCATCTCGACCGCCCGGCCGCGCTGACGCCCCTCGAACCCCATTGCGCCGCCGTCGCCGCCGTGTACGGGGCCTCCGACGGCGCGGTCCTCGACGCGCTCACGGGGACCATCGCCCCCGAGGGCAGGCTGCCCTTCCAGCTCCCGCGCTCGGAAGCCGCCGTCGTCGCCTCCCGCCCGGATGTGCCGGGCGACACCGAGGATGCGCTCTACGAATGTGGGTTCGGATTGGACCTGGCATGACCGTGGGCGCTGAGCCAGCCCGTTCCCGGCGACGGGGCCCGTACGCGAAGGGCCTCGCCGCGCGGGAGCTCATCCTCCAGACCGCCCTCGAAGTTCTGGGGCGCAAGGGGTACAGCGCGACCTCCCTGCGCGACATCGCCGAGGAGGTCGGCATGACGCAGGCCGGGCTGCTTCACCACTTCGACACGAAGGAGAATCTCCTCGCGGAGGTGCTGCGCAAGCGCGACGAGGTGGACCGGCAGAAGTTCAGCCCCGCTGACGTCACCGAGCTTCCGCTCATCATCCAGCTCGCGCACCACAATATGGAGGTGCCCGGCATCGTTCAGCTCTACGTGAGCCTTCAGTCGGCCGCCACGGACCCGGACCACCCGTGCCACGACTATTTCCGTGAGCGTGATCTGGTAGTTCACGGGAGGATCTCGCGAGACATCGAGAAGCGTCAGAAGGCCGGGCGATTTGACCCGACCGTCGACGCCCAGGTGATCGCCCGGATGCTCCTCGCGCTCTCCGACGGGCTCCAGGCCGAATGGGCGGTCAATCCCGACGTCGACCTTGCCGGGACCCTTGACGCATTCTGGAACCAGTACGCACGGACGGGCGAGCCAGAGGGGTAAGCCCCCCGGGTCTGCCCCACGCGACGGCGGCCTGGCCCACCTACCGCGCGCTCGCGTTCAGCGCGCGCTCGCGTTCACTATGGGCGACGGCGGCTGGTCGCCGCACAGCACGACCATCAGGTTGGCGACCATGCTCGCCTTGGTCTCGTCGTTCAGGGTCACGACCCCGCCCTCGCTCAGGCGCGTCAAGGCCAGCTCGACCATCCCGACGGCACCCTCGACGATGCGCGACCTTGCCGCCACGACGGCATCGGCCTGCTGGCGCCGGAGCATTGCCTGCGCGATCTCGGGGGCATAGGCCAAGTGGGAGATCCGGACCTCCACGATCTCGACCCCCGCGACGGAGACACGCGCCGCGACCTCGCGGGCCAACGCGGCCGCGACGAGATCGGTCGAGCCGCGGAGGGACGTCCCGGTTCCGGACGCGTCGTCGTAAGGGTGGGTCGTCGCGACGTGCCGGAGCGCCGACTCCGCCTGCACCGAGACGAAGTTCCGATAGTCATCGACGGCGTAGGTCGACTTCGCGGTATCGGCCACCTGCCAGACCACAATCGCGGCGATCTCCACCGGATTGCCGTCCGCGTCGTTGACCTTGAGGTGGTCGGTTTCGAAGTTCCGGACCCGCACGCTGATGCGCCGCCGGATGGTGAGCGGGAGGACCCACCAGAACCCCGCGCCGCCCACCGTCCCGACGTACCTGCCGAAGAACTGCACCACCGAGGCCTGGCCGGGCGCGACGATCACGAGCGAGGTGAGGACGAGGATCGCGATCAAGGCCGGCAGCCATAGCCACCCGCTGAGACCGAGGGCCGCGGCCACGGCCCGGCGCTGCCGGATGTCCACCCTCGCCCCCGAGAAACCCACGGGCTCCGAGGTTCCGGCACCAACCGGTTCTGGCTCTCCGACTGACATGGCATGCTCCTTCGCCGGACCGGAAGCTCTCCAGTTCGGGTCACCCGAACGGGAGACACCCGGACCAGGAGATACCCCAAGCATGGGCCTCTCCGGAGTGGGGCGTAAGAGGCTTGTGCCCTCGAGCCGAGGTCCCGCCGCGGTCCGGGCCGTCCCGCGGCCTGACCCTGTCCGCACCAATCGACCCTAGAACGGGGGCGGCTGGGGTTCGGCCGGCTCGTGCCTCGGTGTGCTGTCGTCGGGTGGGTCGGGCGGGCCGTCCGCCGGTGGGGTGCCATCCGGTGGGCTGGCGTCGGGTGGGTCGGGCGGGCCGTCCGCCGGTGGGGTGCCATCCGGTGGGCTGGGATCGGGTGGGTCGTGGTCGGGTGGTTCGTGGCCGGTGGGGCCTGTGACGGCTCGGGTTCCGAGGGGGAGATCCAGAGGGTGTCGGCGGTGGCGTTGTCGGGGCCGGTGGGGAGGCGGGACGGGTCCAGGTCTGGAGGCTCTTGAGCGCGTGGTGCTTGGTGCAGAGGGCGTGGAGGTTCTCGGCGTCGGTGGTCCCGCCGTCCTGCCATTCGGTGAGGTGGTCGATCTCGGCCTTGCGGGCGGCCCTCGTGCAGCCGGGGAACTGGCAGGTTCCGTCGCGGTACTCGATGAAGCGGCGCAGGCCCTTGGGGGGCCGGTAGGCGCTGCGGCCGAGCGAGGGGCACCCCGTCGGTCCCGGTGAAGAGCCGCTGCCAGGTCGGGGCCGCGGCGGCGAGGCGGCGGGCGGTGTCGGCGTCGATCGGGCCGTAGCCCTCAAGGACCGCGGGCTCCTCGCTGGAGCCGAGGAGGGTGGCGGCAGGGATGTGGACCACGATCTCGGCGGCCGGTGCAGGGCCGATTCCCGAGCCGAGGCGAAGGCGCAGCCTCGGGCGATGCCTGCGGGGCCCCGGGCAGTGCCGGGGCCCCGGCAGTTCTGGGGCATCGGGCGGTGGCGGGCCGTCGGGCGCTGTCGGGGTCAGGATCAGGGTGGCGAGGGTGTCGGCGCGCAGCTGTGGCAGGGTCCGGCCCTCCTCGGGGTCGGAGCGGCGCTGGGCCCGGGCGAGGGTGTCGAGCCGGTTGGCGGCGGCGAGGCCGATCTCGGCGGGCAGGAGGGCGCTGAGCGTGCACATCCCGTCCGGCTCGGGGCGGACCCAGACCCCGCGCTCCTGGGCGGCCCTGGCCTTGCGGGTGCGGATCGAGTCGGGGTGCATGCGCTCGCGCAGGGCCCGGACGGCCTTGCGGAACTCCCCGGGGGTGCGCCGGCGCCCGGTGCGGGTCTCGAGCCGGCCCAGGGCCGCGATGCCGAACTCCTCGGCGCACTCCGACGGCAGGGCCGAGGTCTCGTCCGTGACGACCCGGGCGTGGGCCTCGGTCAGGGTCCCGCTCTCGAGGCCCTCCAGGACCGCGATCTGCGGCCCGCACAGGGCCTCCGCGGCCCCGACCAGCCGCGCCGCGGCGAACTCCGAGATCCCCTCGGCGACCGCGACCTCGGACACGGCAAGCGCGCGGGAGAGGCCCCGCCGAAGCGCTCCGGGCCGCCGCCCTGCGCCTCGAACCGCTCGGCCGCGCGCCGGCCCTCCTCCTCGCACGCGAGCCGGACCCGCTCCACGGCGAGGGCCTCGAGCGCGGCCAGGAACGAGCGGACCCGCCCGATGTCCGCAGGACCCGCCGGGCGTCCCGGCCGGTCAGCGTCGACGGGTCCGGGTGCCGCAGCGACCCCTCGAGCAGCGAGCCCGGCCGCGCCGTGTGGACCACCGCGCCCGACGCCTCGGCCGCGGCGGACCCGCCACCTGCCGAACCCGCTCCCCGGCCATGATGCCCCCAACACCAATCGAAAACTCTTACCTAAGAGTAGCAGACAGTGATCATGAATTCGAAATTCTCTTCGATCAATGGTGGATACGCAACCTCGAGCGCCGCGGGGTCGCGCCACCGCCGTCGCGCCACGGCCGTCGGGCCGCCAACGCCGGACTACCCCGCTACGTCAGTGGTGCAGATGCTCCTGGTCGCGGTGCGTCACCGTCTCGAGCTGGAACGTCGAGTGCTCCACGGGGACGTCGAAATGCTCGGCGACGCACTCCTGAAGCTCCACGAGGATCTTCTGGGCGTGACCGTCGGTGAGGCACTCGTCCCGGAGCGTCACGTGGCCCGTGATCACGGGCGTCCCGGTGCCGATGAGGGTCGCGTGGAGGTCGTGGACGTCGAGGACGTGCGGCAGCGCGAGGATGTGGTCCCGGACGCTGCGCAGGTCGAGGCCCTTGGGCGTCGCCGCGAGGAGCACGTCCGTGGTCTCCCGGAGCAGCCGCAGCGTGCGCGGGATGATGAGGGCGCCGATGAGGAGGGAGACGATCGCGTCCGCGCGCGTCCACCCGGTGAGGGCGATGACGACGGCGGCGATGATGACGGCGGCCGAGCCCAGGGCGTCGTTGAGGACTTCGAGGAACGCGGCCCTCAGATTGAGGCTCGCGTGCCGCCCTGAGGCGAGCACAAGCAGGGCGATCGCATTGCCCGCGAGTCCGATAATGCCGAACCACAGCATCGCGGACGAGCCGATCGTGGGCGGTTCGAAGAGCCTGCGGACGGCCTCATACAGGACGAACACGCCCACCACGAGAAGCAACCCTGCCTGCAGGGCGGCGGCGAGGACCTCGGCCCGCTTATAGCCCAGGTGCGTTCCGGGTCGGCGGCCGGAGGGCCAGCGACGCCGCGATGAGCGCGATGACCAGGCCCGACGCGTCCGTGAACATATGGCCGGCGTCCGCGAGGAGCGCGAGCGATCCCGAAAGCGCCGTGCCCACTATCTCCGCGATCAGAATCAGAACCGTCACGCACAACGCGAGGATGAGCCGTTTGCGGTCCCCGTCGCGCTGACGGCGTGCGAGTGATCATGCCCGGTCATGGGGTGCCGCCCGCCGCGAAAATCTCCACAGTTCAACGGTACAGGCGCCGGAATACCGTGGCGAACGCCCCAAGTCTCGCGGATTACGCCAGCCCTAGTGCCTGCCCTGGGCGGTGAGGCCCACGCGGGCGCTGGCGATCGCCGTCGTCAGCTGTTGCACCATGCCGGCGACGAGCGCGAGCTGCTCCGGGGTGTAGTCGGCGAGGACGGGGAGCAGGCGCTCGACCATGGGGTCGAACATCTCGCGGCCCGTCGCGCGCGCGCTGGGCGTTGAGGCGAGGAGGATCTGGCGCCGGTCCTCGGCGCTGTGCTGGCGCTTGAGGTGGCCCGAGGCCTCGAGGCGGTCGAGCACCGAGGTCATGGCCGCGGAGCTGAGCACGAGCAGCTCGCGGAGCTCGCCCGGCGTTGTGGTCGCGCCGGTGCGGTCGGCCTCGACGACGGCGTTGATGGCGTGGATGTCGTTGCGGGCGAGCCCGTGCCGGCGCCGGACCACCTCGGAGTACCGCTCGGCCTCCGTAGTGAACTTCTGCAGGAGGAAGAGGAGCTCGAATCCCGGCGACGAACGGAGCGATTCGCGGCTCGCGTCGTCGGGGTGAGGATCGGCGGGCACGGGCCCCATTCTAGGTCCGGCCACTCGCTATCCCGTGTCCCCGCGCAGCGACCGGTAGGCCTCGAGGGCGTCCGCCTCGACTCCGCGAGATCCACGCACGGCCCGGCGTACCCGTCCCCGCCGAGCTCGGGGACCCAGCGGCGAACGTACGAGCCGTCGGGATCGTAGGTCTTCGCCTGGGTGAGCGGGTTGAAGATGCGGAAGAACGGGGCGGCGTCCGCGCCGCAGCCGGCCGCCCACTGCCAGTTGAACGGGTTCGAGGCGGCATCCGCGTCGACGAGCGTGTCCCAGAACCACTGCTCCCCGAGGCGCCAGTCGATCCCGAGATTCTTCACGAGCAGGCTTGCCGAGACCATGCGGACGCGGTTGTGCATCCACCCCGTGTCCCACAGCTCGCGCTGGCCCGCGTCGACGAGCGGGAAGCCGGTCCGCCCTCGCCGCCACGCCTCGAGCAGCGCCGCTTCCCCTCAACGGGAGCCCCGCCGTCGTCCGCGCCCCCCTCAAGGGGAGCGCCGCCGTCCCCACGGTCAGCGCCCGCGCCCGGCGACCACCACGGGTAGGCGTCGAACTCGCGTCGCAGATTCACCGTCGCGAGGTCTGGGTGGTGGTACAGCTGATGCCACGCGAACTCGCGCCAGCCCAGCTCCGACGCGAACGCGGCACTCCCGCCCGAGGCGTCCGGCGCCGCGCGCCGAGAGCATGCCACACCTCGAACGGGCTCACGTGCCCCCAGCGCAGGTAGGGCGAGAGGCGGCTCGAACCCTCGCGGCCGGGGCGCTCGCGCGCGTCGGCGTAGTCCGCGAGCGGGCCCTCCGCGAAGCCCTCGAGGGCGCGCGCCCCGGCGCGCGGGCCGGGCGCCCAGGCTTCGGCGAGCGGCGCGGACCAGTCGGGATCGCGCGGCACGAGCCCCCAGTCCTCGAGGGCGTCGCCGTGCGGCAGCCGCGCCGGCCCCGAACCCTGGGGGCCCGGTGCCGCCAGCGGGCGGCGGAAGTCCCGCGAGCTCAGCTCGTTCCAGAACGGCGTGAAGACCTTGTAGTGCCCGCCCTGGCGCGTCGTGACTTCCAGGGCTCGTGGAGCAGCGATCCCTGAAAGCTCGACGCGCGGCGGCCCGCCGCCCGCGCGAGCGCCTTGACCGCCTCGTCCGCCCGCCGCTCGGGCCACCCGTAGCGCCGGTTCCAGAACACCGAGCCGGCGTCGGCCTGGGCGGCAACCGAAGGGACGACGGCGGCGGCCGGCCCCCGCCGCAGGACGAGCGGGACGCCGAGGTGCTCGAGTTCGTCTCGAAGCGCCTCGAGCCCGCGGTGAAGCCACCAGCGCGCGGCGCCGCCGAGCGGGCGGATGCCGGGCGAGGACTCGTCGAGCACGTAGAGGGCGAGCGTCGGGCCGGCGTCCATCGCGGCACGGAGCGCGGGATGGTCCGCGACCCGGAGATCGTCGCGGAACCACACGATGGAGGTCGGGGGGCGGTTCATCGGCCGAGGCTCCCGGGGGTTGACGGAGGTAATATCTCGATTGCCGAGAAATATGATTACCGAGAATATTACCCCGCCGTCACGCCGAGCCCGAGCACCAGTTCGGCCTCCTTCGCGGCGGGCACCGCGACAGTGGTGGCCATCCGGTAGAGGGCCGCGGCCACCTCCTCCGCGCTCGGACGCCCCTCCGGGTCCATGCCGGTCATCGCCGCGATGAGATCCCGCCAGCCCGCGTCGACATCCTCGCCGAGCGGCGGTCCCTGCGTGAGCCTGCGGACCGCGCTTTCGAGCGTCGGGCCAGGGAAGGCGAGCTCGCCCGTGAGGCACTGGAGGAGCACGAGCCCCAAGGAGTAGATATCGCTCGCTGGCCCCACGAACTCGCCGCGCACCTGCTCGGGGCTCAGGTACGCGGGCGTCCCCGACACCGCGTCTTCGAGGGTCACGGCCGAATCGGCTATCCAGGCAAGGCCGAAATCGGCGAGCTTCGCATGCGCCCTGATGCCCTCGTCGTGGGCGTCGAGCAGGAGGATGTTGGCCGGCTTGACGTCGCGATGGACCACCCCGTGGCCGTGGATGTAGCTCAGGGCCTCCGACAGGTCGTGGCCAATCTCGGCGACGCGCGGGGCGGACACCACGCCCTCCTTGAGACGCACCCGGAGATCCTGCCCCTCGATCAGCTCCATGACGAGGACGATGCGCGGAACGCCGTCGGCGGTGTTGTCGGTTCCGGCATCCAGAAGGGTGACGAGCCCGGGATGGTTGAGCCGCGCGAGAAGCTTGACCTCCGCGTCGCTCGGTCGCATGTCGCCACGGTCCGCAGCCGCCTTCGTGAGCTTGACCGCGACCTCCCTGTCGAGGAGTTCGTCGAGCGCCCGGTACACGACGGCCACCGACCCCTGGCCGATGGCCTCGAGCAGCCGATATCTGCCGCCCAACAAGCCCTCGGCACCGCTTCCGACCTGCCGTCTCGCGGCCATCCCCAACTCGCTTTCACCCAAAGGACGGCCGCAGGAGACCGATGCGGCGGCCGATCACGCTCGATTGGCCTGTCATTACCCGCAGAGCGACCCCGCGAAACCGAGAGCCCGCTTCGACGTCGGCCTCAGCCCACGGCCCAGCCCCGCCGCGCCGGAAGCGGGAACCGGTCGAAGTCCGCGGCGGCAACGACGGCGGCTCCGCCCGCCCGCCGCGCGGCCTGGTCGACGAGCGGGCCGACGTCGGTGTACCGCGACGAGAAGTGCGTGAGGACGAGCGTGCCCACGCTCCCCGAGGCCGCGAGCGAGCCGGCCTGCCCCGCGGTGAGGTGCCGGTAGCGGGCGGCGAGCTCGGCGTCGTCGTCGCTGAAGGTGCACTCCGCGACGAGGAGGTCCGCGCCCTCGGCGAGTTCCTCCGCCCCGGGGCACGGCTCGGTGTCCATGACGAACGCGAAGCGCTGGCCGCGGCGCGGCACGCTCACTTCCTCGAGGCGGACGCCGCGCAGCCTTCCGAGCCGCTGCAGCCGGGCGACCTCCAGCCCCTCGATGCCCTCCGCCCGCAGCCGATCGGGCAGGAGCGTGCGGCCGTCGGGCTCGACGAGGCGGTACCCGTACGCCTCGATCCGGTGGCTCAGGGGCCGGACCTCGAGCCCCGGCGCGACCTCGCCCGGTCCCGCATGCGGGTGGAGCCGAAGCTCCACGCCCGGCGACGCGACCGAGACGAGAGCCTCGATGACCTCGCTCCCGGCCGCGGGGTAGTGCAGGTCCACGGGATGGTCGACGCCGTCGAGCGCCATGCGCGAGAGCACCCCCGGCAGACCGTAGCAGTGGTCGCCGTGCGCGTGCGTGATGCAGATGCGCGTGATCTGGGTGGCCGAGACCCCCGCATGGATCATCTGCCGCTGCGTGCCCTCCCCGGGGTCGAACAGGATCCCCTCGCCGTCCCAGAGGAGGAGGTACCCGTTGTGGTTGCGGGCCCGCGTCGGCACCTGGGACGCGGTGCCGAGGACCACGAGTTCGCGCATGCAGCCCAGTATCTTGCTACTCCGCCCTACTTCCCATGGGCTGGCTTCCCCGAGCGGCGAGCACCCGGGCAGCGCGGACGACGGCGGCCGTCACCTCCGCGAGGCCCGGCGAGTCGAGCGTCCACACCTGCCAGTACAGCCGGAGCGGCTCGACCCAGTCGGGGTCGAGGAGCACGAGGGAGCCGTCCGGGTCCTGCTGGTCCGGGACCATGCCCCAGCCGAGCCCCGCGTGCACCGACTCGACGTATTGCACCGAGTCGGGGATGAAGTGCTGCGGCGGCGCCGCGTGCGGGGCCACGCGCGCGAGGAGCGCCATCTGGTGGCTGTCCTTGCGGTCGTATTGCATGACGGGCGCGGCCGCGAGGCTCTCCGGCGTCGGCCCGTCGGGAAACCAGCGCTCCACGAACTCGCGCGACGCCTTCGCGCGGTACACCATGGTCCCGAGCGGACGGACGCTGCAGCCCTGGACCGGGGCGGGATCCGCCGTGACGGCCGCGACCGCGTCGCCCGAGCGGAGCAGGTCTGCGGTCGCGTGCTCGTCGTCGCGGAGGAGCTCGAGGGCGATCCGGCCGCCGAGCGCGATCTCCCGGAGAGCCGGCGGGAGCCACGTGGCGATCGAGTCGGCGTTCGCCACGATCGGGACCCGGAGCCGCTCCACGCCCCGGTGGGCCGCGCTCAGGTGGGCGGCGCCGTCGTCGTTCGCGGCCTCCGGCGAGCGCAAGGCGAGGACGGCCTCGTCGGCGAGCAGGAGGAGCTGGCGGGCCGAGCGGAGCAGCCGCTCCCCGGCCGGGGTGGGCCGCACGGGTTTGAGCCGGCGCACGAGCACGCTGCCCACCGAGCGCTCGAGCGCCTTGATCCGCTGGCTCACGGCCGACGGCGTGAGCCGCAACTCGCCTGCCGCGGCCTCGAAAGTCTCGAAGTCGACGACGGCGGCGAGCGCCCTGAGCTGGTCGAGTTCCATGAAGAGATTCTAATGTAGATGCAAAAATAGTAAATTGATCTTTAGATTTTCTCGGCCTACCTTCGAAAGGTGATCGCCGCATCTGCCCTCTTTCTCACCGGCTTCGGAGCTGGCCTCGGACTCATCGTGGCCATCGGCGCCCAGAACGCGTACGTGCTGCGCCAGGGCATCCGCCGCGAATGGATCCTGCCGGTGGTGCTCGTGTGCGTTGCGAGCGACGCGCTGCTCATCTTCGCCGGCGTGGGCGGGGTCGGCGCGGCAGTCCAGGCGGCGCCCGTTCTGCTGGGCGTGATCCGCTGGGTCGGGGCCGCGTTCCTCGTGGCCTACGGCCTCTTCGCGGTGCGGCGGGCGCTGCGGCCCGGGGCCCTCGTGGCGGCCGAGGCGTCGCGCGGCAGCGCGACGCTGTGGTCTGCCGCGGCCACGGCCCTGGCCCTCACATGGCTCAACCCGCACGTGTACCTGGACACGCTCGTCCTCCTCGGATCCCTCGCAAACTCCCAGGGCGGGGACGGCCGCTGGCCCTTCGGCGTCGGCGCGGCCACGGCGAGCGCGCTGTGGTTCCCGATGATCGGCTTCGGGGCGCGCGGGCTCACGGGATTCTTCGCGCGGCCCGCGTCGTGGCGCGTGCTCGACGGCTGCGTCGCCACGCTCATGCTGACGCTCGCGGTGCTCCTCGCGACCAGCAGCTAAAGGCGCGGCTCAGACCGCTGTCTCGAGCGGAGGGGCTCCCACGCTCCAGACCGGGGCCCAGAGCCGGCCCGAACCAAAGTCCTCGACGAGCTGCGCCGCGGCGCTGTTGAGCCCGCGGGCCGGATCGGGCGCCATGAGGAGCGCGGAGATCCCGGCGTCCGCGAGCGCATCCTCCGCGGCCTCGCGATACGTCACGCCCAGCCGGGGGTCGAAGAGCTGGAGCTCGCCGTCGAGCCAGACCACGCGGTCGATCCCACTTGTCGCAACGAACTCGAGGACGGCGTCGATCTTCCACCAGCCCGTCTCGTCCGTAGTGGGGCAGAGGAAGCAGGCCTGCGGGAGGAGCCCGATCACGTTCACCATCTCGCGGCTACTAGGCCTGGCGAACAGAGCGCGACGGCGGGCCACCGAACTCATGCGCCACAGGGCCGCCGCGCCCGTCCCCCGAGAAGCTCCAAGGTGCCGCGCATCGGCCACAAGCGCTAGTCCTGCCATGAATAGGTCCCCTTCTGACGGACACAGACGGCTCGCGCTACCGCCCGTGCCGAGCGCCCTCAGCATGGCCTGTCAACTGCGCAGTTCCTATCATTAGACATGTAAATTGACATGTAAAGTGGCGAATATATGTGCGAACGCGCGTGGCGTGCGGGGAGCGGGCCGGACGACGTGCGAGACGACGAGCAAGGTCACTGGAAAATTGTCCCGCCCAAACTTCCGGTTAGCCCGTGACATTCATCCGCGGCCACCGGACCGTCGCGTGACGCCACGAGGGAAGTCACGTTCTCGGTCGGCGAGAAGGCAACTGCGTGCGGGTGCACCCGACGCTGCCGCCGCGCGAGCCGCTGCCGGCGCGCCTTTCTGACGCCCACGCCAAGAATCCCGCGCCCACGGACAAGCCCCCGGCACGGTGAGACAAGCCCGCCGCCGCGAGCCCGCAGACACTGAGTGAAACCAACGGACTCGATGTGGAGGACTCATGGACACCTTGCAGCAGAACGTCGCCCTGCTCGACGCGGTCGCGCCGGCCGCCGGCGCCCCCGGGCGGGAGATCCTGGACCCGGCGACCGGCGAGGTGGTCGGCGTCGCTCCCGTGCACGGCCTCGCGGAGCTCGAGGCCGCGGTCGCGGCGGCGAAGGCCGCCCAGCCGGCGTGGGCAGCGGCCGGGCACGACGCGCGGAGCGCCGCGCTCATGGCGGCGGCGGACGCCGTCGAGGCGAACGCCGAGGAGCTCGCCCGGCTCCTCTCCCGCGAGCAGGGCAAGCCGCTCAACGGCCCCAACGCGCGCTTCGAGGTGGGCGCGTGCGCGGCCTGGCTGCGCGCCACCGCCGCGACGGCGCTCGCCCCCGAGGTCGTGGTGGACGACGGCGAGGCCTACGCCGAGCTGCACTACCGTCCCATCGGGCTCGTCGGCGCTATCGGCCCGTGGAACTGGCCCATGATGATCACGGTCTGGCAGATCGCCCCCGCGCTCCGCATGGGCAACGCCGTGATCGTCAAGCCGAGCGAATACACGCCGCTGAGCGTCCTCGCGCTCGTGAAGGTGCTCAACGAGTCGATCCCCGAGGGCCTCCTGACGGTCGTCTCGGGCGGACGCGAGGTGGGCCAGGCCCTCGCCGAGCACCCCGAGATCGGCAAGGTCATGTTCACGGGCTCGACCGCGACCGGCAAGGCGATCATCCGCTCCTCGGCGGACACCGTGAAGCGTCTCACCCTCGAGCTCGGCGGCAACGACGCCGGCATCGTCCTGCCGGACGCCGACCCGGCCGCGATCGCCGAGGGCCTGTTCTGGGGCGCGTTCATCAACACGGGCCAGACGTGCGCGGCCCTCAAGCGCCTCTACGTCCACGAGGCTCTCTACGACGCAGTCTGCGAGGCCCTCACCGCGTACGCGAGCGCCGTCCCCATGGGCGTGGGGCTCGACGAGGCCAACGTCCTGGGCCCGCTGCAGAACAAGGCGCAGTTCGAGATCGTCGCCAACCTTGTCGAGGCCGCGAAGGATTCGGGCGCACGCGTGCTGCTCGGCGGCAACCCCGAGCCCGGCCAGCCCGGCTACTTCTACCCCACTACCCTCGTCGCGGACATCGCGAACGACAACCCGCTCGTGGCCGAGGAGCAGTTCGGCCCGGCGCTGCCGATCATCAAGTACTCGACGGTCGAGGAGGCCGTCGCGATGGCGAACGGGGTCAGCGTGGGCCTCGGCGCGTCCGTGTGGTCCGCGGACAAGGCCACGGCCCGCGAGGTCGCCGCCCAGCTCGAGGCCGGAACCGTGTGGATCAACCAGCACGGCGCCGTCCACCCGCTCATCCCGTTCGGCGGGGCCAAGCAGTCCGGCTACGGCCTCGAGTTCGGCGCCGAGGGCCTCAAGCACCTCGGCGTCCCGCAGATCATCAACGGCTAGTCACCAACGGCCAGTCACCAACGGCTGACGCCGCGGGTCTTGCGGCCCGCGACCCGTTGCGCCGTCACGTCCGCGGGGTGTGCACCCTGCGGACGTGACGGCGCAACGGATGGGGCCGGGGCTTGGGCTCAGTGCCCGCCCCCGGCCGCGATCGTGATGTCCTCGACGTTCGGCAGCGCGCGGTCGAGGCGGCGGCGGGCGTCGTGCCGGATCGCGTCCGCCTCGCCGATGGTTGTGCTCGCCGCAAGACGGACGACGGCGGTGCCGTGCAGTCGGTGCCCGATCCAGCGAAGCTGGAGCCGCTCGATGCCGATGACCCCCGGGGTCGCCTCGAGCGCATGCTCCGCGCGGTGCACGAGATCGGGCTCGATCCCGTCGAGGAGCCGCCGGCCCAGGCTCTTCACGGTGCCCCACAGGAGCACGAAGATCGCGATGCTGATGAATAGGCCCACGATCGGGTCCGCGAGCGGGAACCCGAGCATCACGCCGAACGCGCCGACCACGACCGCGAGGGACGTGAAGCCGTCCGTCCGGGCGTGGATGCCGTCTGCCACAAGCGCGGCCGAGCCGATGCGGCGTCCCACGCTGATCCGGTACACCGCGACGGCCTCGTTTCCGGCGAAGCCGATGATCCCCGCCGCGACGACCCACCAGAGGTTCTCGAGCGGCTGCGGGTGGATGAGGCGGCCGATCGACTGCCACGCGGCCACGATCGCCGAGAGCGCCACGACCGCGATGATGAACAGCCCCGCGAGGTCCTCCGCGCGGCCGTACCCGTAGGTGTAGCGCTTGGTCGCGGGGCGGCGGGCGAGCAGGAACGCGATCCAGAGCGGCACGGCGGTGAGCGCGTCGGAGAAGTTGTGCACCGTGTCCGCGAGCAGCGCCACCGAGCCGCTGATCAGGACGACGACGAACTGCAGGAGCGTCGTGCCGAGCAGCGCGAACAGGCTGATCTTCAGCGCCCGGACGCCCTCGTGGCTCGCCTCGAGGGCGTCGTCGATCGAGTCGGCGGCGTCGTGGGTATGCGGGACGAAGAATTCCTTGAGCGCGCCGAGGACGCCACCCCCGTGGTGATGGTCGTGACCGTGATCGTGGCCGTGCGGGTGATCGTGGCCGTGCTCGTCGCCGTGCGCATGGTCATGATCGTGATCGTGGTCATGCGAGTGATCGTGGCCGTGCTCGTCAGCGTGCTCAGGCACGGGGAACCGCCCGTGCTCGTGGTCCTGTGCCGTCACGCCCGCACCTCCTCGGCCCGATCGGCCACGGGGTGGTGATGCCGCGGCTCGCCGCCGAGCGAGTGTTCGGCCTGGAAGATCGCCTCGTTCACGAGCCGCGAGGCATGCTCGTCGGTCAGGCGGTAGAACGCCCGCGTCCCGTCCTGACGCACGGTGACCATGCGAGCGAGGCGCAGCTTGGCCAGATGCTGGGACGCGGCTGCCGGGGCCTTGCCCACCACGTCGGCCAGATGGTTGACGGACAGCTCGCCGTGGGTGCTCAGCGCGAGGATGATCCGCACGCGCGTCGCGTCGGCGAGCATCGAGAAGATCTCGACCGCAAGATTCACGTACTGCGAATCGGGGTCGCGACCGCACATCTGGTTATCTGCATGCATACGCAGATTAAAGCACAGTCCGCCCCTCCCAACACTTCGCGCAGCGTCAGCGCTGCCGTCGTGCCGGTTGCCGGACGTAGGCTGCTCTCAGCGGACTCAAAGCCGATCGACCCGCCCCGGATCGGCCCGAGGCCGGCCAGACACTGGGCAGAGCGTCTAGGACGGAAGGGCGTTCCCCGGGGAACGGGAGGGCGCCCGGCACCGAGCGTGCCGGGCGCCTGCGCCTCCCTCAACTGCTACAATCCTTCAGCCGCGCCCTCCCTCAACCGTATTCCTCAGCCGCACTCCCCCTGTGCCCAGAGCTGCCGCGACGCCGCGAGCGCTACGCGTTCGAGGAACCCCGGCCCCTCCGCAACGAGCTCGTGGACGGCTCCGGCCCGTTCGAGCTCGCGCGCGCCGATGCGCTGGCTCGCGCTGAGCTCGGCGGCCCGGGTCACGTCGCCGTGCACGATCACGCTCGCCCCCTCGGGCGGAAGCGGAGCGAGCCACGCGTGCTCGGCCGCGACGATTCGGCGCGCTGCCGCGAGCGCGAGCGCGCCCCCGCCGGTCCCCTCGCCGAGCAACACCGCAACACTCGGCACCCGGAGCGCGATGAGCGCGGCGACGCAGTCCGCGATTCCGCCGGCGATCGCCTGCTCCTCCGCGCGATCCGACAGCTCGGCGCCGGGGGTGTCGATCACTGTCACGAGCGGCAGCCCGAGCTCCTGGGCGAGCCGTATCCCACGCCGGGCCTGGGCGAGGCCGGCTGCGTCGAGCACGCTCCCGGCGCGTTGGGCGGCGCGGTCTTGGCCCACGACGACGACCGGCCGCCCGCAGAGCTCCGCGAGGACGATCACCGTGCTCGCCGAGGCACCCCCGCGTCCCGTGCCGTGCAGGCGAACCGAGCGGCCGAAGCCCGCCTCGAGCAGCTCGGCGAGGCCGGGTCGCCGCGGGTCGCGGGTCCGCAGGACGGAGTCCCACGCACCACCGGAGGGCGAGCCCACCACGGCGGCAGGACGGTCGACGGCGGCGGGCGGGGCGGCGCCGTCGTCCGCGGTTCGGTGGGACCCGGCTCGGTGCGGCGCGGCTCCCCAGATGCTCAGGACGTCCCCCGCGAGGCGACGGAAGCCGCCCACGTCGAGGACGGCGTCGACCGTGCCGTGCCGGAAGAGGTGCTCGGCGGTCTGGACGCCGGCCGGGAAGTCGCGCCCGGTGAGGCCCGCGTAGACCTTCGGCCCCAGGAAGCCGATGAGCGCGCCGGGCTCGGCCACGGTGACGTGCCCGAGCGAGCCCCACGACGCGAACACGCCGCCGGTCGTGGGGTGCCGGAGGAACACGAGATACGGAAGCCGCCGGCCCTTGTAGTCGGCCAGCGCGCGCGTAATCCGAACCATCTGCAGGAACGCGGGCGTGCCCTCCTGCATGCGCGTGCCGCCCGAGGCGGGCGCCGCGATGAGCAGGAGGCCGCGCGCCGCCGCGCGTTCGATCGCGGCCACGATGCGATCCGCCGCCCCCTGGCCGATCGAGCCGCCCAGGAAGCCGAACTCGCTCGCGATGACCGCCACGGGGTTCCCGCCGATCCGGCCCTCGCCCGTGAGGACGGACTCATCCGTGCCGCTCCGCTCCCGCGCGCGCTCGAGGTCCGCGAGATACTCCGGGCTCGCGCCCTCGGGGACCCGCGCCGGGGCGTCCCAGCTCGCGAAGCTCCCGGCGTCGAGGAGGGCGCCGAGCAGGCCCCGCGCGTCGAGGCGTGTGGGCCGCGCGGGCGCGAGGCCGAGCGCCGTCACCGCGACTCCGCCCCGGCCAGGACGCCGCCCAGCCACGCGCGGACCGCATCCTCGTGCTCGCCGAGACGCGGCGGCGCGCCGTGCTCGAGCCGCGTCGTCTCCGTACCATCGGGCCGGAAGAACCGCAGGGGGCCGCCCGGCACCTCGATCCGGCCGAGGGTCGGGTGGTCGAGCGCGAGGGCGAGATGCTGGCTCTGGGTCTGCTCCCACGCGAAGACCTCGTCGAGGGTGCGAACCCGGCCGGCCGGCACGCCGGCCTCGCCGAGTTTCGCGAGCAGCTCCTCGGAGCCGTAGCCCGCGAACGCCTCCTCGACCGCCTGGATGAGCTCGGCGCGGCGGCCCACCCGGCCCGCGTTGCTCTCCCAGCGCGGATCCGCGGGATCGAGCCCGAACGCGACCGCGAAGCGCCGCCACAGGCCCTCCGAGCCCACCGCGATCTGCACGGCGCCGTCCGCACAGCGGAAGAGCCCGTACGGCGCGATCGAGGGGTGATGGTTGCCCTGCGCGCGCGGCACCTCGCCGCCCACGGTCCAGCGCGTGCCCTGGAACGCGAGCACGCTCACGATCGAGGCGAGCAGGGACGTGCGCACCACCTGGCCGCGGCCCGTCCGCTCGCGCTCGAGCAGCGCCGCGAGCACGCCGTACGCGCCGTGGATGCCGGCCAGGAGGTCGCCGATCGGCACGCCGAGGCGCTGGGGATCGTCGGGTCCCGAGCCCGTGAGCGACATGAGCCCGGCCTCGCCCTGCGCGATCTGGTCGTAGCCGGCTCGCTGCCCCTCGGGCCCGTCGTGGCCGAAGCCGCTGATCGAGAGGACCACGAGCCGCGGGTTCAGTTCCGCGAGCGTCGCGGGGTCGAAGCCGAGCCGGTCGAGCGTCCCGGGCCGGAAGTTCTCGACGAGCACGTCCGCCCGCCCCACGAGCTCGCGCAGCACGCGCCTGCCGTCCTGGTCCTTGAGGTCGAGCGTGATGGATTCCTTGTTGCGGTTGCACGAGAGGAAGTACGTGGACTCGCGGCCCCCAGGCTCGCCGACGAAGGGCGGGCCCCAGCCGCGCGTGTCGTCGCCGCCGTCCGGGTTCTCGACCTTGATGACCCGGGCGCCGAGGTCGCCGAGCATCATCCCTGCGTGGGGGCCGGCAAGGGCGCGGGAGAGGTCGACGACGAGCGTCCCCTCGAGCGGGCCGCGGTGCCGGCCCGCGCTGTCAGTCGGGTTGGGCGCCGTCATGCGCCGGCTCCCTCGACGGCGCCCGCACGCGTGGCGACGGGCGCGCCGTCGTTCGTCTCGGCCGTCTCGCCCGCCTCGCCCGCCCCGCCCGCCCCTGGCGGGACCGCCGGCTGGCCCTTGAACAGCACGCGCCGGAACACCTCGGCGAACGTGAGGACGAAGAGGTTCGGCACGAGCGAGAGAAGTCCCGAATCGATCCCGCCCGTCTTGATGCCCGCGAACGTGATGACCGCCACCGAGATGGTCCCCGCGACGATGCCGAGCATGATCGGGATGCCGTGCACTCGCACCCTCCGGGCGTTGGCAAAAGCGACGGCGGGAGCGAACTGGGTCAGGCCGCCGTACGTGAGCAGGAGGAGCGAGGCGATGTCCGACTTCGCGAGGCCGAACACGAGCGCCACGCCCACGGCGAGCGCCACGATCCCATGGTTGAGCCGGAAGCGCAGCCTGGGGTTCTTGACCGGCACGAGGTTGTGGGAGACGAGCAGCGAGATGCCCATCGCAATCGCGCCCGCGGGGACCATGGCCGCCGCCGCGCCGCCGATCGCGATGACGGCGATGAGCGGCTCGGGGAGCGTGGCCTGGGCGACGCTCAGCAGCACGTTGTTGCCCGGAGTCTTCGGCTTGAGGATCAGGACGCCCGCGAGGCCCACGAGGATCGGGATGAAGAGGCACAGCTGGTAGACCGCGATCCAGCTGTTGTTGCGGCGCAGCACGGCGCCGCTCTTCGCGGCGAGGATGGGTGGCCACAAGTGCGGGAACGTGTTGAAGCCCGCGCCGAGGCCCGTCACGATCACGGAGCTGACCCAGAACGTCGCATCGAGGCCCGGGCGCGAGACCGTGAAGTAGCCCGACGAGATGGCGTTGACCTTCGAGACGACCTCCGGGATCCCGCCCACGCCCGCGATGACGCCCGCGAGCACGATCACGAGCGCGCCGACCATGAGGAAGTCCTTGAGCACGGCCACGCGGGCCAGGCCGCGGATGCCGGCCCAGATGACGAAGACGACCACGAGGGCGCTCGCCACGATCATGCTGTAGCCGCTCGCGTCCGCGCTCCCGGTGGCGAGCTGGACGATGAGGCCGAGCCCCGTGATCTGCAGCTGGAGGTACGGGATGAGGAACACGGCGCCCACGAGCGCCACGGTCCTGCCGAGCGTCCGGCTGCCGAAGCGGTCCTGGAAGAAGTCCGCCATCGTGAGGTAGCCGCGGTTCGCGCCGAGCTGCCTCTGCCGCGGAGTGATGAAGTACTGCAGGACGCAGGAGATGGTCAGGTAGCCGACCGCGAAGAGCGCGGCCACGCCGCCGCCGTACGCGATGCCCGCGAGGCCCAGGAAGCTGAACGTCGTGAGGGACTCGCCGGCCTGGAGGAACCACGTGGTCCAGCGGGGGAGGTTGCGCTTGCCGACCGACCAGCCGGAGAGGTCGGTCTGGCGCGTGCGGGACCAGACGCCGATCGCGCCGATGGCCACGATCCCGAGAATGATGAGGACGGTCAGCATCAGTGGCCCTCCCCACGAGTCTCTTCTGGCCCGTCCGCGCCCTGGGCGAGGCGCTCGGCGTCGAACGCTGCCTCCGCCGCGTCGAGCGCCGCGCCGCCGTCGCGCTGGTAGCTGCGCTCCACGATCTGGAGCGCGACGACCGTCGCGGCCACCATGGCGGCCATCCACACCACGGCGGCGGGGATCCCGGCCACGAACGTGGGGGTTGAGACAAAGGGAAGGAAGGGGGTGACCACAATGCCGACCACGGGGGTCAGGGCGATCGCGAGCCTTTTGGGGGATGCAAGGGTGGCGCTCACCGGACTACAACTCCTTGAGGGCGAAGGGATGAGCAGGGGGAGAGCTTCTCGAAGGCCGAGGCCAGGCGGAGGAGGCGGGCGTCGCTGCCGCGCGCTCCCACCATCTGGAGGCCCACGGGAAGGCCGGCGGGCGTGAAGCCGGCCGGGACCGACAGGGCCGGGAGGCCCAGCGGGGTGAACAGGTAGGGAGCGCGCATCCAGTCGAGGTAGGTCTCGAGCGGGTGGCCCTCGATGTCGGTGGGGAACTCGATCCCGGCGTCGAACGGCGCGACCTGGGAGGCCGGGGCGATCACGAGGTCGTACTGCTCGAAGAACTCCGCGGCGCGCCGGATGAGGCGGGTCATCGCCTCTTCGGCGCGGAAGACGTCGCGGCCGGTGAGGGCGCCGCCTTCGCGGATGTTCCCCGCGAGGAAATGGTTGAACAGCTCGGGGTCCGCGGCGAGGTCCTCGCCCCACGCGGCGTCGAATGCCGCGGCGCGGAGCACCCGGAACGCCTCATCCGCGCCGTCGAGGTCGGGGCACGCAAGCTCGACGTCGGCGCCCACCTCGGCGAGGGCGCGCGCCTGGGCCTCGATCACGTCGAGCACCGCGCGCTCCACGGGGATGCGCCCGCCGAGGGTCGGGGCGAAGGCGATGCGCAGCCCCGCGAAGTCCCCCGGCCGCGGCTCGCCCGCGGGAAGGGCGGACGACGGCGGGAAGACCGAGAAGGGGTCGGCCGCGGCCGGGCCTGCCATCACCGAGAAGAGGAGCGCGGCGTCGGCTGCCGTGCGGCCCATGGGGCCGGCGACGCCAAGGGGGAAGAACGCGTTGGTGCCGTCCGTGTTGGGGACGCGGCCGGGCGTCGGGCGGAGCCCCACGACGTTGCAGAACGAGGCCGGGTTGCGAAGCGAGCCGCCCATGTCGCTTCCGTCCGCGATCGGCTGGAAGCCCGAGGCGAGGGCGGCCGCCGCGCCGCCGCTGCTCCCGCCCGCGGACTTGTTCGGATCGTAGGGGTTGCGGGTCACGCCGAACACGCGGTTGAACGTGTGCGAGCCCGCCGCGTGTTCGGGGACGTTCGTCTTGCCGAGGCGGATCGCGCCGGCGTCGAGGATCCGCTGGACGTGGAAGTCGTTGACCGCGGGAACGAAGTCCTTTGTGCGCGGGTGGCCGAACGTCGTGCGGAGGCCGGCAGTGAGGGCCGTGTCCTTGAAGGCGATCGGGAGGCCGTGGAGCGGGCCGATCGGCTCGCCCGCCGCGAGCTTGCGGTCGGCCGCGGCCGCGGCCTCGCGGGCGCCCTCCTCGTCGAGGGTCACGATCGCGTTGACCAGCGGGTTGAGCCGGTGGATCTGGTCGAGGTGGGCTTCGAGCACCTCGAGGGCCGAGATCTCCCGCGACCGCAGGAGCGTGGCGAGCTCGACCGCCCCGGTGTACACCAACTCGTTCGTCATGAGTCATCTTGCTTTCATTGAGATTCGATTTGGGTCATTCATATGCTCTCGATGGAGACAATGAACCACGATAGTGGCACGAGTCACATTTGGCTAGGGGGCAATGGCGGGGCGTCGATCGCCTGGAGGCGCCCACATTACGGAAGATGAACGTTCGCTAATTTCTCCGATCCGGAGCCGGCGGTGTACCGTCCTCTTGCCGAGTAAGGCTTGCCTAAGAGCCCTGCTCCCGGGCCTCGCACCCCAACATCCCCTTTCCCCGCCGCTCCTATCCCCCGCCGCTCCTAGCCCCCGCCGCTCCTATCCCCCGCCCTGCCGCCCTACCCCCCGAAAGGCCCACCCATGCAGTACTGGAAGTCGTTGAGTGTCGTGAGTGCCGGAGCCATGGCAGCTCTCATGCTGGCCGGATGCTCCGGGGCCTCGACCCCGTCCGCATCGTCGTCGGACTCCGGTGACGCCGGAACGACCATCACGGTCTACAACGCCCAGCACGAGGAGCTGACCTCGGCCTGGGTCGCCGCGTTCACGAAGCAGACGGGCATCAAGGTGAACCTCCGCAACGGCGAGGACCCGGAGATGGCCAACCAGATCATCCAGGAGGGCAAGGCCTCGCCTGCGGACGTCTTCCTGACCGAGAACTCGCCCGGCATGGACCAGGTCGAGAACGCCCACCTGCTCGCCAAGCTCGACCAGTCAACGCTCGATCAGGTGCCGGCGAAATACCGCCCCGCCGCGGGTGACTGGACGGGCATTGCGGCCCGCTCGACCGTCCTCGCCTACAACAAGACGAAGCTGACCGAGGCGCAGGCGCCGAAGTCGCTCATGGACCTCGCCGACCCGTCGTGGAAGGACAAGATCGGCGCCTCGACCGGCGGGGCCGACTTCCAGGCCATCGTGAGCGCGATGTTCCAGCTCAAGGGCAGCGACGCGACGCTCGCGTGGCTCAAGGGCATCAAGGGCAACGTCCACACGTATCAGGACGACACCCCCGTCCTCGCGGCCGTCAACAAGGGCGACATCGAGGCCGGGATCCTGTACCACTACTACTCGTTCGTGGACCAGGCGGACACCGACGAGAACAGCAACAACGTGGCTCTGCACTACTTCAAGAACCAGGATCCGGGCGCCTTCGTGAGCGTCTCCGGCGGTGCCGTCCTCGCCTCGAGCAAGCACCAGGCCCAGGCACAGAAGTTCATCGCGTTCATCACGTCGAAGGCGGGCCAGGAAGTCCTCGAGAACGGGAAGTCGTTCGAGTACACGGTCGGCTCCAACGTTCCGGCGAACGCGAAGCTCGTCCCGCTCTCCGACCTCCAGGCGCCAACCATCGATCCCGGGACCCTCAACGGCCCTGAGGTCAACGACCTCATGACGAAGGCTGGTCTCCTCTAGCGGCCCGGCATCCGCACGCCTCCACGCTTGTACGCGTGCACCACGAGCGAGCTGCGCAACGCGAGCGCCCGCGCCGCCCACGGCGAGGACGTCACGAAGTCGCGCAGCTCGCTCAGGCTCGCGAGCGTGACGTTGACCATGAGCTGGAATTCGCCCATGGCCATGACGGCGTAGCGGACGCCGGGCTCGGCGGCGACGAGGCCGCCCACCTCGGCGACCTCGTTCGGCGCCGTGCGGATCCACACGACCGCCTCGACGGGCAGCCCGATGTCCGCAGGTTCGACGATCGCGCGGACGCTGAGGTTGCCCTCCTCGAAGAGGGAGGCGAGCCGGCGCCGCACGGCCGGGGCCGAGAGCTCGACGGCGTCGCACAGCTCCGCCATGGGAACGCGGCCGTCAGCGACGAGCATGCGCACGAGCGCGGAGTCGACGTCGTCGAGCACGAGGCTTGAGCTCGGGCGCGGCTGCGGCGTCGGCACGTCTTGGAGCTCCTCGACCTCGCTCTGCGTGATCGGGCCCGGGTGCCACTCGGCGACCGTCCGGAAGTACTCCATGACGGGGGACGCGTCGACCTGGACCACGCCGTCGAGCGCGGGAAGCTCCTCGAGCACGAGGGTCGAGAGCCGCCCCGGGCGGGCCTGCACCTCCATGACGAGCCGCGTGGGGCCGGTCACGGCGTAGAGGAACGTCGCGTCCGGGTCCGCGGCGAGCGATTCGGCGATCGCGGCGAGGCGTGACGGCTCGCACTGGACCTCGACGACATGCGTCGGGCCGAGCGTCACGAGCCCGGCGACGCGGACCGTGCCCGATTCGAGGAGCGCGAGCCCTCGGCGCGTCACCGTGCGGAACGGCTCACCGAGCACGTCCGCGATGCGGCGCCACGAGGCGCGTCCGTTGACCTGGAGGGCAGCGACGATCCGCCGGTCCAGTTCGTCGAGTTCGCGCGGGGGCGCCGTCGTGACCACGTACCGATTATGCCGGGTCAGCCCTCGTCCACGAGGATCACGGCCTTGCCGCTCACGCGGCCCGCGGCGAGGTCGTCGAGCGCGGCCCCGGCCTCGGCCAGCCGGTAGGTCCGCGTAACGGCGGGACGCAGGCTCCCCTCGCCGACCGCCGCGGCGAGGGCCGCGAGGTCTGTGCGGTTCGTGCGCCCGAACATTCCGCCCATGCGCTGGCCCACGAACGGGGCGAGGAGCTGGGCCCGGAGCTGCCGGTCGAGCCCGCCCGTGAGCGGACCGCCCTCCTCGCCACCGACGATCACGAGCCGGCCGCGCGGGGCCAGAGCCCGGCGGAGCACCGCGAGGGGCCGGTTCCCCGCGATGTCGAGCACCACGTCGTACCGCCCTCCCCGCGCGTCGATCTCTTCTGTCCGGTAGTCGATGACGTCCCGCGCGCCGAGGGCCAGGACGAAGTCGCGCTTCGCGCCGCTCGCAACCCCGGTGACGTCTGCGCCCGCGGCCACTGCGAGCTGGACCGCGAACGAGCCCACGCCGCCGGACGCCCCGATCACGAGGACACGCTCACCCGGGACCACGCGAGCCACGTCCGCGACGGCCTGCTTCGCCGTGCACCCCGACACCGGAAGGGCCGCGGCCGTCGCCGCGTCCAAGCCGGCCGGCCGGCGCGCGAGCATGCCGGCCTTTGCGATGGCGTACTCCGCGTAGGTCCCGGCGCCGGTGCCGAACACCGCGTCGCCCACCGCGAGCTCGGCCACTCCCTCGCCCACCGCGGCGACCGTGCCTGCCACGTCGAGCCCGGGCACGTGCGAGCGCGGCCGCGAGAAACCGCTCGCGAGACGGATGGCGTACGGCTTCCCGGTGGCGAGGTGCCACACCCCGCGGTCGACGCCGGCAGCGTCCACCCGCACGAGGACCTCGCCGCGGCCCGGCGCCGGGACTGCTGCCTCGCCGAGCATGAACGCCGAGACGAGGCGGTCGGCGTAGCGCTCCTGAACAATCGCGGTCATGCGCTCCGGGACCGATGGAACGCCCCCGCGTGCCGCCGAGCCTGCAGTTTGGGTGATGGGGGTCTGGGTGCTGGCTTCGCGTGACATGGTTGCCTCCGATTGCGAACCTTACGATGTAAGAAACGGTAGCCTTACGGTGTAAGCGAGTCAAGGGGCGGAACGCATGGCCGGAAGCACGAAGCGCAGCACAAACCTGAGCCGA
The DNA here is from genome assembly GCF_049332655.1 of Sinomonas sp. P47F7. GTDB lineage: Bacteria > Actinomycetota > Actinomycetes > Actinomycetales > Micrococcaceae > Sinomonas. The sequence continues at coordinate 37,323 of NZ_CP186327.1, read as the reverse complement.
GGCGCGATCATCGCCCGGGCCGTCTCCCTGGCTGACGCGGAGGGGATCGACAGGCTCAGCATGCGCCGACTCGGCGAGACTCTCGGCGTCGAGGCCATGTCCCTCTACCACCACGTGCCGAACAAGACCGCGCTCCTCGACGAGATGGTCGATTCCGTCTTCGCGGAGATCTCGCTGCCATCCGGAGACTGGCGCTCCGGCCTCGGCGCTCGGGCGCGCTCCCAGCGCACCGCGCTGCACCGCCACCCCTGGGCGTTGCCGCTCCTCGAATCGCGGTCGACGCCGGGGCTCGCCAATCTGCGCCACCACGACGCCGTGTTGGGCTACCTCCGCGGCGCGGGCTTCGGCGTGCGCGACGCGGGGCACGCCTACGCGCTCCTCGACGCGTTCGTGTTCGGGTTCGTGGTCCAGGAGCTGGCGCTCCCGTTCGACGCCGAATCGGCCGCCGGGATGGCGGCGTCCATGCTCGAAGGCCAGGTGGGGACGGCCCAGCCGGATCATGGCCAGCCGGATCATGGCCAGGCCAGCTGGGGCTTCCCACACCTCAAAGAGTTCATGCGGGAGGTCGTCATGCCGGGCGGCTACGACTTCGCCGACGAGTTCGAGGTGGGGCTCGGCCTCGTGCTCGAATCCGTCGCGTCACTCCGCCCATCAGGGGAACCCGCTGCACCGAGCGAGCCCCGGCTGGACTAGTCTTGGGCAGGAACGAAGTCCGGGCGAAAGGCAGAACGTGGCCGAGAGCGACGCCGGGCTCAAGTCTTCCCTTGTGGGCGGGCGGTACCGGCTGCTGGAGGTCGCGGGCAGCGGAGCGATGGCGACGGTACACCGCGCACGGGACGAGGTCTTGGGCCGCACAGTGGCCGTGAAGACCTTCCGCACCCACACCCCGGACCCGCAGCACGAGCTGCGGCGCCGCGGCGAGATGGAAGTCCTCGCGCGCCTCAGCCACCCGAGCCTCGTCCACCTCTTCGACGCCGGAACCGAGACGAGCAGCGACGGCACCCCGAGCGTCACGTACCTCGTCATGGAGTTCGTGGACGGCACCGACCTGCGGCATCGGCTCGCATCCGGCCCCCTCCCCTCCGACGAGGTCCGCCTCCTGGGCCTCGATCTCACCGCCGGGCTGGCCTACCTCCACGGGCTCGGCGTGGTCCACCGCGACATCAAGCCCGCCAACATCCTCATGCCCCACGCGCTGCGCGCCACCCGGCGCCCCGCGAAGCTCACGGACTTCGGCATCGCGCGGCTCGCCGACGCCGCGCGCCTCACGGCCACGAACACGACGATCGGCACGGCGAGCTACCTGAGCCCCGAGCAGGCCCGCGGCGAGGCCGTCGGCGCGGCCTCGGACGTGTACTCCCTTGGGCTCGTGCTCCTCGAATGCCTCACGGGCGTGGTCGAGTTCCCGGGCGGGGCCGTCGAATCCGCTGTCGCACGCCTCCACCGCGACCCGCGGCTCCCCGCCGACCTCGGCGAGCCCTGGACCACGCTGCTCCCGCGCATGCTCGCGCGGAATCCCGCCGATCGGCCCACAGCGGCCGAGGTCGAGAGCTTCCTGGGGCTCGACCGCGAGCTCGGGCCGGCCTCGGCGGCCGGGGCCACCGAGGTGCTTGGCACAACCTCGGACGCACGCACCACTCGCGCCCTGCGCCCCGAGGAGGCGTCCTCGGGATACCACGCGACACGGGCGCTCCCGGCGACGATGCCGCAGGCGGCCCACCCCTCGCCGGCCCTTGAACCCAGCCGGCCGCCGCGCCCCAGCCGCGCGCCGACCGTGCCGCGGAGACGGCGGACGCCGCTCCACCGCAGGCCGCTCGCGTGGGTGCTGGCCGCCGTCGTCCTTCTCGCGATCCTCGTGGCCGTGCCGCTCTTGGCCCGCACGGCGACGCCTCCACGCTCGCAGCCACCGCCCGCCTCGCCCTCCATTCCCGGGCCCCTCGGGACCCATCTCGACCAGCTCGATCGGAGCGTAAGACCGTGATCGCCAGACATCGCATCGTGCTCTCCGCCGCCGCGGCGTGCCTCGCCGCCGCGGCCGTCGCGGGGTGCGCGCAGTCGCCGTCGGACTTCGATTCGAGCGTGGCCGCGTCGCTGCAGGCCGCGACCGAGAAGGTCCGCACCGACGCCGCGGCCGGGCACTACGCGAGCGCGCTCCAGGAGCTGCAGAACATCGAGTCGCAGGCCAATGACGCCGCCACTCAGGGAAAGCTCAGCGCCGCGAGGAAACAGGATGTCCTCGCGGCGCTGGCCCTCGTGCGGGTCGATCTCCAGGCTCTCATGGGCTCGCGCAGCACGCCGAGCGCGACCCCCTCGACCCCGGGGACTCCGACCAAGTCGAAGAAGAAGGAGAAGTCCCCGGAGCCGAGCCCCACTCAGGATTCGGACGAGGGCTAGAGCCGTCCTCTAGCCGCGAGCCGTCGCACCCTCCGCGTCAATGGCCTCGAGCTCGAACTCGTCGGCCTCCACGGCCGCCTCGATCTGCTCGGGCTTCATGGCAAGACTCACCGCGACGTAGAACATGACGATGCTGAAGACCACAACGAGGGCGATGTCGATCCATTCCGGCAGGACGTTGAGGGCCCCCTTGCCATAGCGGCCCAAGAGGCCGATGACGAGCAGGCCGATGAGCCACGGCCAGACCCACGCGATGGCGCGGAGACCGAGGTCCTTGGCCTGGCGGTGGCCCCTGCGCGCGACGGCGGCGATGAGGAAGACGAGGCCGCCTCCCACGATCGCGACGACGAGCTTCCAGATGGCCTCGAAGCCGGACCAGTAGATGATCAGGTTCGCGGCCACAAAGCCGAGCGGCGTCAGGAGCCTGGACATCGGGACGCGGTACGGGTGCTCGCGCCCCGCGTGCTGGCGGTACAGCGCCGCGAGGGACACCGGACCGAACGCGTACATGATGGCCGTCGCGTCCGTGATGAGGCCCACGAGCTCCTGCCAGCTCGGGAAGGGCAGGAGCGCGATGAGGCCCACGACGAAGGCCACGAGGATCGACACCCACGGCACGCCGCGCTTGTTGACCTTCGTGAGCGCGGACGGCAGGGCCGCGTCCTCGCCGAGCGCGTAGGAGATGCGGGCAGAGGTCCCCAGGTACACGAGACCGGTTCCCGCGGGCGAGACGACCGCGTCGATGAGCAGGACCGACGCGAGCCAGCCCGCCCCGGCGGCGACCGCGAGGTCGTAGTACGGGCCGAAGCTGCCCGCTCCGAGCGGGTTGTCCCAGCCCTTGGCGATGTTGTTGGGATCGATCGCGCCGATGAACGCGACCTCGAGGAAGATGTAGATCACGGCGCCGATGAACATCGCGAGGATGATCGAGCGGGCCACGTGCTTCTTCGGGTTCTTCGCCTCGCCGGCCATCTGGGCGGCCTGCTCGAAGCCCTGAAGGGCGAACACGACGCCGAGCGGGAGCGCGGCGAAGATGCCGTGGAAGCCGTTCGGCGCGAATCCGCCGCCGCCCTGGCTGAAGTTCCCCGGGTGGAACGTGAGCGCGATGATCACGACGATCGTCACGACCGGCACCACCGTCTTCCAGATCACCACGGCGATGTTGCTGTCCGAGAGCCACTTGGCGCCCATGAGGTTGATGAACGTGAACGCCACGAGGGCCACGACCGCGATCCCGATGCCGGTCGCGGTGAGGGTCTGGTCCTTGTTGACCATGTCCAGGCCCGAGGCCCACGGCGCGCTCTCGAGGTAGGTGATGGCGCCCTCCACTTCGATGGGCGCGATCATGACGGCCTGGAGATACCCGGACCATCCCGCCGTGAAGCCGGCGAAGGCCCCGAACGCGTAGTACGGGTAGCGGGCCGTGCCACCGGCCACGGGATAGGCGGCTCCAAGATCCGCATGGATGAGGGCGAGGATGAGCAGGAGCACTGCTGCGAGCAGCCACGAAATGATCGACGCCGGACCCGCAGATTTTGCGGCGCCCAAGGCGCCCAAGAGCCAGCCGGAGCCAATGATGGATCCGAGGGAGACGAACGTCAACCCCCAAAATCCAACAACTCTCTTGAGAGGATGACCGCCCTGTGCGGACGGTTGAACCACGACGTTCTGAGCCATTCGGACCCTTCCCTTGCGGGTTGTCATTTATCTACTGACCGGTCCCCCTTTAACCCGACGAACACTACCGAACATTGTGGGAAAGCGCTGGAAAATCTGAGTGACCGATATCAAAACGCAGCCAACCGCACGCTCAGCTGCGGGTTCTCTTCGGCTCGCAGAGGCCCGAAAGGTCAGGCCTGGCCCGGGATCGGCGCCCCGAAAGGAAGGCCCTCCCGGATGTACCCGTCGTAGAGCGGCTGCCACTCGAGCGCCCCTGCGCTGTGGGGCCCGCCCGGCTCGCCGCCGCCGAGCTTCGCGGCGAGTTCCGCGAGGCACACATGCCAGCCCGCGGCGTTGCGCGCGGCGGCGTTGCGGTCGCCGAGCCAGTTGCGCAGGGTGAGCTCGGAGTCCGTCACCGCCCCCTCGACACGGAACTCGAGCGTGTCCTCGCCCCATTCGAAGGCCCACCGCAGCGGCGGCTCCCACGCGGCGATCCGCTCGACCGACGGCGGCTGGTTGGGGTCGCCGGTCAGCGTCACCGTGCGGGCTTCGTGATCGATGACGACGGCGGAGGGGAACCACCCAGCGAACCCCTCCGACGTGCTCACGGCGGCCCAGACGGCCTCCGCCGCGACCGGGTACGAGCGGACGAACGTCACGGACGCGCGGTCGTCTTCCTCGCTGTACTGGCCGTCGAGCTCTTCCATGAGTTCGCTCCTTCTTGATCGGTTGCCCTTGGGATCAGTTGCCCTTGGGATCAGTCGCCCTTGGGACCAGTCGCCCGTAGATGAGGGATCCGCGTCCAAGGACCGTGTTCAGTGCCCGTAGATCGCCCCGACGATCGCGTCGAAGGCCCGGTCGGGAAGGATCTTGCGCGCCGCGAGGATGTATCCCGCGCCGCCGCCCACGGGGTACCGCGCCGCAGGGTTCTTGGCCCGGACGGCCCGCGCGATCGTGCCGGCGACCTCCTCGGGCACCCCGGCGCGGCCCGGGCGGTCGAAGTCCGCGAGGACCTTCGCGACCTTGCGGGCGTTCTCCTGGTAAGGCGTGCCCTCCGAGCGCTCGAGGAGGGATTCGCGGGCGATCGTGCTCCATTCGGACATGATCGGGCCTGGCTCGATGAGCACCACGCGGACGCCGAACGGCTTGAGCTCCATCCGAAGCGAATCGGAGAGGCCCTCGACCGCGAACTTGGCCGCGTGGTACCAGGAGCCGAGCGGCTCGTAGAACTTCCCGCCGATCGAGGAGATGTTCACGATCGTGCCCGAGCGGCGGTCCCGCATGGCCGGCAGGACAAGCTGGGTGAGCCGCGCGAGCCCGAACACGTTGACCTCGAACTGCCGCCTGGCCTCGTCGATCGGCACGTGTTCGAGCGCACCGTAGGAGCCGTAGCCGGCGTTGTTGACGAGGACATCGATCTGCCCCGCCTCGTCGATGATCTGGCGGACGCCTTCCGTCATGGACTCGTCGGAGGTGACGTCCATCGCGAGGATCCGCGCGCCGTCGTCCTTAAGGCCTTGCATACGTTCCACGCGCCGCGCCGCGGCATACACCGTGAAGCCTGCGCCGAGGAGCGCACGCACCGTGGCCTCGCCGATCCCGCTGGACGCGCCTGTTACGAGGGCAACCTGCTGCATGGTCCTCACGCTACCCGACGGCTCGGACAGCCAACACCGCCCGCGTCCCAAGGTTGCGGGGTCCCGTCCCCCACGTTGCGGGGTCCCGTCCGGTAGGTTGCGGGGTCCCGTCCCCCACGTCGACGCGCCACCGTGTGACAAGCTGGGGCCCATGAGCCACCGCAGACTCGCCGCTTCCTCGCGCTCCAACGTCCCGCCGTTCGCGGTCATGGACATCCTCGCGCGGGTCGACGAACTCCGCGCCGCCGGCCGCGACGTCGTCTCCCTCTGCGCGGGCGAACCGTCGGGCGGCGCGCCGTCCGCGGTTTCGGCGAGGGCGGCGGAACTCCATGCCTCGGGCCGCGCCCTCACATACACGCCCGCTCTCGGCACCGCGGAGCTGCGTGCCGAGATCGCTGGCCATTACCGGCGCTGGTACGGTCTCGACGTCGACCCGGCCCGCGTCGCCGTGACCACCGGCTCCTCAGGCGCGTTCGTGCTCGGCTTCCTCGCCGCCTTCGAGGTCGGCGACCGGGTGGCCCTCGCCCGGCCGGGCTACCCCGCGTACCGGAACATCCTCGCGGCGCTCGGCTGCCAGGTGGTCGAGGTGGACTGCGGGCCCGAGACCCGGTATCAGCCCACGCCGGAGCTCCTCGAGGCCGCGGCTCGGGAGCGCGGGCCGCTCGCGGGGGTCGTCGTGGCCTCGCCCGCGAACCCGACCGGCACGATGGTCAGCCGCGCCGAGCTGGCCGACCTCACTGGCTGGTGCTCGGCGAACGGCGCACGGCTGGTCAGCGACGAGATCTACCACGGGATCACGTATCCCGAGCCGGGCGCCGGTGCGGACCACGAGAGCCCGCGGGGCGTGTGCGCGTGGGAACTCGATCCTGAGGCGATCGTCGTCTCGAGCTTCTCGAAGTACTGGGGCATGACCGGCTGGCGCCTCGGCTGGATGCTCCTCCCCGAGGAGCTCACACCCGCCGTCGACGCCCTTGCGGGGAACGTCGCGCTCTGCCCGCCCGCGCCGTCGCAGCTCGCGGCCGTCGCGGCCTTCTCCCCCGATTCCTATGCCGAGGCGGACGCTTGGGTCGCGCAGTACGCCGAGACGCGGCGCACGCTGCTCGACGGACTCGGCCCGCTCGGGTGGGGCCCGGCGGCACCGGCCGACGGCGCGTTCTACCTCTACGCCGAGCTCGGCTCCCAGCTCGAACGCTTCGGCGATTCGCGCGAGTACTGCCGCGCGCTCCTCGAGGCCGAGGGCGTGGCGCTCGTCCCGGGCACCGATTTCGACGCGCGGGCCGGCCATCGCTCGGTGCGCCTCAGCTTCGCCGCGGGACCAGCGGCGGTGAGTGCCGCCGTCGAACGCATCCTGCGGTTCCAGGCGGCGTAGGCGAGCCGCGCCCGTCACCTACCCTTCGTGGTGGCCGCGCAGCCTCTCCATCTCGCGCCGGTCCTTTTTGGTGGGCCGCCCGGCCCCGCGGTCGCGCTGCGGGAGCCCGAGAAACGGCACGGGCGGCCGCTCGGGAGTGTGGTCCGTGTAGCAACGCGAGGCGGCCTCGGCCCCCACGCGCTTGACGATGAGCACGTGCACCTCGAGGATGCGCTCGAAGCCGGGCTGCCGGATGCCAATCGTGTCCCCGGGCACTACAGTCTGGGACGCCTTGGCCGGGTTTCCGTTGAGCCGCACATGCCCCGCGCGGCACGCCGTGGTCGCCGCCGAACGGGTCTTGTAGGCACGCACGGCCCACAGCCACGAGTCGATGCGAACGGCAGATGGCGCGGAGGCTGGCGCGTGCGAAGAAGCCATGGTGCCCAGAAGTCTAGCGGCGTATCGTCGGGGCATGGGGGGAACACCGGTTAGGAGCCGACATGCCTGACAAGCAGCCACATCAGGACCAGCACAAGAAGCCCTCGAAGTCCATCAAGGAGCAGAGGGCTGAAAAGAGGGCCAAACGCGATGTCGCGTTGAACGCGGACCCCGTGGCCCATCTCCGCAAGCCCCGGACCAACCGCTGACAGCACGCCCCGCCGCACCCGAGTCGGGTGGGCGGGGCGTTCATTCTCCCCCGTGGCCTAAGCGCGGCGCAGCTGCACCCCGGCGCGAGCCATCGCGTCCGCGTACGACGTGCCCATCTCGATGAGCCACTCAGTCTGCCGCTCCTTCGAGCCCGCGAACGCGCGCCCATGCAGTGACCGCGCCTTGTAGACCTTGAGGCCTCGGCGCCAGATGAGCGGGTTGCCGGTCTTGAGGAGCTGCTGCGCGAGCCGATTGGCTTCGGGACCGTGGGCCACGATCGCCGACGCGCGCGGCAGGAGCTTGAGCAGCGCGAGCAGCGGCTTGAGCCCGGCCTGAACCTGCTCGGGGGTCAGCTTCCCGTTCGCCTCGCCCGGGGTGAACCACGGGTAGGCGTTCCACGGCACGATCCACTCCGGGCGCAGTCCGAGCTGGTACTGAAGGCCGAGCAGGCGCGTCGCGGCCGCGTCGTCGCCCGCCCACACGAAGCCGCGCGGGTTCGCCTCGCCCGTGTTGGAGAACAGGCTCACGATGCGGCACTCCTCGGCGGAGTGCACCGGGTCCACGTACGGAACCTCGAACCCGGGACGGAGCTTCCGCAGGAAGTCGACGTGCTCGTTGACCGGCGCGATGGCCGGCGCGAACAGCGGGTCCGCCAGCGGTGCGGCCGTGCGGACGACGGCGGCGATCGGCTCGGGTGCCTCGCTCGCCTCGGAGGGGTCTTCCTCGAGGGAGGAGGCATCGGGCTGCGTGGTCTCCGGCTGCGGCTCGGCGGGCTGCGGGACCTCGGGCTGCGCGGCAACTTCGCTCGCCGCAGCGCTGGCCTGGGCCTCCGCGAGGCGCTCGGCCGCCTCGCGCGCGGTCACCTCGGCCTGGGTGGATCGCGCGAGCGCGGACTGGGCCGCCTCCTCTGCTGCCGAGGCCTCCGCGGCGGCCGCCTTCGCCGCGGCGGCCTTCGCGACCGCCTCGGTGACGGCGCGCTTCGCAGCGTTCGCCGCCGACTCGGCAGCCACCCGCGCGCGCGACGCGGCCTCGGTGAGGGCCACAAGTGCGCTATCCTCGGCCGCCGGCTCCGAGTTTTCGACCGCCGGGGCCTCGGGATCCGGCGCCACCGCGTCCGGGACCACCGCGTCCGGGGCCGATTCAGGACCCATGCGTTCCGCCGCCGCGACTTCAGGTGCAGCAGGCGCTTCCGCGAAGGTCCTCAGAATCGGTGCGGCCGGCGTGACGGTGCGCGTCAGAACGGCGGGCGCCGCGGTCGTCCGCGAGCCGGACGTCCCGGCGGTCTTCCGCACCGACGTCCGCTTCGCGGCAGCGCGCTTGGGCTCCGTCGCGGGTGCGGGCCCGTCCTCGTCGTCGTCCTCGTCGTCGAAGAGCCCCGCGAAGAGGTCGTCGAAATCGTCCTCGTCGTCGCCAAGATCCGGGCCCTGGCCGAAGCCCTCCTCGTACTTGGAATCGAGGTCTGAGCGATAGTCCTCGTCGTAGTCGTCGTAGGCGGAACGCGCGGCCAAGACTGTCATGGTCTCCAGGTTCTCCTCGAGGTCGGGACAGACGCCCGCGGGCGCGCAGGAGCGCGTCCGATTGCAGACGAATAAGAGGGGTGGGCCAGTCGCGGCGGCGGCTGGGCCTTAAGAGCTTAGCAAGCCCTCGTTCGCCTCCGGTTCATTCGCGGCGTACCCGTGCCCCAGCCCACTTCTCGGCAGCAACACAGCCGAATTGCTGCGACACGCCGGTCTGTCCTCAGGACACCAGCGAAGAAGTGGGCCAGAGCACGGCTACCCGCAGAGTCAGGGTGGCGCGGCCCCGGAATCATCGGGCAGACTGAGGTGTTCTCTCTATCGCAGGTCTTGGCTCAAGGCCCCTGCTGTTTGAGACCGTTCTCTGACACCGCTCTTTGACACCGCGCCCAAAACTCTCTCAGGAGACACCCTGTGACGCCCGCGTCCCAACCTCAGATTTCCCGCGAGAATCGCCTCGTTATCACCGCACTCGTGACGGCGACATTCGTCGTGATCCTCAACGAGACGATCATGAACGTCGCCCTTCCGCGGCTCATGGCCGAGCTCCAGATCGACGCGTCCACGGTCCAGTGGCTCGCGACGGCGTTCATGCTCACCATGTCGGTCGTAATTCCCACCACAGGCTTCCTCCTCCAGCGGCTCGCGCGCAGGACGGTCTTCATCCTCGCGATGAGCCTCTTCAGCGCGGGCACACTGCTCGCGGCGCTTGCGCCGGGCTTCGGCGTCCTCCTTCTGGCCCGCGTGGTCCAGGCCTCCGGGACGGCCATCATGCTGCCCCTGCTCATGACGAGCGTCCTCACCCTCGTGCCTGTGGCCCGCCGCGGCCAGGTCATGGGAACGGTGAGCATCGTGATCTCCGTCGCTCCGGCCATCGGCCCAACGATCTCTGGCCTGATCCTTCAGTTCCTCTCGTGGCGCTTCATGTTCCTCACGGTCCTGCCGATCGCCCTCGCGGCGCTCGTGTTCGGCGCTCGGAAGCTCGGCGGCTCCGCCGAGGCGGAGCGCCCGCGGCTCGACGCGATCTCCGTGGTCCTCACGGTGCCCGCTTTCGGCGGCCTCGTCTACGGGCTGAGCCAGCTGAGCGGCGACGGTAGCGGCCTCGGCCCGGCGCTCCCACTCACGGTTGGCCTGGTGGCGCTTGCGCTGTTCGTGTGGCGTCAGCTTGCCCTGCAGCGCTCGGGCTCCCCGCTCCTGGACCTCCGCGCGTTCACGTACCCGATGTACACGGTGGCCACCGCCCTGCTCGTGGTCGGCATGATCGCGCTGTTTGGCGTCGTGATCCTCCTGCCGATCTATCTCCAGCAGGTGCAGGGCCTCGACACCCTCTCGACTGGTCTCCTGCTCTTGCCGGGCGGCCTCGTCATGGGCCTCCTCTCCCCGACGGTGGGCAAGTGGTTCGACCGCGTCGGGCCGCTGCCGCTGACCCTCACGGGCACCGTGCTCATGACCGCGGTGCTGTTCGCGCTCGCATTCCTGAACGCAGGGACTCCGGTGTGGCTCGTCCTCGTGATGCACGTGCTCATGTCACTCGGCCTCGCGCTCCTGTTCACGCCGGCGTTCACGAGCGGGCTCAACCCGCTCCCGCCGCACCTGTACAGCCACGGTTCGGCGATCCTGAGCACGCTCCAGCAGGTTGCCGGCGCCGCCGGGACCGCCCTTCTCGTGGGAGTCATGGCCGCGCAGGCTCATTCCTCGGCCGCGTCCGGGGCGGCGACGTCCGCCATCGAGGCGCAGCTGAGCGGCTTCCGTTCCGCGTTCCTCGTCGCGGCGATCGTCGCGATCGCTTCGGTCGGCCTCGCAGCGTTCCTCCGGAACCGGCCGTCGCTGCCCGCGCCCGAGGGGGTAGAGCCGGCCGCCGCGGTCCACTAGGCCGCGCCGCCCCCCTCGTTGCGCCGTCACCTCCGCGGGGTGCGCACCCCGCGGAGGTGACGGCGCAACTCAAGCGCTGAAGCCGCCGTCGGCCTTGAGGAGTTGGCCGTTGATCCACCCGCCGGGCCCGCTCACGAGGAACGCGACGACCGCGGCGACGTCCTCGGGCCGGCCGAGCCGCCCGCCGGGCTGGCGGGCGGTGAGGGCGGTGCGCGTCGGATCGTCCATCCACCCGGTGTCGATCGGCCCGGGGTTGAGCACGTTCGCGCTGATGCCGAGGTCGCCCAGCTCGCGGGTCGCGGCGAGCACGATCCGATCGAGCGCGCCCTTGCTGGCCCCGTAGGGGAGGTTGTGGACGGTGTGGTCGCTCGTGAGCGCCACGATCCGCCCGAGTCCGCGAAGCCCCTCGGGGAACTGCTCCGCGAACGCCTTGACGAGCAGCCAGGCGGCACGTGCGTTGACGGCGAAATGCCGGTCGAAGGATTCGACGCTCGTGTCGAGGATCGAGGAGTCCACCGATTCGGCGTGGCTCAGCACGAGCGCCTGAATCGGCCGGCCCCCGCCCGCCTCCGCGAGCAGCCGAGCGGGCGTCGCCGGGTCGGTGAGGTCAGCCTCCACGGTGTGGACCGCGGCCCCGAGACCCCTCAGCTCGTGCGCGATCTCCGCCACCTGATGCGGCCGGGACGCGAACATCCGCTCATCGTACGGCGACCAGTAGGAGAGGGCGAGGTCCCACCCCTGCCGCGCCAACTCCCGCGCGATCCCCGCGCCGATCCCCACCGGGCGCCCCACACCCGTGATGACAGCGAGCGGGCGCTCCCCCGGGACGGACGACGGCGCGGGCTGGCTCAGCTGGTCCATGCTGGCCAGCGTAGCCCGCGGCTCACGCGGAGACCGCGAGGCCCGTCCGCGAACGGCGGCCCGCGCGCTGGGACTGGCCCGGCCCGCACTGGGGCTGGCCCGCCAGGTGCGCCACACTCGGCCTGACCGCGAGGCCAAGGAACGACTTCTCGTAGACCACGTCGCTGCGGACCCGGCGGAACCCCACTCGCTCGTAGAGGCCCACGGCGTCCGCCGGCCCCGCGGCGTCGACCCCGAGGGCCGCGCTGCGATACCCGGCCGCCTTCGCCGCCGCGAGGACCTCTCCCAGGAGGCGCTTCGCGAGACCGCGTCCGCGCGCAAATCGCCGCGTGCCGACGAGGCTCACGTAGAGCTCACCCGGCGCGTACTCGCAGCTCAGAACGTAGGAATCGACCGAGGCCCCGCGCCGCGGCATCGGGGCTTCTCGCAAGGCGACGCGACTGAGCTCGGGCCGGAACGCTGCGGACTGGAGCTGCGCCGCCCACGTGGCGGGGTCGCGTTCGGAGGAACCGGGCTGGTCGGCGAACGCCTCGTTGTGGGCCCGACGCGTGGCCTCGACGATCACGTGGTCTGCGACATCGAGAGCGCGAGTCGAGACGGCGGTCCCGGGCACCGGGCACGTCACGTCGTCGTCGTTCAAGGCTCGGGGCCGCCAGGCTTCAAGGTCGACCTCGAGGTCGTGGAGGTAGCGCGCAGGGCGGTAGCCACGCGCGGCGGCGAGTCGCGCGGACTCCGAACCGGGCGTGCCCGCCCACAGGGAGAGGCGTCCGGGCGCACCAGGGTGACGCGACCGCGCGAGCTCGGCGGCCCGAGGCTCGATCCAGTCCATGACGGCGCGGCCCAGACCGCGCCCGCGCCAGTCGGGATGGACGCCGCCGCCGAGGAACGCGTTCGCGACCCCGTCGCGCAGGCCTGACGCCACGCGCAGCTGGCCGTACGCGACCATCGCGCCGCCGTCCCAGGCCCCGAGCGTGTCGAGGAGGGGATCAACCCCCGGCTCCTCGAGCTCCGCAGCGAGGTCTTCGGGGGCGTAATGGTCCTCCACACCTGCGGTGTCGGAGAGGAGGTTGCTGAGTTCCGCCCAGGCCGAGGCATGCGCGGATTCGATGGGCTTCCACACGATGCTCATGGGGTTCCTCTGCGAGGGAGCGGTCGAATCACCGGTCAGCAACGCTACACCGCGTGCGCCGCGACAGATTGCGGCAAGCATCCACATGATGTGAACTTTGTGCGACAAATTATCCACAGGCTGTGGATTTCGGTGGAACGGGTCAGCCAATAGCGGCCAATTCGACCGAATCACATGGCTGTAAGTTATCCACGCTGGGGATATCCCTGTGGATGACCGGGATCGCTCCCCCACGGCGAGCGCGGGCAGGAGACTCAGTCCTCGGGAGCGACGAATCCTTCGACCACAAGATCCTGATACTCGGGATGCCGTCGCAGGAAGGCCCGCACGTACGGGCAGTACGGCCGGATCTTGACCCCGCGTGAGCGCACGTCGTCGAGCGCGAACGTCACGAGCCGGCCCGCGAGGCCAAGCCCCGAATAGCCCTCGTCAACCTCCGTGTGGTCGAACGCGTAGACCGCGCCCTTCTCCTGCGGGCGGTAGAGCGTCATGCCGATGCGCTTGCCGTCGTCACGAAGCTCGTAGCGGTGATGCTCAGGCACCCAGGCCAACTCGATCCGGTCCGTCACCGGGCGTTCCTTTCTCGCGAGCCCCCGCGCGGGCGGAGGCGGACGTGCGGGAGTTCTGGCGCGGGAAGCGCCGAGTCGCCGCCGGTGAGTTCGACCACCGGCCCGAACCGGTCGGCGTCGCCGGCCGTCCCGTCGGGCACGGCGCCGATCTCGCGCTGCCACGCGTCCCGGTACTCGACGATCTCCTCGTGGCCCCGGCCCACGAAGTTCCACCACATCGTGATCTCCTCGTCGAACGGGGCACCGCCAAGCAGGAGGAGGCGCAGCGGTGCCATTCCCGGGTTCCCAATCCGGAGCGCAGACGCGCCCGGGGCCACATACGCGAGCGTCCGGGCCGGGACCTCGGTCCGCTCGACAAGAGCGGGGGCATTGTCGGCCAGGAAACCGTGCTCGAACCCTGGGTCGACCTCGATGACTGCCTCGGCCTCCGGCGGAAGGAGGATCTCGACCCCCAGCAGCGGCGTGTGAGTTCGCACCGGAGAGGCGCTTCCGGCGAGCGTCCCAAGGAATATGCGCGCCTCGCCCGCCGCGTTGCCGTCGGGGTCAGCGACGACGACGGCGCCCGGCACGTAGCGCTCGAAGTCCGGCTCGGTGTGCCTCGCCCCGTCCGGGAGGGCCACCCACAGTTGCGCGCCGTGCAGCACCGTGGTCCCCGGCGTCGAATACTCAGAGTGATTGATCCCGCGTCCGGCCGTCATGAGATTGAGCTCGCCGGGGCGGACCAGGGCGTGGTGCCCGGCGCTGTCGCGATGCTCGATCTCCCCGGTGAAGAGCCAGCTCACGGTCTGGAGGCCCGTATGGGGATGCGGCGGGACGTGCATTCCACCGGTGAGGGACACGTCGTCGGGGCCGTAGTGATCAAGGAAGCACCACGCGCCGATGAGCGAACGCTCCTTCGAGGGCAGCGTGCGTCTGACCGGCATAGCGCGGGGACCGCCCAGCGGAACATCGCGCGGGACGATGAGCTCCACGTGGGCGGCAGGCCCGGCCTGCCCGGTACCGCACAGCGTCTCCTGGGGCTCAAGTTCGAGATTGCTCATGGCGGCCTCCTTCGCCCGAGCCTAACCCGTTGGACCGACAGCGGCGAGTGGCTCGTTCGCCCGCGGGTCGCGGGCCCTCCCCGACCTCTGACCCAAGTTGTGCACTTTCCAACAGGGCCTATCCCCAAAGTTATCCACAGGTGTGGAGAAGTGCGGTGGCTGTGGAGGAGAAAGCAATCGTGACCCGGAACTCTGCGGGGTTAACGGGGCCTGAACTACACGCTTGTAAGTTACCCACACTGTGGACAAGAACTGTGGACATCGATTGTGGCGACCCTCCAACTCCGCCGAAATCGGGGTCTTGACTGCGTCCACTGGTCGGCCTAAGCTCGAGGTATTCAATCAATTGGTTGATCAAGAAACCAGTTGAATACACGGGGAGACGCCATGAGCACCGTTGCAGCAGACCCCGAGACGGCCGAGGAAGACCGGCTCAATCGGGCCTTCGCCGCGCTCTCGGACCCGCTGCGGCGAAAGCTCGTAGCGCGCCTCGCCCAGGGAGACGCGACGGTGAACGAACTCGCAGAGCCGTTCTCCGTCACGCTGCAGGCCGTCTCGAAACACCTCAAGGTTCTCGAAGACGCTGGCCTCATCACGCGCAGTCGCGACGCCCAGCGCCGCCCCTGCCATCTCGACATCCAGGCTCTCGCGCGCCTCACGGCGTGGATTGAGGGCTACCGCCAAGCCGTCGAGGAACGCTACGCGCGGCTCGACGCGCTGCTCGCATCGCAGGAGGACCCGTCATGACCACCACCAAGACCCTCGACGTCTCGGCCGAGCCCGGGCTGCCATTCATCACCGTCACGCGGGAGTTCGACGCGTCCGCCGAGCGTGTCTTCCGAGCGCACACCGATCCCGAACTCTTCGCGCAGTGGATCGGACCGCGGAAGTACACGACGACGATCGACCACTACGACGCCCGCTCCGGCGGCGCCTACCGCTTCAGCCAGAGCGATGGGCAGGGGAACTCGTTCGGCTTCCACGGCTCGTTCCACGAGATCACGGCCCCGACGCGGATGGTCCAGACGTTCGAGTTCGAGGGCGCCCCGGGCCACGTGCAGCTCGACGCGGCCCAGCTCGAGGACCTGGACGGCGGCCGCTGCCGGCTCACCGTGCGCTCCTCCTTCCAGTCCGTCGAGGCGCGCGACGCCATGCTCGCCGCGGGCATGACCGACGGCATGAGCGAAGGCTACGAGCGGCTCGACGAGATCCTCGGCCGGAGCTAGCCACTCCGCCGCGCCGAGCACGCCAGCCACAGGAGATCCACAGCATGAGCATGCGGTTCTCCACAGCTGGGGAGAGTCGATCCGAAGTGGCGCTCTCGGAAGTCCCCGGATCGCCGTTTTTGCAGGGGTGACCTGCCAGTAACTACACATCTGTAAGTTGTGCACACTGTGGAAAACCCTTGTGGACAACACGAGAGGCCCCTACCGGACCACATCCGGTAGGGGCCTCTCGGCGTCCAGGGGAAGTCAGATGTTGGAAACGTCCGACGAAGTCGGAAGCGATCCCCCCACGGCATTCATGCGAACCAGAGTGATGACCACGAGGATGGCCACAACCAGCACCATCCCGCCGATCTGGACGGCGAGCTGGTAGCGGCCGCGCGGCGCGTAGGCGATGGCCGCCGTCGTGAGCCCGCCGGCGATCAGGCCGCCCAGATGCGCCTGCCACGCGATGCCCTGCACCATGAAGCCCAGCGCGGCATTGATCGCGATGAGCACCACGAGCTGCGTCACGTCGCCGCCGCGCTGGCGGACGACGACGAAGAGCGCGCCGAAGAGGCCGAAGATCGCCCCCGAGGCCCCAATCACGCCGTTCATCGAGACGGGGGTGAGGAGGAAGAAGCCGACCGAGCCGCCGAGCGCCGAGATGACGTACACGGCGAGGTAGCGGGCGCGGCCGAGGGCCGGTTCGAGCACCCGCCCGAAGATCCACAGCGTGTACATGTTGAGCACGATGTGGAGGAAGAATCCCTGCGAATGCAGGAAGGCACTCGTGAACATCCGCCACGGCTCGACCTCGGTCAGGGCCGTCGCGTACGCAAAGTCCTGATAGACCTCGTCGTTCGGGATGAGCCACTGGAGCGCGTAGACGAGCACGCACAGCGCGATGATCGACCACGTCACAATCGGGGCTCCGGCGGTGCGGACCGCCGCCCCGTAGCGCGTTCGGACGGGCGCCGCCGACAGTTCGCGGACGCAGTCCACGCAATGGATGCCGACCGGAGCCGGCCGCTGGCATTCCGCGCAGGCCGGCCGCCCACACCGCTGACACCTTACGTAGGAGACACGGTCCGGATGGCGGGGGCACACGGGGGGAGCGGCCGGCTCACCCGGAGGCATTCCATAACTCATGGAGAATATTTCGGCGGGTTAGATTCTGCTGTTGGAATGCTCAGAGCTGCTCGACGTCGATCGACGTAATGACCACGTCGTCGACCGGGCGGTCCTGCAGGCCGGTGCGCACGCCCTCGATCTCGTCGACGACCTTCTTGGAGGCGTCGTCCGCGACCTCGCCGAAGATCGTGTGCTTGCCGTAGAGCCAGCTCGTGTCGACCGTCGTAATGAAGAACTGCGAGCCGTTCGTGCCCCGGCCGCCCTGGATGCCGGCGTTCGCCATGGCGAGCTTGTACGGCTCCTTGAAGTTGAGCTCCGGGTGGATCTCGTCGTCGAAGCGGTAGCCCGGGCCCCCGACGCCCTTGCCGAGCGGGTCGCCGCCCTGAATCATGAAGTCCTTGATGATGCGGTGGAAAATCGTCCCGCTGTACAGGGGAGTGCCGCTCTTGTCCTCGCCCGACTCCGGGTGGGTCCACGACTGCTCGCCCGTCGCGAGCCCCACGAAGTTCTTCACGGTCTTCGGCGCGTGGTTGCCGTAGAGGTTGACCACGATGTCGCCGTGGTTCGTGTGAATGGTTGCCTTGGCAGTTGCGATTGCGCTCATGCGCTCATTCTTCCACGGGCGTCAGAACGGCAGCCGGGCCCGGACGGGCGTTCTGCGGTCGGTGAAATCACGGAACTTGACCCCACGTCATGCCCGACATTCGTAGCATACGGCGCAATGCTCTCGTAGGCTGGCGAGTGACCGAGCCGATGTCTGGAGGAAGCCGTGAAGAAATCACTGGAAAAGACCGTCACGAGCAGCGTCGAAAATGCGCGGGATTGGGCACAGCCTCGCGTCGATGCAGCGGTCGAGTGGGCTGTCCCGAGACTACAGCAGGGCCTCGACGCCGCCTCTCCCAAAGTTCAAGAGGGGATCAAGTCGGCCGCGCACAATCTGGCGGAGGGGGTCGCGACCGTGACCCCCAAGCTGCAAGAGGGGCTCTCGCACCTCGCGCCGAAGATCAGCGAGATCGTCGACAGCACGGCACCGCGAGTCCATGAGGCACTCGACAAGGCGGCGCCGCGAGTCCACGAGGCACTCGACAAGGCGGCACCGGCCATCAAGGATGCGGCGGACCAAGTGCTCCCCCGCATCTCAGAGGGCATCGCGACGGCGGCCGAGACCGTGAACCGTGGGCTTGCCGCGGCTCCCGGCCAGGTCGACGCCGTGGCCCAGCGCCTCGCGGAATCGGGCATCGTGCGCCAGGCCGACGCCGCCGCGAAGCAGGCCGTCCACGCGGCCCAGGAGGCCGTGCAGCAGGTGGCCAACGAGCCCGTCAAGAAGAAGAAGCGCGGCCTGCTCATCTTCGGTGTCCTCGCGGCGGCGGCCGCGGCCGGTGTCGCCGCGTGGCGGGCCGCCAAGCCCGTCGAGGACCCGTGGAAGACCCCGGTGCCCGTCAAGCCCGTGGCGGTCAACCCGCCGTCGTCCGCTGCCGCGCCCGCCGCAGCTGAGGCGAGCGCCGCCGCGGAGGGCTCGGCCGAGGCCGCGAAGGGCGCCGAAAGCGCAGAGCCAGCCCCGGTGCCCGCGAGCGAGACCTCGATGGGCCCCGAGAGCGACGAGAACTCCGAGGCGGACGCCAGCGACGAGGCCAAGAGCGAGGCCAAGCACGTCGCGAGCGACGCGTCCGCCGCGATGCGCAATATCCACAACGCGAGCAAGGACTCGGACGAAACCGCGTCCCAGTCGTAGCCGAACCTCGCGAGGCGCCGGGCGCCGCACAATGGAGGGGATCCGCCAGAAGGCGGATCCCCTCCATTGCTTTGCTAGATTTGACGCTGATGGCTCCAGAACCCGCCTCCTCGCCGCCGTCGTCGTCGTCGTACACGACCGGACGCCTTGGCGTGTCCATCGTGATCCCGGCGTACAACGAGGAGAGCGTGATCCGCCAGTGCGTCACGGCCGCCATCTACCAGTCGGTGCCAGCACTCGAGATCATCGTGGTGGACAACATGTCCAAGGATTCGACCGCGGCAATCGTCCGGCAGATGCAGGAGGAGTACCCCGAAGCGGGGATCCGGCTCCTCAGCCAAGACCGCGCGCAGGGCCTCATCCCCACACGCAACTTCGGCCTCGACGCCGCCCGCGGCGACATTCTGGGCCGCATCGACGCGGACTCACTCCTTGAGCCGGACTGGGTCGAGGAGGTCATCAAGGCCTTCAGCGACGCGTCCGTGGAGGCCGCGACCGGTCCCGTGGTCTACTACGACATGCCAATGCGCCGCTTCGGGCTCAAGGCGGACGACAAGGTCCGTCAGCTCATGCTCAAGCTCGCCAAGCACCAGTACCACTTCCTCTTCGGCTCCAACATGGCACTCCGCCGGGGGGCCTGGGAGATCATCCGCAGCGAGGTGTGCCTCGACGAGCGCGACGAGCTGCACGAAGACATCGACCTCTCCCTGCACCTCGCGGAGCACGAGCTGCGGATCCAGTACTGGCCCAACATGGTCTCGGGCATGTCCGCGCGCCGGCTCGAGGATTCGCCGCGCGACTACCGCTACTACGTGACGCGCTTCGACCGAACGTACAAGGCGCACAACGTCAAGAAGATGGCCCTCAAGGCACCCATGGTCGTGATCTTCTCTCTCTATTACCCGGCCAAGCTGCTCCGCGCGATCCACGCGGCGAACACCACGACCGTCAAGCGCGGCGGGATCTGAGCGGGGCGAGGACAGCCATGGCCGCGGGAGGAGAGAGCGAGTCCGAGCACCGCGCTCACGCCCTGCTCGCCGCCGAGGCCGCCGCCCGCGTCCTGCCGCTGTTCGAGCGCGAACGCCCTGGCGATGCCCGCCCGCGGCGCGCGGTTGAGGCGGCGCACGCATGGATCCGCGGCGAGATCGGCGTCGTCGAGGCGCGGGCCGCTGCGACGGCCGCGGACGCCGCGGCCCGGGAAGCGTCAAGCGAGGCGGCACGTTCTGCCGCGCGCGCCGCGAGCTTCGCCGCGGCCTCCGCCCACGTGGGTGACCGCGCCAAGCGGGCCGTCGCCTATGCGGACCGCGCCGAACGCGAGGCTCGCGGCGCGCAGGAGGCGCCCTAGTCCGCGCCGAGTTCGGGCTGACTGCGCGGTTCGCGCCGTGAGCGGCGCTGCCCGAGGACGACGACGGCGAGTCCGGCCAGGATGGCCGCGAGCCCTCCGTAGATCCCACCTGGGAGCACCTCGTGGAGGAACACGGCCGCGAGAATCGCGGCCCCGGGGATCTCGAGCAGGATGATCATCGACACGACGAGCGGGCTGAGCGTCGCGACGAGGTGATTGAACGCGGTGTGCCCCACGAGCTGGGCCGCAACCGTGATCGCGAGAATGCCCACCCAGCCGATCGGCTCGAAGCCAGCCAGTCGCTGGCCGGAAGCGGCCGCGAGGATCGCCACGACAACCGCACACACCCCGTAGCAGAGCGCCGTATACGTTCCCGTGCTCATGGTCCGGCGGGCCTGTCCGCCTGCCATCGTGTAGAGCGCGGCAAGGATGCCTCCCGCGACCGCGAGCAGGTCGCCGAGCAGGGCCTCGTGCGAGCCGCCGCCGAGGTCAAGCCCCGTGATCGCGACGACGCCCGCAAAGGAGAGGCCGAGGCCCACCACGACCGCGGGTGGCAGCCTCCGCCCGCGCACGAGCGAGAACACCGCGATCCAGCCCGATTGGAGGCACACGAGCGCCGTCGACGCCGCGACGGACGTGAGCGTGAGCGACAGGATGAAGCACACGAAGTGGAACGCGAGCGCGACGCCCGCGACGGAAGACCACATGAACTCGCGCCTCCCGAGGCGCCGAAACTGCGCCGGCTCGCGGACCGCGACGGGAGCCGCCATGACGACGGCCGCGAGGGCGTTCCGCCAGAATGCGATCGCGAGCGCGGTCACGGAGCCTCCCGCGAGTGTTGCCGCGATGAGCGGCCCGGACGCGGAGACGCCGAGCACACCGGCAGCAGCGAGGAGGAGGGTCACCCGACCACTCTAGGCTCTTGACCGAGCATTCCATGAAGAATACTCTGACTAAAGTATTAGGAAGCGGATAGGGGAGTCGACCAGGCCATGCCCAAGCGCCCAGTTTCGAACCCGCTCGCACTGGCCGTACTCTCGTGCGTCTGGGAGCGGCCCATGTATCCGTACGAGATCACCACGACCCTGCGCGAGCGAGGCAAGCAGGACAGCATCCGCCTGAATTTCGGCTCGCTCTACGCGGTGATCCGATCGCTCGAATCGCACGGCTTCATCCGCGCCGCACGCACCGAGCGCGAGGGCAACCGCCCCGAACGCATCGTGTACGAGATCACGCCCGCCGGCATGACCGAGGCCCTCGACTGGCTGCGGGATCTCCTCGCGCGGCCCGTCAAAGAATACCCGGACTTCGAGGCCGGTCTATCCCTTTTGCCGATGCTGACCCCCGACGAGGCCAGGTCGTGCCTCGAACAGCGCCTCGAGCGGCTCGACGGCGAGATTCGTGCCCGCAAGGAGCTCGAAGACACGAGTGCAAACGGCCTCCCTGAACTCTTCCTCATCGAGTCCTCCTACCGGCTCGCGATTCAGAAGGCCGAGCGGGCTTTTGTGGCCGAGCTCCTTGAGCGCATCGACCGCAAGACGTTCGGCGGGCTCGACCTGTGGGAGGGCCTGCATGCCGCCCTCGCCGCCGGAACCTCCCGCGACGAGATCGCCGCGCAACTCGCGGCCCGACTGGGAGAGGGGGGAGAAACAACGGCCTGATCGGCCACGCAGCGCCCCCGCGCGCGGCAACCGCAAAAGGGCGGCCCGGATGCGCCAACATCCGAGCCGCCACCACCCGAGTCCTCCAGTGTCACCTGCCGCAGCGCGCGAAGCGCCGCGTCGGCCCGGGGTACGGCCATTCTAGTGCTGGCCCCGTGGGAGGACCCCACCCCGAAGGAATCCACCCATGTCACCACACCAGACGCCGCACAACGGCGCGGCGATCGCCGCCGCCGACCTCGCGAAAAGCTATCCCGGCGGACGCGGCAAGCCCCCAGTCCGCGCCCTCGACGGCCTCACGTTCGAGGCCTCCACCGGCGAGGTCTTCGGACTCCTCGGCCCGAACGGCGCCGGGAAGTCGACGGCCGTCAAGATCCTCTCGACCCTCTCCCGCGCAGACTCAGGCAGCGCACACGTGGCGGGGATTGACGTCGCCCGCCACCCCGACAAGGTGCGCGCAGCCATCGGCTTCGTCGCGCAGAAGTCCGTGTGCGATCCCATGGACACGGGGTACGAGAACCTCGTGCTCGCCGGCCGGCTCCAGGGTCTCCCAGGTCCCGCCGCTAAAGCGCGGGCGCTCGAGCTCCTAGAGCGTTTCTCGCTCAGTGGAGCAAGGGACCGCCTCGTGAAGACGTACTCCGGCGGGATGGCGCGCAAGCTCGATGTCGCCGTCGGCCTTATGCACCGCCCGAGCGTGCTGTTCCTCGATGAGCCGACCACGGGCCTCGACCCGGAGGCGCGCGCGGACATGTGGGACGAGATCGAGGCCATGGCCGGGACGGAGAACATGACCGTGCTCCTCACCACGCACTACCTCGACGAGGCCGATCGGCTCGCCGCCGACGTCGCGATCCTCGACGCTGGGCGGATCGTGGCGAGCGGCGCGCCGGAAGGGCTCAAGCGCGAGCTCCACGGCGACGCCGTGATCGTCGAGACGGGGCTCGACGCGGATCCAGCGGCCGCGGCCCGCACCATGGCGAACCTCAGCGACGTGCGCGAGGTCTCGCGCGACGGGCGCACCGTCCGATGCAGGACGGACGACGGCGCAGCGACGCTCCCGCACGTCCTCGCGGCGCTCGATGGGGCTGGCGTCGCGGTCGCCTCGGCGACCGTCGCGCGACCGAGCCTCGACGACGTCTATCTCCGCCACACGGGCCGGGCCTACTCGGCCGCCGTCGCCGAGGAGGTGGCGGCATGAGATTCCCTAGGTCAACCTCAGGCGGCGATTTGCATGGCGCCTCCGTGCAGTTCGGGGTTGTAGGCGGTGTTGTCTTGCCAGCAGCGCCAGATCACGCGGACCCAGGCGCGGGCGAGGATGCGCACGGCGTGGGGGTGCCGTTTGCCCCTGCTGATGGCGTCGTTGTAGACCTTCGCTGCCCACGGGCTGACGTGGCGGGAGTCGTCGGCGAAGTCGATGAGTGCATTGCGGAGCTTCTTGTCTGCGGCCCATCGAAAGCCGACGGCGTGGTACTTCCCGGATGCGCGGGTCACGGGCGCGACACCGGCCAGCGCGGCGAGGGATTCCTCGTCGGGGAAGCGGGCGCGGACGTCTCCGATCTCGGCGAGCAGCGCTGCTGCGCGCACGCCGTGGCCGGCCTTGGGCAGGCTGGTGAAGATGTGTGCGTCGGCGTGGGTGTGGAGGCGTTCGATGATCTCGGCCTCGAGCTCGCGTTCTTGGTTGCGGACGGTCTCGACGGCCTTGAGCAGGGCCAGGACGCACGCGGCGTGGCCGTCGGCTTCGTCGGCGGACAGGCCCGCGGGCGGGGCTTCGGACACTCGGGCGAAGAGCTCTTCGAGGGGTTTGCGGCCGCAGTAGGCGATGCGTCGCAGGAACGCGGCAAACCTTGCCTGGGTCAGCCGGGCGGCGGCGTGTTGGGTCGGGTAGCGGCGCAGGAACGCGATCGTCACGTCGCTGTCCAGGCGGGCGAACAGCCCGATCGCGCCGGGGAAGCAGCGCTCCAGCTCGGCGCGGAGCTGGTTGACCAGTCCGACGCGGGCCTCGACCAGCTGCTTGCGGGTGCGGGACAGGGAACGCAGTACCTGGGTGGCGTCACCGTCCTGGGTCAGCGGGGTGAGCCGGTGGCCGTCGGTGCGGAGCACGTCGGCCAAGAGGTAGGCATCCCCGGCGTCGGACTTGGCTCCCGATCCGCTGTAGCGGGTGCGCAGGCCCTTGACCTGACGCGGGGTGATCACGAAGACCCGCAGGCAAGCGTCGAGCAGTGCTTCGACCAGCGGGCCGTCACAGCGCTCGATCGCAACGCCCTCGACGCCGAGCTTGGTCAGTCGTGTGACCAGGCCGTTGAACGTCTTGCGGGTGTTGGGGATCTCGAAGCGGATCCTGATCGCGCCGCGATCGTCGACCACGCAGATCGCGTGGGTCTTGCTGGCCCAGTCGATGCCAGCGAAGAGCTGGCCCTGATGTGTGGACACGTCTCTGGTCCTTCCGGTGATGATGGAACTGGCACCGTCGGTGTCGAGAAGCCGGCCCGGATGCTCATTGCGTGGCGGTCCAACCCGCATATCCCTAGCGCCGGTGGTGGCTTCCCGGCCCGGCGGCTGCCGCAGATCTCATGCTGGTCCTCGACGAACGAGCGAGCGGGGCGGTCAGCCACCGGCCGGCGATTCAACAGGAAGCCTCATCCCGCGCATACCTACCTGGCTACTACTGAAGGAATGGTGCACCAATGAGCGAGATCACCCTGACCCGGGCCGCCACCCCCGCGCGCCCGGCGTCCCCCGCGGCCGTCACGCACACGGCCTTCCTCACGGCAAGGCTCCTCCGCGGCTTCTGGCGGATGCCCATGTACCTCGTCATGAACCTCGTCCAACCGATGATCTGGCTCTTGCTGTTCGGCCAGCTGTTCAAGTCAATCGCAGACATCCCCGGGTTCGCGTCGGGGAGCTACGTGGACTTCATGACGCCGGGCATCGTCATGATGATGGCGCTGTTCGGGATCGCGTGGGCAGGTACCTCGTACATCCAGGACATGGACCGCGGCGTCATGGACCGCTTCCTGACCTCGCCCACGAGCCGTGGCGCGCTCATGGTCTCGACCATGCTGTTCCAGGCGGTCCTCACGGTCATCCAAACCGCGGTCGTTCTCCCTGTCGCGTGGCTCACGGGCGCGAAATTCAACCGCGGGTGAGCCGGCCTCATGCTCCTGTTCGTCGCCGCGATCCTTCTGACACTCGTGTTCTCCGCGCTCTCGAACGCCGTGGCGCTCATGGCGCGGCAGCAGACGGCCCTTATCGGGATCTCGCAGCTGCTCTCGTTCCCGCTCATGTTCATCAGCTCCGCGATCATGGACACGCGGCTCTCGCCCCCGTGGGTGCGGGACCTCGCCCGGTTCAATCCGTTCGAGTGGGCGGTCGCGGCCGGGCGCGAGGCCCTTAAGTCCTCACCCGACTGGGGCACCGTGTGGGGCGATCTCGGGCTCCTTGCGGCCCTCGCCGTCGTCATGGGCTGGCTCGCGACGGCGGCGTTCCGCGCGTACCAGCGCTCCGCGTAGCTGGGTGATGCAGCCCTGTCCTCTTCATGAGCCCGGAAAACGCGCCTCGATGAGACGCGCCGCACCCGCGACCGATAGGGAAGTATCAAGGGGACAGGAGCGAGGGCGTACCGGCTACGTGCACGCCATCGCCTGCGTAGGAAGCAAAAAAGGTCCCGGCACCGTAGGGTGCCGGGACCTTCTGTCACGGTGGAGGCAAGGGGACTCGAACCCCTAACCCCCTGCTTGCAAAGCAGGTGCGCTACCAATTGCGCCATGCCCCCGCGTGGCCCGCGAGCGGAGACTAGTCGACGGTGTCCGTCGTCGAGCTCCACACTTTCTTCTGGGCCTCGGACTCCTGGATCTTCCGTACAAGAAAGGCGCCCGCAAGAGCAGCGATTGCAAGGGCAATCAACTTCTTCACGGGCACCTCCACGTCGGAAAACAGGTTCCGTGGGCGTACCAGGACTTGAACCTGGGACCTCTTCGTTATCAGCGAAGCGCTCTAACCGCCTGAGCTATACGCCCCCATGTGGCCTTTGGCCGAGATATGACTTTACAGCACCCCGGGGCCACCGGCCAAATCGAAATCAGTCGTCCGTAAGGGTCACACCGATCCCGCCCACGAGGGCGGAGGCGATGTTGTAGAGCACCGCTGTGAGCATCGAAAGCGCCGTAAGGAGCACCACGTTGACCACAGCGATGATCGTCGCAAACGAGGCGACCTGACCGAGCGAGGCGACCTTCTTGAGGTCGAACCCGCCGCTCTCCGAACCGGCCACCTCACCGAGGAGACCGTTGATCTTGTCGAAGATGCCCGTGATGTCGAGGACAGTCCACAGCACGATCGACGCCACGACCGTCACGATGCCGAGAGCTACCGAGAGCAGGAACGACATCTTGAGCACCGACCACGGATCGACCTTGCTCACGAGCAGGCGAGCGCGACGCTGCTTGGCCTTCGGCGCGGGGCGGACGAGGCCCTGCGTCGGCGCCCCGCCGAGCGGCGGGCGCGCACCGGGGCGCTGGCCCTGACGGGAGGCCCCCGTGGGCCCGACCGGGCGCTGGGCCACCGTTGGCTGCGCGCCGCGAGGCTGGCTGCTGGCGGACGACGGCGACACGGCCGGCCGCTGCGGGGGGCGGGCCGGTGGGGTCACCTGAGGGTACCCGCCAGGACGGGCCTCGTTCTCGGGCGTGCTCACTCGTTACCTCCGGGGTTCTCGACAGAGTCTCCGGTCAACGTTACGGCATCCGGCGTCTCAGTGCTGTGGGCGGCTGTCTCAGTACCGCCCTCGGCGCCGTCATCTTCCGGGTCCTCAACGAGGCCGCGCTCGGAATTCCGTGCCACGGCGATGATCCGATCGCCCTCGTCCGGGCGGGCGAAGATCACGCCCATGGTGTCGCGACCCGTCGCCGGAACGCCGGACACCGACGAACGGACCACCTTGCCGCCCTCCATGACCACGAGGACCTCGTCCTCGTCGTGCACGATGAGCGCACCCCTGAGGTGCCCACGCCCTTCCTGGTACTTGCCGACCTTGATGCCGAGGCCGCCGCGACCCTGCCGCCGGTACTCCTCGACGGCAGTCTTCTTCGCGTAGCCACCGTCGGTCACGATGAACACATACGAGTCGTCGCTCACCACGTCGGCCGCGAGCAGCTCGTCGTCCTCCCGGAACTTCATGCCGGTCACGCCGCTCGTCGCGCGGCCCATGGGGCGCAGGGCGTCGTCGTCGGCCGTGAAGCGCACGGACAAGCCCTGGCGGGAGACGAGCATCAGATCGTCGGTCTCGGAGACGAGCTGCGCCGAAACGAGTTCGTCGTCCTCGCGGAGGTTGATCGCGATGACGCCGGCGGAGCGGTTCGTGTCGTAATCCTCGAGACGAGTCTTCTTGACGAGACCTCGCTTGGTCGCGAGCACGAGGTACGGCTCCTGCTGGTAGTCCCGCAGATCGAGGACCTGGGCGATCCGCTCGTCCGGCTGGAACGCGAGCACGTTCGCCACGTGCTGGCCCTTCGCGTCGCGGCCGCCCTCGGCGAGCTCGTACGCCTTGGCCCGGTACACGCGCCCGAGGTTCGTGAAGAAGAGCAGCCAGTGGTGCGTCGTCGTGACGAAGAAGTGCTCCACGACGTCGTCACCTCGCAACTGGGCACCCCGGACGCCCTTGCCGCCCCGAATCTGAGCGCGGTACTGGTCGCTCCGGGTGCGCTTGACGTACCCGCCACGCGTGATCGTGACGACCACTTCCTCCTCGGGGATGAGGTCCTCGATGCTCATCTCACCGTCGAAGCCAGCGAGGATGCGGGTGCGACGATCGTCGCCGTACTTGTCGACGATGGTGCCGAGCTCTTCGGAGATGATCTGGCGCTGGCGCGCGGGGTCGCCGAGGATCACGCGGTATTCCGCGATCTGCGCTTCCAGCTCGTCGTTGCGGTCCTGGATCTTCTGCCGTTCGAGGGCCGCGAGGCGGCGCAGCTGCATGTCGAGGATCGCTCGGGCCTGGAGCTCATCGATGTCGAGGAGCCCCATGAGGCCGTCGCGGGCCTCCTCCACCGTGGGGGAGCGGCGGATGAGGGCGATGACCTCGTCGAGCATGTCGAGCGCCTTGAGGAGGCCGCGGAGGATGTGGATCTCCTCCTCGGCCTTGCGCAGCCGGAAGCGAGTGCGGCGCACGATGACGTCGACCTGGTGCGTCACCCAGTGGCGCACGAACGCGTCGAGCGAGAGCGTGCGGGGCACGCCGTCGACGATCGCGAGCATGTTCGCGGCGAAGTTGTCCTGGAGCTGCGTGTGCTTGTACAGGTTGTTGAGCACAACCTTCGCGACGGCATCCCGCTTGAGCACGATCACGAGGCGCTGGCCCGTGCGGCCCGAGGTCTCGTCACGCAGGTCGGCGATGCCCGCCAGCTTGCCGTCCTTGACGAGCTCGGCGATCTTCATCGCGAGGTTGTCCGGGTTGGCCATGTACGGCAGCTCGGTGACCACGAGGCACGTGCGGCCCTGAATCTCCTCGACGTTGACCACGGCGCGCATCGTGATCGATCCACGACCGGTCCTGTACGCGTCCTCGATCCCGCGGTGGCCCAGGATCGTCGCACCGGTCGGGAAGTCGGGGCCCTTGATCCGGACAAGGAGCGCGTCGAGGAGCTCCTCGCGCGTCGCCTCCGGATTCTGGAGGTACCACTGGACGCCGTCGGCAACTTCGCGGAGGTTGTGCGGCGGGATGTTCGTGGCCATGCCCACGGCGATGCCGGAGGAGCCGTTGACCAACAGGTTCGGGAACCGGGCCGGCAGGATCGTCGGCTCCTGGTTCTTGCCGTCGTAGTTGTCCTGGAAGTCGACGGTCTCCTCGTCGATGTCCCTGACCATCTCCATGGCGAGGGGCGCCATCTTGGTCTCGGTGTATCGAGGTGCGGCGGCGCCGTCGTTGCCGGGAGAGCCGAAGTTGCCCTGGCCGAGCGCGAGCGGGTACCGCATGACCCAGTCCTGGATGAGGCGTACAAGGGCGTCGTAGATCGCCATGTCGCCATGCGGGTGGTACGTGCCCATGACGTCGCCCACGACGCGCGCGCACTTGTTGAAGCCGCGGTCGGGACGGTAGCCGCCGTCGAACATCGCGTAGAGGACGCGGCGGTGCACGGGCTTGAGGCCATCGCGCACGTCCGGCAGCGCGCGGCCCACGATCACCGCCATGGCGTAGTCGAGGTACGAACGCTGCATCTCGGTCTGCAGGTCAACCTGCTCGACGCGGTCGATGATGGCGTCTCCGGCCAACAAACCGGCCGCGCGCTCGCCCTCGTCCGGGCCGAGGCCGGGGTTCTCCGGGGTCTCGTCGCTCACGAAATGTCTCCTCTAGTTGCTCTGGCGCGTCTGTCGGCGGAAAACCGGCTCAGATGTCCAGGAAGCGGACGTCCTTGGCGTTCTGCTGGATGAAGTGTCGGCGGGACTCGACGTCGTCGCCCATGAGCACGGAGAACGTCTGGTCTGCCGCGGCCGCGTCTTCCATGGTCACCTGGAGCAGGGTGCGCCGGTCCGGGTCCATCGTGGTGTCCCACAGCTCGGTGTAGTCCATCTCGCCGAGACCCTTGTACCGCTGGATCCCGTTCTCCTTCGGGAGCCGCTGGCCCTTGGCCGCGCCGACGCGGATCGTCTCGTCCCGCTCGCGGTCGCTGTACACGTAGTCGTGCGGATGGTTGGACCACTTGATCCGGTACAGCGGCGGCTGGGCGAGGTACACGTAGCCGTGCTCGATGAGCGGGCGCATGTACCGGAAGAGGAGCGTCATGAGCAGCGTCGTGATGTGCTGGCCGTCCACGTCCGCATCGGCCATGAGCACGATCTTGTGGTAGCGCAGCTTGGCGATGTCGAAGTCCTCGCCGATGCCCGCGCCGAACGCCGTGATCATCGACTGGATCTCGGCGTTGCCGAGCGCCTTGTCGAGGCGTGCGCGCTCGACGTTGAGGATCTTGCCGCGCAACGGCAGGATCGCCTGGGTCTTCGGGTTGCGGCCGCGCTTGGCCGAACCGCCCGCGGAATCACCCTCCACGAGGTAGACCTCGCACTCCGACGGATCCTTCGACGAGCAGTCCGAGAGCTTGCCGGGCATCCCGAACGATTCGAGGGGGCTCTTGCGGCGCGCGTTGTCGCGGGCCTTGCGGGCCGCCATGCGCGCTTGGGACGCCTGGATCGCCTTGCGGATCACATCACGAGCGGGCCCGGGATTGCGCTCGAGCCAATCGCCGAGCTGGTCCGTGACGACCCGCTGGACGAAGCCCTTCGCCTCGGAGTTGCCGAGCTTCGTCTTCGTCTGGCCTTCGAACTGCGGCTCGGCGAGCTTGATGCTGATGACGGCGGTGAGGCCCTCGCGGACGTCGTCGCCCGTGAGGTTGTCTTCCTTCTCCTTGAGGATGCCCTTCTCGCGCGCGTAGCGGTTCACGAGCGAGGTCATCGCTGCGCGGAAGCCCTCCTCGTGGGTCCCGCCCTCGTGGGTGTTGATCGTGTTCGCGTACGTGTGCACGGATTCGGCGTACGCC
Organism: Sinomonas sp. P47F7; assembly: GCF_049332655.1. Classification (GTDB taxonomy): domain Bacteria; phylum Actinomycetota; class Actinomycetes; order Actinomycetales; family Micrococcaceae; genus Sinomonas. The sequence continues at coordinate 7,053 of NZ_CP186327.1, read as the reverse complement.
GTGGTCCACTGCATGGCGACCTCGAGCGCCATCTTCCGCTCGGTGTCGAAACTCTCGAACGCGATGACCTCCTCGTGGATCACCTCGATCCGCTTGGAGGAGTTGAGGTGCTGGACGTAGTCGAGCAGGCCCTCTTCATACCGGTAATCGACAGTCCTCGGCTCAGGCGCGTGCTCGCCGTTTTCGCCGGCGATCTCCTCCTCGTCGACCTGCGCGGAGCGCTCGTCGGTGAGCGTGATGCGCAGCCCCTTGTTGAGGAACGCCATCTGCTGGAAGCGCGCGCGGAGCGTCTCGAAGTCGAACTCGGTGCTGTCGAAGATCGCGGGGTCCGGGTAGAACGTCTGGATCGTCCCGGTCTCCTCCGTGGCCTCGCCCTCTTCCAGACCGCCCACGGGGTGGCCGCCGTCGCGGAACGACATGCGCCACACGTGGCCCTGGCGTCGCACTTCCGTGTCGACCCGGGTCGAGAGCGCGTTCACCACGGAAATGCCGACGCCGTGAAGGCCGCCCGAGACGGTGTACCCGCCGCCGCCGAACTTGCCGCCCGCGTGCAGGATCGTCATGACGACCTCGACCGTGGGCTTGCCCTCCGTGGGGTGGATGTCCACGGGGATGCCGCGCCCGTTGTCCTCGACGCGCACGCCGCCATTCCGCTGGAGCGTTACCTGAATGTGGTCGCAGTACCCAGCGAGCGCCTCGTCGACGGAGTTGTCCACGACCTCGTAGACCAGATGGTGGAGGCCGCGCGGACCGGTCGATCCGATGTACATGCCGGGGCGTTTGCGGACTGCTTCAAGGCCTTCGAGCACCGTGATGCTGCTTGCCCCGTATTCCCTGGGCGCCTTGGGTTCAGGCTTTGGTTCGGGATTCGAACCAGCGGCACCATCCTCGTTGGACGCGTTCGCTGCGCTCTCGTCAGCCACAGGCGGTCTCGACCCCTCTTCGGTAGGCAGGCTTAACATCTCAATTCTACCGGTTGACTCGCGGAAACCCGTCCACACGCGCCCTATGGGTGCCTATGGGAAGCCCGCAAGGGCGGATTTGGCGGCTCAAGAGAGGGCCATCCAAGGGGGAGTGTGGCTCCCGGGCGGTGAGCGGCGCAGACAGCGGATTCCCGGCTCGCGATTCAATCAGCCGTACGTATCCCTGGGTCCGCGGCCGCGGACGGTTCGCGCACCCTTGCGCCAACTCGGCGCCGAGGGGCCGAGCACCTGGAGCGAGCGGACGACGTCGGGCCCCAGCTCGCGCGCGAATCGGTCCAGGAGCGCCGTGCTCAGGAGCCGCAGTTGAGTAGCCCACGCGGTCGAGTCGCAACGCACGCGCAGCGTCGTGTCCTCGAAGCTTTCGGGCGTGCAGTGCGCCGCGACCTCGGGTCCCACGAGCTCGCGCCAGCGCGCCATGACAGAGCCGACCGCCACGGGGGAGGACCAGCCGCGCTCGGCGACCATGCGCCCCATGACGCTTCCGAGGCCCTGGGGGTCGCGGCCGCCGTAGCCGCCGCTGCCGGCCCCGCGCCGTCGTCCGCGCAGGCCGCCCGCGGTTCCCGGGGGCGGAGGCACGAGCGATCCCGTGACCCGCGTACGCACCTCGCCACGCGCCTCGGCGGCCTGGCGCACCCGATTGAGCGCGGCCTGGGCGGCGTCGACCTCGTTGCGCTGGTCGGCCCCGTTGCCGGACGGGCCGAGCTCGGCCGGCATCATTCGCCCACGGCGTTAGCTGCGGAATCCGCCCGGGAGTCTGGCTCCGCGTCGGCGTCCGCTTCGATCCCGCCCGGGATGACGCGAATCCGGCGCCCGGCCAGCTCAGCGGGAATGTCGCCGTCGACCGCGGCCGTCACGATGACCTGCTCGGCATGCGCCACGATTCCCGCGAGGCGCGTGCGCCGCGCGGTGTCGAGTTCGGCGAAGACGTCGTCGAGGATGAGGATCGGCTCGTCGCCCTCGACCGTCGAATCGTCGAGCATCACGTAATACGAAGCAAGCCGCAGCGCGAGCGCGAACGACCACGTCTCGCCGTGGGACGCAAAGCCCTTCGCGGTCGCGGGGCCGAGCAGGAGCTCGAGCTCGTCGCGGTGCGGGCCCACGAGGGAGAGCCCGCGTTCAAGCTCCGCTGGGCGCGCCGCCGCGAGCGCCGCGAGGTAGCGCTCGGCGATCTCGGGGACGGCGAGTGTTTCAAGGCGGCCGCCCGCGGGGGTCGCCTCAGGCTCAACGGACGACGGCGCGTGGTCGCCACTGGGGGAGCCTTGGCCACCAGAGCCTTGGCCGCCGGGCGAGGCGGGGCCCTCGGTGAGCTGGCCGTCGTCGTCCGGCACGAAGCCCTCGATCGAGGACCGGTACGCGAGCCGCGCCGCCTTCGAACCGTCAGTGAGCTGCGCATACGCCGTCGCGACGTGCGGGCGGAGCCGCTCGACGAGCTCGAGCCGGGCCGCGAGAAGCTGCGCGCCGACGGTCGCGAGGTGCTGATCCCACACGTCCAGCGTGGATTCGACGGTCGCGCCGTGGGCCTCGGGGGCCCGATTGCCGCGCGAGCGCGACGTGCGGGCCGATTTGAGGAGCGCGTTGCGCTGCTTGAGGACCCGCTCATAATCGGCCCGCGTCCCCGCGTGCCGGGGGATCAGGACGGTGAGAAGCTCGTCGAGGAACCGGCGGCGAGCGGACGGATCGCCCTTGACGAGTGCGAGGTCCTCTGGGGCGAACAGGACGGTTCGGGCGATGCCGAGCAGCTCCCGGGCGCGGCGCGGGGCGCCCCGATTGATCCGCGAGCGGTTGGCGCGGCCCGGATTGATTTCGAGCTCGAGCTGCGATCGCTGAGCGCCTCGCACGAATCCCGCGCGCACGAACGCCTGTTCGGCCCCGAACCGCACGAGCGGGGCGTCGGAGGAGACCCGGTGCGAGGAGAGCGTGGACATGAGTCCGAGGGCCTCGACCACGTTCGTCTTGCCCACGCCGTTCGGCCCCACGAGGACCACCCGACCAGGCTCAAGCTCGAGGTCGAGCTGCGCGTAGCTCCGGAAGTCCGTGAGCGAGAGCCGTTCGACGTACACCGGGAGAGACCCCGTTACCTTGCGCTACTTCGCGGGGCGAGTGGCGTGCCCGCCGAACTGGTGGCGCAGCGCGGAAACCATCTTCATGGCGGGGGAGCTGTCCTCGCGGGACTCGAAGCGAGCGAAGAGCGCCGCCGTGATGGCCGGGGCTGGCACCGCATTCGCGATGGCCTCCTCGACGGTCCAGCGGCCCTCGCCCGAATCCTCGACGTAGTCGCCGATGTTCTCGAGACCGGGATCCTCGTTGAGCGCCTTGACCAGGAGGTCCAGGAGCCACGAGCGCACGACCGTGCCCTTCTGCCAGGCGCGGAACGTGCCCGGGAGGTCGTTGATGATGTCCTTCGCGGCGAGGAGCTGGTAGCCCTCGGCGTACGACTGCATGAGGCCGTACTCGATGCCGTTGTGGACCATCTTGGCGTAGTGGCCCGCGCCGATCCCGCCCACGTGGACGAAGCTGTCGGCGCGTTCGCCCTCGGGCCGCAGTGCGTCGAAGATCGGCATGGCGAGCTCAACGTCGTCGGCCTCGCCGCCGGCCATGAGGCCGTAGCCGTTCTCGAGACCCCACACGCCGCCGGAAACGCCGCAGTCCACGAAGCGAATTCCCTTCGCCGCGAGGTGCGCTGCGTGACGCTGGTCCTCAGTGAAGCGTGAGTTCCCACCGTCGATCACGAGATCGCCCTCGGACAGCTTGTCGCTCAGCTCCTGAACCACCTTGTCGGTGATCTCGCCGGCCGGGACCATGACCCACACGACGCGCGGCGAGGGGAGGGCCGCAATGAGCTCGTCGATCGACGCGACGTCGGCGACGTCCGGATTCCGGTCGTAGCCCGTGACCTCGAGGCCAGCCTTGCGCGCTCGCTCTCGCATGTTGAAGCCCATCTTGCCGAGGCCGATCAATCCGAAATGCATGGGTGTCCTTTCGACGTCGTTCGGGGCGGGAGGGCGGGTATGGGCGGGAGGGCGGGTGAGAAGACAGACCGGCTCGGGATGTCTCCAGGTCGTCGCGTCAGTTCGGGAGACGAACAGGCATGACGAGATACCGGTAATCGGATTCGTCGTCGCCCTCTTGTTCCTTCTGGGCCGTGATCATGGCGGGCTTCGGCGCGCTCGTGAACGAGAAGCGCACGAACGGGGTCTCGATCACGCCGAGGCCTTCCACGAGGTAGTGCGGGTTGAATGCGACCGTGATGTCCTCGCCCGTGAGCTGTGCCTCGAGCTCTTCCGAGGCCTGGGCGTCTTCGCCTGTGCCAGCATCCAGGACCACGAGCCCGTCCGAGAACGCAAGGCGCACGGGCGTGTTGCGCTCGGCGACGAGGGAGACGCGGCGCACGGCCTCGACGAGGTCCTGAGTCGCGACGATCGCGTGGATCGGCGTGCTGTCAGGGAACAGCGAACGGATCTTGGGATAGTCGCCATCGACAAGCAGCGAGGTCGTGGTGCGGCCGCCGCTCTCGAAGCCGATGAGGCGTGAATCGTCCTCGGCCAGCGCGATGTTGAGTTCGCCCGAGCCGCCGAGTGTCTTCGCGACCTCGTTGAGGGTCTTGGCCTTGACGAGGGCGCTCGTCGAGACGCTCGGGGAACCCGGCTTCCAGACGATTTCGCGCAGCGCCAGGCGGTAGCGGTCGGTGGCGAGGAGCGTGATGAGGCCGTTTTCGAACTCCATCCGCACACCGGTGAGGATCGGAAGCGTGTCGTCCTTGCTCGCGGCGATGATCACCTGGGAGACGCCCTTGGCGAATGCGTCGCCGGAGACGGCGCCGGTGATGTTCGGAAGTTCTGGCAGGGGAGGGTATTCCGCCTCCGGCATGGTTGCCAGGTGGAACGAGCTCCGACGGCACGTGAGCGTGACCTTCGATCCGTCCGTTTCGACGTCGACGGGTGCGGCCGGGAGGCTGCGGCAGATGTCCGCAAGGAGTCGGCCGGAGACGAGAATCGTGCCTTCGGCGCTGATCTCGGCGGGGATCTCAAGGCGAGCCGAGGTCTCGTAGTCGAAGCTGCTCAGGCTTACCACGCCGTCGTGTGCGCGGAGCAGGAGTCCGGAGAGGACGGGGACCGGTGGCCGTGGCGAAAGGGAACGCGCTGCCCAGCTCACTGCTTCGGTGAGGACATCCCGCTCGACTCGGAACTTCACGGAAGGGTTCCCGCCTTTCAACGATTCGTGCGTCCCAGCGCGCACTGTGGACAGCTTAGCCGCAAGAGCGGCGGCACGTTCAACGTGGGGGTCGCTCGGAAGGGGATCGAGTGGAGCCCGTACGGGGAGGAAGGTTCCTGTTGTCTAACGGATCTGAAGAATTTTGTGATTGGTGGTGTTAATAACTGCTGTGGAAACTGTGGAAAACCGTGCTTTGGCCTGATCCGATGCGGGGTCAGGGTGTTCACGACGTGTTGATTCGCTGCGGACGAGCGGGGCCCTCGCTGTGGACCGGCGGATTCTTGTCATTCGGACTCTCCACAGAAGGGTGGGGGGTTTAAGCCCATCCGGCGTGGATGTGCACTTAACTTCCCACAGGGTTGTCCACAGGCCCCTGTTAATAAGGAACGACAAGAACGACGGCGGGTCCCAGCACTGCTGTCGTCCGGGCCCCGCGCGGGGCTGCTCAGACGCCCCGCTGAGCCTGCTTGATCTTGTTCGTGAGTTCGGTGACCTGGTTGAAGATCACGCGGCGCTCGGCCATGAGCTCGCGGATCTTGCGATCGGCGTGGATCACGGTCGTGTGGTCGCGGCCGCCGAGGACCTGGCCGATCTTGGGCAGCGACATGTCCGTGAGTTCGCGGCACAGGTACATCGCGATCTGCCGCGCGGTGACGAGCGTGCGCGTGCGGGACTTGCTGTTGAGTTCCTCGACCGTGAGCTTGAAGTAGGCGGCCGTCTCCTGGAGGATCTGGTCCGACGTGATTTCGAGCGCCGAATCATCCGTGATGAGGTCCTTGAGCACCATCTCGGCCAGGGCCACATCGACCGGCTGCTTGTTGAGGCTCGCGAACGCGGTGACGCGGATGAGTGCGCCCTCGAGCTCGCGAATGTTCGAGGCGATCCGCGACGCGATGTACTCGAGCACGTCGTCCGGCGCGTAGAGGCCCTCGCTGTTGGCCTTCTTGCGGAGAATCGCGATACGGGTCTCGAGGTCCGGCGGCTGGATGTCCGTGAGCAGACCCCACTCGAAGCGCGACTTCATGCGGTCCTCGAAGCCATGAAGCGCCTTCGGCGGCTGGTCCGAGGTGATGACCACCTGCTTGTTGCTGTTGTGGAGGGCGTTGAACGTGTGGAAGAACTCCTCCATCGTCCCCGTGCGGCCCGCGAGGAACTGGATGTCGTCGATGAGGAGGAGGTCCACGTTCCGGTACGTGGTCTTGAAGCTCGTGCCCTCGTCGTCGCGGATCGAGTTGATGAAGTCGTTCGTGAACTCCTCGGAGTTCACGTAGCGGACGCGAATGCCCGTGTAGAGCCGGCGCGCGTAGTGACCGATCGCGTGCAGGAGGTGGGTCTTCCCGAGGCCCGAGTCACCGTAGATGAAGAGCGGGTTGTAGGCCTTCGCTGGTGCCTCGGCCACCGCCACGGCCGCCGCGTGGGCGAAGCGGTTCGAGGCACCGATCACGAACGTGTCGAACGTGTACTTGGGGTTGAGCCGACCGAACTCCTGCGACGTGCTCGGCGGGGTCGGGGCCGGGCGGAGATCCGGGACGGGTTCCGGGCGCTTGAGCGGCTCGAAGATCTCCTCGCGGAGGGGCACGAGCTCGGTGTCGACGTCGATCGCGCAGCGGATGTCCTCGGAGAACACGCCGCGGAGCGCCGCGTCGAGCGGCTCCTTGAGCTGGGTCTGGAGGACCTCACGCGTGAGCTCGTTGGGGACCGCGACCAGGAGCGTCGATCCGATGAGTCCTTGCGCCTGCGCGAGCACTACGAATCCGCGCTGCCGAGGGGAGACGCGGTCGTCCTCCTCGAGCAGGCGCACCACGCGCCGCCACGAACTGCCAACAGTGTTGGCTTCGTTCGCCTCGTCTGTCCCCAT